>JBNARO010000064.1:0-5557 GCA_049718665.1 Dictyoglomaceae bacterium | reverse complement strand
ACTCCCTAATATTTTGGTAATATATTACCAAAAATTACAGATTTTTGCAAAACTTGAGTCTCTTTAAGGGCTTTTGCCAATTCATTTAAAGAAAAAGGCATTTCAAATAATTGAATGTAAATTTTTAAGAGAAAGCCCAATATCGCTGTTATACTGTAAATAAGTTAAAAATAGGCCTTGTTTTGTCTCTTCAAAAAGACTTCTAAATTTAAGCAGAACATGTAACGGCATAGAAATGGTTCTGCCATAAATTTCATACAAAAAGGACAATTTTTCATAGCTGTCTTTCCATTTATATTTTCCTTTTAACTTATCTAATTCTTCATCCTTTAACTTTGATATAGGTATGGCAGTAATTGAAATTCCAGTGTCTCTTAAAAACCTGCTCACTTCGTGTTTGCTGATTGTTTCAAGTAATGTCAAATCGGAATTTAAAAAATTACCAATTATATTTCTGGCTTTTTCTTTATCTTCTTCAACTTTTCTGTTTTTCCAATAATTTTCAAAGTAATTGTTTAGTATATTAAATTTATCCTCCAATTCTACAATACCCTTTATTTCTTTCAGAGATTTTAAGCTTTCCTCTATTGCAAACTCACCATAAGGATAAAATTCAGGTTTTCCATTTTCATTCAGGGATTTAGAGCAGATAAATACTTTTCCCGCACCTTTGCGCTTGCGATAACATCTACCCATTCTCTGAATTAGCACATTTATTGGGGCTATTTCAGTAATTAAAGCATCAAAATCTAAGTCCAATGAAACTTCAACTACTTGCGTTGTGATCCATATGCCTATATTTCGACCTTCTTTATCAGATTTTCCGATCTCTAATTCCTTAGATTCTCTATCATTAAAAGTAAATAAAGAATGATAAAGTTTTGGCGAAAACTCCTTTAATTTTTCATAGACTAAGATGGCTTTTTTGATAGTATTACATACAATTAATACACTATTTTGCTCTTCTTTTGATAAATTTCTTATAATTTTTGCACAGTCTGTGATATCTGAGTTGATCATACTTATTTCATGTTTAGCATCATTTTTAATTTCAAGTTCATCCCAAGATGGCTTGTATTGTTCTACAACAATTCCTTCATTTATAAACTCTTTAATTAGAAACTCTGGAATTGTAGCAGACATTAGTAAAGGTATTATCTCAAAATTTTTTGCTATTTTTAGACTTTGCTTCAAAATTTCAATTGTATAAGGCGAATAAGAGTCTATTTCATCTAAAATGACATTAGATCCATAAAGTCCCATAAGTATCTTCTCATATTGATGAACTCTTAAAGCAAAAGAAAAAATCTGGTCAATAGTGGTGACCAATACAGGCTTAAGTAGATTTTTGCTTAAATTTATCTCATGAAAACTTTCTTCAATTGCTTCTGTTTCTTTATGTTCCTTTTTCAAAGTTGAATAAATAAATCTGCCTGCTTCCCCATGCAATATGCCAACATCATCACCATAATATTTCTTTAATTTATTGAATGCGGCATTGACCGATGCTCTGGTAGGAAGTGTAAAGATAATTTTACCTTTTTTTGTACCAGCCCAGCATAAAGCAGCTTCAGTCTTACCACTGCCCGTTGGGGCTATGAGTAAAAGGGAGTCTTTTTTATTGGCAATTTCTTCTTGAAATCTTTTGAGAGTAATATATTCCTTCAGATTATTATAAGCCTCAGATTTAAGATATATCTTTGGAATTTCATCTATACCTGAAGATGCTATATGGTCTGCCCTATGTAAAATGCCTTTTATTAAAATGACATCATTATCAAATGGCTCTAAGTTAAGAATTATTTCCTTATGTTTATCAATAATATTATAGTCCACTGAGAAATTTATTTCACATCCAAAACAAATTTTAAACAATTTTTGCATTGGTTTTAGCAAAGACAGTCTGTTTTCTTCTATATCAATAATTTCATCTTCAAGACTATTCGCACCAGTCCTTCTGCTTCCGTTTATGAATTCATTGAGTTCAAGAAAGTTTTTATGATGAAAGCCTATTGAGTATATAATTTTATTTTTTAAATCTTCTGAAAAATCCAAAACATCAAAAATTGATTTGAGAAAAATCAAAGAGAGAAGATTATGAGGTATGTATCTTTTGTCTCCTGACAATGAGTCCTGAAAAGTTTTTGAAACTTTGCCCAAATCATGAGCAAAGCAACAAATTTTAATAGCTTTTTCTACATCAGGACTGATATTCAGCCCAAGAGACTTTAAGTTTTCAATCTCTCTCTCAGCAAACTTTATAACTTCAAGAGTATGTTCATGTAATTCTTTTTCAGGATTGCTTTTAGCTAAAACTTTCTGCATTTTACTATCCGAGTAATTTTGGTAATTTACCATTTATAGTGTCTTTGTATTCCAATAACCATAAAAATTTATCACCATCTTCTGTTTCCCAATATGCACCATCATAATAAGAAACAGCCTCTTGAATGTAATAAATTTTCTGCATTTTTAAATTTCTATCTTTAATATGAGAAACAGGTAAAAATAAAGGTGCTGAACCGTAGATTTCTCTTGGTAAATAAGAGTTTTCAATCTTTATTTTATCTTTCTTTTTTGCCTGTTTCTTATATGCTTTTATAGATTCAACCCTAAACATAGCCAGATCTTCGCTCCTCCCAAGAGATATAAAACCTTCAGGTTCATTTAATTTTGAAAGATAATAACTGTGATAATCAGGTGAGTAGACATAAATTGTATATCTTGGTTTATATAGTACTTTTACAAACATAGGATTCAGTTGAACATCTTCCCCTTTTTTTGAATCAGTATAACGATTAATTTTTCTACTAACCCACCAGCCTTTTTTATGGTCTAACTCAATTGCTCCGTGCAAAAATGTTTGATAATCAAAGAATATTCCTTTATATTTTCCTTTTATTGCAAGTTCCAGTGGTTCAGGAGGTCGTTCTCCAATAGCTTCTCGTAATATACCAAGTACAGTAGATGGCGGCGGTAGTGGATGGGAATCACAAAAGTTCTGATTGCCATATATTCTAAAATGAGCAGTCTGTCCCCAGATAATTATTCTGATAATTTCTCTGGTTTCTTCCATATTTTTTCCTTATTTTTTTCTATAAAACCTATGACCTCATCAATTGCTTTCTTAGGGAGTTTTTTTTCAATATTTACATCTCCATCAAGTGGAAATCCTTCATGAACACCAAAAACTAATAGGTTCTTCTCATCCGATTTAAGCCCGTACTCATTAATAGTGTCATTAATTGCCTTTGCTATAACAGCTTTTTTTGTCTTATCCCAAACAATGGAATCAAGAAAATATGCAAATTTTCTCTCAAATACCCCACCAACAACAAGATGTGGTCTTAAAGTGCCTAACAATGCTCCATTTCTTTGAATAGTAATGTATGGTATTGCTTCCAGTACTGCTTGAACTCTGTTAAATTTTTCTTCTACAGAGGCCTCTTTTCCGGTGTTGTTCTCTACTCCAATTCTCTGTAAATCCAGATTTAATGTATAAACGAAATAGTTCATGTCAATCTCTCTTTGAAATATCATCTGACCCTCACCTTTTGAACCTGAAAGCTCAACCAAACCAAGATTACTCCTGTAGTCAAGACAATTTTTGAATTCCATTAAACCCATAGCATAAGAGACACCAAGAGGTGCTTTTCTTTTACGTGTTTCCTCTTTTGCCTCTTCTTCATCTATAGTTTCCTCTTTTTTCCCCTTATCCTTTTTCCTTGTAAATAAATATCCGAATATATCTGCAAAAGGATCTTCATTTGCAAAACTTGTTATTTGAAGTGGTGGTTTATCAGTGTTCTTTTTCTTTGGTGCAATATTTATATTTTTGCCAAACTCAAATTTCCATCCTTTCTCCCTTACAAAATATTCCATCAAAGGTTGTTTAAGTATTGCGTTCGGAGAAAGATATGCAAAATCTCCTATCTCTGTGGGTAATACTTTCATTGGATTTATATTGCCACCAAGACCTTCTCCCATTGAAGGCGTGCCTGTAAACTTAACTACCATTGTTAAAGTTAATCCTTTCATGACTAAACCTCCTTATTTTCAATACTATTCATTATTCCCATTATAAATGCTAAGGCATTTTCATCTTTTTCTGTTATTTTAGTTAGCTCTATAGGCATAGGCTCTTTTAAATAAATATATGTGCCGATTAAATATTTTTGAAATTGAGAAGAATCTCCAAGAGATTTATAAAGCTTTAGTGCTACAGAATAAGCTTTATCCTCCAGTTGTTTTCCTAACTTACTACCGAGTTCAAAAAAATCTTTTGTCATACCTGCACCTCCTCTATATACTTTAACAAAGGCATAAAAAGCAGTTATAACTTCATTTAAATCTAACTTAGACTGTCTTTTTAGAAAATCTGATATAAGCTTAATTGCTGTTTTCTCTTTATATTTTTCAATGACCTCTAAAATATACTGTTCTTTATTTTTTTTACTTAATAGTCCAGTCAAATTCATTAATATCAAAGAGGCTTTTGGCAATAAGGGGCGAATATCAAAACTTTCAATGTTACCCTGTTTGTCATAATTTGGATAGATAAGAGAACTACCAAGCGAGAGAAAAACAGATGATGATTTCTCAAAATTTAAACTCAAATCTTTTCTTAATAGGAGATTATTAAGAAGTGTTTTGTAAAGATTAATATCTGGATTATAGATTATAAAAGGCAAACCATTTTCAATAAATAGCTCATAAGCTTTAAAAGCTGCTAATAAAGAAAGTTTACGGCAATTCAAACAGATTCTTGGAGATATAGAACCACCCCCTGCATAAAGTGGTGAATTCTCCCAACCACCTGAGACAATCCATTTTCTTGAAGCAATACTGTCTTTTGAATTTTCCGTTTCTTCACCACAAAAAGAACAATATACTTCCTTATCTACGGAAATTGTTTTTAGAAAGTCTTCTATATTTTTATAAGATTTCTCTATTTTTTTATTTTTATCCTTTTCTTTGATCGCAAATGGATTTATAAGTGGATTATTTTTTAGGGTTTTCTCAATAATGAATGCATAAGGGTTTTCTTTTTCTAAACCTTTTATCTTGTCACAAAAGGCATTAATGGCATGTTTAACTGATGAATCATCAAACCTGATATTACCTGTTAATTCCAGCAAATAAACTTTACCTAAGTCCAGCCACCAATTCATTTATTTCTCCATATCGTTTTTTCATATATCGCTAACCTCTATGAACTCTCTTTAGCCTTTTTCGCATAATATAGTCTCCGATAGTTTAAGTCCTTTTTTGAAAGCATTTTTTGAACTTTTTCTTCAAGAAACTTTAAGATTGCCTCATTGCCAATAAAAGATGTAAAAATTCTGAACTGCTCAGGAGTTGCCATCTCAAGAGTTCTTGCTATGACAAGAGAAAAGGTGAGATTCTTTTTCAATGAACCGAGTTCATAATCTCCAAAAAGTGGTAGCAACTTTTTAAGATTTTTATTCTCTGAATTATTGGCTTTACTTTTATTTCTTCTCACTAACACACCTCTACCATGCCAAAGCCCTGTCCTGTCCTTAAGCCAATCCCTATC
>JBNARO010000063.1:0-2963 GCA_049718665.1 Dictyoglomaceae bacterium | reverse complement strand
TTCTAAATATATCATTTCCCCTTATTTAAAATTTTTTTGAACAGTCTCCAAAAAAAACTTGACAAGAAAAAATTTTTGTGTTAACTTATATATACAAGTATATATAAGCTGGAGGACAAAATGAAAGTACATGTGGTAACTCATACTCATTGGGATAGGGAATGGTATGCTACCTTTGAGATTTTCCGTCAGCGTTTATTAGAACTTATAGACCTTCTAATAGACAATATGGAAAAGTATCAAGAATTCAAATATTTCACCCTTGATGGACAAGGGGTAGTTTTGGAAGACTATTTAGAAATTCGTCCAGAGAATAAGGATAAATTAGTTAATTTAATAAAGAAGGGGAAAATTATTGTAGGTCCTTGGTATATTCTCCCTGATGAATTTTTAATAATGGGAGAATCTTTAATCAGAAATTATCTTTATGCACAAAGATTATTTAAAAGTTTAGGGATTGATGGAATGAATATAGGGTATCTTCCTGATATGTTTGGGCATAATGCATATACACCAGTTATTTTGAAGGGACTTGGATTTAAAGCAGGAGTAGTTTGGAGAGGAGTAGGATCAGCTTCACGAAAAACAGAATTTCTATGGGAAGCTCCCAATGGAGATGGGATCCTTACAGTGAATCTTATACATAGTTATTCTAACGGTGCTCATTTTGGAAAGGATATAGAAAGTTTAAAAGAGAGATTCAGAAGAGAAATAGAAACCTTAAAGAATCATAAGACTACAGAAAACATTCTGATTATGAATGGGACAGATCATGAGATGCCCCTTATGGAACTTCCTGAAAAATTTTATGAGTGGAGTAAAGAGCTTGGGGTGGAAATTATACATTCAAATCTTGAAAATTATGTAAATGAAGTTTTAAATGGAAATCCTAATTTGGAAAAAGTAATTGGAGAGCTGAGAGATCCCAAATATGAACCAATTTTAAAAGACATTACTTCTACAAGAATATATTTAAAGCTTTTGAACTTCGAGGCTCAACTTTTATATTTAAGATATTTAGAACCATTATCTGCTATAGCAAAGATTTTAGAGATAAATTCAAGAAACAATGAGATAGATTATGGGTGGAAAAACATTTTAAAATCTCACCCTCATGATAGTATTTGCGGGTGCAGTATAGATAGAGTTCATAGAGATGTGGAAAGCAGGCTTTATTCTGCATTAGAAAGTGGGATAGGAGCATTAGCAAAACTTATGAATGATACTACAAAAAAGCTTGGTGAAAAGGATGAAGAATTAAATGTAATTGTGTTTAATCCTTTAGAAAAAGAACAAAAAAGATTAGTAGAGTTATATGTAAACTTAGATTCTCCAGAGTATGAAATTTATGATTCTAAAGGAAATATAATAGAAGGCTTTATTGAACCTATAGGAATACTCGAAGAAGTATTTAATTCTTCAGGTAAAAGGAAATATATGCTCCTATCTCAGATAAGAGAATTCTTTGGAGACAAAAATCCTGGTAAAGCCTTTATGCTTCCTGCATTTAAAATATCTTTTATCGCTGATCTTTCGCCTTTATCTTTTACTTCTTTTACTCTGAAAAAGAAAAAAGAAATGGTCAAAAAAGAAGAAAATTTTGATTTAAGTTTTGAAAATTCCTTTTACAGGTTTACTTTAAATAAAGACGGAAGTTTTAACCTTTATGACAAGATAAGAGGTACAGATATAAAAAATATCAATTATTTTGAGGATCAAGGAGATATTGGTGATGAATATAATTTCTCACCTACAGAGGGAAGTCCTCTAAAAATTGTTCCTGAGATTAAATCTATAAGCGTTAAAGATAAGGGATTTTTAAAAACAATTACTCTAAAAGGAGAGATAAGCCTTCCTATCTCAGCAGAAGAAAGAAAAAGAAGTTCTGAAAAAATTTCCATGCCTTCTACTATGACTTACACTCTATATAGAGATTTCCCTCGTATAGATGTTTCCTTAGAGATAGAGAATAGAGCAAAGGATCATAGGTTAAGATTTGGAATAGATTTTCCAGAAGAAATAGATAAGGTCTTCAATGATGGATATTATGGAATTGTGGAGCATAAAACGAAAGTTGAAAATAGTGAAGAGTATGCGGAAGAAAATGTTCCAAGATATGCTATGGAATCTTTTGTAAGTCTTTTAGGTAATAAATCAAAGATAATGATAGTGACCCGAGGACTTCATGAATATGAGGTAGAAAGAAGAGAAAAGGAAACATCTTGCAAGGTAACTCTTTTAAGATCTGTAGGATATTTATCAAGAGGGGATCTTATTACAAGAAAAGGACATGCAGGACCTTCCCCTTCTACTCCAGAGGCTCAATGTCTTGGAAAATATAATTTTGAATATTCTTTTGTGCTATTAAATTCAGACAAAGAAAAGGAATTTTATGAAAAATCAAGAGATTACTTATTATATCCTATTGCTATAGCTTCGCCCTTAAAAATTAAAGAGTGGAAATTGATAGATATTCCAGAAGAACTATTTCTTACAACATTAAAAATTTCTGAAGATAGGGAAGATATTATAGTAAGACTTGTAAACATGGGAGATGAAGGAATTTATACTTTAAAATCGAATCTTTTTAAAAATGCGTATATTACTGATATGAAAGAAGAAAACAGAGAACTCCTGGAAGGCAGTGGAGAATGGAGCTTAGCTTTTAAAAGAGGAGAAGTTAAAACTATAAGATTTAAAATATAAAACATTTATATCTTAAAGGGAGGTGATAAAGAAGAATAAAAAGTATTTTCAATTTTCTTAAAAACTTCTTTAAGGGGGTAAAAGTATGAAAAAGTTAATTTTAAGTCTGTTAATTGTGTTCCTTTTAATTACCATTCTTCCCATATATGGACAAAAAACAGTAGAGATAACATTCTGGCACTCTATGTCAAGACCACAAGATAACTGACCTGTAATCACTTTTATCACCCCTCAAATATTAAGACAAGTCTTCTTTT
>JBNARO010000062.1:0-3091 GCA_049718665.1 Dictyoglomaceae bacterium | reverse complement strand
AATCAGTAAATAAGCTTAGCTCGCTTAAAAAGTTCTTTCTTCTGCAGTTCCTATAGGAGGTAGAGCTTTACCTATTCTTCTTATTCCTGTTAAATTTGATTCTTTCTCTAAGCTAAGGTGGAAAAGCGAAGTTAATTTAATTATATACGCCATATCTTTACTCCTTCCTATCCTTCCTAAGAAAACAGTCTTTGTATTCGATAGAGAATTTACATATCCAGAGTTAGTGTGTTTACATTAAAAAATACATCCCTGAACTGAGAAACGAGGAAAACTATAAAATCCACAATCCCTTGATGTATAAGCTAAATTATTATTCTCCAGTAGTAAATCACTTTGAATCAGCCAAAAAGGCAAAAGATATTTTCTTAAAAAGATCAGTATAAACTAAACAAAAAAGGGAGCAGGAACTTTCTTCCTGCTCCCTTAACTTATCACTTTTCTTCTATCTTTATTACATATACATTAGGGTCAAAGCCCATTTTATCTCCTACTATAATATAACCACCATCTGATATTTGTTCTATACAGAAACCATATTCATCTCTTTCCCCTCCAAAGGATCCTTCCCAAATTAACTCTAAATTTTTATCGAGTTTCAATACATAAACATTTCCAGATCTATATCCAGTGATTATATATTTTTTATCCAAGGTCTGCTTGATGGAATAGGCAGCAGATCTATCTCCTATATAAATATTGCCTTCTTCATCAACGGAAAATCCAAAATTTTTCTCGCAGATTTTTTCTCCATTTTCATCAATTTTTAATATGTATACATTATTGATATCACCTGTAAATGATGTTGTCTCTCCTACAATGATATAACCTCCATCAAAGGATTCGCATATAGAATAAGCATTATCATCTCCACTTCCTCCAAAGGTCTTCTCCCAGATTACTTCTCCCTCTTCATCTATTTTTAGTATGTAAATATCACATCCTGAAGTTTCGGAAGTAGTAAATCCTACAGCAATGAACCCTCCATCCTTTGCTTTTATAATGAAACTTGTTTCTTCATCTCCTTTTCCTCCGTAAGTTTTTTCCCATATTTTTTCTCCATTTTCATCAAATTTTAAAATGTAAGAATCAGAGCCTCCATTCCCAAAAGATTTAGTATAGCCACAAGCAATATTTTCTTTTTCGTTTATATTTATTACGCAATTTAAACTATCATCCCCTCCTCCCCAGTATTTCTCCCATACTTTATTTCCTTCTTTATCAACCTTCAAAATATAAGCTTGACCAGAGGACCGCCCAACTATTATAAAATTCCCATCTCTATCCTCTATTATAGATCTTCCTTGTTCTGCACCCCTTCCTTCATAATTCTTCTCCCAAATGATATCTCCATTTTTATCAAGTTTTATTAAATAAACTTCTCCTCCATGCCCAAAAGATCCTGTCCATCCTACTATAATATAACCACCATATTTAAGCTCCTTTACACAATATCCTTCTTCTGCCTCGCTTTTCCCAAAAGTTTTTTCCCAAACCACATTAATATCCTGAGAAAAGCCATTAAAAACTAAAAGGAGAAAGAATATAACATTTAAAAAGTAAAATTTTTTCATTTTAACCTCCTTAAGTTTAGGGCTTCAAAAGATAACTTTCTTCCTCTAACATCTTAATCCATGAGGTTTCTATGTATAAACCTAACACTGTAGCCATTAGTTTTTTACTCAAAATTTTTATCATTGTATAAGCCTGTCTTTCAGCAATCGGATAATTAGAATTATTTTCTCTATTTTTTGCGATACGATAAGCTTTAGCATATATATGCCACAAAGATAATCCTGTACCATTAGACATAGCTTCATCAGTAGTGTATACTGTACTACTATCACAAGAACTTGAATAAAGCACTCCTAACTGAGATTCAAGAGAATTTTTTAAGGCGATTTTATTATTTGCGTTTCTTGCATCTTTTTCAGATATTATAAAATTCCTTAAATTATCTAAATTACTCCATGCAGCACTTCTAATACTATTTGCTAAGCTTTGAAAAGCTACTGTTCTCTCATATGCTGTTTGTGCTGACATGATAGACTGAGGAACTCCTTCCCATAAAATATTTCTCATCCATTGAGCATATTGCAACCCCATAAAAGCTGCATCATAAACTTCAGATAAGGCTACCCCAAAAGCAGCAACAGTAGATCTCGAGATTTTCTGCTGAACTTCTAAGAGGATTTGAGCAAAGGAATTAGAGCTTTCTAATAGAGAGTCTGAAAGAAACTGATATGAAGATTCAGGAAAATATGAATTGCCTATATTATTAAGTAAGGACCCTAAGCCTGTTTGCAAAGCGGTATTTGATGGATTTATAGAAGCAATATTAGCAAAAGTATTGAAAATTGAATCCCTTATAGATATACGATTATCTGCGAACTTATTTGCAAATTCCTTCCAAGCATTATCAGGAAGTCTCCAAGTTCTTACCACATTTTCTTGTCTTTTAATGATTCTATTCCAACTGACGTTTGTAGCAAAATTTGGTATATAAACACAACCAAGATTTCCACTTTTAACTTTAAATTGATATGTGTAATTTCCTGTTAAATTCCATGTAATATAATTGTTTTTACTTACATTAACATTTTGGGTATTTGTTAAATTATTGGGATTTGTTCCAGATTTGATTTCAAAAGTAACATTAGAGCTTTGTCCCGCCCAAAGTTTTGTGCTACAAGCTGATATTACAGTATACTTTACCCAGTCACCCTTATTCATCCAAATATAACCTGTATCTAAACCGAATAAACTCATTGAGAAAAGAGAGAGAAAAATTAATGTAAACACAAAATATCTTTTCATTTTATTTCATCTCCCTTCGTATAAAAATAAAGGGGAAATTTTTACTAATTTATTAAAATTATATCTTGAAAACCAAATACTTAAAAGTGATCTTCGTCACATTTTTCTAAATCTTTTTTCTTTGACCTAACCTAAATCCTTGTGATATCTTTAGACAAAAAGGAGAGGAATTTTATATGGATTGGCTTAAAGTTTTTGAAGAGAAAGGAGCATTTTTAGAAGGTCATTTTTTACTCTCCTCAGGACTCCATAGTCCAAATTATCTTCAATGTGC
>JBNARO010000061.1:0-3181 GCA_049718665.1 Dictyoglomaceae bacterium | reverse complement strand
CCCATAGGAGGTAGAGCTTGGATGAAGATAGAAGATAAAGTGTTAGGGAGATGGTTAACAGTATAAACGAAGATGGAGGAGAGAAAAAGGAGAGCAAAAGGACTTGTGGAAGAATTAGAGAAAGGGATTTATCCTAATATTTGAGGGGTGATAAAAGTGATTACAGGTCAGTAACTATAAGGGATTGAATCGACCACAACAGAAGTACAAAAGCAATCTAGGTTATGATAAATGAAGAGCTTTTAAAAAGCTGGAAAGAGGCTTTATCTTCAGAGATTCCTATATGTTGTATCTACGATACCCTTGAAATGATGGAATGGTATGATGCTCCTGTAGAAAATGGCATGGTGGAAGATCCTAAAGAAGGTAGAATATAGAAGTCCCACAATGGAGAAAAATAGAAAGCAGAAAGTAAAGGAAGTGCATAATAGAATTCTTACTGAAGAATGGATGAGGGAAACCTTTAGAGTCCAATCAACATATTAAAAAAGCCTGAACTGTCTTAGCTCTACAAAAAGTTAAAGCTTAGGTATAATATTTATCAAGTTTTATATAATATTAAAGGAGGTTTTTAAAGAATCCTATGAATTTTAAAAAATTTTTTGCGAATCATCACCCTAAACTGGGAGCTCTTGAGATATTAAAATATATAGGTCCTGGATTTCTTGTAACTGTTGGATTTATAGATCCTGGAAATTGGGCTTCCAATATGTCTGCAGGCTCTCAATTTGGTTATACACTCCTTTGGATGGTTACCCTTTCCACCATAATGCTTATTTTTTTGCAACATAATTCAGCTCACCTTGGAATTGTAACAGGACTTTGTCTCTCAGAATCTATATCTAAAAATTTTTCCAAGATCCCAAGTTATTTTATTTTATTTACCGCTATGCTTGCATCTATTTCTACAGCTCTTGCAGAGATATTAGGAGCTGCCATAGGACTTAATATGCTTTTTAATCTTCCAATTAATGTAGGGGCAACCTTTACAACTCTTTTTGTAATATACATGTTGATCTCAAATAACTATTTAAAACTTGAGAAGTATATTATTGGTTTTGTATCTCTCATAGGACTCTCCTTTCTTTTTGAACTCTCTTTGGTGAAAATAAATTGGAAAAATGCATTAGCAGGATGGACATTACCATCTTTTCCTCCTAATTCTATACCCATAATAATGAGTGTTATGGGGGCAGTGGTAATGCCCCATAATCTCTTCTTACATTCAGAAATTATCCAAAGTAGACAATGGAATTTAGAGGACGAAAAGATTATAAAAAAGCAATTAAAATATGAGTATCTTGATACAATAGTAGCAATGCTTGTAGGATGGGCAATAAATAGTTCTATGATTCTTATTGCAGCAGAAACATTTCATAAAAATGGTACTGTAATTACAGAGCTACCTCAAGCATATATAACTTTAAAACCTCTTCTTGGAAATTTTGCATCTTACATTTTTGCTATTGCCCTTCTTTTTTCAGGTTTTTCTTCATCCATAACTGCTGGTATGGCGGGTGGAAGTATATGGGCGGGAATATCTAACGAACCCTTTGATCTTAAAGATAATCATACCCGTGTAGGAATATCTATCACCTTAATAGGAGCCCTAATTATAATATTTTTTATATCTGATCCTTTTCAAGGACTTATTTGGAGTCAAATAATGCTAAGTATTCAGTTGCCATTTACCATCTTCTCTCTTATCAAACTTACATCATCTCCTAAGGTAATGGGAAGATTTGTTAATTCAAAAGTAGATAATGTAATATTAATTTTAATTGGAATAATTGTAACACTTTTAAATATAATTCTTCTTTTAAGTTTTTTAGGTTTAAATATCTTTTAAATTAACATATGGGAAGAGAGCTTAAACTTAAGGACTTCCTCTTATAAATAAATCATTTTTCTTGTCATTCCACCATCTACTATAAAGTTTGCTCCTGTAATGAATCCCGCCTCATCAGATACAAGGTATAAAACAAGACTTGCTATATCTTCTGGTCTTCCCACTCTTCCTGCAGGATGCTGTTTGTGATCAAGCTCTGTAAGTTTCGCAGGCTTTCTCAAACTCTTTTTCTTCCACTCAGAAACTTCTATCCATCCAGGACTTACACAGTTTACTCTTATATCAGGTCCAAGACTTATAGCAAGAGCATGAGTTAGAGCATAGATTCCACCTTTTGAAGCAGAATAAGCTTCAGTATTGGGTTCAGACATAAAGGCTCTTGTGGAGGCAATATTTATAATAACTCCTTTTTCTTTTTTGAGATATGGATAGGCATATTTAGCACACAAAAAAGCACCTGTTAAATTCACTCCTATAACCCTATTCCATTCCTCCAAAGAAAGTTCTGAGATATGTTTATTTATTCCTATTCCCGCATTATTTATAAGATAGTTGATTTTCCCAAAAATTTTTATTACTTCTTCTACCATGTTTTTTACATCTTCCTCTTTTGAGATATCAGTTTTTATAAATTTTATCTTTCCCAAGGAGGAATATTCTTCCTCTACCTCTTTCCCCGCAGATTCATCTATCTCTGCAACTACTACAGATATATTGTTTTCTAAAAATTTTTTAGTTATTGCTTTTCCAATACCTTGTCCTCCACCTGTTACTATGGCAACTTTATCATTCATTTTTTAAACCCCCTTTTATGATATACATAATCTTCAAAAATTGATCTATAAAGGTCCTTTGCATAACCTGTTAGAAGAGGCTGTCCTTCTAAAATTTTAAAGGTTCTTTTCCCATCTTCTTTCCTTTCAGCTCTTAAAAAGATTACATTTTCTAAATTGTTATTGTAATATAAGTGAGTTACGTAAAATACTTCTATATTGTTTTCAATCAATGCATTGATAACCTCTATAGCAATTTCAGAATCTTCTTGCTCATTTGTCGAAGAAAAAGTTTCATTTAATAATAGAGAATTTGGCTGAATATTATTTACTATTATACTAAGCCTTTTCAGTTCTTCGTCAAGTTTTTCACTTTCTGACCCAGGATCTTCCTTTCGATAGAAATGAGTAAATATTTTACAAAAGTTGCTCTCCTTCTTCTCTCCTCCATCTTTGTTTATACTGTTAACCATCTCCCTAACACCTTCTCTTCTATCTTCATCCAAGCTCTACCTCCTATAGGAACTGCAAAGGAAAGAACCTTTTAAGCGAGCCAAGC
>JBNARO010000060.1:0-3635 GCA_049718665.1 Dictyoglomaceae bacterium | reverse complement strand
TCTGTCCATACCAAGTTTATGAGAGACTTTGCTTATCCTTTAACAGCTCCAGAAGTTAATCCTTGAATAATAAGCCTTTGAAATGCTAATGCAATAAGGATAGGTGGAAGTGATGCTACAATTCCCACTGTTGCCATAAGATTAAAGTTCACGTAAAACCTTCCCATAAATTCAGAAATTGTAACAGGCATGGTTTTAGATGCCAAAGAATCGGTCAGAACTAAAGCCAATAAAAATTCTCCCCAACAGGCAATAAAGGTAAAAATTCCCGTAGTAAAAAGAGCAGGACCTGATAATGGCATAACAATTCTAAACAATACTCCCGAAGGACTGCATCCATCAATTAAAGCAGAATCTTCTATCTCTTTTGGAAGAGTATCAAAATATCCTTTCAAAATCCATATTGCTAAAGGAAGATTAAGGGAAAGATATATTAAGCCAAGATAAAATTTTGTATCCAAAATTTTCAAGTAAGAACCTATCACATAAAGAGAAGTAACTAAGACTACGGGAGGAATCATTTGAACAAAGAGAAGAAGAAAAATAACTATCCCACTTGATAGAATTTTCAATCTTGATATAGCATAAGCTGATAATGAGCCTAAAAATACAGAGATTATAGATACAATAGTACTTATTATAAAACTATTCATTAAACCTGCCCTAAAGGCATTAGTAGTTCCCGCTTTCTTGAAAAAAACATCTCTATAATTTTCAAAAGTCGGTTTAGAAGGAAACCAGTTTGCAGGAATTTTTGTTAATTCTGTTTCTTCAGAAATACTTGTTATAAAGGTCCAAAATATGGGAAGAATAGTCCATATAAGAGCAAGAATAAGAAGGATTGTATCAATTATATAAAATATTTTTTTCTTTAACTTCTTCATAAAAACACCTCTAATATACAGATTCACTTTTAAAAAGTCTTGTATAAATATATACCAACATAAAAATAATAATTAAAAGAATAAAAGACATAGACGCTCCCTTTCCAAACTGTAAAGAATCAAAAACTACAGAATACATTAAATGTCCTACAACTTGAGTGGTAGTCCCAGGACCTCCTCCTGTAAGAGCATAAACGAGATCAAAAATTTTAAAAGTTGCTACTGTTTTAAAGACAATAAGCATTAGATTAATAGGCTTTAATAGAGGAAGAGTAATTTTGGAAAATATCTGAAAAGAAGTTGCTCCATCAACCTCTGCAGCTTCATAAAGTTCATTAGGGATGGTTTGAAGAGCAGCTAAATACAAAATAATAGCAAAAGGGGTTCCTTCCCAAAGATTAACAATAATTAGCATATGTATAGCAAGTTTTGGGTCTGAAAGCCAAGGAATATAATGCTTAATAATACCAACTTGATAAAGAAGGCTATTCAAGAATCCGTAGTCAGAATTATATATCCATTTCCACATTAAAGCCTTAACAATAGTAGGAAGGACATAGGGAAAAAGAACTAAGGTTCTTGCAATTCCTTTAAATCTAAAATTTTTATTAAGAAGAATCGCAATTCCTAATCCTAAAGACATCCCTACAAAAATATCATAAAAAACAAAATAGGCTGTTCTTAAAAAAGACATCCACCACTCAGAACTTTTTAAAACATTAACATAATTATTAAAACCCACAAAATTTAATCTTAAACTACCTAATCCTACTGAGGTCTCGTAGAAACTTAAATAGAAAGAATAGAATAAAGGATAGAATAAAACCATAGCAACTATTAAAAAAGAAGGAATAGTTAAAATATATCCAACTCTTTTCCGGTACACTTTTTAACCTCCTTACAAAGAGGGGAGGAAAAATCCCTCCCCTAAATTTTATTGACCTTGTTTACTTCTTTCGTAATTTTCTTTTATCTCTAAAGCTTTCTTCTGAGCATCTTCTAAGGCTTGATCTACACTCTTAATTCTTGCCAAGGCAGAATTCAATTCCTTTGCAAACATTGTAGAGAAATCATGATACCATGGAACTCGTGGTCTATTTACTACATATTTCCCCTGTTCTAACATATCATTAATTCCAGGAACCGCCTTTATTACATCCTTATCTTTAAATAGAGATGCCCATCCAGGAACTACTCCTTGTTCTATAGCTGCTTTTTTAGCTCCTTCTCTGTCTGCCATAAAGAATATAAACTTAATTGCCTCTTTCTTATGCTTTGATCCTGCAGATACTCCCCATCCCATAGGTCCAGAAACAGTATATGGATGCTTCCCATCTATCGAAGGCATTAAAGTAATTCTCCATTGTCCTACAGTTTTTGATTGAGTAGGATCATTAAGCATAACTAAGGGTAATCCCCATCTCATTCCCATAGCTATATCTCCCGCAGCCATAGCTTTATCTACATCATCTTCTGTCCAAGAGATAGATGCAGGATTTACAATTTTGTACTTATAGAGCATGTCATACATAAATTGCAGTGCTTTCTTTGCTAAAGGAGTATTTAGTTGAGGATTATTATCCTTATCAAAAAGTTCTGCACCAAAAGTGGCTGCAATTGCTACATAATCACATATTAAACACTCTTTTGGTGCCCAGCTCCATGCAGAGGCATATTTTACAATCTTTTTATTTTGAAGAGTCTGCGAAATCTTAATAAATTCATTCCACGTTTTAGGAGGTTTTGTAAATCCAGCTTTACTTAGAAGTTTTTCATTATAAAGGAAAGATTTCCATTCCGATGCCCAAGGAAGACCATACCATTTCCCCTTATACATCATGCCATCAGCTGCAAAGGGTAATAAATCTTTTTTCATCTCTGGTGTTACATAGTCATCTATAGGTAAAACCCAGCCTGCTTCTGCATATTGAGGAACTTCTACACAGTCAATAATAAATACATCATATGCAGAACCACCAGCAAGGAAAGATGCCATAAGCTTTATATTTTGGTCTCTTCCATAGGGAACTACTGTGGTTGCAACTTTTATTCCAGTTTTATCTTGAAATTCAGTGTATCTTTTAATATACCAATCCAATCCTGAAGGACCATTTAAAGTATTTAATTCTACTTCTTGGGCGAGGGTAAATACAAAAGTCAAAAGGAGGAAAATTATAAAGATCTTTAAAAGCTTTTTAATACCCATCGAATTAAAACCTCCTTATAAAGTTTTTTTACAACTCTTCTTCCCAAAAATTTTTAAAAATACAAAATCTGAACCTTTTCACCTCCTATTTGTTTATTTTCTTAACAAATAATTATACCCTAACTTTTTATTAAAGTCAAGTAGTCCCTTCCCCTGACCTGTAATCACTTTTATCACCCCTCAAATATTAGGATAAATCCCTTTCTCTAATTCTTCCACAAGTCCTCTTGCTCTCCTTCTTCTCTCCTCCATCTTCGTTTATATTGTTAACCATCTCCCTAACACCTCTTCTTCCTCTCCATCTGAAATATATCCCCCTACAAAAACATCGGCTACCACTTTGTGAACTAAAACATTCCCATAAGGGTTTCCCATTTATATATACATTCCTCTTTAACCTTAACTCTGGATATGTAAATTTTCTATCGGATATAAAAACTGTTTTCTTAGGTAAAGCTCTACCTCCTATAGGAACTGCAAAGGAAAGAACTTTTAAGCGATCTAAGTTTTTTGATAGAGGTAAATTTGGTAAAATAAACATATAA
>JBNARO010000059.1:2229-3692 GCA_049718665.1 Dictyoglomaceae bacterium | reverse complement strand
GTAGCTGAACCAATATCTACTCCTAAGAAATACTTCATGATATCACCTCTAAAAAAGCTTCTACTCTCGTTTTGATCTGTTCTTTTGGAAAATTAAGCTCGTCCACTAAATCTCCATCAATTATTATAGAAGGAATACCCTCCCTTATGAGTTTTTGTCTAATTATATAGGTAGGTATAGCTCCTTGCCTATACCCCCATTGATTGAAAATTATTACTCCATGAGCCTTATATTTTTCAACATTCTCTAATGCCGTACTTATTCTATCCTCTAAATTTGAAAGGGCTTTAAGATTTATCAACTTTTGAGCAAAGGAATCAAAGGGATTATTAATGTCAAGTTTTTTCCAAGAAATGGAAGTAGATTCTTCAAAAACAATATATGCTCCTTTACTATTTAGCCATTGGAAAAAGTCTGTCCTAAAATAGGGACCAAGATGCATCCAGTATAATCTTATCTTTGGCTCTATAATTTTACCTTTTCTAATCCTATCTCTTATCTCGTTTCTCAAGGTTTTAAAAAATTCAACCCCATATTTAGAACCAAAAACCGAAAAAATCATACCAGCATAATCAAGAAAATTTTTACCATCCATTACCACATGGTTTTTCCTAAGTTCTTTTATCTCTTCAAAATAACCATAAGTCTCATTAGAAAAATGAATAGCTTTCTTAAGCCTTTCCATTCCATCCTTTATCCCAAGACGTTTAGTAAGTTCATGATATACTCTCTCAAGTTGAGAAGCTAAGTAATCCTTATCTTCAAAAGAATCTATAACAAAGATTTCACCACCGTTTATCAAAAAATCAGGAGTGGGAAAAACTCCTAATTTTGATAACCCTAAAATGCCCCTATGTACACTGTATACATCAGAATTTCCCAAAACTCCTTCGCTTTCATTAAGAGTTCTCCTCAATAAACCAAGAGCAGAGAAAAAGCCTGATGCTACTTCTGGAAGAAGAGGATACATACCTAAAGCATAAAATATCTCTGATGGGGTAAAAATGTTTATCATGACTTTTTTATTATTCTTCCCATAGACATGTCTTGCAAGATTTAATGCATACAAATAAGAGACTCTTGTAACTTTATCTTTCCTATACTTTGTCTCAATAAAAATTCTCGCCCCTAAATAGATAGGAAAATAATTCACAAGGTTTCTTATTAAATTAAGATTTCTGTAAACTATTCTCTCTGCGTTCATAGATCATCTCCATAAAAGCTTCAACCCTTGTTCTCATTTGCCCTCTATTTCCAAGGGTATAATCATCCTCAATTATAAGGACAGGAAGGCCTAAACTTTTTATGTTCTCTCTCAATTTTGCAGATTGATAAATAATAGGATCACAAAATTTTAGAACATAGATAATAACACCATCAATATCCTCTTTTAGTCTTTTGATATTTTCAATCCTCTTTTCTTGATTCAAGTTTCTAACACACCCAGTCCTCTTGAGATAATA
>JBNARO010000059.1:0-2219 GCA_049718665.1 Dictyoglomaceae bacterium | reverse complement strand
TAATACTCAGAAAGGGCATAAAAGGGATCTTTATGATAATTTTTAACTTCCTCCAGTAAATTCACACCAAAATAAGCATCAACATAAACAACTTTAAGCCCTAAATCCTCTAAAAATTCAATAAAATTAAAGGGAAACATGGAAGAGAGCAAATAAATTCTCAATTGAAAATTGAACTCTTTCCCTCTTTCAGAGTGATCATAAAATTTTCCTGTAAGGATAGAGAATACAGACAAAGGCTCTACCCCACCCTTTTTGACTCTATCTCTCAGAGAGTTATAAAAATCAATCGTATCAACAAGTCTCTCTATTTTCGAATCTTCACTCAATTCTTTATAGAGTCCTTCAAGCTCTTTTGCAAAGTATCTTATAGAATCTTCATGGGTACTAAAGGGAACTTTTAATAAGAATAACCTTTTCCAACTTCAAGTTATTTCTTAAGACATGTTCATTTACATTTTTGATATATGGACAAAAATATTTAGGATATATTTCATCGGACATTTCTGGATGTGACGGAGAAAAATTAAGGGAAGAGGATCAAAACCTGAAGCAGTGATAATTTCAGGAGGTACATAGGAACAAGTATACCCTATGTACCCCCCCTAAGTTAATCTTCTCTTTCACATATGAATAGCAGTGATCATTTAATTCCCTCATTAAAGGAAATTATACCATAAAGTTACTTTGCTCCTTTAACCTTATCTCTGATCTCAATCAACTCTTTCATTACGTGATACAAATTGTAAGATGCTTCTTTTGTTCCAAAAATATCATGAAGTTCCTTATACAATCTATAAAGTTTATTATAAATTTCTCTATCTTCTTGCCTCGGATAATACACATTATCCTTTACTCTGCATATAGCCCTCTGTGCTTCTTCTACGTTCCTGTATCCACTCTTTTCATATCCTGCAGCCACCGCCCCAAAAATGGCTGCTCCAAGAGCCGGTGTCTGAGAAGAATAGGATATTTTTATTGTTCTTCCTAATACATCTGCGTAAACCTGCATAACAAATGGATTTTTCTCTGGTATACCACCACAAGCTATTACCTCATTAACTTTTACTCCATATTCTTCAAATCTTTCCATAATTACCCTTGCCCCAAAAGCAGTTGCTTCTATCAAAGCTCTATATATCTCTTCTGGTCTCGTCTGCAACGTTTGTCCTATTAGAAGCCCTGTGAGTTTTGCATCCACAAGAACAGTCCTATTCCCATTATTCCAGTCAAGAGCAAGAAGTCCACTCTCTCCTGTCTTTAATCTCTCTGCTCTCTCCGTTAAAAGTTGATGTAGATCTTTATTTCTCCCTTCTTCACCAAAATACTCCCTTGGAGTTAAATATTTTACAAACCAGTTAAATATATCCCCTACTGCAGATTGTCCCGCTTCAAGTCCATAATACCCTGGAAGGATCGAACCATCCACTATCCCACAGAGTCCTGGAATATCAGGAAGCTTCTCAGTATTTGGCACCACCATCATGTCACAAGTAGAAGTACCTATAACTTTTACCAGAATACCAGGTTTAATCCCTGCACCAACTCCCCCCATGTGAGCATCAAATGCCCCAACAGCTACTACCACATCTTTATTCAAACCAAATTTCTCTGCATAGTACTCCGATATATATCCAAAGGGAACATCAGAAGTATAGGCCTTATCATACAGTCTATCCCTCAAGTCTGCAAGCTTAGGGTCAAGCTGAGAGAGAAATTCTTTGCTTGGCAATCCTCCCCACTCTAAATTAAACATGGCTTTGTGCCCTGCTGCACACATACTCCTTTTTATCTCATGAGGCTTAGTCTTTCCTGTCAAAACTCCTGGTATATAATCACAAATTTCAACCCAGGTATATGCAGCATCAAATACCTTAGGATCTACCCTTAAACAGTGGAGTATCTTTGAGAAAAACCACTCCGAGGAATATACACCCCCATATTTCTTCAAATATGGATAACCCTTTTCATTAGCAAGTTTTGTTATCTCCTCAGCCTCTTCATAACTTGAATGGTCTTTCCAAAGCCATGCCAATGCATTAATGTTATTTTTAAATTCCTCATGAAAGGCAAGGGGCACACCATCTTTATCCACCGGCAAAGGCGTACTTCCTGTAGTATCTATTCCTATGCCTATTACATCCTTCCTATCAAACTTTTTACTATTCTTTTCTGCCTCCATTAATGCTCCCTCTATGGTTATCTCAAGTCCTTTTATA
>JBNARO010000058.1:0-3994 GCA_049718665.1 Dictyoglomaceae bacterium | reverse complement strand
TGGTTTGTAGTGTTTTTGATGCTAAATAAATTCTACCACAAGGAGGCATCACTTTCTCAATACTGATTACAGGTCAGTAGCAATTTTTTATTGACAGATTTTCTTTTTTAGTGTAAAATAATCACAAAACAATCAAAAATGAGCAAAAAACTTTTTGAAAGGTGAGCGAATGAATAAAAATGAACGTCTTACAAAAATTTTAGAAATATTGAGATCAGAAGGTAACGCCTCTACTAAATATCTTGCAAATGTTCTTCAAGTTTCTGAGGCGACTATAAGAAGAGATTTAGCAGAACTTTCCCTAGAGGATAACTTGCCTGTAAAAAGGGTTCATGGAGGGGTTATTTATTCCTTAGAGAAAATTGGGACAGAACCCATGTTTGATATAAAGCTTTCACAAAGGGTAGAAGAAAAGAGAAAAATAGCAAAGTTAGCGATAAATTTTGTGGAAGAAGGAGACACAATAATTTTGGATTCAGGAACTACTTGCTATTATTTAGCTAAGGAGCTTGTAAAAAGGAAGGGGTTAAAAATTGTAGTTGTAGATGTAAAAATAGCAGAGGAGCTTGCAAAATATCCTACAATTCAAACTGTCCTTATTGGAGGAGAAATTCGCCCAGGATATTTTAGCATTGGCGGAGACATAGCTATTAAATGTCTTTCTGAAATTAGGGCAGAAAAAGGATTTTTAGCTACAGATGGTTGGGATCTTGAAGGTACATATAATGCCTCTATGTTTGAGGTAGGAGTAAAGAGGGCAATTATAAAAAGCTCTTTGAAAACATATTTGATAGCTGATCATACAAAATTTGGGAAAATAGGGTTTATAAAAGTTTCGGATTTGGAAGAATTTGAGGGAATTATTACAGATAAACCATTACCCGAGGATGTTACTAAAAATCTTGAAGAAAGAGGAATAAAAATAATCTTTTAGAAGGAGGTAGTTATGGATATATTTAAAACTTTTGGGAAGAAAAAGGTAATTATCGGGATGGTTCATTTCCCTCCATTACCTGGTTCTCCTTTATATGATGATTCCCGAGGAATAAAACACATTATTGAATGGGTGAGAAAAGATGTAGAAAGCCTGCAAGAAGGTGGAATAGATGCAATAATGTTTTGTAATGAAAATAACCGTCCTTATAAATTGGAATCAGATTATATAACTGTAGCTGTAATGGGAAGAGTAATAGGAGAGATTATTGATGAAATAAAAGTTCCTTTTGGTATTGATGTTCTTTGGGATCCTATAGCTGCTATATCTCTTGCAAAAGCAGTAGGAGCCTCTTTTGTTAGAGAAATTATTACAGGAGTTTATGTTTCTGATATGGGACTTTGGAATACAAATGTAGGAGAAGTATATAGATACAGGAAACTTATTGATGCTAATAATATAGCTATCTTCTTTAATATTTCTGCTGAATTTGCTTATAACTTAGATAGAAGACCTATAGAAGAAATAGCAGAAAGTGTTGTTTTTTCATCCTTAGCAGATGTAATCCTAATTTCAGGACCAAGAACAGGCTCCGCCCCATCTATTGAAATGATTCAAAGAGTTAAAGAAAAAGTCAAAGATGTTCCAGTCTTTGTAAATACTGGGTTAAATTCAGAAAATGCCAAAGAGCTCCTGAGTGTTGCAGATGGTGCTATTGTAGGAACAAGCTTAAAAAGGGATGGAATCACTTGGAATCCTGTAGATAAAGATAGGGTTAAAAAATTAATGGAAATTGTTGAGGGGATAAGATGAAAGATTTAGTATTAGGAATAGATATTGGAACTACAGGAATAAAGGCTATTGTTATAAACAAAGATGGATCTATAATCTGGGAATCTTATAGACCATGTGAACTTATTTCTTTAAAGCCAGGTTTCGCTGAAGAAGATCCGATTCTTTGGTGGGGAAATACTCTTTCTATTCTTAAAGAATTATCGGAGACAGAGTATAAAGACAGAATTGCCTGTATAGGAGTATCAGGAATGGTTCCTACTTTAATTCTTGTGGACGAAAAGGGAAATCCTCTTAGGTATAGTATACAACAAAATGATGCAAGGGCTGTTGAAGAGATCGAATATTTTAGAAAAATTTTGAATGAAGAAGATTTTTTTAAAATTACAGGAAATACTATAAATCAACAGGTAATTTTTCCAAAATATTTATGGCTCAAAAAGCATGAACCTGAAAATGTAAAAAAAACAAGATATATAATGGGATCTTATGATTTTATCTCTTTCAAGCTAACAGGAGTCCCTCATGTAGAGTTAAACTGGGCATTGGAAAGTGGGCTTTTAAATATTCATCAAAAAACCTGGTATAAAGAAATTTTAAAATTAGCAGAAATTCCAGAGGAATTACTTCCCCCTATTTACGAACCCATTCAAGTTGTGGGAGAGACGAAAGAAATACTTCCGGGAATTCCAGTTATAGCAGGTTCCGCTGATCATATAGCATCTGCTTTTGGTATGGGATTAAGAGAAGAAGGAGATCTCTTGCTAAAAATTGGAGGAGCGGGAGATATCTTATTTGTAATAGATAATCTAAAAATTGATAAAAGGCTTTTTATTGATTTTCATGATATTCCTAATAAGTTTATTTTAAATGGATGTATGGCCTCCAGTGGTTCCATTGTAAAGTGGTTCAAAATCAATTTTGCGAAGGATCTTTCTTATGATGATCTCACAACATTAGCAGAAAAAAGTAGGACTGGATCTAATGGACTAATTCTTCTTCCATATTTTTTAGGAGAAAAAACTCCAATTCTTGATCCTATTGCCCGAGGAGTATTCTTTGGATTAGGTCTTCACCACGAGTTGGGAGATGTTTTTAGATCTATATTAGAGGGAGTGGCCTTTGGCTTTAGGCATCATGTAGATGTTATTAAAGAATTGGGATTCTCAATAAAAAGAGTATTTATATCCAATGGAGGAGCCAAAAACTCCTTATGGAGAAGAATTGTAGTAGATGTGATAGGACAGGATGCAAAATATATTGAAAACCATCCTGGTTCTTCCTTAGGGGTTGCTTTTCTTGCTGGAAAAGCAGTAGATCTATTTAAAAATTGGGATGAAATTGACCTTTTCCTGAAGAATAGTCAATGGATTTATACTGATGAAAGAAATCATAAGCTATATGAGTCTTATTATGAGATTTACAGAGAACTCTATCCTGTTTTGAAACCTCTTTTTGAGAAACTTTATAAATTAGAGAGGGGTTGGGAAAATGAGAAGATTTGAGGGTAAAAATGTGTTTATTACTGGTTCTGCTCAAGGAATTGGTAAGGCAATAGCGGAGAATTTTGCGAAAGAGGGGGCTAATATTGCAGTAACAGATATAAATGAAGAAGCTCTTCGAAAAACTGCAGAGGAACTAAGAAAGTTTGGGACCATAATTAGAGAATATGTTTTAGATGTTACAAAAGAAAACATGGTTAAAGAAGTGATTAATAAAGCATTAAAAGAGTTTGGATATTTTGATGTTTTAGTAAATAACGCGGGAGTCTCTACAATGAATTGGTTTTGGAATCTAACAGAAGAGGAATGGGATTTTAATATGAATGTAAACGCTAAAGGGGTATTTTTAGTAACAAAACACATGGTTCCGCATATGATAGAAAGAAGAAAAGGGAAAATTGTTAATATTGCATCTATGGCAGGAAAAATTGGAGCTCCTCTTTTAGCTCATTATTCTGCGTCAAAGTTTGCAGTGTTAGGATTTACTCAGGCCGTAGCAAAGGAGCTTGCTCCCTATAAAATTAATGTAAACGCGGTATGCCCTGGCTTTGTAAAAACTTCTATGCAGGATAGAGAAGTGGTGTGGGAGGCAAAATTGAGGGGAATAGATGATCCGGAAAAAGTAAGAGAAGAATATATTAAACAAACTCCATTAGGAAGACTTTGTTATCCAGAAGATGTAGCAAGAGTTGTTTTATTCTTAGCGTCTGAAGATGCAGATTTTATGACTGGACAAGCAATTAATATCACAGGTGGAGTATGTATG
>JBNARO010000057.1:0-4065 GCA_049718665.1 Dictyoglomaceae bacterium | reverse complement strand
AGAATAGTTATTGGAGCAGAAAAAGATTATGTAGTAAATAATTTAAAGGAGTTATTTTCTCCATTAAACTCACCTATAGTAATAACAAAGCCTGTTACAGCTATTTTAATTAAATATGCATCTAATGCTTTCCTTGCTATGAGAGTCTCTTTTATTAATGAAATTGCAAATATCTGCGAGAAATTTTCTGTGGATGTTTTTGAAGTTATAGAAGGAATGAAATATGATAGAAGAATAGGAGGTGATCATTTAAGTCCTGGAATAGGGTTTGGAGGACCTTGCCTTAGTAAAGACTTAATGGGACTCATTAAGATGGCAGAAAAGAGTGGGTATAAACCAGATTTTTTAAGGGCAATTTTAGAGAAGAATGAACATCAAGTAAGACATATTGTTTATAAAGTAAAAGAAGAACTATCTGATCTTTTATATGATTATACTATTTCCATATGGGGACTTACTTTTAAACCTAACACTAATGATGTAAGAAATTCTCTTTCCATAAAGATAATAAACCTTTTGAGAAATGATGGGGCAAGCATAAAAGCCTATGATCCTTACGGAATGGAAGAAGCAAAGAAGATTATTAATGACATTGAATACTGTAAAGACATATATGAAGCATCCCACGATGCTGACTTAGTTCTTATTTTGACAGCCTGGGACGAGTTTAAAAATGTAGACTTTTTAAAATTAAAATCCCTCTTAAAAAGACCAATTATTATAGATGGGGTTAATATTTTAGACCCCATAGAAGCTAAAAAATATGGATTTACTTATAAAGGAGTAGGAAGATATTAAGATATTTTATCTTTCCAATGTTTATGCTTTAAAGATAACTCCTTATCCCATATTGGATCTGTTATCTTTTTAAATTCCTGAGAATAGTTATCCAGAAATTCGCAAATTTCTTTTTTACTTATAACATCATAACCTCCATTGTATGAGGGTTTTGCATTAAATCTTTTAACAATATCCCTTAATATGTGAGGATTATCAATTAAAGCGCAGGGAGTCATTAAGTTTTTATTCTCACAATAAGGTTGTGCCTCCTGAAAAGCTTTGAAAAATGGTGATCTTATAACATCTATTAATTTTTTCCCTTTTATATTATCTACAGTAAATTGCAAAAATACGCAAGGTTCCACATCTCCATTGCTGTTAATATGAAAATACCCTCCAGGTCTTGCTCCCGCAATACATCCTCCTACATGGGGACCATCATTCCAAAAATCGCCAATAAAAATTGGCTTAGTTTCACGAAATTCATTTACTCTTATCCTTAATGCATTTCTCTGCTCTGGAGTAGGCATTAGGTTTACATCAGGATTTCTTCCAATGGGGACATATTGGAAATACCATCCAAAGGAGCATCCCTTTGAAATCATCAGGTCGATGAATTCGTAGGACATCACAACATCTGAATTATATCTTGTATGAGTAACAGAGAATCCAAATAAAACCCCTGCGGTTCTTAAATTATCCATAGCGGACATTACCTTTTTAAAAATTCCAGGACCCCTTCTTTCATCAGTTTCTTTTTCGAATCCTTCTATGGATATTCCAGGGGCTGCATTTCCAACTTCTGCTAATCTTTCAGCTACTTCTTTATTGATTAAAGTTCCATTGGTATATATTAAAAAATACATGTCATTATGTTTTTCAAGAATTTTGAAAAGATGGGGCCAAACAAAAGGTTCTCCTCCCGAGATTGTAATGAAATAAATGCCTAAATCATTTTTTGCCTCAGTTAAAATTCTATCAACCTCTTCAAAGGATAGACCTTCATCTTTTATATATTCTCCCGCATAACAGCCTATACAATTAAGGTTACATCTTGCAGTGGGACTGATAACAAAAAACCATGGTAAGGGAAAACCATATTTTTTGCTTAGTTCTCTTTGTTTTTGTATTCCAAGAATTCCCGCATTAATAAAGAAATTTTCTATTAATTTATCTCTACAATTTTTAGAAAGTCTTTTTAGAGTATTTCTTGTAAGTTCTATAGAAGGATGCTTATTCTCAAAAGCTTTTTTGATTTCTTGAGTATAAGATCGGGTGGATTCATCAGCAAAAATTTTTTCTCCCATATCAATAACACGGATAAGATTCTCATTAGAAAGATTTGTGAGGAGATCTAAAATGTTTTTTAAGGCTTTTCTTTTGATAGTTTCGCTGATCATACCATTACCCTCCCAAAAAACCAAAATTACCAAAATAATTATATTATAGTAAAAGAAAAAGTTCAAGTTTTGGCACCTATATCTATACCACATGCCAAAAATTAATAGAAATTTATCTTCGAGGAGGAATAAGGTTTATATAATCTTCTAAACTACCGTCATCCATGCAACATTCTATAATTCTCTTTCCTAAGGGGTCCAAATCCAATGTTAAGAACTTCTTGGGTTCCTTTTTGAAGAAATTCTTTAAAATTTCTGCACCCTTATCATATGCTTCTGGACCTACCTCTGGTTGTTGATCTACTTGAAGGAAGGCTTTTGGTATATAGTGACCTTCAACTTTAACCATGTCTAAGGCATATCCTAATAAGGAACATCTGGCAGGTCTCAATTGTTCAGGTCTTAATCTGGCACTACCTCTTTTGGCTAAATATTCTCTTACAATCCACTCTGGCATAAAACCTACTCTATAAGCGCCAATATATTGGTTAGGTATGAGTATATACTGTGTATAAAGAAGATTAGCTTGCTTTACTATCTTTCCTGTAGCAAAAGGCCAGTAAGAACCTACACCTTCACTGCTCATTAAGTCTCCATCAGTTATGCTTGGATTATCATAACCTCTTGGACTTTCTAATTGAGGCGCAGTTCCATATCTTTTAATATTATCTAATCTTACAAACCATCCCTGTTCCGCATCCTTTACAATCATTTTGCCTCTTCCTGTTTGAAGCTTAGGATGGCACATAGCCATATCATCAGTTACAGGATGGATTTCACAAGACTCTTGGATCTCTATATAGAATTTTTCTCCCGTTATTACGTTTATGCCTAAGAGGACGCGATTATCTTTTTCCCTGTGCATTTGTTGTATCATTTCACTTTTACCGCCACCACTGGCACCTTCATGCATTATAGTTAATACATTGTCGTAAGGAGTAATAATCTTTACAGTTGACGCATGGGCAGTAACCCAGCCTTCCATCTCTCCAATATTAATTAAGACCCCATAAATACCTTTCTTAGCACTTGGACCAGGATATAGGTTGTATGAAAAAACTTCATGACGACCATTCGTTCTATTATGAACTACAATTTGCTTTCCTCCAAAATGAGTATGTCTAAATGGAGGAGCTACATAAACTATTGCTATTGGTTCAAATTTTCCTCTAAGTTGACTCCTTGGAATAAAACCTTGGATATCAGCCAAAGCTCCCCCAAAAAATCCCGCATTAGATGGACAGATTAAAAGGGAAGGATATCCTAATTCTTGTCCTCCAGCCATAAAGGGCATAACAATAAGTTCTTGTGTTTTTAACCATTCAAAAGCTTTTCCCGTAATACATCAAAATCTTCTCCAAATCTTTCTTTGAAAGTTGGTTTGTCAGTATCACCATCATCTCCTACTACTAAGCTGTCCGGATCTCTTCTTCTCATGTATACATCAGAATAATTTACTACAATACCATTCTTACATTTTGTTACTACTGCTTCTACTACTTCACCTTTTCCAGGAACCTCATATTTTATTTCAAATTCTTTATTTTCTCTTCCACCTAAGGCAAGCTCAAAGAAATCTTATCTTTTTTCAGGTATTATAGTTCTCTTACAAGAAAGGAGTATATCTTCTACTTCTTCAGGAATTATAAAGTAGGATATCTCTTCCCTTAACATTATAAATCTCTCTCCTTTCCTTAACACGTTTGAAAATAAACAAAAACCAAAATTTACCTCTTCACTGATTAAGGGAAATGTTGGTCACCTTTGAACCAAGTTTAAATTATTAATTATTTATCACAAAAAAGATGTTAAAGTCAATTAAAAATGGAGGCCTGACCTGTAATCACTTTTATCACCCCTCAAATATCAGGATAAATCCCTTTCT
>JBNARO010000056.1:0-4345 GCA_049718665.1 Dictyoglomaceae bacterium | reverse complement strand
CTGCATTAGATTTAGGAACGATAAAATTAGCTTTAGATTTAGAAAACTTTGATGTGACCCACAATTTTAGTGAGGAAAATTGGAATAAGCCTGAAAATTGGAGGTATGGAACTGTTCGTGCTGGTGTTGAATTCTGGCCACTTCCTATTTTAGCTTTAAGGGCTGGTACCTACGGAAATATTAGATTAGAAGAGATAGATCCCACTAAAGCTGCCGAATTAGCCCTAAGAGGATTAACATTATCGGTAGGTGCAGGAGTAAATCTTTTTGGTCTAAGTGTTGATGTGGCTGTTCTTGGTGAACAGATTCAAAACATTAGTCCCAATATATCCCATATTAAATTCTTAGCCTCGGGTGCTGCAAAATTTTAAAAACACCCCCCTTTCCCCGGGGTCTATTAGCCCCGGGGTTTTTTTTATCCTTTCACCGCTCCCTCAGTTAATCCTGCAATGAGATACTTTTGAATGAACATAAAGAATATTATCACTGGTATTCCCGTGATAACTCCTCCCGCTGTCAAAAGATCCCAGCGGATGATGTACTCTCCCATGAAGGTGTGTAGCCCCACTGGTATGGTTCTTGCTTTTATGTCCGATGTGAAGGTAAGAGCGTAGAGAAATTCATTCCAGGAATATATGAATATATAAATAGTAGCGGCAATAATTCCGGGAGCAGCTAAGGGAAGGATGATATGTCTTAAAACTTGTAGTTTGGAACAACCGTCGATTTGAGCTGCCTCATCCAATTCTCTGGGTATAGAGTTTAAAAAACCTGTGATCATCCAGGTGGAAAAGGGAACAGCGAAGGTGCTGTGAGCCAGTATTAAAGCCCAGGGAGTATTGAGAATTCCTAAAGATCTCATCAGTAAAAATAAAGGAATAGCAAGAAGTATGGCTGGAAACATCTGGGTTATTAAAAATACAAAGGAGAGAAGATTTTTCCCTTTAAAATCAAATCTTGAAAAACTATAAGCAGCAAGAGTGGCTACAAAAAGAGCAATGATTAAAGTAGTTATTGCTACAATAATGCTATTTCGCATGTAAGTTAAAAATGGAGTTGTTTCCATCAACAATTTATATCCTTCTAAAGTAGGATGAGAAGGCAAATATTTTAAAGGAAAGGTATAAAGTTCATTGGGGGATTTAATTGAGGTAATGAACATCCATATATATGGAGCTAATATAAAAGATAACCATAAGGAGACCGTTAAATATTTTAAAACAGCAGTTTTTGTTCTGACATTTTGCCTCAAATTAAGATCCCCCTTTCTTTAATAATCTGGTATAAAGAGAAATAACAAAGATAAGAAATATTCCCTGTAATATGGCGATGGTAGCTCCGTACCCAAAGTTCAATTGTTTATAAGCAGTGTGATAAGACATTAGGGGAATAATTAAACTGCTAAAACCAGGTCCACCATCGGTCATGATTAGGATGAGGTCCATATGGTTTGCAGTCCATATGATACGAAGCATAGTGGTTATAATTATTGTAGGAGTAATAAGAGGCCAGGTTATGTGAAGAAAAAGTTTTATGGAGGAAGCTCCATCTATTCTTGCAGCTTCATAAAGTTCCTCAGGTATGGCCTCCATAGCAGCCAGAAGCATTACAGCAAAAAAAGGAATACCTCTCCAGATATCTGCTACCATCACTGAGGCAAGGGAAGTTTTAGATTGAGCCAACCACGGGGTATATCGAGGAATAACACCCAATTTTAATAGAAGATCATTTATTAATCCATAATTACCATCCAGCATCCAGATCCACATAATGGCTATCAGAATGCTAGGAGTAACCCAGGGTATCAAAGACAAACCTCGAACAAAAGACCTACCTTTAAAGTTTTGCTTTAAGATTAAAGCTCCTATTAAACCCCCTGTAAACTGGAAAAAGACCACTCCCAGTACCCAGATTATAGAGTTTTTAAGAGCAGTAAAGAATACAGAATCTTTTAATATTTTAAAATAATTATCAAATCCAATGTATGTAAAAATTAAGGGTTTTAAGGGATTAAAACTGTGAAAACTTAACCATAAGGCTCTAACAATGGGATAAGCTACAATACCTATAATTAATATAAGGGCAGGAAAGAGCAGGAGGAAAGGGAAAATCCTTTCCTCCAGTTTTTTACTCTTAAATTTATTTCTTTTGAAGAGCTGCAGCAATTTCATCCATCATTTCCTTAGAAGTAATTTCTCCTAATAATGCCCTCTGCATTAAGGTTTGCCATAATTGTGCGCTTACATAACCTACCCCAGGGAGGGGTGGCCAAGTGATAGCATATTTAGCCTGGTCAAGAGAGGTTTTAAAGAAGATGTTTTCTGTATAGAAAGGTAAAGCTGCCACAGAACGTAAAACAGGGAGTTGTCCCTGTTTGGATCTACTCCATTTTTCCATGGGTTCCTTCTCGGTTAACCAGCTTATAAATTTAAAGGCTGCCTCTTTATTTTTAGAACCAGAGAATATCACATTACCACTCATAGTTGCCATAGTGGCTGGCTTCTTTGGATTAGCAGGAGGCATAGGTACCACACCTACATTTTCTGCACCTAATTTTTGAGTTACTAAAACCGATGATCCTACATGATGGGCTACCATAGCAGTAATGCCAGCCTGAAAAGCCCCTATGATTTGAGCATAGGCATCAGTAGGAGCACTGGGAGGTGCTACCTTGTGTACTCTAAAGAGGTCAATATACCATTGATTTGCTAAAACTGCCTCAGGAGAGTTTGCAATGACTTTACCATTTCTATCCACCAATCTTGCTCCCTGGGCTACAATAAAGGCTAACCATTGATCCTGTCCTCCAGCACCACCCCTTAGGCCAAATCCATACCTATTGGCAGAAGGATTTGTTAATTTTTTAGCAGCATCTAAGAATTTTGCTAAGTCAGTAGGTGGAGGTAAATTCTTTTCTTTAAACCAATCCTTGCGATAGTAGAGATAGAAAGTAATAAATTGATGGGGCATCATGTATACAGGACTCTTGGCACTGATTTTACCTGTATTCCAGAGATTAGGAATTACATCCTTTTGTCCTGGCCAGGCTTTCAGGTAGATGTCCAGAGGTTCCAGAGCTCCAGCGTCTACAAATTCTCCCAACCACCAGTCTTTAAATCTTGCTGCATCGGGACCCACCCCTGCCCCTATAGCTGTCACTAACTTATCATGATACTGACTCAAGGGAATCAATTCATATTCCACTTGAATATCAGGATTAAGAGAGTTAAATTGTTTTACTAAATCTGGAAACATGGGGTCTGTAGGATCGTCTAACCATAACCAGTATTTAATGACAGTTTTCTTCTGACCTTGAATGGGAGAGAGTAATAATCCTAAGACTAAGACTAAGATAAAAAATATCATCCATGAAGATTTCTTATTATTTAAAAACATGAAGACACCTCCCTTCAAAAAATTTTTTCGAAACCTGGAATTTTACGGTTGTTTATTTTAATATCTACCTCATTTCTTTTGTTAAATCTTCTCTATATCTGGATAATCTCTGATGCACGTCTACAAAATGTTCTTCCAGGATGGTTTTTGCTGTTTCATAATCAGAAACTTTTAAGGCTTCTAATAATTTTTTATGGTAATAGATTACTTTTTCTGGTGAAGTAGAATATAATAAGGGCTTATCTAGATGTTCAAAAAGATTCCAGAAGATGTCCAGTATTTTAATGACTATTTGGTTTTTTATACCTTTGAAAAGAGTCCTATGAAAAAGCATATCTTCTCTGACAAAAGATTCTCCTAAAAGAGACTTTTTCTCCATACGGATCAGAATTCTCTCCAGTTCCTTAAACTCTTTATTCTTTAACGTATTCGTGGTCTCTATTATAAAAGATGTTTCTAATGTCTTACGAATTTCTAAAAGATCAAAAATACTTTGGGTATCTAACAAAAGACTATATGCCAGATTTCCTGCCAGGATATCAAAGCTGAAAGATTTAAAGTACCATCCGCTTCCATGTTGAGATGATAAAATACCTAAAGCTTCCAGAGCTCTGAGAGCCTCTCTTATAGTACTTCTACTAATACCGAATTCTTTAGAAAGTTCAGCTTCGCTGGGCAATTTGTCTCCAGGAGACAACTTTTTATTTACTATATACTGCTTAATCTGTTCTTGGACAAAAATCTGAGTATCAATGGATGGCACACGTTTAAAATCTTTTGTTTTTTTCTTTTCTAATTTTTTGTTAAAAAACCCATTAAATTTATAAGACGTCATACATTTAACCTCTAAAAAATTATAACATTAGGGAATATTTTTGTCAATAATAACCGGAAACTGTTCAAAAAAACAAGAGAAGTTGAAATAAGAGGATTTAAAGGGTATAAAAAG
>JBNARO010000055.1:0-4709 GCA_049718665.1 Dictyoglomaceae bacterium | reverse complement strand
TCAATTTTTGCTGGTATGCTCATTTTGGGATTAAAATGGGCAATCAGCTTATTAAAAATATAATAAGGAGGGTATTATTTATGGAGTTTTCAACTTTATTTGCTTCTATTCAGACTACGGTTATGGACGCAATTGAAGCTGTAGTACCAGTCGGGTTAGCAATTTTTGGAACAATATACGCAATAAAGAAGGGTGCACAACTTATAAAATCTTTGGGTAAATAATGAAGGCAGGAAAATATCCTGCCTTCTATACTATAGGAGGGAAATAATGAAGAATAGAAGATTATATGCTGTATTGATGATTTTGTTATTGGTAATGAATATATGTAATGAAGTAAAGGCTGATACTTTGTTGCTTGATAATAAAACAATGATAGCGTTATCATCACTTTTAGTCGCGATGGGATTAACGTTTAATTCATATCAGTCTATGGTTAATACTGTATATCTTTTTTATGACTTTGTTAGAAGAAATTCAATTGATTTGTATAATATTATAGTTTCTTCAATTGATTCAGGTCGGATATATTTAACTTCTGAAATACAAAATATAGTAGAACAGTTTGTAAATAGTTATGAAGTAGGAATTCAAGATATTAGTAGTGATGTGTATATTGAAGGTAGTGAGGGACAATTTGCTATTAGAAGTTTGACTGTATATAATAGTCAGAGTGTATATTATTCTACTAATTATTATAGATGTATAGATATTGGGAATATGAGTTTTACGGATTATGTAAAAACATTGCCGGACGGTTTTTATAATATATATAAGAAAGTAACAATAGTTCCTACTTCATTTGGATCTACGGATTTATATGTAAATTTGCAGTATAGTAGTTATACAATACCGAAGACATCAGTATATCAAGAGTTTATATATACAGAATTGGTATTGTTGAAGATATTTTCTGATTCATTGGGTAATAGATATTATAAAGTAATAAGGAGTAATGGGACAATGACTGATATAGGGTCATATACGGCTTCGGTTGGTGTATCTGGGTCATATAGAGTAGATTATAATATTGGTGTAGAGGGATATATGGAAAGGGTAGCAGATGCAAGTATAACAATATCAAGTAGTGATGTACTTGTGGATTTAGATACTCCAAAAAATAATAGAGATAAAGAAATATTAATAATACCACCAGTTAGTTTAGGAGATTTGGTTGGCAAAAAATGGGATGAAATGACATATATAGATAGTGGAACAGCAGAATATACATCTGGTATAGCAACAGGAATACAGGCGTTAGTTAATCTTTTTACAGAAGGTTTGATAGGTGACATAAATACTTTGACATATCCCAAGTTAAATGTTTCATTATCTGAAAAATTTCCATTTTCGCTTCCTTGGGACATTTATAACTTAATATCATTGTTTAATGAGCCTGCATTGCCTTTAAGTTTGAGTTTTAAATTGGGTAGTGTATATGGTAACAGTGATATTAACATAAAAATAAGTGATTATTTTGATGATGATTTTATGGAGAAAGTGAGGTTTTTAGAGAAAGTAGGATTTTTGTTAACATTGATTTTTATAACACCAAAGGTATTAGGAGGTGCAAAATAATGTTAGTTAGAATTATTCAATCTATAGTTAACTTTATAGTAAACATTGTGAACAGTATATTGAATTTGTTACCTGATAGTCCATTTCGTGTAATAACAGATAATACAGTTATAAAGCAGTATGTAGCATATCTTAACTATTTCGTTCCTATATCTTTTTTTGTACAAGTTATGTTGGTTTGGCTTTCTGCAATTTCAGTTTGGTATATATACAGATGGGCTATGAGATTTGCTAAATATATAGATTAGTTATATAGATTAGTTAGGAGTGATATAATGATATATCTTTATAGTGGGACACCCGGGACAGGGAAATCATATCATTCTCTTTTAACTGCGTTGAGGTGGATAAATAGAAAAAAAATCGTTATAGCAAATTTTCCTATCAAAACTGATAGGGAAAATTTTATCTATAAGGAAGTTATTGATGTGAAGGATTTATTAGAAATATCAATGAAGTATGGTTTGTATAAGAAAGAATCTTCTGCGTTGCTTATAGTAGATGAAGCAGGTATAATTTATAATTCAAGGGATTTTATGCAAAATATGAAAAGACGTAACGATTGGATAAAATTTTATTCTCAGCATAGAAAGTTTGGATATGACGTAGTATTAGTAGCCCAAGATGATAGGATGATTGATAGGCAGATAAGGAATATGATAGAAGTAGAAATAAAGCATTTAACGATATTAAATGAGATTTTGAGTTTATTACCTATTAAAATTACTGTTACAAAATGGTATCAATTTAAGAACATGAGAGGTAGTGTTGGTTTTATAGTTTTACTTAATAAGTATTTTAAAATGTATGATACTATGAGAATGTTCGATATAGATATAGATAAATTGAAAAAAGAGCTATTAGACTATAAAATCATTGATAGTGAGTCAGCAAAAAGATTAATAGCAAATTCTTAAATTTTTTTTAAAAAAAATTGTATCAGTTGTTGACAAAATTTATCGTATGTATTATTATATAATTAGAAAACAAAACATAAGGGGGATTTGAAATGTATAATAATTTAGAGACAGTAATAGCGCAGATAGAAAAGATAAAAAATTACTATGTAGTAACAATAGAATTTGATTGCAAATATGATAAGAAGTTTAAGACTTTGAAAGAAGCAGAAGTCTATTTAAAGAGTGAAGGTATAGATTTTTATAGGTATTATAACGAAATAGGAGACTATCTTGGAGTTAGGAGGGTAAGGGGGTAAAGGGGGGTACCCTCTTTGAGGGGGGTTCCCTTTACCCTTTCCTCTCGCTACAGTAAGGGGGGTGTAGTATTTTATATGATAGTGGTAGCTTCTGCCTAATTGAGGGGGGGGATAGCTACCGAAATCGGCAGGCAGAACTATAGAATGATTTCTATATCTAATTGATTTTTTGGTATGAGTGGTTGCACAAAATCCCCCCCCATAGTTGCCAAAATCTTTTGTGGTGAAAAATAGTTTTTCCTTCTATTCTGTATTTATACATATAGAATTAATTGAGGTAAAAAATAGTTTAGAATTGTTGTTTTTTCTATATTTCTTTTTTGATATAATTAATATGAAATATAATTCATGAAGTGAGAGAGGCGGTATAATGAAATTTGAAAAATATAAAAGTCTTGTAAAAAGACAAGAAATAATAAATGAAATGTTCAAAGAAATTGATGAAAGAGAATATAAAAAATTGATGGGTTGTGGATATTATGTATATAGCGCTACTTGTAAGAAATGTGGTACAAGGCATTTTAAAGGGTTTAATCAATGTAAGAGTAGATTTTGTATAAAATGTTCAAGAATAAGAACGTTGAAATATTTAGTTTTATTTATAAAGAAAGTTGATATGGAGATTTATAATATTCATCATCTTGTATTGACATTAAAAAACTATGATGATGTTAGTGTTATGTTAAAAGATATAAAAAAATATTGGAGAGAGTTTTATAACAGCGATAAGAAATTTAGAGAAGAATTTAAGAAAAGATTTTTAGGTATTTTAAGGTCAATAGAAGTAAAGAAAGGAAGGGATGAAAAATGGCATATTCATATGCATACTATTTTGATTACTAATAAAGAATATAGGAAAGATTATGATTTTATTAAAGAGAGATGGAAAAAAGTAACAGAAGGTAGGGGGTCTGTTTTTATAAAAAAAGCAAAAGATTATAAAGCAGTAATTGAAGTTGTAAAATACGTTACAAATTTCTTTAAATGTGATTTGAAAGATTTGAAGGAAATATATCAATGTGTAAAAGGTGAGAGATTAATTGAAGTTTCTGGTATTTTAAGAGGAATAGATAAAGAAGCAGAAGAAATGGAAATTATGGAGAAAGAAGCTATAGAATTTATTTGTAAGAAGTGCGGATATAATGAATATGAGATTGAAGCGATAGTATATCATGATTGTTTAGAAATGAGCGATTTATAGTATTTTTCGTTGAAAATATCTTCTATATTTGCATTTAGTAATTTAGATAATTTTATAGCTGTAAGGACGTTAGGAATAGATTTATAAGATTCTATGTTTTGATAATGTCTTAATGTGATATTTAATATTCTTGCTAATTCTTCTTGAGTATATTTATTTTTAATTCTGTAATACTTAATCATATTTAATCACTCTCTTTTATTAATATTATATACTTTTTTTTTAAATTTTATTGACGAATTATATTTCATGAATTATAATTAATATATGAAAATGAAAGGAGATGGTGGAAATGATGTTTGAAGTGAAAGTGCAAGGTAAAATTATTGATGTGAGAAAGACAAAAAAGGATAAAGATTATATTGTTGTGTATGATGAGAAAAATGGAAGGACGATAAATGTGTTTGTAAAAGATATAAATAATTATGCAATGTATGATGATGTAGATATGAATTGTAGATTAATTACAGATAAATTTATATTATTTGAGTGATGATTATGGAAATTACAGATGTATATGTTACTAATTTAGTAGAAGTGATAAATAAAATTGAGCAGGTTAATCATTCTTTAATGTTTTTAGCTGGAATATTAATGGGAATATTGATAATGGAAGTGATTTCAAGGTGGTAGAGGCTTTTTCGTATGGTTTAGGGATTTCAATTTTTGCTGGTATGCTCATTTTGGGATTAAAATGGGCAATCAGCTTATTAA
>JBNARO010000054.1:0-4784 GCA_049718665.1 Dictyoglomaceae bacterium | reverse complement strand
TGTTTGCTTTTTTCACAGTTTATCTTTTAACGAAGATGGAGGAGAGAAGAAGGAGAGCAAGAGGACTTGTGGAAGAATTAGAGAAAGGGATGATCAGTTTAATAAACTTTGGTTTATTGTTAGTAACGAATTTTTATAGATTGAAGATAAAGATAAGCAAGAAAAGAAGACTTGTCTTAATATTTGAGGGGTGATAAAAGTGATTACAGGTCAGTTTATAAGAAAAGTTGATAAATACTTTTATACATTATATAATCTCTCTACAGAACTAAATTTTAATATAGGAGGTGACTCTTAAAAGAGAGAAAATGAGATTTATTTTAGATCTTATTTAGTTTCTCCCAAAAAGAAATATTTAAGGGGGAGGAGTAATATGAGAAAAGATTTCTTAAGATTTTTAATCTTCCTGTTGCTTTTACTGATAAGTGTGAAAGTCCAAAAGGCCCAAGCAGTAGATAATATTTTGAAAAATGGGGATTTTTCAAAACCACCTATCTACATAACTGCTGATTATCCAGAACTTCCCAATGGAGATTTTGATACAAAGGGTACTTGGCTCTTCAGAACTGGTGACGGGGCGGTCGCTCAAGGAACCGTTGAAAATGGGGTACTAAAAGTAGATATCAAAAATGGAGGTCCTAACTCTTGGTCGGTACAGGTACTCCAGTCCCCAATAAAGGTTGAATACTTGGGAATATATGAGGTAAGTTTCGATGCATGGGCAAGTAAAAATAGAAGGATCGGAGTTAAGGTAGGAGCAAATGGCTATAAGGGATGGACTGCATATAATCCTGGCCCATCTGGACAAGTGGATCAATCAGGAGGCTACGCCATTAATATTACTACCACAAAACAAACCTACACCTTCCAATTCAAGATGGTCTATCCAACAGATGAAAGTGCAAGATTTGAATTCCAACTAGGACAAGATACTGGAACTGTCTATATCGATAATGTGAGACTTGTAAAGGTTGGTACTGCAGAACCTCCTCCACCTCCTCCCGCTTTAGGACAAAAATATTGGTATCAGGTAGTATGGCAGGAAGACTTTAATACCATAGATACCAATATTTGGAGCTTTGAAATTGGAAATGGACATGCAAACGGAATTCCTGGCTGGGGCAACGGAGAATTGGAATATTACAAGCAAGAAAATGCATATGTGGATAACGGAGTATTGGTTATAGAAGCAAAACAGGAAAGTGTCACTGACCAATATGGCTCATACAATTACACCTCCGCAAGAATGAAAACCCAAGGAAAGTTTAATGTGAAATTTGGAAGGATAGAATTTAGAGCAAAACTTCCAAAGGGAAAAGGAATATGGCCTGCTTTATGGCTTCTTGGTGAGGATATTACCACTGTAGGTTGGCCCAATTGTGGTGAGATAGATGTGATGGAACTTTTAGGTCACGAACCTAATAAAGTTTATGGCACAGTACACGGACCTGGATACTCTGGAGCAAGTGGAAAAGGAAGTAATTATACGCTTCCTTCCGGAGATTTCTCCCAGGATTTCCACATCTTTGCAATAGAATGGGATCCCATTGGAATATCATGGTATGTGGATGATCAGAAATTCTTCACCATTACAAGACCAGAAATTGAACTTTATGGAAATTGGGTATTTGACCATCCCTTCTTCATCATATTGAATTCCGCAGTAGGTGGATACTGGCCCGGATATCCCGACAGTACAACAGTATTCCCACAAAAGATGTATGTGGACTACATTAAAGTATACAAAGGTGTAACCATGGAAACAGTAAACAATGGAGATTTCAGCTTCCCACTTACTAATGATCAGGCAAATTGGCCCGACGATTGGTTCCTGTGGTATGGAAGTCCCTATGGAATGGGAGGAAAAGCTACCGTAACTATTGATACTAAAAACAAGGTTGCCATCGTTGATGTACAAGACTATGGATGGGAGTCCTGGCATGTACAGTTCGATCAATGGGTAGGACTTACCAAAGGAAAAACCTACAACCTTACCTTTAAAGCAAAGGCAGACAGTCCAAGGGATATAAACATAAAACTCCTACATCCTACAACCTATGCCCTCTATGCAAACAAAAGTTGTAATCTTACTTCCGATTGGAAAACCTTCGAACTTACATTCACTTTCAATGCAGACTATCCTGTAGCAAATCTATCCTTTGAGCTTGGAAAGACAGCAAATCCTGCAACAGGCAAAGTATACTTCCAAGATGTGAATCTAACCCCTCAATAAAAAGAGGAGGGAGAGATTTAAAATTCTCTCCCTCCCCTTCTTAGTCTCTCCCCCCACCTTGACCTCATGGTTCCACATATACCCAAAGCTTATATTTATATTTTGGATCTTTAGGATCTACATCCTTTCTTTTAAAAGGTCACTTAAAGTAACAAACTCATATCCCATTTTCTTTAGAGCTGGGATTAGGATATCCAAAGCGGAGGAAGTTGAATGGGGCTCTGGCTGTACATTATGTAAAATTATAATGGCTCCATCCCTTATACTTTTTAAAACATTGTTGGCAATATTTTCAGGGGTCCTATCACATCCTGCCCAATCAAATCCCAAAACTCCACTTACAAAAGGCTTATCAATTACATTAAACATAGCTTTTGAAATGGTAGGAGTAGTTTCCAAACTCACATATCATAGCTACCATTCTGTCGAGCACAAGTTTGACACCACTATTTAGCCTTTGCCCCATTAACAAAAATATGACAACCCCATTGCATTTTTCCAACTTATCAGGCACCCTTGAAGTAAGTAGTATATCAGAACCATTGTCAAAAATCGAGACTATACTCCTAAAGATATCATCTGTCAACGCATAATCTTACACACTTCATAAATAACTTCCTTCGCCCTTTCCATATCCTTGAAGGATACATCTTTGTGGGTTACAAACCTCAACGTTTCATCATCAAAACTTGTGGCAAGAAGTCCACGCTTCTTAAACTCTTCCAAAAACTCTCCTGCCTTCTTGTTCACTTTAATTTTTACCTTCAAGATATTAGTGTCAGGTTTTTCAACACTAAAAATCTCCATGCCCTTTAAGAAGTCATATAAGATTTGGGCTTTTTCGTGATCCTCTGCTAACCTATCAATCATCTTCTCAAGAGCAACAATTCCACAAACTGCAACAACCCCCGCTTGTCTTAATCCACCTCCAAGCCTTTGCCTTTTTCTCCTTGCCTCCTCTATAAATTCCTTAGACCCTACAAGAACCGACCCCATAGGACAAGAAAGACCTTTAGACAAACAAAACATAACCGAATCTGCATACTTTGCAATATCTTTTGCTTGAACTCTCAAATATAAAGCTGCATTAAATATTCTTGCTCCATCAAGATGGATGGGAATGTTATATTTTCTGCTTAATTTATAAACTTCATTCATGTATTCTATGGACAAAACCTTTCCTCCCGCCCTATTATGAGTATTTTCAAGAACTATGAGAGATGTCTTAGGAAAAACTCTCCCTTTAGGTCTTATGGCTTTTTCAATCTTTTCTATTGGCATTGCCCCATCCTCTCCATCAATTAAAAACGGTTGAACCCCAGCATTCCCTGCCATTCCTCCAGCCTCATAATAATAAATATGAGATTCCGATTCCAATATAACCTCTTCTCCTGGGCGAGTCCAGGTTAGTAAAGCTACTTGATTCCCCATAGTTCCTGATACCACAAAAAGACCTGCCTCTTTTCCTAAAAGCTCTGCTGCCTTTTGTTCCAATAAATTTACTGTAGGATCTTCACCATATCCATCATCGCCAACTTCAGCCTCATACATTGCTTTTCTCATTTCTTCTGTTGGCTTTGTAACGGTATCACTTCTCAAATCAATGTATCTCATAATTTCACCCTCTTTTTAAAAGTATCTTAGAAAGATTGTCAGCTCAAGAAAAATATAAAATTAATTATACAGTAAGACAAAACATTATAACAGTTTTTTCTTTTATCCTTTTAGAGACTTCCCATATAATGGAAGCTCTCTCTTAATCATTAGAGAAAATTAATTAAACAGGTTCCCATGCAAGACCTGCAACCTCATTTTTAGATAAGGTAAAGAAGGTTAAACCCAATAGCTTAGTACAATAATTGAAAAGGGCAATCATCTACATCTTCCTAAACATTCTACTATTCCCAAACTTTATAAATCTTAATTATTAAGGTATGGCATGAGAAGAAATAGGTAAAGATCCAGAAGCAGTCTCTACCTACTGAATTTGAGATTGATAAATAAACTCTTCCTGACCTTACTTAACTAATCCTAATAAAGTAAAGAGGGGAGGAGGAAATGAAACTCCTCCCAAAGATCAAAAATGCAACTTTCTATCTTATATTTAATCTTCCTATTAGTATATTGATACAATCGTTCACTGCTCCTCTTATTAATGAACTTCCTGATACAAAATCACCGAAAAACCACATACCATCTCTTACTGCTCCAGTTTGATCAAAAACTACTTCATTCCCTGTTGCATCACAAATCCTCACAGACACTATTGCCTCTCCTTGAACAGTAGTAAAGGGAACAAGAAGCCAAATATGGAATATAAGAATTAGTCAACTGAAACTTCGCCTCTTTGATATACTACCTCAAATCCTACTGAGACTGTTCAAAAAAATTTTAAATAAAAAGTCTCTTTCACTATCTCTTTTTCCCTTTTTATCCTTTGACTATTTCAACTTCTCTTGTTTTTTTTGAACAGTCTTGATCAAACTGTTGACAATTTCAATCATGAACAATTAGTTGAATAGTTTAAATCCCACATTGTTCAGATCAAACC
>JBNARO010000053.1:0-5033 GCA_049718665.1 Dictyoglomaceae bacterium | reverse complement strand
AGTAGCCAATGTTTTTGTTTCAAATCTGCCAGCAGATATGCTAAGCTATGAACTTCACAGAAAAAGGAGGACTTGTAGAAGAATTAGAGAAAGGGATTTATCCTAATATTTGAGGGGTGATAAAAGTGATTCCAGGTCAGGGCGAATTAATTAAGGATGTCACCTTCTTCAATAATCTCAAGAGGTCTCTTTTGAGGTAGAATTCTTATAGTAACTTCTTTATTTTCTCCTGGACTAATTTCTAAAGAAAGATAATTATTTTCTACATAAGTATATTGAGGTAGGTTATCCTCGTGAATTTTTAATATCCATTTCCCTGGGTAAAGCTCTTCAAAATTGAAATAGCCCTCATTATTAGTTACGCAGGTTAAGATTTTCGAATTACCCTCTAATTCCACAACTATATTCCCCAACCCTCCTTTTTCTACTAAAGAAGCTTGTTCTCTTTCAAAATATCCACCACCTTTATAATCAAGTAATATAATTCTTCCTCTTAGAGAAGCTTTTCTTACTAATCCAATATTTACTTCTAATACCTGGTTCTCCTTAAGTTCTACCTCTATAACCCTTCCTAGAAGGGGAATTTTATCTTTACCTATGGATCTTGAATCTATCTGTAAATAATATTTACCTGTTTTAATTTGCGGAAAAATAAATTCTCCCTTCTCATCGGTAATGGCTGTGAGCTCATTTGCAGTCACTATAACTCCAGGAATTCCCTTTTTATTAGAATCTTCAGCATCGTATATTTTCCCTTTAATGGTCCCTATTTTCTTTTCAAGAAGTATAGGAATACCAAAAGTCATTCTGTAGTTTAGTTCAAGGGATAAAGAATTATTCTACAAATTATTATTGGAGAATGAATAACTTCCTCTTAACTCTAAAAATTGAGAGGGAGAAAATTTATAAGTAAAGTAAAGGGATAAATAATTAAAAATTTTAATAAAATCAAGATAGGTGCTACTAAAAGAAAAATTTACATACTTTGAGACATCTATCATATGCCACATATTAAAACTGATAACATCCTTTCTGGTTTTATCAATACTAACAGATTTAGAAAAATCACCGCTATAATTTAGACTATACCTCTGATTACTACTGGGAGTATACTTAAGAGAAATATTCAAGTTGTCCTTTTTCTCTCCTATTTTATAGGATACATCAAAGGTCAAATTATTAATACCACTCTCAAAGCCTAAAACTACATAAGACTCGTTGAAATCAATTTTAGGAGGATAAAATCTATCTTTTCTAAGAAAATTAAGATACGAGAAAGAAAACACTCCAATATCTTTTAATTTGTATGAAATACCTATTTCCTTGGTCTTTTCTTCTGCAGAATCTCCAGAACTGGGGTCTAAACTCAAATTTTTAATCTTCTCACTATATTTTTCCCAAATTTTTACATTATTTAAAATAGGAAGATTTAAAGAAAAATTTTGATAAAAGGTATCATTATAACTTCCTGGATAGTTTGGTTCTGCATAAATTAAATTATAATTAGCCTCAATCTCTTTATAATTTCCAGAGGCAAGAATTCTTAAAGCTTTTCCATCGTACATATTTTTTATTCCTTGAGCATATTCCATTTCAAAATTTATATTCTTCAAAGAAGAAACTTTTATTCCCATACTCCATATATCCTTTTCTTGATCCAATTCTCCAAAGAGTCTTTTCACTAAATAGTTAAAATTAAATTGAATATCATCCCTTAATGAATAATTAAGATATAGAGCCCATTCTTCTTTTTTTTCAACTTGATTCTTTAAGTAAAAGGCTCCGAAATTAAAATCCTTCAATTTCCAAGCCGCTTCTACACCTCTTCCATATAAACCACTTTCAGTAAGGGAGGTAAGCGAGAAATATTTATTCTGTAGAGTTTTCAGGAAACATAGGAGTTTGAAGTAAAAACTCAACCTTCTTCTCACCCTTTTCATCGATAGGTCCTAAACCTCTTAAAGTGATTTGAGATCTCAGATTGTCTACAAGTCTTTCCTTAAGTTCTAAAGTTATAGGGAAAGTATAAAACTTTCCTAACTGGGCGATCTTGGGGATAACTTCTACAAAACTCTGAGCAGAGTTTGAAACTTTTACTTCATTATTAATTATAATTTTCCCTGTAACTTTTAACAAATGTTTTATCCTTATGTTTAATGCTTTTGTTAGTTTTTACTCTTACTTTTATAATTTTAGAAGCCCCCACATCTAAGGTTAATTTATTTTCTTCAAGATAGAAAGGGAAACCTTCTCTGCTTTCTACTTCTAATCTAATTTCAGTTTTTACATTACTCTTATTGATAATAAGGAATGTAGATTCGTATGAATCTCCAGCTATTACATAAGGAGGCGCTTCTTTATGTATAATTGCCAAATCAAATGAGGGAAGAACATTAATTTCTATTTCTTTATAAGCGCTTGAGAGAAGAACTTTAATTAACTTACCTTCGTAAAGATAAACTATAAATATGTAATCTTATACTTTCCAGCTAAGGTCGAAGGGGGCACAAAAAAACTTACTATTCTTACATCGCTTTCTCCTGGATCAAGGGTAAAAGGCTCTTGCGAAAGAATAGCTTCCCATCCTTCTGGAAGTTTTAACTCTTCAATAAGAGTTTTCTTTTTATTAGTTAAATTAGTAACTTTAAAGATTAAAGTATTGATTCTTTGAGGTTCAGTTGCTACAAATCCAACTGAACTGCTCTCTAACTCTATATGAATACTCTCTTCCGCAGGAGTATTTATTAACGAGAAAAGAAGTAAAAAGGTCAAGAATATAAAGACTTTATATAAAATAAAAAAATTTTCCCCTCATACTTAATCTATTTTTAGATTGTACTGGGCTCCCCATATCTTATCCCCATTATCTATAATCATTAAAGCTTTATACTCTCCCTTTTCTATACCTTTTAAATTTAGCTCATATCTTACAGAAGTCCCAGGATATATAATGCGCTTATCAGCCTCAAATTTTCCTACAAAACCACCCTTTTTACTGTAAAGTTCAAGAATAACTTTAGGTTGAAGTCCTCTTTCTCCAATATTTTCTAAGTCCAGTTGAAAAATATAAGTATTATTACTACTCCTTATTAGTCTTCTATTTAATATCTTCACTTTCTTTTCTCCTGTATCACTAATGTTAGTAATTATTTGAATACCATATCTTATCACAGTATGAATTCCTATCTTTATTTTTCCACTTTCATCTTCTATATTTTCAATTCTTACTTCCCCTATAGGCTCTACCATAATCATGCTCCAATAAGTTCCTTTTAAATTACTTTCCTTAGGCACTTGTATTTTGAAAGAAACTGTAGATGTTGCCTTAGGAGGTACCATCAATCTTTTGGGGCTAATAGTAATCCAATTAGCATTAGAACGGGGATTACTACCTGGTTTTCCATAAATATTTCTCCCATCAGCATAAAATAAATAATCTACTTGATAGATTGATACCTCTACTGGTTTATCTTTATTATTTTTTAAAATAATTCCCCCCTCCAATTTATCACCAGGAAGAACTATAAACTCTCTTGTTAATGAACCTATTATAGAGACTGAAGCAAAAAGGGGAGTAGGAATTAGTAAAAAAATAAAAAGAAGGAAAAATAAAAATCTTTTCATCTTATACCCTCCTTATTTTAAAGTTTAATCATCAACTACCGTGAAAACAATATTTGTAGAATAATTATTTGGTGGAATTTGTATTGACATTCCCTCCAACTTGTATTGAATATTAATTCCACTTCTATCTCCTGAACCTGAAAAGAAAAAACTATCAGTGGTATCTACAATTATATATGAGGTGCCATCTGATATAGAGCCATTACCAGTTCCATCCGAAGTTCTTCGGGCATAAAGAATAAAATTATTATGCCAAGTCGAATCTATTCTTCTTATATTTACATGCCAAGCATCTAATGGATCTTGGGAACCTGAAATAGATAAAACTGTTGCATTTTGTGCACTTTCATAACTACTTTTAAGATCACTTCCTGCACCAGAAATCAAGTCACTACTATCAATAACCTCTAACCAATCACCAGAAGAGGTAATACTTAATTGAGCTTCGCTGTATAAAGAAAACAGAAACATAAATAATAAGGTTAAGTAAAATTTATTTTTCATTACATTTCTCCTTAATTTTATTAAGGGTGATGGAATTCACCACCACCCTTATAAGTAGCTTATTGTAAAGTAAGTGTTACAGTATTTGTTGAACTGGTAATTACTCCCGCAGAAACAGTAGCAGATAATTTGTAAGTTATAACTTTCCCACTCTCTGCTACTTTGGTAATACCAGTTACTAAATTTTGGGCGGTAGTGGTTAGAGTCACATCACCCACAGAGGTTGCTCCTGTGGGTGCAACTAAATTAATTTTTAAAGTAACACCTGCAGGCATAGCGACAGCTAAAGCTCCAGTAATTGTTTTATTTGTTTCGTTAGTAGTTATATTATAGGTGGTAGAATTATCAAGCACTTCATTAGGTTGTTGACCTGCTGTAGCAGTACTAACAATTAAAGCACCTGGATTTCCACTTACAGAAATTTCGTTGATGGCTTGAACTTGATAAGTTACTACTTGCGTAGCGGTATTTGCTGCCATTACTGGTCCCACTATCCCAAAGATAAAAGCTAAAAGGAGCAAACTTATTAAAAACCTTTTCATCTTCTTCCCTCCTTTCTGTTAGAAAATTTCTGGAAACTGGAGAAATTTCTGAGAAACTTTTCACCTCCTTCTTTTAAAATAAAAACCCCAGCTATTTCAGGCTGGGGGTTAATAAACCCACTTCTCTCCAGGCCGGTTTTGCCATTAGCTCCATGTGATCCAGGCAACCATCTTACGGATCACACTTCATCGCTTCCTGGGTAAGGCATATTAAATTTTAATTTTTAAGAAATCTTTACTTTATTATCCCTCCATAATCTTCTTTTATTTTTTATAATTGCATCACACTTACAAAAATCTGTCAAAAAAAATGAGACTGTTCAAAAAAATTTTAAATAAGGGGAAATGATATATTTAGAAGGG
>JBNARO010000052.1:0-5051 GCA_049718665.1 Dictyoglomaceae bacterium | reverse complement strand
GAGCTAAGTTTTTGATAAGGAGGCATTTCTTTTTTAAATACTGATTACAGGTCAGTAAATCTTCCTTCTTTATTTCTCCCAGAATTTCCCTTACCCTATTCCTATCGTATTCAAATACCTTTTCGTAATTAAATCCTACGCCAAGCATTATTACGAACCCCACTATTCTGTCCCATATATTAGGTACATCGGTGAAATATCTTTTTAAAGCAGAGATAGCAGATCTAAAATCTTCTACTGAAGTTACTCCCTCCTCTTCACCACCACCAGCAACGGGCACATCGGTTCCTAAGACATATACAGGCTGAAGGTCACATTTTTTGCGCTCTCCTCAGCAACTTCAAAAAGTTCCCTCTCCCTCTCGGCTATTTTTTCAGGAGAAAGTACCTTAGGATCATCGGAAAGAGGCATACTACAATCAAGATGTATCTTCTTATAACCACCTTCTACAAAAGCTTTTACAAGATCCTTAGCCTTCTTCATAGCAGAAGAGGCAGGTTCATCGATACCTTTCTCTTTTATTAACTTCATCACAAAATTCCTAAAATCTTCAGGGGTCATCCCAGAATATTCACCAAACTGGTTCACCTGGTGAGGAGTTGCCTCAATCAATATATAATCATCCTTATCCTTTGCAAATTCAATACTTGCTTCAATCACATATGGATTAGAACTACATATGGAATATACTCCTCTTTTTCTCAGATAATCTTTGCTGAGCTACATAGGTCTACTACCTCCTAAAAAGGTCTTTTAAATATTCATGGTGAGCTTGTAATAACTCTTCAACCATCATATGAATTTTTTCTGGAGACAGGATAGAGGAAGCCAAAGGGTCCAAAAGGGCTGCATAGTGGATATAATCTTTATTACCCTCCACATAGCTTGGGTTCCATAAGTGGCCGCTCCAGAGTTCCCTTTTGAGCTCCGGATGCTTTTCAAAAAGCATCCGGGCAGTACCGCCCTTTAGCACCTTGGCTATTACCGCGGGAGCAACTTTGGGAGGGGCGGAAAGAAAGACATGCACATGATCGGGCATAACCCCCAAGGATAGCAGTTCGTACCCGTGTTCTGCACAGAGAGCGATAATAGCTTCCTTCAGGGAAGCATCTACTGGCGGAAGGAGCACTTTGCGACGGTACTTGGTTGACCATACAAAGTGGACTTCCAAGCTTCTTTCTTCATACCTTTATGGTAGCATATAGGGAGAAGAGATGAAAGTATTAGAGCGAGGAGGTCCGTTTTCCTCAAGGTCAAGACTTAATAAGATCCCTTATTTTCTTAGGAAGTAAATCGCCAATTTTCCCTTCTGCTAATGCCATTACTTCATCAGCACCGCCATAGTAAACAAGGATTTCATCATTCTCATCAAGAACTTCTGTAGAATCCTTAAATTTAGGTACTACCCCACAGGTAAATACTACCTCAGGAACCCATCCTTCCACTTCATAGTATTCCTCTGGCTCCAAAATAGGTTCTGGAGAACGATATATAATCTTTGTAGGATCATCATAGGGAGTTAAAACCACGCCCAAAGCATAAGCCTTTTTTCCCTTCCATTTTCCTACTCCATGATATACATGGAGCCATCCAAACTTTGTCTTTAAAGGTGGAGCTCCTGCCCCAATTTTTTCACTATCCCAGTATCCTGGTCTTGGCATAAGAAAGGTTCTCCCTACAGTGGGACCTTTGTAAGGCAACTCATGGGTAAACAGAATCTGCATATCAGGAGGAATCCTATGAATCAATGCCACCTTTTTATTATAAAGCTCTGGGAATAAATTTACAAAATTTCCTTTATAGAAAGCTTCCTTTTTAGTATCTTCCTCTTCTTTTTCATATATAGGGAATAATACAGAGTCTTTATCATCAAGCCCTTTAAAAATGGGACCATTTCTCTTCCATAATGATTTCCATTCCTCATAGGATTTAAATTCCTTTACTCCTCTCAAAAAGTCTTTTACATTTATCTTCGCTAAGGAAAGTTGTACTAAATCTCCATATGAAGTATAAGTCATATAAAGATGGTCATTTATCAAAGAAATTCTTGGATCCTCTGTTCCACCAAGCTCTCTTACCATTCCTAAATTTTTCAATTGCCATTCTTTTCTTCTTTCTAACCTCTTTGGTATCTCATATTCCTCTTCTGGTCCAAAGATAGGATAAGGAAGTCTTCCATCTTCTTTGTATCCGTCTTTACTCCACCAAAGACCTATTCTTGAAAATCCATCCTCACCTAAGGCTCTATAGAATACATATGTTGTTCCTTCTAATCTTATAGCGCCCGCATTATATACCAACTTCTCCCAACATAATTTTTTCCCATCAACTTGTATATAAACATCAGGTCGAGCTTTAAACAATGGGTTCCCTTTAAATCTTTTTAATTTTGATGAGGGAGGATAAGAAACAGGATTAAGAATCTCATTGAAGATGTATAAAAACTGGCTTCCTACCCTCTCCGGAGAATGTCCATAGGAGACTCCTTGATAATATTTAACAATATCTTCCCTTTCTTCTCCATTTTTAAGTAGTTCTCTAATTTTATATTCTAAACTCTCTTCTGTATATTTTAAGGCTTCTAAATATCCATATCTTAAAAGACCCACATCTCTTACAAAAACTGGTGCATTCCCACTAATCACTTGGTAAAATAACACTGGAAATTCGTCTTCTTTCTGATAAAGAACTACAATTTTTGAGCCTAGAGTATATCTTATTATATCTTTCCATGATGCTATTATTCTTAAATCAATATTAAGATCTTTTGATTCCTCTTCAATTTTTTTCTTCTCCTCTTCGGAAAAGATAAGACCTAAAAAATAAATAGATGGGTCCTCTTTTAATTTAAGAAGGGAATTTCTCAAAGATGGAAGATATTCTCCTAAAAGAATAATAACATTCTTATCCTTTGGTAAATTTAATTCTTCTAAAACTTTATCTCTATCTAATTCTAATACAGAATAATAGGGAACTTCAACTTTATAAGTTCTTTTATCATTTATTGGAACAAAAGAAATAATAGCTGACCATATAGGAGAATTCATACCATCATAGTTTTCTCCCCACGGATTTAAAAGGATCTTTTTAGCACTAAATTCTTCCAAGTCTTTTATTATATTTCCCCATGGTAAATCTTTTCTTCCTAAAACTAAAAAAATATTATATCCCTCTTCCCCTTTATAATCAGGAGAAACTTTTATTTTATACCCTTGCGACTTCCACCATTCTAAAACAGGAATTAAATATTCCTCTTCTCCTAAAACCAAAATCCCACTTATTTCAACTCTCTCTTTAACCATAAAAATCCTCCCACCAATATTTTTTTATAATTTTATAAATTTGTTATGCAAACCTTTTAACAAAAACAATGCAGATGTATTATACCAAAAGGGAAATCAAAGTTCAAAAATTTTTGCTTAAGAAAGCTTAGATTAATTGTGGTAAAATATTAAATAATAATGTCCCTCAAAGGAAAGATTGCTTTAATTACTGGTGCCAGTAGAGGAATAGGAAGGGCTATTGCAAAAGCTTTAGCCCAAGAGGGAATTAATCTTGCTATAAATAGTAAAGCAGAAGAAGGATTAATAATTCTAAAAAATGAATTAAAAGAGTTCGGAATAGATATTCTTATTTGTCCCTATGATTTAAGAAATCCAAAAGTTCCTAAGATAATAATTGAGAAGGTAATTGAGCACTTTGGAGGATTGGATATCCTTATTAATAATGCGGGAATTGCCTTAGCAAAACCTATAATAGAAACTACTGAAGAAGAATGGGATGAGATAATGGCAGTTAATGCTAAAGCTCCATTTTTATTATGTAAATATGCTATTCCCTATCTTAAAAAATCTGAAATGCCAACTATAATAAATATTTCTTCTGTTGTTGGAACAAAGGGATATGTAAATCAGGGAGCATATACCGCATCAAAACATGCCTTAATGGGATTTACAAAGGTATTAGCCCAAGAAGTTCATGATGATGGAATAAGAGTTCATGTTATTTCTCCAGGTGGAGTTGCCACAGATTTGGTAACCATTATGAGACCAGATATTGACCCATCTACTCTGATAAAGCCAGAAGAGATTGCAGAAATTGTAGTATTTTTATTAAAATATCGTGGAAATGCGGTTATTGATGAGATTAATGTAAGAAGAGAGAAAAATCCTCCATGGAGATAATCAAAAATCGTATTTTAAATCATCTTTTTAAACTGTGGATAATTTTGTGGATAGTCTGTGGATAAGTCTGTGGATAACTTAGGGTTTTTGTGGATAACTTTGTGGATAAATTTTTAAATGTGGATTCTGTGGATAAAATGTGGAAAGTTATCCACAGGAGAAAGCAAGATTTTATAAAGTTTAAAATGAGTTTTCCACATTATCCACACCCCCTACTACAACTACAAGTATTTATTTTATATAAAACAAAAATCTATTATTGTTATAATAGTAAGCTGTGGAAAAAATTTAAGACTTAGGAGAAAAAAATGAGAAATATAGCTATTATAGGTACTGGATATATTGGATTAGTTACTGCTTTAGGACTTTCTGAATTAGGGAACAAGGTTATATGTGTAGACATAGATGAAGAAAAAATACATCTTTTAAATCAAGGAATATCACCTATTTATGAGGAAGGAATTTCAGAACTTTTAGAGAGAAATATAAAAGAGAAAAGAATCTCTTTTACAACTGATTTTGAATTAGCAGTAGGAGAATCTGAAATTGTTTTTATATGTGTTAATACCCCATCAAAAGATGATGGAGAAGTAGATTTATCTCAGGTGATTTCTTCTGCAAAATCTATAAGTAAATTTTTGAAGAATAAAAAGATAATAGCTATAAAAAGCACAATTCCTGTAGGAACTCTTGTAAAGATTAGAGAGATATTTAATAAAGAAGGGAAAAAAGAAGGAGAAGATTATGAGCTTGCAGTTGTTCCTGAATTTCTGAGAGAAGGAAGGGCAGTAAAAGACTTTTTCAATCCTTCAAGAATAGTTATTGGAGCAGAAAAAGATTATGTAGTAAATAATTTAAAGGAGTTAT
>JBNARO010000051.1:0-6200 GCA_049718665.1 Dictyoglomaceae bacterium | reverse complement strand
AATCAGAGAGGAAGAAAATAAAAGAACGGGAAGATTTCATTCTATTCATGATTAAACGAGCCAAGCTTATTTGAACATCAATAAAGTTCCATTTGTGATTATGAAGAAATCTTCTAATTCTGTTAACTAAAGACTATCCTTTCTTTACTCTTTTTTGATAGAGGTAAATTTGGTAAAATAAACATATAAAATCGCCTTCAAATTCTACCACAAGGAGGCATTTCTTTTTCAATACTGAATTACAGGTCAGTAATTACAAGCTAGCCCTAATAAGTACTAAAAAGATAATTATTTTCTTATCCAAACAGTCATAGGTCCTTTTTCCCTATTTGCCCATGCAAAGTAAGGAATTGCTGTAAATTCTACTTCTTTCTTGCTTTTTTCAATCACATCTTTGGGTAAGTATAGATTATTCTCCCAAATCTTACTATCTACTATCCTCCCTCTTCCTTTAACCACAACAACTCCTCCAAGAATATTAGAAAAATCTGCTCTTAAGCCACTATCTAAAATCTCCAATTCTCTTGGATCTCCCCAAGGATTATCTATTTGTTCTAAGCAATAAACTATGGGTCCTCTCTTTATTGCAACTTTCCCTATATTGTCTTTTACTTTTGGATGACTCTCTACAAGTTCAATTTCCATTGAAAAATTAACTTCTAATAAGTCTCCTTCTTTCCAACCTTTCTTTTTTACTTCAGCATATCCATTTCTAATATTTGAAGGTTCTATTTCTTTTCCATTTAATTTTATTGAATATCTTCTTACCCAGTTGGGAACTCTCAAGAAAACACTAAAATCACCATCTGTTTTTATCTCAAATTCTATATCCCCATCCCATGGATAATTTGTTTTTTCGATAATTTTTATATCTCTTCCCTTCCAATTTATATTCGCTTCACTTTCTCCATAAAGATGAATCCATATTCCTTCATCAGAAGTAGTATAGAAATAACCTGGAATTGAAGCTATTAATCTTGCAATGTTTGGTGGACAACAGGCACATGCAAACCAAGATTTTCTCCTATGATCCCCTTTATCCTCTAAAGGATTTACATAGAAATATTGCTTTCCATCAAGAGAAATACCTGAAAGTAGTCCATTATATAGTGTCTGTTCCATAATATCCGCAAATCTACTCTCTCCTTTCGCAAGAAGCATTCTAAAATTCCACATAAAACTTGCTATCGCAGCACAGGTTTCTGCATATGCAGTTTCATTAGGAAGTTCATAATCATCACCAAAAGCTTCTCCTTCATGCCTTGCTCCTGCGCCACCAGTAATATACATTTTTCTCTCTACAAAATTTTTCCATAGTCTCTCTAAAGCGTCCATGATCTCCTTTTCTCCCGTCTCTAAATAAAGATCGGTAGCACCACAATTCAAATAAAGAGATCTTACCGCATGTCCTACAATTTCTGAAAGTTCTCTAAAAGGTTTATGATCTATATGGTAGGTATCTCCTCCTACAAGCCCTTTACCTCTTTCATCTATAAAGAATTTTGCAAGATCAAGATATTTTTTATCTCTCGTTTCTCTATAAAGTTCTACAAGAGCCATTTCTATCTCAGGATGCCCACAAGTTCCCTCTTTCTTTCCAGGACCAAAAACTGAATCTATATGATCGGCAAATTTAATAGCTATATCTAAAAGATCCATTTTTCCTGTAGCTCTGTAGTGAGCTATAGCTGCCTGAATAAGATGTCCCGCACAATATAGCTCATGCATATCTTTTAAATTAGTCCATCTGTCTTTTTTATGTTCAAAAGTAAAATAAGTATCAAGGTATCCATCCTCATCCTGAGCTAATCCCACTTCTTTTATGGTTTCGTCTAAAATCTTCTCTAAATTTAAATCTCTCCCATAAGATGCAAAAGAAAACGAGACTGCTTCTTGCCATTTATATACGTCAGTGTCATTAAAGAAAAATCCATAATAATCTCCTTTAGCTTTTCCTGCAGCCCTTCTAAAATTAAATAGCCTTTGAGTTTCTTCCAAAAGTCTATATTGTTCTGGAAGGGTAACATTATGAAGTATTCTTAACCTTTCTCCCCAAAAACCAGAGACTTTCACAGAAGAAATAGGAATTGTTTTAAGTCTCGCAAAAGGACTTTTAGAAGTATCAATCACATAAGTTCTTTCCATTTTCAGACTTCCCCTTTCTTATTAATTTCTTCTTCAATTATCCTATAAAGCCTATCTATAGAGGTATAAGCTTCTTCTATATCTTTTCTTTTTATACATTCAAAGAGCTCTCTATGATGAGAAAAAGTCTTCTCTGCAAAAAGAGGATTTTCTTCAGGATTTTCCCAATAGAGATGAAAATCTTTTGTCTCTACTAAAAAGTCATACAGAAATTTATTTCTTGATGCGAAATATATGCTTTTATGGAATTCCCAATTTTCTTCTAACCCGTTTTCGCCCCTTCTCAGTTTCTCTTCTAAGGTATTAAGAATCTTTTCTAAATTTTTTAATTCCTCATCAGTAATATTTTTAATTGCCTCTTCTAATGCAAGTTTTTCTAATGTTTTTCTGACTTTTAAGATTTCTAATACCTTCTCTCTTTCTTGTCCCAAATAGAGGACAATATATGAAAAATCCTGAGAAAAAGGATTTTTAATAAAACTCCCCTTACCACTTACAACTTCAATGAGATTTAAACTTTCCATAATTCTAAGAGCTTCTCTTAATAAGGGTCTACTTACTTTAAGTACCTTAGCGAGATCTCTTTCTGATGGTAACTTATCACCCACTTTTAAGTTTTGAATTAGAACATAATCAATAATAGCTTTTATTATGCTATCTGTAAGTTTTACTCTATTCACAGGCTTAACTCCTTTTATTTTTTCCATATTTTTTCCTCCTTATAAGACAAATAGTCTTACCTATTTTAGAGATCAAGAAATTATGCGTCAAGGTGCTTATCTTATACCTGTAGTTTTAATTCCTTCTAATATATATCTTCGAGCAATAAGATACAATATCAAAGGAGGAATTATCATTATTGTGGCCATAGCCATTAATAGATCCCATCTTACTATAAACGTGGTTCTTGAAAAGCTGTAAGAACCTACACTTAATGGTTTTAGATCTTCAGAATTAATAAATATTAAAGGGATAAAAAATTCATTCCACCAAAAGATAGAAGATAAGACTCCAATAGCTATAAAGATAGGACGGGAAAGAGGAACTATAATTTTCAAAAATATTTGCCAACTATTACAACCATCAATTTTGGCTGCCTCATCTAATTCCTTTGGAATAGTTCTATAAAACTGTCTAAATAGAAAAACATTATATGGATAAGCAAAAAAAGCAGGTACAATTATTGGAAGAAAAGTATCTAACCATCCAAATTCTTTGAAAATAATATATTGAGGAATAATTGTTACAAAATTTGGGACCATCATAGTAGCTAAGATTATTCCAAATATTAAATTTCTGAACTTAAATTCCATTCTTGCAAGTGGATAAGCAACTATAGAGCTTGAAACTAAAGTTCCTAATGTGTTACCTATGATTAAAATTAATGTATTTCTCAAATAAGTAAAAATCTTGCTTTGAGAGAAAAGTTCCAAATAATTTTTTAAATAAATTTCAGATGGAAAAAGAGAGGGAGGATAAGAATTAAATTCTACAAGGGGTTTGAAAGAAGAAGAAATTATCCATAAAATTGGGAAAAACATAAGAAGTGCTATAAAAACCATCAAAACATATATTAAAACCTTTCTAAGTATTATCTTTGCTTCCATAATATTTTGAAATCCTCCTATCTATTTTCAAACCTCGTAATAAACCCATTTTTTAGAAAGTCTAAATTGCAATAAGGAAACTATTACTGCAAGGATAAAAAGTACAACTGCTTCCGCACAAGCATATCCCATTCTAAAAGTTTTAAATGCATTATTATATATATCTAAACTTATTACTTGAGTAGCCTTACCAGGTCCCCCTGCTGTCAAGGGGTAAATTAAAGTAAAGGAGGTATTTAAAGAATTAATAGTAGCAGTAACTAAGTTAAAAAATAAGATAGGCGATATAGCGGGAAGAGTGATTCTAAAAAATTTGTTTATAGAATTTGCCCCGTCGATCTCTGCTGCCTCATAAAGTTCTTTTGGAACCTCCTTTAAAGCACTATCAAATATTAACATCATTTGTCCTGTAAAATAAGTGTAAATGCATAAAACTATAACAACCCATAAAACTAATTTTGTATCCATCAACCAATTTGGACCTTCTCTTATTCCTATCAAAGATAAAAAATAATTTACTACTCCAAGTTCTTTATTTAGAATTAATTGAAATACAAAAGTTAAAGCTATTAAAGGGACCACCGCTGGAGCAAAATAGAAAAAACTAAAAATATTTACTCCATAAACCTTCTGATTTAAAAGAAGAGCCATAAATAAAGCCCAAGTGATACTAATGATTACAGAAAAAATAGTAAAAAGAAGAGTAACTTTTAGAATCCCCCAAAATTCTGAGCCTTGCCTGAACATTTTAAAAAAGTTTGAAAATCCTATCCAGATAGGAGGAGTTATCAAATCCCATTTTGTAAAACTAAGAAGTATCGTAGCAATTATTGGTCCACCAGTAAATAAAATAAATCCTATAATCCAAGGAAGAATATATAGATATGGAATTATAGATTTTCTTTCGGAATTCATATCACTGCTCTCCTCTCTCAAAATTAAGGGGGGAGATCTTTAAGAGAATCTCCCCCTTTTAAAACTATTCTTTTGCTACTCCCTCTTCTCCCAATATATCTTTAGCTTTTTCAATAGCACGATTTAAAACCTCATCTATACTTATTTGACCCAGTATTGCAGCATTAAAATCTTTTACTATATCAAAGGTAAGTCCTGGAGGAAGTAATACATATCCCCATTGAGCAAATTGAGCTGTCTTATCTATTGCATCCCAATGTACAGGCCCCATGGGTCCACGTACTCTATAGTAACCTTTCTTAAGTATAGAGATACGAGCAGAAGGATTATTTCCTGCCTTATTTATTAATTTTTGCCCTTCATCACTCATACAAAATTCAATAAACTTCCATGCTGCATCTTTTACTTTACTTTTAGAGTAAATAGCAAAAAATCCAGTATGAAGAGTAGAATATTGTCTCTTCCCTTTAGGTATTGGAGCAATATCCCATCTAAAATTCTTTATATCTTTGTATACCGATGTCATCCAGCTTCCATTAAATGCCATTGCAGCTTTTCCGGCCACAAAAAGATCGGTCGTAATTATCCCAGAGGTAGTAACTTGAGGTGCGGCAACTACCTTATACTTATTTGTTAAATCATACCACCATTGTAGAAATTCTTTAGCTCCTTTTCCAATAGTAAACTGTCCTTTATCATTTACTATATCATCCCCAAAAGTCCCAATCAGAGAATACCATAATCCTTGAAAGCCAAGAGCATCACAACCCCACTGTACTACTTTATCTTCTCTTACTATTGTTAATTTCTTCGCTGCATTTTCAAAATCCTTCCATGTCCATTTCTCAGAAGGATAGGGAACTTTTGCTTTATCGAACATGTCCTTATTGTAGTACATTATTTCTGTTGCGAAACACCAAGGAAGCCCATAAAGTTTTCCTTGAAGCTTTATTAAATTTCTAACTGCTGGGATAAAATCATCTAGATTGAATTCCTTACTTCCCTTAACATATTCATCCAAAGGATCAATCAAACCAGCCTTTGCAAATCTTGTTATGTCACACTCCCATAGACAAAGCACATCAGGTGCTGTACCTGTCATTGCCATTGTATTGAGTTTTTGAGAATATTCTGCCTCCGGAATTAATGTAAACTCTACTTTAATATTTGGATATTTCTTTTCAAAAGCTTTAACATAATTATATGGTTCATAAAGGGCATTCCAATGGGCATATTTTATAGTAACAACCTCTGCTGAAAATCCTACAAATATTAACAAAGAAAAAATTATTAAAATGAAAAAAATTTTACAAATTTTTTTCATAATCTCCTCCTCCTATAATCTCTAATTTTGAATTAACAACCCTTTTCCCTCAAAATTTCACCCTCATATCAATATCATTCCCCCTTTTAAATTGGTCTAATGGTCGTACCATAAAGTATACATTTATTAAAAATTTTTGTCAACTCTTTTTGAGGAGACTGTTCAAAAAAACAAGAGAAGTTGAAATAAGAGGATTTAAAGGGTATAAA
>JBNARO010000050.1:0-7182 GCA_049718665.1 Dictyoglomaceae bacterium | reverse complement strand
ACGTTGTAACCGCAACCAATATCCGTCAGGTGTTTTTAGACACGCTGGCGGATGGGCCTCCGTCAGTAGGCCCCGAAGCGGCTTCGAGCTACAAGCCCCCCGCTTTAGCGGTGGGGTAACTGACTGAAATGACTGGGAATTTTAATCATTTATTTCCCTCTGCTATTGTATCTTTAGTAGCTTATTTAACATCTCTTTCTCTCAAAAATGCTCCTATATGATTGCTTTCATACTGACAGATAATAATGTTATAATATAAACTGTGATGGAAAAAATAGATATATCTTTTGTTATACCTGTAAAGGATGAAGAGGGAACATTAAGGGAGTTATACAAAGGGATAGTGGAGAATACTTCCCCCCTAAATCTTTCTTTTGAAATAATTTTTATCGATGATGGAAGCTCTGATAACTCTTATAAAATTTTAAAAGAACTTCATGAAGAGGATAAAAGGGTAAAATTAATAAGATTTAGAAGAAATTTTGGAAAAGCTTCTGCATTATCTTCTGGTTTTCAAAAGGCAAAAGGTGAGATAATTATAACTATGGATGCGGATCTTCAGGATGATCCAAGAGAAATTCCAAGATTTATTGAGAAAATAAGAGAAGGGTATGATTTAGTATCAGGATGGAAAAAGGAAAGAAAAGATCCAATAACAAAAACATTGCCATCTAAAATTTTCAATAAATTAGCAAGTCTTTTTACAGGGGTAAATATTCACGATTTTAATTGTGGCTATAAGGCTTACAAGAGGGAAGTAATTGAAAATTTAGAGATTTATGGGGAATTATATAGATATATTCCCGCATTAGCCCATAGTAAAGGGTTTAGAATTACAGAAATTCCTGTTATTCACCACGAAAGAAGGTATGGAAAATCAAAATATGGATGGGAGAGAATAATTAAAGGATTTTTAGATTTAATAACAGTGATTTTCTTAACAAGATTTTCGAAAAGACCTATTCACTTTTTTGGTGGAACAGGAATTTTATTCTTCTCCTTAGGAGTTATTATAAACTTGTACTTAGTAACATATAAATTCTTAACAGGTGCATTAATTGGAACAAGACCTCTTTTAACCCTTGGAGTTCTCTTAATGATTGTGGGAGTTCAATTTTTGTCCATAGGACTCATTGGAGAAATGTTAAGTCATTTAACTCATGGAAGAAAAAGGGAATATTTGATATTAGAGGAAGTAGGATTTGAGTAGTATTTATCTTAAAAAGATTCTTCCTGAAATTCCAAGACTTTTGGGACTTTTGGACAAAAATATTAATAGTCTAACGTTTGGTTGTTTTGATAGAAATTTCTGGCATTATAATATTACTGATTTTCCCTGTGCAAGATTTCAAGAGGCGGTATTAACCCTAACTCTTCTTTATAATCTAAATGACCCTGAAAATATATATTTCGAAAATCCAAATATTTTTTCTTTTATTTATAGTGGAATAGATTTTTGGTGTAAGATACAAAAGAAAGATGGGTCTTTTGATGAATGGTATCCTAATGAACACAGCTTTGTAGCAACAGCATTTTCTACATATGCTATCTCTGAATCCTTAATTCTTTTAAAAGAAAAATTAGAAAATTTTTATAGGAGTATCAAATATTTAAAAAAGGCAGGGGAATTTCTTATCTCTCATGAAGACTTTACCGCATGTAATCAAGTAGCGGGAAGTATAATTGCTCTTTATAATATTTACCTTTTAACCTCAGAGGAAAGATTTAAGAAGGGAGCATTGTTAAAATTAAAAAAATTAGAGAGAATACAAAAAGATGAAGGATGGTTTCCTGAATATCAAGGACCTGATATAGGCTATCTCTCTTTAACTATAGATTACCTTTCCAAGTATTATGAAAAGACAAAAGACGAAAAAGCGAAGAATATGATAGATAAAGCCCTTAACTTTTTAGCCTATTTCTCTCATCCTGACCTATCTTTTGGTGGAGAATATGCTTCAAGAAATACAAAATACATCATTCCATCAGGAATAGAATATTCTGCAAGATGGAATGATTCCGCAAGAAGAATTCTTTTCTCTTTAAGAAGAGCTCTATCCTCTGAAAAAAGTATTGGCCCTTTTAATTTAGACGATAGATATCTGGCATATATAGGATATACATACATTCAAGCTCATGAAAATTTTTATGGAGAAGAATTGAAAAACCCCTTTTATGAAGAAAAGTTTTCTAAGTTTTTCCCAGAAAGTGGAATATTTATTGAAAGTAACAAAAATTTTTATGTAATAGGGAATTTAAGGAAACAAGGGGTATTGAGAATTGATTTTAAAAATTCTAATTGCTCTTTAAAAGATAGCGGACCTGTCGTTTATGTTAAAGAAAGGATTTATTCTCCCTTTTTAAGTCCTCAATGCAAAATTTCTTCTACTAATGGATATATTGTAGAGGGAAGTCTCTTAAAAATTCCTCTTAATATCATGACTCCTTTTAAAAATTTACTTTTAAGAATTTTTCAAATGACCTTTGGAAGGAATAAAAGGGTGAGCTTCTTAGTCAAAAATATATTGAGGGGAAGGCTTATATCTTATAAAAAGAAAAGTAAAATTAATTTTAGAAGAAAGATTCAAATAATGGAAGATAAAATTGTTATAGAAGATGAGATAAATTCTCCTTTTAATAATATAGATAAAGTAATAATTGGGATAGAAAATCCATATATTTTTATACCGTCTTCAAGGTATTTTCAGATTCAAGATTTAAGCGATTATTTTAATTATTCTCATATATTGGAGGTTAATAAAAAATCCCTTAAAATAAGGAGAGAATATGATGTTGAGGGAAAAGAAAAACTTAATTATTAATGGAGTAAAGCTATTAATAACTGTTCTTGTATTTTATTTTATATTTAAAAAAATCCCAGTAAATGAACTTATAAACTCCCTAACTTTTATAAATATAAAGCTTCTCATTTTAGCAGTCCTTTTTGGATTTTTATTTACCTTCTTTAAGATTCTCAAATGGCATCTTTTTTTAAAAGATTTATCCATTAAAAATTCCTTTTTAGAATCTGCAGAAAGCTATTTTATTGGAATGTCTGTGGGTCTTATAACTCCAGGAAGAGTAGGAGAGATTGCAAGAATTGGAAGTATTGACAAAAAAAGAAGAATAGAAGGATTAAGCTTAGTAATATGGGATAAAATCTTTGACCTTTTGGCTGTATTAATTCTCGCATTAGGAGGATTCTATTTCTTTTTTGGAATAAGTTTAACAGGAATTTTAGGAATTTTAATAATCTTTTCTCTATTTATTGTTTTTAATCCAAAGATTTTAAAGAAATTTTTGAATATCTTTCCTTTTAAAAAGTTTCCAAATCTTATTCAAGGACTTATAAATTTAAAAAGAAAAACTCTGCTTTTAAACTTTATTCTTTCCTTTTTATCCTACTTTTTAGTATTAATAGAAGTATATTTTCTTGCTAATTCTTTTGAAAAATTTCCCTTTACTTCCACCTTTATAGGTTACCCCTTAGTTATGTTAGTAAATCTCCTCCCTATAACTATTGGAGGATTAGGAGTAAGAGAGGGAACTTCAATTTTTGTCTTAGGTAAATTAGGTCTTTCTCAAACTGCCTCCTTTAATAGCGCCTTTTTACTATTTTTAATAAATACCGCTCTTCCTGCGGTTATTGGGTTAGTGGGACTTAATAAGAACCTTAAGAATACTAAAATTCTTATCTTTCTTATAACTATCTTAGGAGCTATATTAAGGATATATAAAATCTCTGAGAGAAGTATTTGGCTTGATGAAGCTATAACCGCTCAAGTATCTCAAAGTGGAATAATTGGAATTATATTAAATAGAGCTCAGACAGGAATCCATCCTCCTTTTTATTTTATACTCATATATTTTTGGACAAGAATTTTTGGATGCTCTGAAACCTCATTAAGATCTTTCTCTTTGATTTTTGGAGTCCTTAGTATTCCATTGTTGTATAAATTAGTAAACAAAATCTGCGACAGAGCCACTGCTATAATATCTTCTCTTCTTTTTTCTCTATCTCCTTTTCTCATATATTTTTCTCAAGAAGCCCGAATGTATCCTTTGTTTACCTTTTTAGCTCTTCTTTCTCTAAACTATGTATATGACTTAGTAAGCAGAAAATTTAGTAAGAAAAATCTTATAAAGATTTTAATTATAAATTCTCTTCTCCTTTATACTCATTTTTTCTCAAGCTTACTTATATTAGCAGAAAATATCTTTATATTTATAACTCAAAAGAAAAATTTTAAAAACATAAAAAGCTGGTTAATTACGCAGTTTATAATACTGATAATTTTCTCACCATGGATTTATGTAATATTGACAAGAAATACACCAGAGGTATATCAAGGAGCCCAAAAACTTTCTATTTATTCTATTGGCCTTTCTTTCTACCAAATTTTTTTCGGATTTACAAGGAACTTTCTTGAAAAAAGAAATTTAAGTTATTTCGTTTTTTTGTGTTTTTTAGCACTAACTTTTTTGGGACTACTTCCTCCATACAAAAACAAAAAAGGATTTTTATTAAATATCTTATACTTTTTTATTCCCTTTCTTTCTCTTATAATTATTTCTTCTTTTGGAAAGAGTTTTTATAGTAGTAGATATTTATCTCCTTTTGTTCCAGGACTTCTAACTCTCATTTCAAGAGGAGTTAAAAAGTTAAAATTCTATCCCTTAATTACCATATTGATGCTTTTCTTAATTAGCTTATATTCCATCTTAAATATTTCTTATTATTCTCGTATAACTACTCTAAATCGCCCTTGGAAAGATGTAGTAAAATTTATTCATGAAAATTCGAAGGAAGATCATGTAGTATTAATAAGTCCCGCTTACTACTACAGACCCTTTGAGTATTACAATCGAGGAAGATTATCCTATCTTCCAGTAAATCCAGACTTTTTCATTCCTGAAAAATTAGAAAAAGAAATCTCAAATTTCAGGAAAATTTTTCTTGTTCTCTCCGATGAAAATTCAAAAACTTTAAAAATAAAAGAATGGCTTGATAATAGATTTAAATATAAAGATAAGAGAGAATTTTACAAAGTAAAAATTTATTTGTACGAAAGTTAAGAACTTAGGGTATAATATAAATAAAAAAAGTTTTAAGGAGAAAAAATGTCTGAAGAGAATCCTCAAGAATCAAAAGAAAAACTCCTGATCATCAATGCTGATGATCTTGGAATGTGCCATTCTGTTAATATTGCTATTTTTCGACTTTTGGAAGAGAAAGTCATTTCCTCTGCTACTTGTATGACACCATGCCCTTGGATAAAAGAAGTAGGAGAGTTCTGCAAATCTCATCCTGATGCGGATATAGGAGTTCATCTAACCTTTACCAGTGAATGGAAAAACTATAAATGGAGACCTGTAACCAAAAATAAATCTGTAGAATCCTTAGTAGATAGATATGGGTATTTCCCTGAAACAGTAGAGGAATTTGAGAAAAATGCAAAGCCTGAAGAGGTTGAAGAGGAGATAAGAAACCAAGTTCTTCTTGCTCTCAAACTTGGAATAAATCCTACTCATCTTGATAACCATATGGGAAGTTTGTATGGGTTTTCGGGGAGAACCTTTATTCCTATAGTTTTTAAAATATGTGAAGAAATGAATCTTCCCTTTAGGTTACCAAGAATGTTACCCCCAGAAATGCTTCCAAAGATGTCCCAAGACTTAATAGATTTACATATGAGTTTAGTTGAAATGGCAAAAGAAAAAGGAATTCCTATTATTGATTATCTTATCACTTATCCTTATGATCTTCCAAATTGCCCTGATTATTTATCTTTTAAAAATATGATCATTAGCCTGTTGAAAAAATTAAAGCCAGGAATATCAGAAATTGTTATTCATCCCTCTATTGAAAGCGAAGAGATAAAAGCAATAAATCCTACATGGGAAAAGAGAGTATGGGAATATTTAATCTTCAGAGATGAAGAGGTAAGAAGAGTAATAAAGGAGGAGAAAATAAAAATAATCTCGTGGAGAGATCTAAAAAGAGAAGTTTAAAAAAGAATCTCTTTAATTCTCTTTAAAAGGTCCTTCAAAGGTGGAGTATCAAACCATTCCCTTTTAGTAAGTTCATTGGCATAAGCTTTGTAAATCAGAGATATAAGATTTTTCAGATCCTTTGGAAGATGAGGGGGATTTCCTATGAATTCTTTCCACCGAAATCTATTTTTCTTTTTTGCAGATACAATCTCATTATACCAATCTGTATTTCTATAATAAATCCTTGCAATTTCTTTGCTTACAGGGATATCATTATAAGTAAATCTACATTCATCAAGAGTTCCTACCGCATCCACCACCATAAACTCTCTTTCAAGATCAAAAGCGAACTCCACCTTACCATCTTCATTTATAAGCCCCATTTTTTCTCCTTCTTCTATGATCTTTTCGTCAATAAATAAAATCAAATTTTTTATCTTTTCAAATTCTTCTTTTGAAAAACCACTAATTTCTTTTGCCTCTTCATAGGAAAGATATCTATCATTTACTTCAAGCTTTGTCGAAAAATCAACTATAGGTTTTTGCAATTTAGCTCCTTTTTCAGGAATAGAGTGAAGTCCAAGATCCTGTAGTTTTAAAGATCCCTCTTTCAATCTCTCAAAAACTGATGATCCCTCAGGAAGAGAATTTCTGTAAATCACTTCTAAAGGAATAAGAAAATTCTCCTTTTCTTTTTTAAATATGGAATAATCATAAACACCATCTTTTAATTCTGGTTTTATTACCCTTACCATTTTAAACTCCATAATATTTGATGGATTCTTTAAATCATTTAAACTCTTTACCTTATCTTCCTCTACTAATCCTAAATAATGAGTTTTTATCCCTAAATTTTCTAATTTTTCAAAAAAATAAGAAGTAGCAATACATATTGCTTTTCCTTTATCTTCTATAAGATCAGGCATCTCTCCATAATCAAAAACTGAATACCTATCAGAGAAAATAAATCTTCCTCTTCCCAACTTTTTCTCAGAAGGAGGTTCCAATACTAAAAGGTCTTTTACACTACCCATTTTTCACCTCCTAAATATTTAGAGAAAAGTATAATGGGAAAAGAAAAAAATTGTCAAGAGGCCGAAGAGCCTGACCTGTAATCACTTTTATCACCCCTCAAATATCAGGATAAATCCCTTTCTCTAATTCTTCTACAAGTCCTCCTTTTTCTGT
>JBNARO010000049.1:0-7874 GCA_049718665.1 Dictyoglomaceae bacterium | reverse complement strand
CCATTTAAAAAATTCCTCCTTTTTATTTTAAAATTTTTAAGTAGATTTTTATATGAGGCAGTGTTTCATTTTCATATCGATTTTTTATGAGGCAATTCGTTGTCTTGACTTATCATGCAGTAGATGGAAAAATAAAAGGACCCATAAGTCTTTCTCCAAAGCTTTTTGAGGAACACATAGAATATTTGAAAAATATGGGATTTCATCCAATAACTCCTGAGCTTTTTAGAAGGTTTATGGAAGGGAAAGAAGATATTCCTGATAATGCTATACTAATTACTTTTGATGATGGGTATGAGAATTTTTACAAAATTGCATATCCTATTTTGAGAAAGTACCATGTGCCTGTAATAAATTTTATCATTGTCTCTAAGGTAGGTAAAAATGGAGCTTTTCCTCATCTTAGCTGGGATGAGATGAGAGAAATGCTTAAGAGCAACCTTATATATTTTGGATCTCATTCTTATGACTCCCATTAGTTAGTAAGAACAGGAATTTTTAGTCATGCTCCTGCCCTTATAGGGAGAATATATGAGCCCTTTGGATATAAAGAAAGCGAAGAAGAATATGAATCAAGAGTAGAATGGGATTTGTGGTATTCTAAATATCTTCTTGAGAGAAATTTAAATATAAAGGTAAAAGATTTATGCTTTCCTTATGGAGCTTATAATTCAAAGGTATTAGAAATTACAAAAAAATTGGGATATGAAGTTTTTTTATACTACTCAAAAGGGCGTGAATAGGCCTTCGAATTCTTCTAAATATATCCTTGTTAAAAGAATAAATGCAGGAAGTTATAATATGAGCCTAAATAAATTGCAAAATAACCTTGCCAGACTCATAATAATGAGTCATCCTAAAAGCTATATTAATAAGTTTCTTTTTTCTCTTTTCCATTTAAAGGTGGTAAAAGAGAAAGGAAGATGAAATTTTGCTGTCTCTTTCTAATAAGGAAGCTTTGGATTGATCACTTTATAGCCTCCTTTCTTGGTAATATTTCATCTACATTTTCTTGAATCTTCTTTATAGCAGTTATAATATCATCCATATCTTCCTTTGCTCCTAAAAGAACATTTAAGAAAACCAAACTCCTTCTTCTGTACATGCCTTTTCCGTCTGCATTCATTGCCTTAACAAAGTCCATCTTTGATAAGCCTCTAAAATAAGAAGATTTATATTTAAATATATAAGATGATAAGCATGTCTTGTTACACCTTCATCAGGAGTTAGAGTCTCTATCCCTTCTATCTCTTTCAATCTTTCTGTTAGATATCTTGCATTTTCTTCCCTCTTTTTCATTAACTCTTCCAATCTTTTCATTTGGACTAATAAAATTCCTGCCTGAAATTCTGTCATCCTATAATTTCCAGAAATAATATAGTGCATGTACCATTCTCCCTTTTTAGATCTTCCCACATTCATTAAAGACCAAACTTTTTCTGCGAGTTTTTCATCATTAGTTAAAATAATTCCTCCCTCTTCCGCATTTATATTTTTTGAGGATTGAAAACTAAATATTCCCATATTTCCTAATGCTCCAACCTTTCTTCCTCTCCATTCAGCCCCATGAGCTTGGGCAGCATCCTCCAAAACCTTAAGATTATCTCTTTTTGCAATATCTAATATTTTATCCATATTGGCAGGACAACCATCTATATGAACAGGAATTATAGCCTTTGTCCTTTCGCTTATTGCAAATTCAATTCTTTCAGGACCAATATTAACAAAAACTAATTTTGCTCCTACCGTAATTACAGAACTTGCTGTAGCAATAAAGGTGTATGCAGGAACGATCACCTCATCTCCAGGTCCAATATCCATAGCTCTTAGGGAAAGCTCTAAGGCAGCAGTACCATTAACACATGTAATTCCGTATTTTGTAGAATGGTATTTCGCAAATTTTTCTTCAAACTCTTCATTTTTTTACCATGTTTCAATCCCTTGTAGGCGAGCTACAAACAGCATAAGATAGAGTAGTTTAATAAAAAGTAAAATGAGAACTTGCTCGAGAAATAAAGAAAAAAGTTGCAGGAATTAAGTGTTATATAAAGAAATTTTAAGAAATCGCTCAAAAAATTTCAAGTTTATAAGAATTATGCATTTATTCTCTTAAAATTCAGATTAAATCAGTAAATATCATCTGTAAAAGGACTTGCCTTGATAAAATTTTATCTTTATTCTTAGTCATAATACATCATACGTATTATGTATTATGAGGTGAACATGGGAAATAAAAGGGAAAAATTATATGATAAGATTTATGAGAAATTAAAAAATGAGATATTACAACTTCCAATGGGAGCCAAATTACTATCTGAGGAGAAACTGTGTAAAGCATTTGGAGTAAGTAGAACCATTATAAGAGAGGTTATTGTTGCTTTAGAAAGAGATGGTTTTGTTATTCGCAAGCAGGGGCTTGGTACTTTTGTCATAAGAGATAATAAACTTGTACATACTGGTATTGAATATCTTAGAGGACTTTTTAAAATTATCTCTTCCTCTGGAAGAACACCTTCTTTTCTTCTCAATGATTACGAAAAAGTAAAAGCAGATGAAAATGTAGCAAAGAAATTACAAATTCAAGAAGGAGAAGAGATAATTAAAACTAAACATCTTTATGCAGCAGATGGTATTCCGGTGATCTATGCAGAAACTTATGTAGCTACAGGTCGTATTCAGGGTGGAACTGAGAGTTTTCTCAAGGCTTTCTTACAAAATAAAACGAAAGTGCTTTTTTCACTTTTAGAAGAAGATCTGGGAAGACCTGTAAGATATGCAGTAGCAGAGATTGTTGCTATAGCAAGTGATCAAAAACTCTCCAATCTTTTAGGAGTTGATATTGCGAAACCTCTTGTACTTTTGTCAGAAGTCCATTATGGAATAGATGACCTTCCTTTACTTTATTCCGAAGATTATATAAATACAGATGTTTTCTTGATTCAAATTATAAGGAAAAAAATATAAAGGGGGATAGATTCATGTGGTTTGATCAAGATTTTCGGCAGCCTACAGGACTTGAAGGCAAAAAACAGTATCATATACTCTGTGGACCTGGTGATATTGCACCAGTAGTAATAGTTCCTGGTGATCAGGGAAGAGTGGAAAAAATAATAGCTCAATTTGATGAGGCTCATAAGGTTGCTGAGAATAGAGGATTAATAACGTATACAGGTTCATATAAAGGATATCCAATTTCCGTTACTTCGACAGGTATGGGAGGACCTTCTGCAAGTATAGTTTATGAAGAGTTAATAAATGTTGGAGCTAAGGTACTTATAAGAGTAGGGAGTGTAGCAGGTCTTCAAGAAAATGTTAAAGAGGGGGACATTGTCATTCCATATGCATGTATTAGGGATGATGGAGTAACTCGTTATTATGTTCCTGAAAATTTTCCTGCAGTTGCAACGCCAGAAGTTTTTCAAGCTTTAATCAATTCTGCTATAAAGCATGGTGTAGATTACAAAACAGGAATTAATTGGACACATTCATGTTTTTATAATCGTTCTCCTGAGTATTTCCAAGGCTGGAGTAAAAAACGCGTTATTTCTATGGAAATGGAGGCTGCAGCATTATTTGTTATTGCTTATCTTAGAGGCGTAATGGCTGGCTTTATTGGTGTATGTTATGCGAATAGGTATATCCAGTCTTCCGGGGAAAAGGTAGATCTTTCTGTTCCAGATATAAAGAGAGATTTTATTCAGAAATCTGAAAGGCGGGCAATAAACACTACATTAGACGCAATAAGAGAATTGTATGAGAAAAAGATTATAGAGAGTAATCTTTAATTATTAAACTAAAAAGGAGGGATTTCCTATGAAAAAACTTTTAGTCTTCTTAGTATTGAGTCTTCTTATAGGATCATTACTCTTTGCAAAGGATGCTGACCTTAGACTTGTGAGTGAAGTTGGAATTCACACAGAAGCCTGGAAATCTTTAATGGATGATTTTACAAAACAAACAGGAATTACACTCCAACTTGAACAAATTCCATATGCTAACTACTTTGACAAACTTATGCTTAGTTACACTTCTGGTAGAAATGATTATGATGTACCCTATGTTTCAGGACTATGGGTTCCTGCCTTAGCGAGGGCTAAGTATATCTATCCTATAAGTGATATTCCTGGGGCAAAAGCTTTGAATTTTAAAGATATACCTGGTATTTCTATCTATACAATTGATAAGAAAGTATATATGGTACCATTTTATCAGGAACTTGGTGGAATTGTTTATCGCACTGACCTTTTTAATGATCCTGTTGAGAAGCAAAAGTTTAAGGAAAAATATGGTTACGAACTTCAACCACCTAAAACTCTTAAGCAATATTTAGATATTGCAGAATTCTTCTATCGCCCTCCAGATCTTTATGGAGTTACCCTTATGGGTCAAAGAAGTATATTCCTTGTTACACATTTTATGCAAAGACTGTGGGCTATGGGTGGAAGACTATTTGATTCTAAAATGAAACCAACATTTAACTCAAAGATTGGAGAAAAAGCCCTTGAGAATCTTAAAGAATTTTTCAAATATGCAAGTCCTGCATGTAAGAATTATGTCTTCCAGGATGCATTGACAGAATTTGAAAATGGAAAAAGTGCAATGGCAGAAATATGGACTACAGCTCTTTTCTATGCTAATAATCCACAAATATCTAAGGTTGCAGGAAAAGCTTCTTTTGTAGGTTTTCCCAGAACAGAGGAAACCCTTAATAGAAAACTACCTATGCTCTACATATCATGGGGATTTGTGATTAGCTCTTCTACTAAAGATAAACAAAAGGCGATTGAATGGATAAAATTTGCAACTGATCCTCAGAATTTAGTTAAAGTTGCTCCGATTGGATGTATACCTGCACACTTTTCAGCATTACGTAATCCAGAACTTTCTAAGAAGCTTTCTTGGATCCCAGATTTTGAAAAAGCCTTATCGAATTGTATTCCTACTCCATTATATCCCTTAATTCCAGAAGGACCGGCTATAATTAATAATTACTTAGCTCCAAATATTTCTGATTATCTCGCAGGTATAAAAACTGCTAAACAAGCACTTGATGATGCTGCAAAAGGTATTTATGAATTATTAAAGAATGCTGGTTACTATTCTAAATAACCAAGGGAGGTCTCTCCCAAGGGGCCTCCTTTTTATTATATGGGGGAGGGGACTACTTTATGAATAGAAAAATAAATCCAGGAGTTTTTTATCTGTTGCCAGTAATGTTTTTTATTATTATAATTTTTCTTGTTCCTCTTGTATATTCTGTAGGATCTTCTTTTACGAGATGGCTCCTATTACGTCCTGATCTTGGTATGAAATTCATTGGCTTCGCAAATTATTTAAGACTTTTTAAAGATATTTTTACATGGCAAACTATAGGAAGAACTTTTTATTTTATTTTTGGCGCAGTTTTTGTTGAAATTATTGTAGGTTTTATAATTGCTTTAGCTTTAAATACCGAATTTAAAGGCTGGAAAATAGTTCAATCAGTAATACTTGTTCCATTTATGATAGCGCCAATTGTGGTTGGCTTTACCTGGAAATTTATATTAGATAATAATTTTGGTTTAATACCCTATATATTAAAAGCTATTGGACTAGGGAAAATTATAGAAAATGTTCCTCTTTTAGCAAATCCTAAGATGGCGATGCCAATGATCATTATAGCCGATGCTTGGGAATATATTCCTGTGGTAACACTTATTATACTTGCTGGACTAAAGTCACTTCCTATAGAACTTTATGAGGCTGCCAATGTGGATGGTGCAACTTCTCTCCAAAAGTTTAAATATATAACTCTTCCAATTTTGAGACCTGTTCTCTTAGTTGCAATAGTCATGCGAACGTTAACATCTCTTCAAGTTTTTGATTCTATTTATGTTATGACTGGTGGAGGACCTGGTAGTACTACAGAAACTTTATCTTTTTACACTTATCGAGAAGCTTTTGTTTCTTATGATATTGGATTCTCTTCGGCTTTAAATGTTCTCATTATTTTATTAGCAATGGTATTTACACTTATTTATATGAGGATAATTGGGGGTAAAAGTGAATGAAAAGAAAAGATTGGAAACTTAAATTTTTAATTGGAATTATAATAACAATTGCTTTAATATGGACCATTATACCTCTCTTTTGGATCTTAACTACAAGTTTTAAGACACCTACAGAACAATTTATGATTCCGCCAACACTACTTCCAAGAAAATTTACTTTACAAAATTATGTTAATTTTTTTACCAGATCTGATTTAGTGAGAAAATTCTTTAATAGTGTTTTTGTAACTACAACATCTACAATAACTTCTCTAATATTGGGAATACCTGCTGCTTATGCTCTTGCAAGATTTAACTTTAAACATGCTAATCTTCTATCTTTTATAATCTTACTTGCAAGGATGATGCCTCCTATAGTTATGGTGGTTCCATTCTTTATGATAACCCGATTTCTAAATCTAAGTGATTCATATATTCCTATTATAATAGCCTCCTTATTTTTAAGTGTTCCCTTTGCAGTATGGATGATGAGAGGATTTTTTGCTGAAGTCCCTGAATCTATTGAAGAGGCAGCTATGGTTGATGGATGTACTCGTTTTCAGGCTCTTTATAAAATTGTTTTACCATTAGTCTTGCCAGGTACCGCAGCAACTGCTATTCTTTGTGCTATTATAGCTTGGAACCAATTTTTATTTGCATTAATTTTAACTGGTCCTTCTACAGGAACATTGCCAATTTTAGTTAGTATGTTCATTACTGAAAAAAATATTGATTGGGGGACAATGTCTGCTGCTGCTATTGTGATGGTCACGCCAATGGTTGTTTTTGGTCTCTTAGTCCAAAATAATCTTGTTAGAGGATTAACTGTGGGAAGTTTAAGATAAAAGTTTAAAAGATAGAAAAAGCCCATAAGGAGTTTTAAGCCTTGTGGGCTTTATGTATTATTCCCTTCTTCCTTAAAAAATTGATATAGATTGCATACTATAAATAAACAAGTTTTAAGTTAATATTCTTTTATATATAGAAAGTAAACTCATAAAAAAATTATATGTTTCTGTTGTAAATTAGCCGGTTGAAAAAATCCTATCAACCTGTATCCTATATATTAAATTAACAAGTTAAAGAAAGGAGGACACAGGTTGATAGGTAATTTAATTTTATCTCAAGATATGAAAGAAAAACAAGATATAAAAAATTTAGATTTTAACTGGGAAGAGGAATACTATCAAAAAGGATGCACATTAGCAAGAGAGGAGGCAATAAAGAGATTAGACAGCTACTCCAAGTCTTCAAGAGAGTTTAGTAGATTTAGTAACTCAAGTTCCTTTTAGGCAGGTAGGTAAAACTTTAGATAAGTTAACAGCAGGAGTTCTTTCTAATTCAACTATTCATCGTCTCTTAGGAAAGACAGCATATAAAACTATAGAGGAAGAAGAAAAGGGATGGGAGAATTGTTTTGAGAAAGGGGAAATACCTCCCAGTAAAGATCGGATTATTCCAATACTCTACATAGAAGGGGATGGGAGGAAAAGCTATTTATGAAGCCATGATGCTTCTCATCCTTGGGTAAAAACCCTTCAGAATTTAATTTTGGGTCCTGCCGACAAAACTGAACAGATACTTATGTACACAAAATCAACTCCTTACTGAAAATAGACTGAGACTGTTCAAAAAAATTTTAAATAAGGGGAAATGATATATTTAGAAGGGCAATTTCAAAGAGCCAAATTAAAAGAATTCTTATAAAGTAGTCTCTTCCTCCTCTTTTTATGTTCCCAAATACACTCTCTATTCTATTTTTCTTTCTCCTTTCATCCACTACATCTACCCTAAAAGTCTCTTTCACTTTTATCGCTGGCTTTATCCCTCTTCTTTCTATCTCTT
>JBNARO010000048.1:0-8401 GCA_049718665.1 Dictyoglomaceae bacterium | reverse complement strand
CATTCCCAATCCACGTCCAAAACCTTTCAATCATTTCACCTCCATATATATGCTACATACATATATACACCTAAAAAATATGTTTGTCAAGAACATTTAGAATTCGCTCATACCTTCTTTATTTCTACCTGTGAATCTATATAGCCTATGTCAGGGACTGGAATAAGATAAATTATTAATGTTATACTCCTAAAAAAATTTAAATGGAGGTGCCTTATGGTAAAGTATAAATTTCCTGATAGTTTTTATTGGGGTACTGCCACTTCTTCTCATCAAATTGAAGGTGGAAATATTTATAACGACTGGTGGGAGTTTGAACAACAAGGAAAGGTAAAAGAGAGACAAGTCTCAGGATTAGCTTGCGATAGCTGGAATAAATATGAAGAAGATTTTGATCTTATAGAGAAGTTAAATAATAATGCTTATAGATTTTCTATAGAATGGAGCAGAATAGAACCAGAAGAGGGAAAGTTCAAAAAGGAAGCTATAGAGAGATATAAAGATATGCTCTTATCTTTAAGAAGAAGAAATATAGAACCCTTTGTAACCCTTCATCATTTTACCAATCCTTTATGGATTGCCAAAAAAGGTGGATGGCTGAATCCTGAAACCATGAATTATTATCTAAGATATGTGGAGAAAATAGTAAATGAGTTTAAGGATCTTGTTAAATACTGGATGACAATAAATGAACCTAATGCTTATGCTTTTGTGGCTTATTTTTATGGAGAATTTCCTCCCCAGGAAAAAAGCCTTAAAAAGATGGTTAAAGTATTAAATAATATGGTAAAAGCTCATGCAAAGGCATATAAATTAATACATGAAATAAAGCCAGAAGCCCAGGTAAGTATAGCCTACAATGTGATGGTAATAGAACCTTTAAATTCTAAGTCTTTTATTGATAGAAAATTAGCTAATTTTGTAGATAGAATTTATAACAGAATATTTATAGAGACTATTTTAACTGGCAAATTTTCATCTCCTTTTATAAAAGAGAATATCCCATATGCAAAAGACACTTTGGATTACTTAGGCATAAACTATTATACAAGAATATTTATGGGACTAAAAACCTTTTTAAATGCTTTAAAAGGAGATTTAACCCCTTATCCTCCTAATGTAGAGAGATCTGACTTTGGATGGGAAATATATCCTGAGGGACTCTATAAAGTAGTAAAAAGATTCTGGGAACTCACTAAAAAACCTATATTTATTACGGAGAATGGTATTTCCGATGCAAAAGATGAAAAGAGACCAAAGTATTTAATATTCCACTTAAAAGAACTACATAGAGCTATCCAGGATGGAATAGATGTAAAAGGCTATTTTCACTGGAGTCTCATGGACAACTTTGAATGGGCAGAAGGATTCAAACAAAGATTTGGGCTTTTTGAAACTGACTTTGAGACCAAAGAAAGAAAATGGAGAAAAAGTGCCAGACTATATAGTGAGATTGCCAGGAATAACGGAATAACAGAAGAAGTGGAGAAAGAGATAGGAAAAAGCTAATTCCATTTATATCTGATTACTCATTATCTAAAATATTTACTCTTATTTATTCTCGTTATATAATATTTTTAATGAGAATAGATAAAAAGGGATTTAGCCTAATAGAGATTTTGGTAGCTATCGGTATAATTGGCATTTTGGTTGCTATAGCAACTCCTCTTTATTTTGATACAGTAAGACAGGCAAAAAGAAATGCACAGCTTGAAAATATGCGGATAGTAAAAACATCCTTAGAAATGTATTACCTTAAAAACAGATCCTATCCTGTGGATGCATGGGCTTTTACTACTTACTTCTTCTACAACCCTCAATATTTCCCCGAAAGACTTGTATGCCCCTATAATAACCAACCCTATGAGGTAATTCAGTGGCAACCTTGGTATACTGATTGGGATGATATCTGGAATTGGGTAGAAGCCACTAATAATTATCACAAAATCTACTATAAATCAGATGCTCCCTCAAAGAATTACTCCCTTACATATTATTCTCGTCAATTTTAGGTTATAAAATAATTGTGGGAGGGATTTTATGCGGAAGGTGCTTATTTTATATGATAGTGTGACTGGAAATACAAAAAAAATGGCAGAGGAAGTAGCGAAAGGCGTAAAAGAAGTAGAAGGAGTAGATGTGGCAGTAAAACATGTAGATGAAGCAAAACCCGAAGACCTTTTATTCTATGATGGAATTATTGTAGGATCTCCCGCTTATTGTGGAACCCTTACTTGGAAGCTCAAGAAGTTTTTTGATGAAAGTGTAAGTACCGCTTGGGGAAAGGTAAAGGGGAAAATTGGTGCTGCTTTTGCCTCTTCTGGAGGACTTGGGGGTGGAAATGAGGCTACATTATATTCTATACTAACCATACTTATGAATTATGGCTACTTAGTTTTTGGACTTCCTGATTATTCAGCACCAGGTGTAACCGCCCACTATGGAGCAGTATCTGTGGGTCATCCTAAAGAAGCAGAGCAAAAAGCTTGTAGACTCCTTGGAAAACAGATGGCAGAATATATAAAAAGTATTAATTACAAGAAAGGAGAATTAAAGTGAAAGTAAAATTCTTGTTAAGTCCTATTGCCTATGAGGTAGAAAGTAAACTAAAAGAAGCTAAAGAATACTTAGGAAGGTATATTAGCTTAGAAGAAAGTGAGAACCCAGAAGCATTAATCCTTCTCACTGGAGGCACAGAGGAATTTTCTATACCCTATCTAAAAGATAGACTTTACCTAATTCCTTTTGGCACTGCTAATGGCCTTGCAGCAAGCTTAGAAATACAAGCCTATGCTAAGGAAAAGGGAATAGAAACTATATTAATTCCTTATCCTGATGAAAAGGTAATGAAAACTTTAAAAGTAATTGATGAATTAAAAGGAAAGAGAATTGGAATTATTGGAAAACCTAGTGATTGGCTAATAAAAAGTGGAAATTATGAGATATTAAAAGAATTAGGATTAAATATAGTAGAGATACCCTTATCAGAAGTCCAGGAAAATTTACAGGAGAATATAGATCTTGCGGAAAAAATTTGGAATCAAGCCAAAGAGAGGAAAATATCCAAAGAGGAGCTAATTAAAGCAACAAGAATATATCCTTCCTTAAGGAAAATTATTGACAAGTATGATCTTTATGCTTTAACTATAAGATGTTTTGACTTGGCAGTGAATTTAAAGATTACAGGATGCCTTGCTTTATCTTTGCTTAACTCAGAAGGAATTATTACAAGCTGTGAAGGAGACACAGAAGCTCTTGCAACTATGCTGTTTTCCTATAAATTCATAGGAAAAACTCCTTTTATGGCAAACTTAGCAAAAATTGAGGATGATATATATACTTTTGCACATTGTACCATAGCCATAAACATACCTGAATATTACAACCTGAATACTCATTTTGAAACATTAAGTAGTGTAGGTATAGAAGGATACATTAAAGCGGATAAAGTAACCATATTAAGACTTGGAAAAGATCACAAATTCACAGTATTTACTGGAGAAGTAGTAGATAGATCTTGGGAAAATAATATGTGTAGAACACAGATATCAGTAAAAATAAAGGATGATACTTTTCTAAAAAATCCTATAGGAAATCATTTTGTAATAATATTAGGAGACGAGGAAGAGAAAATAAAAACATTGGAAAAGATTGGATGGAAAAGAATATGAAAAGGAAAGTGTTAATTACAGGAGCAAAAGGATTTCTGGGACAATATTTTGTAAAGGAATTTGAAGATGAAGAAGTAATACCCATAACTCATCAAGAACTAAGTATAGAAGACAAAAATACTATCGACAAGATCTTATCTTTAAAGCCTGATCTGGTAATTCATCCTGCAGCGATAAGATCTCCTGATATATGCGAGGAAGATCCAGAAAAAGCATGGAAAGTAAATGCAGTAGGAACGAAACATATTGCCATAGCCTGCGCCTTACTTAATATTCCCCTTATCTATATAAGTACCGACTATGTTTTTTCTGGAGATAAAGATAATCCATATACCGAATTTGATACTCCAAACCCTATAAACACCTATGGAAAGACGAAGCTTTATGGAGAAATTTTTACAAAAGAGTTCTGTAAAAAACATTTTATAATAAGAACCTCTTATATTTTCGGTGAATATGGGAACAATGCCTTAACCCAGATTTATAACAGTTTAAAAGAAGGGAAAGAGATCTATTTAAGCAATTACCATTTTGCATCTTGCACCTATGCAGGGGATCTGGTAAGGAAAGTAAAAGAACTCTCCCTTACAAATCTTTATGGAACTTATCATATAGTGAACAAGGGGATCATAACAAGATATGACTTTGCCTGCAAAATCGCAGAAATTGTAGGATTTTCAAAGGAAAAAATTATTTCTTTAAATCCTGAAACTTTTAAGGCTCCCGCCAAAAGACCTCTTTACTCTGTATTAAGAAACTATATGTTAGAGATATATGGTATAGATGATCTCCCCTATTATGAAGAATCCTTAAAAAAAGCAATAAAAAATTTGTATTAGACTTAGTATTGAAAAGAGGAGGCATATAAAAATGGATGAATTAATAGTATGTCCCGAGTGTGGAAACCCAAGTATAGAGGTATATTATGAAACTGTAAAAAACTTAACCATAAAGGATTCTATTCCTGAAACTGACTGGTTTCTATGCACAAATCCAACTTGCAAAGTAGTATATTTTTCAGACAAAGATCTTATTAAAAAAGATGAGTTGAAAGTTCCAGTATGGTTCAAAGAAGAAGATAAAGAAAATGTTCCAATATGCTATTGCGCAAATATAACATATAAAGAAATAAGAGAGGGAGTAAAAATAGGACATAAATCTATTAAAAGTATAAGGAACTACCTTAATAAAACAAATAGTGGTATGTGTAAATATAAAAATCCTACAGGAAGGTGTTGCGCCGGCTTATTTAATTACTGTATAAAAACTTCTATATGAATTTAAAAAAGAAGCTCCTCTTAAATTTTAGCTTCTCCTTTATGCCTTCTTCCTAAAACTAGATCTTTTACTTTTAGTTAGGAGGGATAAAACATGAGAATAATAAAATCCTTGATATTCTTCTTCCTTATTTATCTTTTAGTGATTCCTTTCTCTCTTGCCCAAACTGAAGAAAATAGACTATTAATATCTTCTAATAAGCTTCCTTCATGGGTCAAACCAGGCTTAGCCTTAGTATATCAATACCAAGGAGGAGCAGGAACTGGAAAAGGAGGAGATTTTTCAGGAGCTACCTATCAAGGATATAATATCTTTGTGATAACAAACATTGAAAAAAACATCGCTTACGGACTTAAGTTTCATATAACTAAAAGCATATCATCAGGATACTTATCCTATGATGCCAGTGTTAAAGCCCTTAATGGATTAGTATATTTAGATCCAAAAGAAATTGAAGATGAGGTTAGAAAATCAAAAACTGCAGGTCTTCCTCCAGGAGTAAAAAATGAAGTGGGATCCGCTGGAAATAACTTATACTATTATCTATATGAATCCTCGGATTGGCAATCTATGACAAGATTTTTTATAATTTATGACAAAGATGGAGTCATACAAAAAATCTCAATATTAGAAAAACAGGGAAATAATTCTTCTGCAGTGAGTGAATTAAAATTATTAGGAATTTACAAAATCTCCCTGCCACCCATAAATACCATGCCGCTCGCGGTAAAAACCTCACCTACTTATCAAATCTACTCATCAGTAAGTTTATTTGGAGGAGCATATAGCTCTTCTGCACCTTTTGGAACAGTAAGATATGCTTTAGCATCCAGTAGTGGATCTATCCTTCTATTTAATAGTCAGTTAACAACTTCCCAAAATATGAGTACATCCTCTAAATTATACGGGAATTTTTACATGGGACCATTTTACATACATCCCCAGTTGCTTAAGACAGATATCATCTTAAAAATTTCAGAGATAAATTTTTACTGGGAAGTTTTAGGAAATGGTCAGTATGGTGGAGTTTTAACACAAATTCAAGTAAATGGAGTTCCAATAGCTCAATTTGAATATGATGTAAACACAGGACTTTTATTAAGTGCTAATATACCTCAGGGAGAAGGGATGTATATGATACCTATTCTTTTGAATAGGTAAGTAAATTTTAAGGAGGGAAATAACATTTTGCACAAGAATATGGAAGTTATTACCTTTTTCCCTATGACATTATACAGGTAATCTATATCTTTGGGAAGCAATTACCTCTATAATTCTTTTGGGAGGAATTCTCATGATTAAAGGAGAAAATAGATAATATGCCCTTATTCATTCCACAGAAAATTCAAAAAATTATATAGTATAGCTCTTCTACTGAGACTTCATAATAAAAGTGGACAAGTCTATTCCTATATCCTTTCATTTTTACAAGCTTCTCTTCTGCAAATTTCTCTGGGATAATATCATCCTCCGAAAACTTAAGAACCATGTCTCTATATTCCCAACTTAGAAGGTTCTCTTTTCAATTTTTTTATTCCTTTGGAGAGAAGCCCATACTCCTAAAAGACATAAAAGGGTGAATATGTAAAGGAGAAACTTAAAAGCATACATGAAGTCTGAAGATCCTTCTAAAGTTTTCGTCTCTTTAAGAAAGATGGAAAATCCAGAATTAACAATAGCCATACTAAAAGTTTGTCCCATTACTCTCATAGTAGCCAAAGTAGATGATGCAATACCATAGAAACTTTTATCCACCGACCCCATAATAGCATTAGTGTTGGGAGAAGAAAAAAGAGAAAAGCCAAAACCCAGTATAAATCCTGATAGGGGAATTACATAAAGGGGAGAATCATGCCTTAAAAAAGATAAAAAGAACATCACTAAAGAGATAATTAACATTCCTAAAGAGGCAATTTTTCCTGGATCCTTTCTATCAGAGAGTCTCCCAGCCCAAGGAGAGAAAATAACCTGAGCTAAAGGTTGAAAGGTAAGCAAAAAACCTGCCACATTGGGAGATATCCCCTTTATATTTTGAAGATACAGGCTCAAAAGAAAAGAAAGAGCTGAGGTGGCCCCATAATTTATTAGGGCTGATAAATTGGAGAAAACAAATCTCCTGTTTTTCGATAGAAATTTCACAGGGAACATAGGTTTTTCTCTTCTACTTTCTACTAAATAAAACAAGATGATTCCTATAATTCCTAAAAGTATAAAAATAGGTCCCCATTTATCTTTTAATCTTGAAAAACCATACAAAATGGAAGTTACAGAAAAAGCATAAAGAAGAGAGCCCAAAAGATCAAACTTCTCTTCTTGAGATTCCCTCCACTCCTCCTTTACAAAAGAATTTAAAATAAGACTTATTATCCCTAAAAAAAGAGTAAAAACAAAAATACTTCTCCAGGTAAAGTATTGAGTTAAAACACCGCCCAAAAGAGGTCCCAAAGAAAGCCCTAAATATACAGATGTAACATAAAAACCTAAATTTTTTCCCCTTTCTTGAGGTAAAGAGATAGAAGTTACCAATGCGGGTGTGGTAGCAAAAAGAACGGATCCACCAAATCCCTGAATAACACGAGAAAAAATAAGAACTTCATAATCAAAGGAAAAAATAGACACAATAGAACCTAAGGAAAAAACTATTAGACCCACAGAAAACAACTTTTTTCTCCCATAAATATCAGCTATCTTCCCCAAAGGGAGAAGAAAGAAAACATTAGAAAGAAGATAGAGGGTAGATAACCAACTCAATAAAGGAGGAGAAAGTTTTAACTCCTTTCCAATTATAGGCAAGGCCACATTAATAGCAGAAGCAGAAAAAGAAGTAATAAAAGATGCCGAAAGTATTGCTATAAAAAGCTTATTTTTCATTTTTCCTTCCCTTCTTTCTCTATAAATACTTTAATGATTATACATGATAAGAACCTCAAAATAACTTTGATACAAGATAACCCATCTATGAAAAGATGGGTTATTACCTAATATTTTTATAAGAACTGACCTGTAATCAGTATTGAAAAAGTGATGCCTCCTTGTGGTAGAATTTATTTAGCATCAAAAACACTACAAACCACAAGGAGGCGATTTTATGTGTTTATTTTACCAAATTTACCTCTATCAAAAAAGAGTAAAGAAAGGATAGTCTTTAGTTAACAGAATTAGAAGATTTCTTCATAATCACAAATGGAACTTTATTGATGTTCAAATAAGCTTGGCTCGCTTAATCATGAATAGAATGAAATCTTCCCGTTCTTTTATTTTCTTCCTCTCTGATTTTACCTATATTACATATAAATGGAGAGTTCTTTCCTTTGCAGTTCCCATAGGAGGCAGAGCTTTGCCTACACTATATCTTTACTCCTTCCTATTCTTCCTAAGAAAACAGTTTTTGTATTCGATAGAGAATTTACATATCCAGAGTTAAGGTTAAAGAGGAATGTATATGTAAATGG
>JBNARO010000047.1:0-8403 GCA_049718665.1 Dictyoglomaceae bacterium | reverse complement strand
TAAAACATGCATTTTCTATTAAAAAGATTCTGTGCCTTTTCCCATCCCTCCTCTAATATAGTCTTTATAATCTCTGGAGAAAGCTTAATAACTTTATCAATAATTTCCCTTTCATCATCTTTAAAATTAGAAAGAACATATTCCACAACTTCATTTTTGGAATTAGGTCTTCCTATTCCAATTCTCAATCTATAGAATTCCTGCGAATTTAATTCTTGAACTATAGATTTTATTCCCTTATGTCCTCCATCTTTTCCATCATATCTAAGTCTTATCCTTCCTACCTCTAAGTCTAAGTCGTCATGAACTACAAGAATATTTGTAAGGGTAAAGGAATAATCAAAAACAAAGTTCTTTACCCCAACTCCACTTAGATTCATGTAAGTTTGAGGCTTTACCAGGTATATTTTCTTCGCATAAATTTCCTTAGAAGAGATGTCGTAATAAGATTTTCTTTGCCATTTTGGAAGTTCGAAATATCTATGTAAATAATCTATCACCATAAATCCAATATTATGGCGTGTTTCTGAATATTCAAATCCTGGGTTTCCTAATCCTATAATCGCTAATGTATCAACCATTTAGAAAAATATTATTCCCGCATATCCTACAACTGCACTGTAATCTTGGGTGATATCTCCTGAAGTTTTGTACTCTATTAATTTAGAATTCTTTACTCCCAATTTACTTAGAACTAAAAGTAAGACTACTATAGGACCTACCCCACATATGCTAATTCTTCTTTTTCTCACTCTTTCATAAAATTCCCATGGATCCATATTTAAAATTGACTCTATAGCATAAAAATCTTTTTCCTTTGCAATCTCTTGAGGCTCATAGTGAGAAAAATCTGAACTTACTACAATTAATATCTCATCATCCATATTTTTATAAATAGCATTGGCTAAATCTTCTAAGGTATTAGGACTATAATCAGAAATAGTAATGGGAACTATGTTTACAGTAGGATTTATATATTGTAAAAAGGGTAATTGAACCTCTAAGGAATGCTCTAGGGTATGGGCAGAGAAATCCTCTTTTAAATATTTTGAATCCCTTAAAATTTTCTCTGCTAAATTCTCGTCAATTTTTGTTTCCCCTAAGGGTGTAAGAAAAACCCCCTTAGAATATATGGCAGAAGGATATCCAAGTCCATGATGGTTTGGTCCTAAGAGGATAACCTTATTAGGAATTTCTATAGAGGAATAAACTTTTCCTGCGACTACGCCAGAATAAATATATCCTGCATGCGGGGAAATGCATCCCTTAGCTTTTATGGGATTTTTTCCCCTCTCTATAAACTTTTCTAAGTATCTGATAAGCTCTTCTTTATCCTTAGGATAAAAATATCCCGAAACTGCAGGAAGTCTTTTCATGAATATAATTATACTAAAAATTTTTAACTAAGTCTTTAGGTTTTGTGATATAATTGTCAAGGTGTAATGAAATAAAGAAAGGAGGAACACGAAATGTCAAGGAGATGTGATATTTGTGGAAAGGGACCATGGGTAGGATTACAGGTAAGCCATTCTCATAGAAGAACAAAGAGGAGATGGCTTCCTAACCTTCAAAAGGTTAGAGCAGTGGTAAATGGGAAAGTGATGACCTTAAAAGTTTGTACAAGATGCCTTAAGGCTGGTAAAGTAGTGAGAGCAGTGTAGGATTATGGAAAAGGTAAAGGATATTGTTAGCTTTATTGTAGAAAAAGAGGAAGAATTAGAAAAGAGTATTGAATCTGCAAAGAAATATTGGTCTTCCTGGCTTCAGGATAAGATTTCTCGCTGGGAAGAAACAGAAAAAAAAGAGCGAGAAGACTTTGAAAAATTCTTAGAAAAAATAGCAGAAGAAAGAAGATTAGAAATAAAGGAAAAAGAGGAGAAATTGGAAAAAGAATTTTCAAAGAAAAGAGAAGAGTATAGAAAAAAGTTAGAAGAAAATTATCTTAAAGCTTTAGAGTTTTTGTGGGAAAAGTTTGGAGAATAAATTATGGCTATTGTTCCTTTAAAAAGATTTTGGATTGCAGTCTCTAAGGAGAATGAGGAAAAATTAGTATCTTTACTTAAAGAATATTCCTTGGTACATTGGGAGGATTTATCTCCTGAAGAGTCTTCTTTAGATTCCGAGTTCTCTAATATAATAAATAAATTGGAAGAAATAAGGAAAATCCTTATAAAAATATTTCCTGATAAAAAAGGATTTTTAGAGGGATTTTTTGCTGGAAGACCTGAAATTACGAGAGAAGAATTAGAAAAATTAAGGAAAGAAGTTTATTGGGAGGATATTTATAAAAAAGCAAAATCCGTTGAAAGATCTTTGAATTTATTAGAAGAAAAAGAAAAGTATTTACAGACTCTATATCAAGAAACTTTATACTGGGAAGATTTGGAAGAAGCCTTAGATTTTTCAAGAAATCTGAAAAGATTTATTCTTTATAGTGGTAGTTTTTCAAAAGAAGATTTTGAAAAGTTTAAGGAAGAAGTAAAAGATATATTGGAAGAAGGATGGATAAAATATTGGGAAAAAGAAAAGGAAATTAAATGTATTTTTATCCTTTCAAAGGAATATAAAGCTAAGATAGAAGAAGTTTTACAAAAATACAGATTTGAACATCGTAGAATCCCATATCTTAAAGGAACTCCAAAAGAGAATCTTGAAAGAATAAAGAGACACTTAGAGAGGTTGAGAAAAGATTTAGAATCTATTCTTGAGAATGCAAAAGAGCTTTATAATAAAAAATCAAATTTACTCGCTTGGCATGATTATTTTTATATAAAATCTCAAGAGAAAGGATTTAGAAATTTTGCTTTCAGTAGTAAATATTTTGTAGTTTATTCAGGCTGGATTCCAAAGAAAGTTAAGGAACTATTTTTAAACAAAGTAAGAGAAAATTTTGAAGATTTTGCTTGGGAAGATAGAGATCCTTTGCCAGAGGAAGAACCACCTATCCTTCTTGAAAATCCAAAATTCTTTAAGCCTTTTGAATTTCTTACAAAGCTTTATGGTTTACCATCTTATAGGTTCATTGATCCTACTCCTTTTGTTGCTCCCTTTTATCTTTTATTCTTTGGGATATGTCTTGGAGATATGGGATATGGTTTATCATTGTTATTAGCTTCTCTTTGGATAAAGAAGAGATTTAATCCTGAGGGATCCGCAAGAGAACTTATGGATCTTCTCACAGTTTTGAGTATTCCTTCTATTATTGTAGGAATAATAACTTGGAGCTTCTTTGGAAGCCAGATATTTGTAGGACCTGACGGAAAGTTTTTAGGAATCTTCCCTTTAATTAATCCTTCGGTAGATTTAATAAAAGCCTTAGGAATTGCGCTATTTATAGGAATAATATCTCAATTTTATGCCCTTATATTAAAATTTATCTCTTCTTGGAAACAAAGAGATTATCAATCTGCTCTATTTGATGGTCTTTTATGGCTTGTGTTTTTAAGCTCTTTATTATTCTACATTTATTCAAGGTTTCAAAATTCTCCTTCTTTAGCCTTTATAAAATACTTCATATTGATAAGTTTGATGGGACTTATTCTTACTCAGGGAAGAGAATATAAAGGGATTGCGAGAATTATCGTGGGATTGATAAGTATATATGGTATCTTAGGGGGATATGGGGTAACTTCCTTTATTGGAGATATCTTATCCTACTCTCGTCTTTTTGCTCTAAACTTAGTGAGTTCCATATTTGGATTTGTAATTACACAGCTTGCAGATATGGTAAAAAATATTCCTCTTCTTGGATGGATTTTATTTAGTATTATTTGGGTCGCAGGACAGATTTTAAACTTTGTTTTGAGTGTTTTAGGTGCTTTTGTTCACTCTACACGTTTGCAATTTCTTGAAATTTTTGGAAGATTTTATTCTGCGGGTGGTAGGATTTTTAATTCCTTTAAGATAGATGGAAAATATTTTAGATTAAAAGAATCAAAATAGGAGGTTGATTTTATGTTGGGCTTAGCTATTGCTTTAATTGGTGCCGCTTTAGGTGCTGGCCTTGCAGCTGCAGGTTCTGGAAAGGGTGTAGGTATAGCAGGAGAAGCAGCTGCGGGAGTTCTTGCAGAAAAACCTGAAATGTTTGGCACAGTTCTAATTCTTCAAGCATTACCTGGTACTCAAGGATTTTATGGCTTTATCTCTGCATTTCTTATCTTATTAAGGCTTGGAATCCTTGGTGGAAAACTTCCAGAGCTTACCTTAGAACAAGGACTTATGGTTTTTGCTGCAAGTATTCCCATAATGTTTGGAGAATTTATTAGTGCTGTATGGCAAGGAAGAGCAAGTGCTGCAGCTCTACAGATGGTAGCTCAAAAGCCTGAGACCTCAGGTCAAGCTATTATTATCCCTGCATTAGTAGAGACTTATGCTATTCTCTCTCTAATAACCTCCATAATCTTCTTATTCTATGGAGTGAAAATCTAAATGAGCATAGAAAAGATTATTGAAAAATTAGAAAAAGAAAAAGAGGAAAAAATCTTAGAAATTAAATCTAAAGTAGAAAAAGAATTAGAAAAGTTTTTGGAAAAAAGGAGAAAGGAACTTGAAGCTTGGAAAGAAGAGAAAAAAAGAAGATTGGAAGAATCTCTATTAGATGAGGAGAATATTTCCTTAGCGAAGAAGAGGCTAAAATTTAAAGAAGAAATTACTCTTTTGGAAAATGAAATGATTTTAAAATTAAAAGATGATATCTTAAATAGATTCCTTTCTCTTGATAAGAATGAGTATCAAAGATTTTGGGAAAAGATTTTGGAAAAAGGAGAAATAAAGGGAGCAGAAATTATTTTAGCGAATGGAGAAAATAAGTTAAATGTGCCAGAATTATGTAAGAAATATGGTTTAATTTATAAAGAGGAAAAATATGAAGGGAAAGCAGGTTTTATGCTTAAAAAAGAGAACCTCATTATTGATCTAACTTTGGAAAATATTATTGAAGAAAAGATAAATAATTACTTATTAGATGTTGCAAGGATATTAAGAGGGGGATAAATGAGCTATCAAAAATATCTTTTTATATCCACAAATTTAAAAGCAAAAACTATCAGATTTATAGATTCCTCCTTATGGAAATGGCTTAAGGAGGCAGAGTGGTCAGATATTTCCGACTGGTTAAAAAATACTGTCTATAATTTTTTATTAGAAAGAGAGGACTGGGAGAAAGCCTTATGGGAGTATTTGAATAAAGAACTACAAGATATTAGAAGGAGTATTAAAGAAGAAATTTTAGAATCTCTTGTTTTATGGGATTTTTATTTCCATAATTTAAAGAGTAGTATTCACCAAGTAGGGAAAGAAATAGATAAAGAAGCTTTTTATCCAATAACTTTTCCTAAAAAGTTCTCTTATGAAGCCAAGTCTATATATCAAAGAGCTTTAAAAATCTGGGAAGAGACTAATGATGCCTTTGATGTAGATTTATTCTTAGATATTGAAAATATTCTAATCTCTGAAAGGTTTCTCAAAGAGTTAAATAACAAAAATTTTTACCTCTTTTTTACCTTTAGGAATAAATTACTTCTTTTGAAAATTCTTTATAGAGGAAAAATTCTAAGAAAAAATTGGGAAAAGCTTGAAAAGGCAGGAATTCTCGGAGTTAAATATGGAATTAACTTTAAGGATTTATATTTATCTCCTATAGATCACTGGATGGAATATTTTAGTGGGGAATACAAAGAGTTTTTAAAAGAATTGGTAGAAAATAACGAAGATATGGATTTTCTTTTTAAGAAATATATTCATGAATTTTTAAGAAAGAATTTCTTACCAGTGGTGAGTGGTCCTGAGGTTGTTTTATATTACTTCTACAACAAATATTTAGAGGGGGAAGAATTGGTATCTCTTTTAAAGTTAAAAAAAACTAAAATTCCGAATAATTTATGGGAAAAGAGGCTTCTGAAGGTCAATGTCTGAAGGGAAGATTGCTATTATTGGATTTAATAATCTTGTAGAAATTTTTAAGATTTTTGGAGTAGATACTTTTAGTGTTGAAAGTGACTCTCAAGCCTTAGAGGTTTTTAATAATCTTCCAGAAAAAGATTACAAGCTTATAATAATTTTAGAAAGTGTTTCTCGAAAAATTTTGGACCAAAAAACTAAAAAAAGAATATTAGTTCTTCCTGATACCTTTTCTAACTTTAATTTAGGGATGGAAATTATAAGAAAGAGTATTGAAAAAGCATTAGGAATAGATATTTTAGAAGGAGAGGGATATTATGAAAGGAAAAATCCATAGGGTAGCAGGACCTTTAGTTATAGCTAAAGGACTTAATGCCAAAATGTATGAAATGGTTAGAGTGGGAAATTTGGAGCTTTTTGGAGAGGTTATTGGATTAGATAAGGACACCTGTGCTATCCAAGTTTACGAAGAAACTCAGGGTATAGGCCCAGGAGAGCCTGTCTATGCCTTAGGGGAACCTTTGAGTGTAGAATTAGGTCCAGGAATTATTGGACAGATATATGATGGAATCCAAAGACCCTTAAGTCAATTAGCATTAAAAACAGGAGATTTCTTAAGTAGAGGTATATCTCTCCCTGCTTTAGATAGAGAGAAAAAGTGGGATTTTGAACCAAGGGTAAAAATAGGAGATTATGTAGAAGGGGGAGATATTTTAGGGATAGTTCAAGAGACTTCTGCTTTAGAACATAGGATTCTTCTACCACCAAATTTAAAAGGAAAAATTTTAGAGATTAAAAGTGGAAGTTTTACTGTGGAAGAGGTTATAGGAATTCTTGAAGATGAAAGAGGAAATAAAGTTGAATTGAAATTAATGCAGAAATGGCCTGTAAGATATCCAAGACCAGTAAAGGAGAAGAAACCCCCAACTATCCCCTTAATCACAGGACAGAGAGTTTTAGATACTTTCTTCCCTTTAGTTAAAGGGGGAACCGCATGTGTTCCTGGACCCTTTGGAAGTGGAAAAACCATTATTCAGCACCAATTATCAAAGTGGTCTGACACAGAAGTAGTAGTATATGTAGGATGTGGAGAAAGAGGAAATGAGATGACAGAAGTTCTTATAGAGTTCCCTGAATTAAAGGATCCAAGAACAGGAAAACCTTTAATGGAAAGGACTGTTTTAATTGCTAACACTTCTAATATGCCTGTTGCTGCAAGAGAAGCTTCAGTGTTTACAGGTATAACCATTGCAGAATATTTTAGAGATATGGGGTATCATGTATCCTTGATGGCAGACTCAACATCTCGTTGGGCAGAGGCTATGAGAGAGATTTCTGGAAGATTAGGAGAGATGCCAGGAGAAGAGGGATATCCTGCATATCTCGCTTCAAGAATTGCAGCATTTTATGAAAGGGCAGGATTAGTTCAGTGTCTTGGTAAAGATAACAGAATTGGTTCTGTAAGTATTATTGGAGCAGTGTCTCCTCCAGGTGGGGATCTTTCAGATCCTGTGGTTCAGGCAACATTAAGGGTAACTAAGGTATTCTGGGGACTCGACGCAAGACTTGCCTTCAGTAGACATTTCCCTGCGGTAGACTGGCTTATCAGTTATTCTCTCTATGTAGAACCTGTTTCTGAATACTGGAAAGAAAATATTGCTAAGGATTTCTATGAGTTGAGACAGATTGCTATGTCTATATTACAACGAGAGGCAGAACTTCAAGATATTGTAAGGCTTGTAGGTATGGAGGCTCTTTCACCTCAAGATAGATTGATATTAGAAGTAGCAAGATCTATAAGAGAGGATTTCTTGCATCAAAATGCCCTTCATGATGTAGATACTTATACTTCTCTCAAAAAGCAATATCTTATGTTGAAGAATATTATTAATTTCTATAGGAAAGCCACTAAGACTTTGGAGTCAGGAGTAGAATTAGAATCTATTTTAAAAATTCCTGAGAGAGAAAAAATTGCTCAGATGAAATACATACCAGAAAAGGATATAGATAAATTAGAAGAGCTTATGGAATTGATAGATAGAAGACTTACAGAACTGAAGGAGGGTATAAAACAATATGCTTAGGGAATATACTTCTGTAACAAGAATAAGTGGACCATTGGTATTTGTAGAAAATATCGAAGATGTGAAATATGGAGAATTGGTAGAAGTTAAATTAAGTTCTGGAGAAATTAGACAGGGACAGGTTCTTGAGGCTTACGAAGGTGCAGCTTTAATTCAGATGTTCACCAGTACTCAAGACTTATCTATTCAAGGTATGAGAGTCAAATTTTTAGGGCATATTTTAGAAATAAATCTCTCCCCAGCAATTTTAGGAAGGACCTTTGACGGTTTGGGAAGACCCAGAGATGGGGGTCCACCTATTATTCCTGAAAAGAAAATGGATATAAATGGAAGTCCTATAAATCCTTATGCAAGAGCATATCCCTCAGAATTTATTCAAACAGGGATATCTGCGATTGACGGGATGAATACTCTGGTAAGA
>JBNARO010000046.1:0-8468 GCA_049718665.1 Dictyoglomaceae bacterium | reverse complement strand
AAGCTCTACCTCCTATAGGAACTGCAAAGGAAAGAACCTTTTAAGCGAGCCAAGCTTTTTGACAGAGGTAAATAAGGAGGCATCACTTTTTCAATACTGATTACAGGTCAGGGCAATTTCCCCTCTTGTAAATTTTTTTAATATTGTATACTATTAAAAAGTAAAATTGAGATAGGTTTGGAAGATTTAGAATATTTTGAGAAAATTTTAAAGGAAAATAAAATAGTACATCTTGATCTTCCATCAGGTTCTGGAAGAACTTATATCCTTAATTCTTTATACTCAAAGTTAAAAAGAAATTCTCTTTTTACTCATTATTCTTCTCATAGGACTCCTGTTGGAGAGATATTTTTTACCCTCTTAAATTTAGTAGACAAAAAGGAATTTTTTAAAGAAAAAGGAAGATCTGTGGGACCAATCTTAAGAAGGTATATTCATCCAAGATTTTTGAAGTTTTTAGAGCCTTACGAACCTGAAGTGGTAGTAAATTTAGATATAGAGGTATCACAAGTTTTTGAGATTATAGAAACTCTTCTTAAAAATAAAAATATCAAATATTGGTTTATAGATAATTGGCAGTCTTATCTTGAATATAATGAATTCTTCAAGATTCTTATTCCTCTTATATCAGGAAGATTAAATATTCACTTTTTTATTGTAGGAGAGTGTCTTCCTGAATTTCCTTATATATTTAAGATAGATAAAGAAAATTGTAAAATTCCATTAGTGGATAAAGATTTTGTAATAAAAGAGATGTCAAAAGTTTTTAATATAGATTTAAGTAAAGCGAAGTCCCTTTATAAATTAAGCAAGGGTGATTGGAATAATGCAAAAATTATTTACAAGAATAATTTCAGAATTTTGGAAGATATACTAAGGGAAAAAATAAACAGGTTGAATTCTTCTGAGAGAAAAGCATTGTACACTCTAACATTAATAGGGAAAACCTTCTCTACTACATCTATAAAGGCAGTAAAAGAATTATATACCCCTTTATTCTTCTTTAAAGATTTTATAGATTCAGAAATTATTCGATGGGAATATCCTCTATGGAGATTTTCTTCCAATGATGTTCTTAGAATAATTAAAGAAACTATTCCCCAATCTGAGTATTATAATCTTTACTCATCTTTTATAAGTAAACTTATTTCCTATAATTACTCCGATTTATGGGGAAGAATTGCAATTTTAGCAGAGAGGGCAGAAGATAAAAAGAGATGGCTTTATGCAAAATTAAGGGAATTTAGAAATGCTAATAATCTTCACGAAGAGTTAAAGATAATGAAGGAAATTATAAAAAGAGGAGAGAAGAAGGACATATATTTAAAAAAGATGTTGAAAATATTGATAGATACTCAAAGATTCTCAGAGGCATTGGAAGTTTTAGAAAATATTGAGAACAAAACTTTGTTAGATATGTCTCATATAGTTAGATGCTCTGCATATTTAGGTGAATATGATCATGCAGAGAAGATTGAGAAGGAAATAGTAAAGAATTTATCTATAAGATATGAGCTTCCTGAGATTCTTTCTAATGTTTCAGCTTATTACTTTTTGAAAAAAGAAAGTAAAAGAGGATTAGATTTATTAAATTCTTACATAAAGGAGATTATAAATCTTTGGTCTTCACCAAGATATCTTGCTAATTATTATAATTCCTTAGCTATCCTAAATTCTATGGAAGGAAAATATATGGATGCTCTCCATTTTTATAATCTGGCATTAGATTATGCAAAGAAAAGTAATGATAAATTAGTCCTTTATAAAGTAATAAATAACTTAGGGGATGTAGAAAGGTATGTTTATGGTCCAAAAAGTTCCATTAAGTATAATTTAGAAGCTTATGAGTTATCTAAAAATTTCTCAAAAAATCTTTCTGTAATCAGTTTAGCTAATGTTATAAACAGTAAATCCCAGTTTTTTACTTTAGAAAAGATAGAAGAATTATCAAAGGAGATGGAAGAGTTATTAGAAGACATAAACATGGAGTATTTTTGCTATATTGGTTATAGAGAATTAGGTTTCGCATATATTAATTATCATAAGTTTGAAAAAGTAGAAAGAATTCTTCATTATCTCAAAAAGATAAAAACTATTCCTGAGTGTGAGGTTTTAATAAAAATCTTGAAAGGATATTTAGGGGAAAATATAGATTTAGAATCCTTAGAAGATGAAATTTTAAATACAAAAGAAGAGCAGTTTATTCTTCTTTATATGAGATTACTTTTGGAAAAGGGATTATTTTCTACAAGAATTATCGATAAATTTTCTTCAGAGCTTCCTTTTTATAAATTTATGAAGGGTTTGATAAAAGGAGAAAACTTGTTATCTCTTTTAACATATGTAGATTCTATGTTAGAAAGATGGGAATTTTTAGATGCTCTAAACTCTTATCTTCTTTTTATAAATTATTTGGAGAAGTTAAGTAATAAGCATCTAAGCCATTTTCTATATAATTCTTGTTTTGAAGCCTTAAGCCTCAGTATTTTATTAAAATTAGATCATCTTGCAGAAAAAATAAAAAATAAAGTGTTGTCATTTCACGATTCTATTATAAACAAAAATATAGATATAAAAGTTTTGGAGAATTATTTCCAAAATGCTCTTATTAATTCTGATGATGAGAATCAGGTAATAAAACTTCTTTATAGGACTTTTTCTGATTATCTTAAGGATTTTCTTATAAAAATAGAAATAGGATCAAAGGTCATAAAAGAAGGTAATCTTTTATTAGGAGAAGAAAATCTTAGGTTTTACTACCAAAAACCACCTTTTTCCATATCTTTATACTCTCGAGAAATTCCAGATCCTTATATTATCTTTATTTTAAGATCTTTTCTTAAGGCATTTATTGTTTTTTGGGAAAGAAAATACGGACTTTATGACCCCTTAACAGGACTTTTTAACAGAGCCTATGGCATTAAAAGAATAGAAGAGGTGTATTTGGATTATAAAAGAAGTATGGAACCCTTTAGTATAATATTTATCGATGTGGATTCCCTTAAGAAAATAAATGATACTATGGGACATTCTTATGGAGATTATGTTCTGCAAGAAGTAGCATCTTCTATACGAAGTATAATTCGTCAGAGTGATTTTGCAATTCGCTGGGGTGGTGATGAATTTTTAGTCTTGCTACGAAGAACAAGATACGATGAAGCGTTAAAAGTAGCTCAAAGGATAGAAGAAAAGTTAAAAGAGGTTTCCCAAGGAAAGTTTGGAATAAGTTATGGTATAGATACTATTTCAGAGGAAATAACAAACTATGAAGAAATGATAAGGAGAGCAGATATTAAAATGTACGCAGAAAAGTATGATAAAATAGAAAGATCATGATATTATTTTTTAAATAAAAGGGGTGAAAACTATGGAAAAACCTTTAGTGGGAGTTATTATGGGAAGCGACTCTGATCTTTCTATTATGGAGGAAGCAGTAGAGGTTTTAGAAGAATTTGGAATCCCTTATGAAATAAGTATAGTTTCAGCTCATAGAACTCCTGAAAAGGCATTTAAATATGCAAAGGACGCAGAAGAGAGGGGTTTGGAAGTAATAATTGCGGGTGCGGGAGGCGCTGCTCATCTTCCAGGGGTTATTGCGGGTATAACTCCATTACCTGTTATTGGTGTTCCTATAAAGACTTCTACTTTAAATGGACTTGATTCTCTTTTATCCATCGTTCAGATGCCTTCTGGTGTTCCTGTAGCAACTGTTGGTATTAATGGGGCAAGGAATGCGGGAATATTAGCAGTGGAAATTCTTGGAGTTAAGTATAAAGAAATTAGAGAAAAGATAAAAGAATATAAAGAGAAGATGAAGAGAGGGGTAGAAGAGAAGGCTGAGAAGTTAAAAGAAGTGTATAAGAAAGGAGAATAGAAATGGAGAGAGCATTAAGATATGTGGAAGAAAAAAGAGAAGAATGCCTCAATGAGCTTATAAGGCTTTTATCCATCCCAAGTATTTCTGCAAAAGGTATTGGGGTTAATGAATGTGCAGAGTTAGTTTACTCTATGTTAGAAAAAGTAGGATTTAAAGTAGATCTTTATCCTTTTAAAGATGGATATCCTGTAGTATATGGAGAATTAATGGTAGGTGCAGAGAAAACCATAATTTTTTACAATCATTATGATATTCAGCCAGTGGATCCTTTAGAGGAATGGGAGACCGATCCCTTTAAACCAATAATTAAAGACGGGAAGATTATAGCAAGGGGAGTTGCGGATAATAAAGGGAATATAGTGAGCAGGCTTAAGGCAGTGGAAAGTTATTTAAAAGCTTATGGAAACTTACCTGTAAATATAAAATGGGTGATAGAAGGGGAAGAAGAAATTGGCTCTATTCATCTTTTAGAGTTTATAAAGAAATACAAAGATAAATTGGTAGGGGAAGGAATAATTTGGGAATCAGGAGGAAGAGATTCTAAGGGATATCCTCATTTAAGTTTTGGATGCAAGGGGCTTATATATTTAGAGATTATTTCCAAAAAGGGGGAAAGAGATCTTCATTCTGCCTTTGCAAGCATCGTAGAAAATCCAGTATGGTATCTTATCTCTGCATTAAATACTTTGAAAGATGCAAAGAATGATAAAATCTTAATCCCTGGATTTTATGATGATATATTAGAACCGTCTTCTGAGGAAATAGAGCTTTTGGAAAAATATCCCATAGAGGAAGAGGAGTTAAAAAAAGAATTAGGTATAGATAATTTTATCTGTGGATTAACAGGAATAGAACTCTATAAAAAGCTTCTATATAGCCCTACATGTAATATATGTGGAATCTATGCGGGATATACAGGGGAAGGATCTAAGACTGTCCTTCCTTATTTTGCAAAGACAAAGCTTGATTTTAGATTAGTCCCCAATCAAAGAGCAAAGGAATTATTTGAAAAAATAAAAAGTTATTTAGAAGAGAAGGGTTTTAAAGATTTAGAGATTATCCCTTATGGCTTAGAAGATCCCGCTCAAACTCCTGTAAATACTCCCTTAAAAGAGGTAATAGAGAAAAGCGCAGAGAAAATATTAGGGGTAAAACCAAAACTCACCCCAAGAATGTATGGGACAGGTCCTATGGCATTGTTTTATAATGAGTTAAAACTTCCCATAGTAGAAGGAGTAGGATGTGGGTATTTGGGCTCTCGGGTTCATGCTCCTAATGAAAATTGTTTTGTAGAAGACTACTTTAGAACTATAAAATGGATAATTGGAATTATTGATGAATATAGAGAGGAGGGATAAATTTTGATAAAAGTTAAGAATCCTATTGTTGAGCTTGACGGCGATGAGATGGCAAGAGTTATGTGGAAGATGATTAAAGAGGAACTTATTCTCCCTTATTTAGATATTCCCTTAATTTATTTTGACTTAGGAATTGAAAATAGGGATAAAACTGATGATCAAGTAACCTTAGAATCTGCAAAAGCAATAAAGGAATATAAAGTTGGTGTAAAGTGTGCAACTATAACACCTGATGCAGAGAGAGTGAAGGAATATAATCTTAAAAAAGCATGGAAAAGCCCCAACGCAACTATTAGGGCATATTTAGACGGAACAGTTTTTAGAAAACCTATCTTAGTTAAAAACATTCCTCCCGCAGTAAAAAACTGGAAAAAGCCTATAATCATAGGAAGACATGCCTATGGGGACATATATAGTGCTTTTGAGTATAAAGTGGAAAAGCCTATGAACTTAGAGATTGTTCTTAAAAATGATAGTGTAAATTCCTTTTCTGTTCATAATTTTGAGGAAAGAGGAGTATTTATGGTCCTTCATAATACAGAAAGATCTATAAGGAGCTTTGCAAGATCTTGTATAAACTATGCTCTTTCAGAAAAGGTAGATTTGTGGTTTTCTGCAAAAGATACTATATCCAAAATTTATCATGGGTATTTTAAAGAAATATTTCAAGAGGAAGTAGATAAAAGAAGAGAAGATTTTGAAAAGGTTGGGATAAAATATAAATATTTTCTTATTGATGATGCGGTAGCACAACTTATAAAAAGTGAAGGGGGAATGCTTTGGGCGTGTATGAATTACGAAGGAGATGTTATGTCTGATATGATTGCAGCAGGATTTGGAAGCTTAGGTCTTATGACTTCTGTTTTAGTATCTCCAGAAGGAGAATTTGAATATGAAGCAGCTCATGGAACAGTAAGAAGACATTATTATGAATATCTAAAAGGGAATCCTACATCTACAAATCCTACTGCGTCAATTTTTGCATGGACTGGAGCTATAAGAAGAAGAGGAGAAATAGATAATACAAAAGAAGTTTGTGATTTTGCAGATAAATTAGAAAAAGCAGTGCTAACTACTATTGAAATGGGAATAATGACAAAAGACTTACAGCCCTTAGCGGATCCCCCTGTGGAAAAATATGTATACACTGAAGAATTTATAAAGAAAGTAAAAGAAAATCTTGAGGCTTTATTATGAATAGAAAATTAAAAATTGTTTCACGTGAAACATTGGAGGAAGTATGGGGAAAATAATTGCTGTTGCTAATCAAAAGGGTGGTGTTGGTAAAACTACAACAGTAATAAACTTAGGATTTGCCCTTTCAGAATTAGGTCAAAAGGTTTTATTGGTAGATATAGATCCTCAAGGAAATACTACAAGCGGGGTAATCCCTCAGAAAAATATAAGACCAAGCCTTTATGAAAGTTTAATTCAGGATGTTCCTGTAAAAGAGATAATATATTCTTTAAAGGATGGGAAAAATTCCATAAGGGATAATGTATATCTAATTCCATCGAATATAGATTTAGCGGGTGCAGAGATAGAATTAGTATCAGCTTTTTTAAGAGAATTGAGACTCAAAAAGGTTTTAGAACCAATAGTAGATGATTACGATTATATTCTTATAGATTGTCCACCGTCCTTAGGACTTCTTACAGTAAATGCCCTAACTTCTGCCAATTACATTCTTATCCCTCTTCAATGTGAGTATTATGCCTTAGAAGGAATATCCCAACTTATGAGAACCATTGAACTTATAAAAAGGAATTTAAATACGAATTTGGAGATTCTTGGAATTCTTCTTACTATGTATAATAGAACTACATTATCTCAACAAGTAGCTGATGAGGCAAGAAAATTTTTTAAAGATAAGGTTTTTAAAACTGTAATTCCAAGAAATATAAGATTAAGTGAGGCACCCAGTTTTTCTCAGTCTATTTTTGAGTATGCTCCTGATTCTTCAGGTGCCATAGCCTATAAAGAATTAGCAAAGGAGTTGATGAATCATGAGTAAAGAAAAAAGATTGGGAAGAGGACTTTCTGCGTTGATACCATCAGAAGAAAAGGGGAAAATACAAGAGATTGAAATAGATAAGATACTTCCAAATCCCAATCAACCAAGGGAAACCATGGATATAGAGACACTTCGGGAATTAGCAGAATCTATAAAACAGAAAGGGCTTCTACAGCCTATATTAGTAAGACCAAAAGATGATAAATATGAGATTATTGCGGGAGAAAGAAGATTTCAATCTGCAAAGGTTGCAGGACTTTCTAAAATACCCGCTATTATTTTAGATATTTCCGAGCAAGAAGCTTACGAAATATCTTTGATAGAAAATTTACAAAGGGAAGATTTAAATCCCATAGAAAAGGCAAGGGCATTTCAAAATTACATTGAAAAATATAATGTGACTCATGAAGAGTTGGCAAAAAAACTAAGTATAAGTAGAGCAGAAATAACTAATTTATTAAGACTCTTACAGCTCCCTCCAGAAATTCAAGAGGAAGTAAGGAGGGGAAATTTAACCTATGGACATGCAAGGGCATTATTGAGTATTGATGATCCATATTGGCAAAAAATACTTGCTCAAAAGGTTATAAAGGAGAAACTTTCTGTGAGAGATACAGAGGAATTAGTAAGAAGAAAGGCAAAAAAGATGGAAGAAATTCCAGAAATAAAAGCTTTGGAGAAAAAGTTGCAAGAATATTTAGAAACAAGAGTAAGAATTCAACCAAAAACTCCAGAGAGAGGGAAGATAACTATAGAATATAGAAGTTTAAAAGAATTGGAAAGGATTATTGAAAAATTCTTAGTAGGCACTTGATATAGACATAGGTATCACTGACCTGTAATCAGTATTGAAAAAGTGATGCCTCCTTATTTACCTCTATCAAAAAACTTAGCTCGTTTAAAAAGTTCTTTCCTTTGCAGTTCCCATAGGAGGTAGAGCTTGGATGAAGATAGAAGATAAAGTGTTAGGGAGATGGTAGTATAAACGAAGATGGAGGAGAGAAGAAGGAGAGCAAGAGGACTTGTGGAAGAATTAGAGAAAGGGATGATCAGTTTAATAAACTTTGGTTTATTGTTAGTAACGAATTTTTATAGATTGAAGATAAAGATAAGCAAGAAAAGAAGACTTGTCCTAATATTTGAGGGGTGATAAAAGTGATTACAGGTCAGAAAGTGAAAAACTTGACGAAGAACTGAAAAGGCTTAGTATAATAGTAAA
>JBNARO010000045.1:0-9552 GCA_049718665.1 Dictyoglomaceae bacterium | reverse complement strand
TTAAAATTGCCCTTCTAAATATATCATTTCCCCTTATTTAAAATTTTTTTGAACAGCCTCCATTTATATTGACAATGAAAATATTTCTGTGATTAAATTAAGACGATTGGAGAGGAATGAGATGAAACTTGAAGAGATTAAAGAAATTCTTAATGCTGAAGTAATTGTGGGCGAAGATGAGTTAGGTAGGGAAATAAAAATAGCAGGCGCTGCTGATTTAATGAGTGATGCTTTAGCTCTTTTAGGAGAAGGGGGAGCTCTTCTTCTTACAGGACTCGTTACTCCCCAAGTGATAAGAACAGCAGAAATGTTAGATCTTTCAGCGATAGTTTTTGTAAGAGGGAAAATGCCACCACAGGAGACTATAGAGCTTGCTAAAAAGTTGAATATTCCTCTTCTTAGAACAAAATATCCTATGTATGAGGCTTGTGGAAAGCTTTATTCTGCAGGATTAAAGGGAAAGAAGGTTGACGGAGTTCTTTGAGAATACCAAAGGAATTTTTTGAGGGAATTAAAGTAAAAGAAATCATGAATACAGATATAGTAAAGGTAACCCCTTACCATGATATGAAATCTATTCAAGAAATTATGAGGATTAAGAGAATCGATGGAGTACCTGTAGTAAATGATGTGGGTAAGATGATAGGTTTAGTTACTGTAGAAAATGTAATATCTGCATTAGTTTCTGGAGACTTAAATTCCCCTTGCGAGAAATATATGGTGAGAGAACCAAAATGTTTAAATTCTGAAGATACTTTATATACAGCCTTAACTCTTTTTAGGCAATATCGTTTTGGAAGGTTTCCAGTACTAAGCAAAGATGGAGAAGTAGTAGGAATATTAAGTACCAGAGATATTGTTTTAAAGCTTTTGGCGGTAGAAGAGACAGAAATAAAAATAGAAAAGGAATCAGAAGTAGAGCCCTTAGTATTGGAATATCCTGTCTTAGGAGGAGACTTTTCTTCTGCAGGAATGGCATCGAGTGCAGTAAAGAAAGCCTTGCAACAGCTGGGAGTTGAGCCTTCTATAATAAGAAGAGTAGCTATTGTAACCTATGAGGCAGAAATGAATATTGTTATTCATGCTTATAAAGGAGTTCTTAGAGTCTCTTTATCTCCTGAGGTTATAGAAATTGTTGCAGAAGACGAAGGACCGGGGATTCCTGATATTGAACTTGCTATGCAACCAGGGTATTCTACCGCTCCTGATAATATTAGAGAGATGGGATTTGGAGCGGGAATGGGTCTTCCTAATATTAAGAATTGTTCAGATGAACTTAATATTGATTCTGTGGTAGGAAAAGGGACAAAACTGATTTCTAAAATTTACCTTAAGAGGGAGAGATGAATAACAAATTTATACATTCTTTAGCTATAAATTTACAAAAATGTAGAGGATGTATTCATTGTATAAGATACTGTCCTACTGAAGCAATGAGAGTAAGGAATGGAAAAGCTCTAATTCTTTCATATCGTTGCATTGACTGTGGAGAATGTATAAGAATTTGTCCCTATCATGCTCCTTTTGCTTTTACTCAAACCTTAGATAGTATTTCTTCTATAGAAAATTTAGTGGTTATTATTCCACCAGAACTCTATGCTCAATTTCCTACAAAATATTCCTTAGGTCAGATTCAGAGAGCGGTATTAAAAGCTTTTTCTGCAGAGGAAGTTTGGGATACAACTTTTGCTACTTATTTTTTGCAACAAGCCCTTGAGCAATATATATCTTCAACTACAAATCTTCCTTTAATTTCTACTTACTGCCCCGCTATAGTAGAACTAATTCAAGTAAGATTTCCCACTTTAGTTCCTCATCTTTCTCCCTTTAGATCTTCTTTTGAAGTTATGGGAGAAATTGTTAAAAAACTTTGGAAGAAAAAATATCCTGATAAAAATATAAATCTTGTATATGTAGCCCCATGTCCCGCTCAAGTTACTAATATAAAGGAGCCTTGCGATTCTCGTCCCTCTAATTTTAATCATGTATTAGGAATTGATAATGTATATCTTGCCATAAAAAGGAATATTGGGGAAGAAAGTTCCTTAATCTCTCCTATATATCCTCGAGGAATGTCTTGGGGAAGTTTAGGAGGAGAAAGTTCTTTTCTTTCTGAAGAGGAGGCTATCTCTGTAGGAGGAATAGAAGAAGTGGTGAAAGTTTTGGAGGATTTGGAAAGAAATAGGTTTCAAGATATAAAATTTCTTGAGTTAAGAGCCTGTAAAGAGGGATGTATAGGAGGAGTTCTTAATCCCGAGAATATATATTTAGGAAAGAAAAGACTTTTATATTGGAGCAAAAGAGTTAAAGAAGATAAAGATTTTATAAAGGAAATAAATAATTTACTTACTATCTCAGATATTCTTTTAAACCAAGCTATTCTTCCAAGACCTATATGGAAGTTGGATGAAGATATGAGTAAAGCCTTGAAAAAAATGGAAGAGATGAGAGAAATTGTTAAAATTTTACCTGGGTTAGACTGTGGTTCTTGTGGTTCTCCTACTTGTGCTTCCTTAGCAGAGGATATAGTAAGAGGCAATGCTCAAATTTATGATTGTATCTTTATCTTGAAGGAAAAGTTAAGAGAGATGGCAAAGGAAATGGAAGAAATTGCTCAAAGGTCTGTTTCTATTATTCCTCAGAGAAAGGAAGAGAAAGATGAAGAGTAAAGAAATTGCCAAAATTTTAGATTTTAAAGTCATTGTTTCTCCCAATGAGGATGCAGAGATAAAGTATGGAATTTCTTGTGATCTTCTCTCTTTTGTTATGTCCCATGCTCTTGAAGATTCCATATGGTTAACTATTCAAACTCACTTAAATACTATTGCTGTAGCAGTTCTTACTGGAATTAGAACTATAGTATTTGTTTCAGGACAAAAACCTGATGAAGATACTATTAAAAAGGCAATAGAAGAAAAGATTAATTTATATGCTACAGAAAAATCCGCTTTTGAAGTAGCGGGAGAACTTTATAAATTGGGTATAAGAGGAGAGGAAAGAAAAATATAAGATGAAGGCAAAAGAGATAGTAAAACTTATTGAAGGAGAAGTTTTAGCAGGGGAACATCTTTTAGATAAGGTGGATATAAAAAGGGGATTCTCTGCTGATTTAATGAGTGATGTTCTTGCTTTAGTGGAATGTAAAAATAAAGATGTGGTTTTGATTACAGGAATTACCAATTCACAGATAGTAAGAACTGCAGAGATGTTAGATATACCTATGATAATTGTAGCAAGAGGGAAATTGGTCCCTCAAGATACCATAAAACTTGCAGAAGAAAATGGCATTATCTTAGTAAGAACAAAACATATAGTTTTTGTTGTCAGCGGAATATTATTCCAACATGGTATAGAAGGTGCTATAGTAAAAGGAGTTAAAAATAAGGAGGAAAGAAAGAGTTCTTGAGATGGTATGGTATAGATTTACATATTCATACAGTTCTTTCTCCTTGTGGAGACTTTAGTATGTCTCCAAAGGCAATAGTAGAGAGAGCGAAAATGCTTAATATTGATATTATTGCAATAACAGATCATCATATTGTAGAAAATTATCCTGCAGTAAGATACTGGGGAGAAAAGATGGGAGTTATTGTTTTGCCAGGAATAGAAATACAGACTAAAGAAGAGGTCCATATAGTGGGTATTTTTAAAGATTATCTTTCTGCTTTAGAGTTTCAGAAGAAAATATGGACCTATCTTCCTAATCTAAGAAATGATGAGAATTTATTTGGAATTCAGGTAGTAGTTAATGAAAATGAAGAAGTGGAAAGGATAGAAGAAAGGCTTTTATCAGTATCTTTATCCTTATCTATAGAAGAAGTTATAGATTTAATTAGGGAAAAAAACGGAATAAGTATTCTTGCTCATCTTGATAGACCCTCATATAGTATAATTTCAAATTTAGGTTTTATACCTGAAACTTTAAAATATGATATCTTGGAACTTTCAAAGAGAGGAGAACCTGAAAAATTTATTACGGATTTTCCAAGTTTAAAGGATAAACCTTTAATAATTTCTTCTGATGCTCATTTTATTAATGATATGATAATGCCTAAGACCTTTTTAGGTTTAGATAGTTTTTCTTGGGAAAATTTCCTTCGATCCTTAAAAAGTAAAAAAATAAGATATCAGATGGAGGTATAAAAAATGGCAGTGAAGCTAAAATTTACTGAGTATGCTAAAAATGAAGTGGAAAAGATTTTAAATAAGTTTTCAAAAACTCCTGGTTCGTTGATTATGATTCTTCATGGGATTCAGGAGAAATTTGGTTATCTCCCGAGAGAAGCCTTAGAAATGGTCTCAGAAAGGTTAAGAATTTCTTTAAGTGAGATTTACGGTGTAGTGACTTTTTATTCCTTTTTCAGATTAGAACCTCAAGGGAAACATGTGGTGAGACTTTGTATGGGAACCGCATGTTATGTTAAGGGAGCTGCAGATCTTCTTACCGCTTTGGAACAAATGGGGTTAAAAGAGGGTAAGGTTACTGAAGATGGCTATTATTCCTTAGATTTGGTAAGATGTATAGGAGCATGTAGTATGGCACCTGCATTGATGATTGATGAGGAAGTTTACGGAAGATTAACACCTAATAAAATTAAAAAACTTTTAGAGGATTTTAGAAGGGAAAATCCATGAAAGAGCTTTCTCTACATATCTTAGATTTAATAGAAAACTCCATTGAAGCGGGGGCAAAAAATGTTTCTTTAGAAATTATAAAGAGCCAACACAAGTTGGAGATAAGAATTAAAGATGATGGGAGAGGTATTCCTGAAGAAATATTAAGGGAAATAAAGAGTCCCTTTATTACTACAAGGAAAACACGAAAAATAGGTTTAGGGATTCCTTTGTTTAATGAAGTAGTAAATAATTGTGGGGGAAGTTTAGAAATAAATTCTAAGGTGGGGGAGGGAACAGAGCTTATAGCAATTCTTCCTTCTTCTCACGTAGATCTTCCTCCCTTGGGGAATATTGTTGGAACCTTATATAGCCTTATTGTTACTGCTCCTGATGTCAATTTCCATTTTAAGATTTCTTTTGATGGAAAACTTTTTGAATTTTCTACAGAAGAATGGAAAAAAGAGTTGGGGGAAATTCCTATAAATCATCCCCAAGTTCTTTCTATGTTAAAATCATATCTTGAAGAAAATTTAGGAGGTGTGAAATTATGAAGAAATTAACATTAGAAGATTTAAAGAAGATTAAGGAAAAAGCGCAGGCTGAACTTCAAGCTCGAACTCCTGAGGGTAAGGATAAAATTGTAGTCCATATGGGGACATGTGGTATTGCAGCAGGAGCTCGCGAAACTCTTCTTGCTATCTTAGACGAAATAGAAAAGAGAAATCTTCAAAATGTAGTGGTAACTCAAGCGGGTTGTATTGGACTTTGTGAATATGAACCCCTAATTTCTGTACAAAAAGTTGGTGGACCTAAAATCCTCTATAAATATGTTACCCCTGAGAAGGCCAGAAAAATTATTGCCCAACATGTTATTAATGGACAGATAGCATCAGAGGATGTGTTATCTACCGAATAAAATCGTTATAACAAGGAGGTTATAATAAAAATGGCAGAAAGGGCGCACATCTTAATATGTGCTGGTGCAGCATGTATATCAGCAGGCGAAGAAAGTTTTAAGTCTGCCTTAGAGAGAGAATTAAAATCTGCAGGTATCTATGAAGAAGTTAAAATAATTGAGACAGGATGCTTTGGAACATGCGATCTTGGACCTGTAATGGTAATATATCCTGAAGGTATTTTCTATATTCGTTTGAAGCCTCAAGATGCAAAAGATATTGTTCAAGAACATCTTCTCAAAGGAAGAGTTGTAGAAAGACTTTTAGTTAAAGAGCCAGAGTTGAAGAAACCTCTTCCCACTATTAATGAGCTTCCTTTCTTTAAGAACCAAGTAAGAATAGCTTTAAGAAATGTTGGATTTATAGATCCTTTAAATATTGAAGAATATATTGCAAGAGAAGGATATTCAGCTTTAGCAAAAGTTCTTACAGAAATGACTCCTGAAGAAGTTATCTCTGAGGTTAAAAAGTCTGGACTCAGAGGAAGAGGAGGAGCAGGCTTTCCTACAGGTTTAAAGTGGGAGTTAGCAAAAAAAGCTCAAGGGGATGAAAAATATATCATATGTAATGCAGATGAAGGAGATCCAGGAGCTTTTATGGATAGAAGTATTTTAGAAGGAGATCCTCACTCAGTTATTGAAGGAATGCTTATTGGTGCTTATGCTGTTTCTGCGAAAAAAGGTTTTGTATATATAAGAGCGGAATATCCTTTAGCTATTAAAAGATTAACTTCTGCTTTAGAACAAGCAAGAGATTATGGTCTTTTGGGAGAAAATATATTAGGGACAGATTTTTCTTTTGATATTGAAATCAGGATTGGAGCGGGTGCTTTTGTATGTGGCGAGGAGACAGCTCTTATTGCATCAGTAGAAGGAAAAAGAGGAATGCCTCGTCCAAGACCACCATTTCCAGTAAACTCAGGACTTTGGGGAAAGCCCACTGTTATAAACAATGTGGAAACCTGGGCAAATGTTCCTGTAATTATTCTTAAAGGGGCAAATTGGTTTGCCAGTCTTGGAACAGAAAAAAGTAAAGGAACAAAGGTTTTTGCACTTGCAGGGAAGATTAATATGACAGGATTAATTGAAGTTCCTATGGGTATTACGCTAAGAGAGATTGTTTACAATGTGGGAGGAGGAATTCCTGGAGGTAAGAAGTTTAAAGCAGTACAGATTGGTGGACCTGCAGGTGGATGTATTCCCGCAGAATATTTAGATACTCCAGTAGATTACGAATCTATTACATCTCTTGGGGCAATTATGGGTTCTGGTGGTCTTATTGTTATGGATGAAGACAACTGTATGGTAGACGTGGCAAAATTTTTCCTCTCTTTTACCCAGGATGAGTCTTGTGGAAAGTGTGTGCCATGTAGAGTTGGAACAAAAAGAATGTTGGAAATTTTAGATAAGATAACCAAGGGAGAGGGAGAAGAAAAAGATTTAATAGAATTAGAGGAACTTGCTAATGTGGTAAGAAATACCTCGCTTTGTGGATTGGGAAAAGGAGCTCCAAATCCTGTGCTTACTACTTTGAAGTACTTTAGAGATGAATATATTGCTCATATAAGAGATAAAAAATGTCCTGCAAAAGTATGTACCGCATTAATCCATTATGAGGTAATAAGAGAAGAGTGTAAAAAGTGCTCTATTTGTTTTAGAAATTGTCCTGTAGGAGCTATATTTAAAGATACAGACGGAACTTATGTAATTGATCAAGAAAAATGCACAAAGTGTGGAATCTGTTTCCAAGTATGTCCATTTAAAGCTATAAAGAAGGAGTGATTTTATGGAAGTAGGGGAAGGTTTGGTTACTATAAGGGTAGATGGGAGAGAAATAAAAGCTCCTTTAGGAGAGAATCTTTTAAAAGTTCTTAGAGAAAATGGTTTTAATATCCCTGGACTTTGTTATTATGAGAAAGTTTCTGTAACTGGTTCTTGTAGACTCTGTTTAGTAAAGGTCAAGGGAATGCCGGGACTTGTAACTTCTTGTACTCTTAATGTTCAGAATGGAATGGAAGTTATAACAGAAGATGAAGAAATTATAAATGCTCGAAAAGTAATTCTAAATTTGATCCTTTCGGAACATAAAAATGATTGCATGACCTGTGAGAAAAATGGAAATTGTATGCTTCAGGATATTGCGTATCAGCTGGGTATAGATATTACTAAAGAAATGTTCCCAAGGAGAACGGAATTTCCCCCCATTGATGATTCTTCTCCTGTCTTAATTTATGACCCAGGGAAATGTATTTTATGTTACAGATGTATAAAAGCCTGTGATGAGCTTCAAGGAAAGCATGTAATAGATGTAGCATATAGAGGGTATAAGGCAATAATTTCTCCTGGTTTTGATAGAAGTTGGAAAGACTCAGAGTGTGATGGATGTGGAGAATGTATCCAAGCGTGTCCTGTGGGAGCTTTAGTCGAAAAACCATCTATTGGAAAGGGAAGAATTTGGGAGGTAAAGAAAGTAAAGACCACATGTGTATATTGCGGTGTTGGATGTCAGATAGAGCTTTGGGTAAAAGATAATAAAGTTATAAAAGTTATGGGATATGATGCAGAACCTAACCTTGGGAAATTATGTGTAAAAGGTAGGTTTGGATATGAATTTATCAATAGTCCTGAAAGGTTAACAAAGCCTTTAATTAAGAAAAATGGAAAGTTTGTAGAAACTGATTGGGATACTGCCTTGGATTATGTCGCTTCAAAACTTAAAGAGCTCAAGGAAAAATACGGACCAGATGCTTTAGCAGGTCTTGCCTCTGCAAAATGTACCAATGAAGATAATTATGTTTTTCAAAAATTTATAAGAGCAGTATTTAGGACTAATAATATAGATCATTGTGCAAGACTGTGCCATGCCCCATCAGTGGTAGGATTAGGAAGAGCTTTTGGCTCTGGTGCTATGACTAATTCCATAAGAGAATTAGAGGATGCAGACTGTATATTAGTCACTGGCTCTAACACCACTGAAGCTCATCCTGTTATAAGTACTTATATAAAAAGAGCAGTAAAAAAAGGTGCAAAACTTATTGTAATTGATCCAAGGAAAATTGATCTTGTAAAATTTGCAACTCTATGGTTAAGGCAAAAGCCAGGAACTGATGTTGCGTGGATTAATGGAATGATTCATGTGATTATTAAAGAAGGTCTTCTTAATGAGGAATTCATAAGAAACAGAACAGAAAACTTTGAAGAAGTTAAAAAGTTGGTTGAAAAGTATACTCCTGAAAGAGTGGAAGAGATCACTGGGATTCCTAAGGAACAGCTTATTGAGGCGGCAAGAATATACGCTACTTCAGGAAAATCTTCTATAGTTTACTCTATGGGCATAACTCAACATATTACAGGAACAGATAATGTTCTTTCTCTTGCTAATTTAGCAATGGTTACAGGGCAGATAGGTAGAGAATCTACTGGAATAAACCCATTAAGAGGACAGAATAATGTCCAAGGAGCCTGTGATATGGGAGCTCTTCCTAACTGGTATCCTGGTTATCAATTGGTGACAGATCCAATTGTCAAAGAAAAATTTGAGAAAGCTTGGGGCGTAAAGGGTCTCCCAGATAAGATTGGACTTACTGTAGTGGAAATGATAAATGCAGCTTACGAAGGAAAGATTAAAGGAATGTATATAATGGGAGAAAATCCTATGCTTTCTGATCCAAATATAAAACATGTGGAATCTGCCTTACGAAATTTAGAATTCTTAGTGGTGCAAGATATATTCCTCTCTGAGACAGCCCAACTTGCCCATGTAGTTTTACCTTCTGCAAGTTTTGCTGAGAAAGATGGAACTTTCACTAATACTGAAAGAAGAGTTCTCTTATTAAGAAAAGCTGTAGAATCTCCTGGGGAAGCAAAAGAGGATTGGAGAATCATATGTGAAGTAGCAAGAAGAATGGGATATAATATACATTATAATTCAGCTTCTGAAATTATGGAGGAAATTGCATCTTTGACTCCTATATATGGTG
>JBNARO010000044.1:0-10300 GCA_049718665.1 Dictyoglomaceae bacterium | reverse complement strand
CTGAGGTAGGAGCATGAATTGGGGAAGTTATATAGCTTTGTGCATCTCCAATCTTTTGCCCTTTATATACATAATCCTTTACTTTAACTTGTGGTTGTGCAGGAACACCTGTATGTTGTTGTGTAGGGATAAATAACCTTTCGGGAAGGGGAATAGAGGTGATAGGGGAGGAGCCTGATAACTTCTTCTTAGTGGGTGGATGGACTCCCCCACGAAAAGTTAGAAATCTCATATACACCTCCTTATTTTTTATTCTAATACTTTCATTCTCTTTAATAATAATTCTCTCTTTTCTACTAATTCTTTATATTTCTCTTTCTCTTTTTCTATCGCTTCAGAAGAAGCTTTCTCAAGAAAAGATGGATTGTTTAACCTATTCTCTATATTTTTTATTATCTTTTCTAAATCTGTAATTTCTTTATTTACCTTTTCCCTCTCCTTCTCTAAATCTATAAGACCTGACAGATAAATGTAGTAATTTGTATTTCTTACTAAAGCTTGAACTACATTTTTTTCATAAATAGCATACTCAGAGTTTACAAGTTCTACTCTTGCTAAAGTATTAAAATATCCAGAGTACCCATTCAAAAGAATTTTCTCCTTAGCGTCACAAGTATAGAAAAATACTTTTATTTTTTGTGAAATAGGGATATTAAATTCAGCTCTTAAAGCTCTAATTTTTCTAATAGATTCTTTTATAAATTCCATATCTTCTTCACTCTCATCATCAATAAAGAATCCATCAAAAGAGGGCCAAGGAGATGTCATTATGCTTTCAGAATGGTAAGGAAGCCTTTGCCAAATTTCTTCTGTTATAAAAGGCATTACAGGATGTAAAAGCAATAGATTTGTAGATAGTACCTTCCATAAAACAGCTTGAGTAGTAAGCTTACTTTCAGGATCTTCTTTTTGAGATAATCTTGGTTTTGATAGCTCAATATACCAATCACAAAATTCAGACCAGAAGAAATTATAAATAGTCTTGACATATTCACTAAATCTATAATTTTCCAAATGTTCTGTTACTTCTTTTATCTCTTTCTGAAGTCTACTAAGAATCCATTTATCAGAAAGGGATAATATATGAGCCCTTAAATCTACTTTAGAATAATCTTTATTTTCTAAATTCGTTAGTACAAATCGAGAAGCATTCCATAGTTTATTCGCAAAATTTTTAGTATTTTCAAAATTTTCTTCATGAAATCTCAAGTCTTGCATTTCTGTGCATTGGACTGCAAGACCAAATCTTGTTATATCAGCACCATATTTCTCAATAAGATCTAAAGGATCTAATCCTATTCCTTTAGACTTACTCATTCGCTTTCCTTCTCTCGTAAGAACAGTAGGGTGAATATAAACATGGTAAAAGGGCACATCTTTCTTAAACTCTAAACCCATCATTATCATTCGCGCAACCCATAAGTTGATTATATCCCTTGCAGTACTTAAAACAGATGTAGGATAGTAATATTCTAAATCGGGATTTTCGTCAGGCCATTTTAAAGTACCAAGAGGCCATAAAGCAGAGCTAAACCATGTATCTAATACATCTTCGTCTTGCCTTAAATTTACTGAACTACATTTTTCACACTTATCAGGTGCTTCTTCTTCAACATTCACATGCCCACAATCCTCACAATACCATGCTGGAATTCTATGTCCCCACCATAACTGTCTTGAAAGACACCAATCTTTTATGTTATACATCCAGTCAAAATAAATTTTCTTCCATCTATCTGGGATAAATTTTACCTTCCCTTCTTCCACAGCTTTTATAGCGGGTTTTGCTATTTCATTCATTTTCATAAACCATTGTTTTGATATTAATGGTTCTATAGGAGTTCCACATCTATCACAAGTTGCTAAATCATGAACATAGGGTTCTTTCTTAACAAGATATCCTTTCTCTTCTAAAGCCTTCTCTACTTCTTTTCTTGCAGAATAAATATCTAAATCCTTAAATTCTCCTGCATTTTCATTCATATATCCCTTCTCATCAATTACCGCTATAAAAGGAAGGTTATGTCTCTTCCCTATCTCAAAATCATCCGAATCATGAGCTGGTGTAACCTTCAATGCTCCTGTTCCAAATTCAGGATTTACAGAATAGTCTGCAATTATAGGGATTTTCCTTCCTACTAAGGGAAGATAGGCGTATTTCCCCACAAAAGATTTATATCTCTCATCTTCAGGATGAACTGCGATAGCGGTATCTCCAAGCATAGTTTCAGGACGAGCAGTAGCAATAACTATTTCTCCCCTTTCATCTACTAAAGGATATTTTATATACCAGAGGAAAGAACTTTCCTCCACATATTTTACTTCTAAATCTGATATTGCGGTTCTACATCGAGGACACCAATTTATAATCCTTTCTCCCCTATAAATATATCCTTTTTTATAAAGCTCTACAAAGGCTTTAATAACTGCCTTGGAATAGACTTCATCCATGGTAAAACGAAATCTATTCCAATCGCAAGAGACACCTAACTTTTTAAGTTGCTCAATTATAGTTTGCCCATACTTTTCTTTCCATTCCCAAACTTTCTCTAAGAATTTTTCTCTTCCTAAATCCCATCTATTTTTCCCTTCTTTCAAAAGTTCTCTCTCTACTACTGCTTGTGTTGCTATTCCTGCATGATCTGTCCCAGGAATCCACAAAGCATTAAAACCCTGCATTCTTTTCCATCTAATAAGAATATCTTGAATAGTTGCATTCAAAGCATGCCCTAAATGTAAGGAGCCTGTTATATTTGGGGGTGGCAAAACAATAGTAAAAGGTTCTTTTGAGGAATCTACATAAGAATAAAAATATCCTTTTTCTAACCAATAAGAATACCACTTATTTTCTACATCTTTAAAATTATATATACTGGGAAGCTCCTCCTTCATCCTTCAGCCCCCTTATCCAACATTTCTTAATAAACTTTCCCAAGATAATCCTTTACGATTATAAACCATTTCAGGCGTTACTACAAATTTTTTAATATTTAACCTTGGCAATTCATACATTACTTCTAACATAATTTCTTCCATCACTGCCCTTAAGCCTCTTGCCCCTGTGGCCTTCTCTTGTGCTTCCTTAACGATAGCCTTTAATGCTTCCTGCGAAAACTCTAAATCAATCCCATCCAAAGCTAATAAAGCTTGATATTGTTTTACCAAAGCATTTTTAGGTTCAACAAGAATTCTCAATAGTGCTTCATCATCTAAGGGATCCAGCACAGTAACTATAGGGAATCTTCCTACAAATTCTGGGATCATTCCAAATTTAAGAAGGTCTTCAGGAAGAATCTGATTCAAAATAGAACCAAGATTTCTTCGTTTCTTAGGTTCAACTTTAGAACCAAATCCAATATTTTCTATGTCTAACCTTTTTTCTATAATTTTTTCAATCCCCTCAAAGGATCCTCCTGCTATAAAAAGAATATCTTTTGTATTTATCTGTATAAACTCTTGATAAGGATGTTTTCTCCCACCTTGAGGTGGCACATTAGCAATGGTACCTTCTACAATTCTCAAAAGAGCTTGTTGAACTCCCTCTCCAGATACATCTCTTGTAATAGAAGGATTTTCAGATTTCCTTGAAATTTTATCTATCTCATCAATATAAACAATACCTTTTTCCGCTCTTTTCACATCCCAATTAGCATTTTGAATTAAGCGCAAAAGAATATTTTCAACATCTTCTCCTACATATCCTGCTTCAGTAAGAGTAGTAGCATCTGCTATAGCAAAGGGGACTTTCAAAAATTTGGCAAGAGTTTCCGCAAGAAGGGTTTTCCCAACCCCAGTAGGTCCAATAAGAAGAATATTACTCTTTTGAAGTTCTACATCTTCTCTTAATTTGTCTTTAAAATAGATCCTTTTATAATGATTATAAACAGCTACCGAAAGGACCTTTTTCGCCCTTTCTTGTCCAATGACATATTGATCCAAAAAAGCCTTAATCTCTGAAGGAGTTGGTAATTTAAATTCCTCCTTATCTTTCTCTTCTTCCTCTTGCGAAATTAAATCATGACAAATTTCGACACATTCATCACATATAAACACACCTGGTCCAGAAATCAACTTCTTTACCTCTTTCTGAGTTTTTCCACAAAATGAACATCTTATCTCTTTTGCTCCCATAGCTCACTCCTTTTATGGTTTTTTACTTTCTAAAATTTCATCTATAATTCCATATTCCTTAGCTTCCTTTGCAGACATAAAGAAATCTCTATCTGTATCTCTTTGAATCTTTTCTAAAGGCTGACCTGTATGATAAGCAAGAATTTTATTCAAAGTCTGGCGAAGCTTTAATATTTCTCGAGTATGAATTTCAAGATCAGCAGCAGGTCCATATATTCCTCCTAATGGTTGATGGATCATAACTCTCGAATTTGGAAGTGCATATCTTTTACCTTTATCTCCTGCAGAGAGAAGTATTGCTGCCATACTTGCTGCTTGTCCCACACAAACTGTAGCTACTTTAGGTCTTATATGCCTTATAGTATCATATATAGCTAATCCTGCAGAAACTTCTCCTCCAGGACTATTTATATAAAGGTAAATATCCTTTTCAGGATCTTCAGATTCCAGAAAGAGAAGCTGAGCTATAATTAAATTAGCAACTTCGTCATTTATAGCAGTTCCTAAGAAAACAATTCTACTTTTTAAAAGACGAGAATAAATATCATAAGCTCTCTCTCCACGAGGAGTCTGTTCTATAACTATAGGGACTAAAGTCATTTTAATCCTCCCCCTTCTTTGTATTTTCTTCTATCAAAAATTCCTTAACTTTGTTTTTCAATATATTTCTCTTTAAAATTTTTATATCTCTATTTTCAACATTACCCAATTCTTCTATAGCTTTTCTTAATTCTTCTTCAGTAACTTCAATATTTTCGTTCTCTGCAACATAGTCTAAAATAGTCTCTACCTGAATATTTCTTCTTGCACTTTCTTTAATAGACTCTATAAACTCTTCTTCAGTCTTATTAATCTCCATCAAATATTCTTCCAATGTCTTCCCTTGTCTTTCCAAATCTTTAAGTATATCATTTAAAATAGCCTCGCTAACAGTTAAAACAAGAGTTAGGGGAGGATCTATATCACTGTTTTCCAATATTCTATCGATTATTTCTTGAAAAACTCTATCTTTTTCCTGAGATTCTTTTTCTTTAAAAATGTACTCTCTAACTTTCTCATATAGCTCTTCTACTGATGAGAAACCTAATCTTTGAGCCAAATCGTAGTCCTCAATAATTTCATAAGCCCAAATCTTTCTAATTTTCCAAGTTAAAGGAATAGTTTTTCCTGCGAATCTTGGATCAGAATAATCTTCTGGAAAAGTAGTTTCAATTATTTTTTGTTCTCCCATTTTCATACCTATAAGTTCTTGCTCTATCTCAGGATTATAACTTCCATTGATTCTTATCCATAAAGGTTCTAATTTTTCTCCGTCTTTAGTTTCTCTTTCTACATAGACTAAATCTCCTTCGATAACCTCTCTATCTTCTACAGGTTTTAATTTACTATTCTGAAGCCTCAATTGTTCTATAAACTTATTTACCTCTTCATTTGAAACCTGAATCTCATTTTTTTCAATATTTAATCCTTTATATTCTCCTATCTTAATCTCTGGCACTACTTCTACAGTAAAAGAGAGATTTATTTTTCTATTTTCTTCCCAATCAGAGGGAAGAGAATCAAAATATGGAGATGAATAAGGTTTTAAGTTTTCCTTTTTTAAGATAAAGTTATATGCTTCTCTTGCAGCAATTTTTACTGCTTCACTATAAAAATCTTCTCCTAAGAATCTTTCCAAGATTAATCGTGGAGTTTTTCCCTTTCTAAATCCAGGAACGCTAACTTTTTGGACTAAATATTTATAAGTCTTGTCTAAAATATTCTCCCTTTCGGAAGGGTCTATTTCTAAATTTACTTTCACTATACTTCCTTTTTCTCTTTTCAAAGTGTAATTTATGGCATGTTCATTAATATTCATCTTTTCCCTCCTATAAAATAAATAATACCTCAGATGTTCTCTGAGGTTTAATTATATAATATTTATTTTTGGAGCGGGAGACGGGATTTGAACCCGCGACCTTCTCCTTGGCAAGGAGACGCTCTACCCCTGAGCTACTCCCGCATAAAAATGGTGCGAGGGGCGGGATTTGAACCCGCACGGGATTATCCCACTAGATCCTAAGTCTAGCGCGTCTGCCATTCCGCCACCCTCGCATCAAAAAAATGGTGAGCCGTGCAGGAATCGAACCTGCAACCCCCTGATTAAGAGTCAGGTGCTCTACCTGTTGAGCTAACGGCTCACTTCAAATTGTCTTAGATCTTTAAAGATGGCGCGCCCGGGAGGATTCGAACCTCCGGCCCACGGATTAGAAGTCCGTTGCTCTGTCCTACTGAGCTACGGGCGCTTTTTCCCATGTTTTGGGGTGAACGGCGGGATTTGAACCCGCGACCACTGGGGCCACAACCCAGCGCTCTTCCAAACTGAGCTACGTTCACCATACATTTCTAAATGGCGCGCCCAGGAGGACTTGAACCCCCGACCCGCAGATTCGAAGTCTGCCGCTCTTTCCAGCTGAGCTATGGGCGCCTAAATTTGGAGCGGGAGACGGGATTTGAACCCGCGGCCCTCAGCTTGGAAGGCTGATGCTCTACCCCTGAGCTACTCCCGCTCATCCTGGTCGGGGCAGCTGGATTTGAACCAGCGACCTCCTGGTCCCAAACCAGGCGCGCTCATCCACTGCGCCATGCCCCGCTGGCTAATTAGATGATATAAAAATTTGTATGTTAAGTCAAGGGGTTTTTTACTCTTGACAAAAAGAATTTATAAATGATAAATTGGAGTGTCTAAAATAAATTAATTTATACTTAAGGAGGGAAAAATGTTTGCAGTTGTAGAGACAGGAGGAAAACAATATAAAGTTTCTGTAGGAAGTATTATTGAGGTAGAAAAGATAAATGCTAAGGAGGGTGAAGAGGTTGTTTTAGATAAGATTTTACTTTTAAATAAAGATGGAGAAGTTTTAATTGGAAGACCATATTTAGAAGGTGTTAAGGTTATTGCAAAAGTTCTAAGACAAGATAAATATCCCAAGATAATAGTATTTAAATTTAAAAAGAAAAAGCACTATAGAAAAAAGTATGGACATAGACAACCATTTACAAGATTAGCTATTGAAGATATCATTATCCAATAGGAGGTGAAATAGATGGCTCATAAAAAATCTGGAGGAGCAAGTAGAAACGGAAGAGATAGCAACCCTAAATGGTTAGGTGTTAAAAAGTTTCAAGATGAGATTGTTTATCCAGGAAATATAATTGTAAGACAGAGAGGAACAAAATTCCATCCTGGTCTAAACGTGGGAATTGGAAAGGACTATACATTATTTGCTTTAACTCCTGGAATAGTTAAATTTGCTGTTAAAAAGGGGAGAAGAATCGTTAACGTAATTCCTATTCAATAGATGTTTATAGATAAAGCTAAAATTTATGTAAAAGCAGGAGATGGCGGTAATGGATGTGTCTCCTTCAGAAGGGAAAGATTTGTCCCAAAAGGAGGCCCTGATGGAGGAGATGGAGGAAAAGGTGGAGACGTAATTCTTGAGGCAGATGAAAATTTGGATACCCTTTTAGATTTTTATTACAAAAAGCATTTTGTTGCAGAAAGAGGAGCCCATGGAAGAGGGAAAAATCAACATGGAAAAAATGGGGAAGATTTAATTATAAAAGTTCCTGTAGGGACTTTGGTGTTTGACGCACAAACTAATGAACTAATAGAGGACCTTACGTTTCCTGGGCAAAGAGTAATAGTAGCAAGAGGGGGAAGAGGAGGAAGGGGAAATTCTTCTTTTGCTACATCTACAAGACAAACTCCATATTTTGCAGAAAAAGGAGAAAAAGGCGAAGAAAGATGGTTATACTTGGAACTAAAAATCATAGCAGATGTAGGATTAGTGGGACTTCCTAATGCAGGAAAGTCTACTCTTCTCTCCCAAATAACCTCTGCTCATCCTGAGATTGCAGATTATCCTTTTACCACAAAATCTCCAAACCTTGGAGTAGTCCAGAGAGAAGATTTTAGTTTTACTGTAGCAGATATTCCTGGACTTATTGAAGGAGCCCATTTAGGAAAAGGAATGGGACATGAATTCTTAAGACATATTGAAAGGACATATTTTTTAGTATTTATTCTTGATGGTAGTGATAATATCACTCCTCCTAAAAAAGCATACTCCATTCTTGAGAAGGAATTGGAGTTATATAATCCCAAATTGTTAAGAAAACCAAGAATAGTTGCCATAAATAAAATAGATCTTTTTGAAACCCAAGAAAGAATGGAAGAATTAAAAGAATGGGTATCCTCTTTAAATGTTCCCTATTTTTTCATCTCAGCAAAATTGAAATGGAATTTGGAAGAATTAATAAATTTGATCTGGGAAAAGCTTAAAGAGCAAGAAGAGAGTTCTTTAGAAGAGGGAGAACAAAAAAAGGAAATTAAAGAAATAATCCCTTCTCTTGAAAAAGGAGGAGATTATTGGATTCTTAATGATCCAAAAGTAGTAAGTTTAGCACATAGATTAGATTTATATGATTTTCAAGCTCAGAGCTATTTTATCAATTATATTAGAAGGAGAGGAATATTAAAAGTTATAAGAAAAAATAAAGTTAAAGATGGGGAAAAAATAAAAATTGGGAATTATTTTTTCACTTATTATTCATCACCTCATTCTCATTTAGTGTTAGAAGATGAAAAATAGAATTGGAATTTTAGGTGGAACTTTTGATCCTATTCATAATGGACATCTGTGGTTTGCAGAATCCGCACGGGAAAATTTCTTTTTAGAAAAAGTCATTTTTATTCCTAATAAAATACCTCCTCATAGGGATATACCTTATGCGGGAGAAAAGGAAAGGTACGAAATGGTTCTCTTGGCAATCTCAGATAATCCTTATTTTGATGTTTGGGATATAGAAATAAAAAGAGAAGGAAAATCTTACATTGTAGAGACATTAGAGGAGGCACAAAAAATTTATAAAGATAAAGAAATATATCTTCTTTTAGGGATAGATGCCTTTAATAATATTCTTTCTTGGAAAGATCCAGAAAGAATTGTAGAATTAAGTAATTTAATTGTAGGAAATAGAGGGGAAAAAATTTTTACAAAAGAATTAGAGGAATTTATTAAAAAATTTAGCAAGAGGATATTTTTTCATGATTTCCCTTTCTTTCCTATATCAGCCCAGGAAATAAGAGAAAGAATTCAAAGAGGAGAATCTATAAAATATCTTGTTCCCTCCTTAGTAGAAATGTACATCTACAAAAATAAGCTCTACTTGACAAAAAAATGAAGGTATAGTATAAAAATTACGTACTGAGTTGAGCCGCTAGCTCAGTCGGTAGAGCACCTGACTTTTAATCAGGGGGTCACAGGTTCGATTCCTGTGCGGCTCACCAGGTAGAGAAGCCCTCATCGTCTAGCCTGGCCTAGGACACCGCTCTTTCAAGGCGGTGACGGGGGTTCGAATCCCCCTGAGGGCGCCAAAGTGGGCGGATAGCTCAGAGGTGAGAGCGCCTGCCTTACAAGCAGGAGGTCGTAGGTTCAAGTCCTGCTCCGCCCACCATCTTTTTTAAACTTAGTTTTCATCTCTATTTTCTCTTTTTTAATCTTATTCTTAAATCTTCATCTCTGCCCCTCTTTTTGAAGGAGGCAGGCGTACTATGAAAAACCAAGTTAAATCCTGGAAATCCCTCCTTGATAATTTTTTCTTTGTCTCCCAAGTGAATGGTAAAAGACCTAAAACCCTTCAGTGGTACAAAGAAACTTTAATTCCCTTCACTAAGTCTGTCCCCTTAGAAGAGCTTTCTGTTTACTCTATCCAGAAATATATTTCATCCCTTAGAGAAAGGGGACTAAAGCCTGCCTCTATTGACACTCACATTAGAGCTATAAAATCTTTTCTTCACTTCCTATATGATGAAGGATATTTAGAAGAAAATATTTCAGCAAAAATTAAAAGATATAAACTTCCAAAAAGTTATCCTCATATTTTAAACGATGAACAAATACTTAATTTACTCAAGGTTTGCGATAAAAAATCATGGGATGGTTTTAGAAATTATGTAATTGTTCTTACCTTTTTAGATACTGGGATAAGGCTATCTGAACTTTTAAACCTCACTGTAAATGATGTAAATTTACCCAAAAGGAGTATTTTCATTAGAAGTGGAAAGGGAGAAAAAGATAGAGAAGTTTACATGGGAAAGACTCTTGTAAGGGAGATGGCAAAGTGG
>JBNARO010000043.1:0-11740 GCA_049718665.1 Dictyoglomaceae bacterium | reverse complement strand
ACATTTCTTCTATCTTCATCCTTTTTCTGTAAAGTTCATAGCTTAGCATATCCGCGTTTCCCATTTACATAAACTAAAAAGAACTTTTTAAGCGAGCCAAGCTTATTTGAACATCAATAAAGTTCCATTTGTGATTATGAAGAAATCTTCTAATTCTGTTAACTAAAGACTATCCTTTCTTTACTCTTTTTTGATAGAGGTAAATTTGGTAAAATAAACATATAAAATCGCCTTCAAATTCTACCACAAGGAGGTATTTCTTTTTCAATACTGATTACAGGTCAGCTCTCTATCAACCTTGACAATAAATGAAAATTTGTGCTAATATGAACACAAAAATGAAAATAAAAATTGAAAAAAAATGAATATATATGTAATGGAGGATGAGAGATGTTAGCGGAGGAGAGAAGAACAAGAATATTAGAATTATTAGAAAAAGAAAGAGGGGTAAAAGTCTCAGATCTCGTAAGGATATTTAATGTTACTGGTGCTACTATAAGAAGAGATTTAGAAGCTCTCGAAAAAGAAGGTCTACTCAAAAGGACTCATGGAGGAGCGATTCTTCCTCAAAGTTTTTCTTTTGAACCATTATATATAACAAAAAAGAGACAAAATTTAAAAGAAAAGATAGCAATTGGAGCAAAAGCTGCAGAGCTTGTTAACGATGGGGAAACAATTTTTATAGAAACAGGAAGTACTACTCTTCAAGTTGCAAAAAATATTAAGAATAGACATGATTTAACAGTTATAACAAATTCTATAGATGTTGCAAGAGAACTTTTAAATGCAAGGGGAGTAGAAATTATTTTAACAGGAGGAAATTTTAGAAAAGAAACTTTAGCATTAGTAGGACCTTTAGCGGAGAGAGTTCTTAGAGAATTTAGGGTAGATAAAGCTTTTCTTGGAATTTCTGGGATAATTCCTGGAAAGAGCATGAGTACAGCAAGTATTGTAGAGGCTTATATTAAAAAATTGATCATTGAAATGGGAAGAGAAGTGATAGGAGTTGCAGATCATAGTAAGTTTGGAAAAGAATGTTTTGCTTTTGTAGCACCTACAAAGGTTTTGAGTAAGATTGTGATTGATGATAAAGTTCCTTTGAAGTATATAGAAGATTTAAAAAATGAAGGGGTAGAAGTGATTATTGCTTCACCAGAGGATATTAAATGAAGGGGGAAAGAAAAATGCCAAAGGAGATAAATATATTCCCAGAGTTTGAACCTGGATATATAGAGGTTGGAGGAAAAGTTCCAAAGTTTCAATACAATAAAACTCTTAAAGAGGAATTAGAAGAGGGGAATATTACAAAGGAAGAAAGTATTGATCTTTTTAAATGTATGCTTCTTATCAGGAATTTTGAGGAGATGATATATGAGTTAAGAGTAAATAAAGGGAAATATGGTCCTATTAAATATTTGTATATTGGAGCTTCTCACCTTTCCATTGGTCAAGAGGCGGTTCCTACAGGGGGAATTTCAGTAATTACAAAGGATGATTATATAACAAGTACCCATAGAGGACATGGAGATGCATTAGCTAAAAGTTATTTTGGACTAAAGGGAATGACAGAGGAAGAACTTAAAAATTTTATTTTGTCTAATAAAGAGGTTTCAGAATTTTTGGGGTTTAATATTAATAATAAAACAAAAAATGAACTTTTTGAATATGCTCTTCAAATTGCTCTTTTCAGGGCTATAGCGGAGCTTTTTGGGAAAGAGTGGGGATATTGTAGAGGTAGGGGAGGTTCCATGCATATTGCAGATTTTAGCATGGGACACTTAGGAGCCAATGCTATAGTAGGAGGAAGTATGGGGATTGCAGTTGGTTCCGCTGTGGCATCAAGATTTCTTGAGGATGGAAGAGTAACTTTATGTTTTGTAGGAGATGGTGCAATGAATACAGGAATATCCCATGAAGCAATGAATATGGCATGTATGGCTCAATTTACTAATGGACTTATGAGTAAGAAATTTGGAGTTCCTGTTATTTTTATGGTTATGAATAATCAATATGGTGAATCAGGACAACAAAGAGGAGAAGTAACAGGAATTGACTATATAGCAGAGAGAGGTTTTGCATATAACAAGAAGGGGATGTATGCGGAAGTAGTTAATGGAATGAATGTTCTTGCAGTAAGATCTTCGGTAAAAAGAGCAGTGGAAAAGGCAAGAAATGGAGAAGGACCAATTCTTCTTGAATTTTGGGGGTATAGATTTATGGGACATTCTCTTAGTGATGTTTTGGAGAAACCTGAAGATGCAACCTATAGAAGTTATGAAGAGCTTCAGGAATGGAAGAAGTATGATCCCATTGAGCTATACACAAAGGAACTTATTAATGCCCAAGTACTGACTTTAGAAGAAATAGAAAATTTGAAGAGAGAATTTAGGTTAAGAAATGAAAACATGGCAAAGAAAGCTATAGAATCTCCCAATCCTGATCCAAAGAACATGACTCTTTATCTTTTTAAAGAAAATAGTATTACTAAGGATATTCCTGAAAAATTTAGAAATGTGCAAGTATTGAAGGAACCTGCTTTTAAGGATAGAGATCCAGATGTTGAAATTACTTATAAAGAAGCAATAATTGAGGCATTATATCAAGAGATGAAAAGAGATAAAAGAGTAATTTTATGGGGAGAAGATATTGCAGATTATGGAGGATCTTTTGGTGAGACAAAAGGGCTTTTAGAGATTTTTGGTAGGGATAGGATTTTTAATACTGCAATATCTGAGGCAGCAATTGTGGGAGCAGGTGTTGGAGCAGCGATGAGAGGTTTAAGACCTGTGGTAGAAATTATGTACATTGATTTTATTTTAATTGCAATGGACCAGGTAGGAAATCAAGCGGCAAAGATGAGATATATGTCTGGAGGACAAGCAGAAATTCCTCTAACTATCATAACAACTATTGGAGGAGGAAAGGGATATGCGGGACAACATTCTCAAAGTCTTGAATCTATTCTTACCCATATACCAGGATTAAAAGTTGTTGCTCCTTCTGATGCTTATGATGCAAAAGGGCTTCTAATTTCAGCTATCAGAGAAGATAATCCTGTAATTTATATAGAACATCAAAATCTCTTGCAAGATCCACTTCTATCTTCTTTATCAAAAAGAAAAGTTCCAAAGGAAGAATATATAATTCCCATAGGGAAAGCGGATATAAAGAGAAGGGCAAAAAATTATGAAAAGAGTATAACAATAGTTTCTTGGTCTGCAATGATTTATGGGGTGTTAAAAGCAGCAGAAGAGTTAGAAAAAGAGGGAATAGAGATTGAAGTTATAGATTTAAGAACATTATATCCGTTAGATATGGATACTATAATTAATTCTGTGAAAAGAACTGGAAGATTTGCAGTTGTTACTCAAGCGGTATCTTTCATGTCCTTATCTGCAGAAATTGTTGCTCAACTTTTTGAAAAAGCAAGTTCCTATTTGAAGAAGCCACCATTAAGAATTGGCGCTCCTTATTGCCCTCCTCCAGCCTCCCCAATTTTAGAAAAAGCCTTCTTACCAAACGATAAAGTCATTATTGAAGAAGTAAGAAAACTATTTTAGAAGGAGGTAAACAATGGTTAAGAATTTTGTTATGCCAAAGGTAAGTGAGGTTATGGAGGGGGGAACTATTGTCTCTTGGCTTAAAAAAGAAGGAGATTGGATCAATAAAGGAGAGCCAATTTTGGAAATAGAAGTAGAAAAAGCAGTTATGGAACTGGAAAGTGAAGAAGAAGGCTACCTAAGAAAAATCTTAGTAAAAGAGGGAGAAACAGTTCCGGTAGGGACTATTTTAGCATATTTATCAGACACATTAGAAGAAGAAATACCAGGAGAGGAGAAAAAAGTAGAAGAAAAGAAAGAAAAAATAAGCAAAAAAATAATCCCTCTCTCTTCTATGAGAAGAACTATTGCGGAAAGGCTTCTAAAGAGTAAACAAAATATTCCCCATTTTTATGTTTTTACTAATGTAGATATGACAGAACTTGTCAATGTTAAATCTTTAACAGGAGATATAAAATTTGATGACTTTATTATTAAAGCAACCTCCTTAGCTTTAAAGGATTTCCCTCTTATAAACTCTCGCCTTAGAGAAAATGAGATAGAGCTTTTAGAAGAAATAAATGTAGGACTTGCTGTTTCATTAGGTGATGAGGGGCTTGTGGTTCCTGTTATAAAATCTGCTGATAAAAAAAATTTAAGAGAAATAGCAAAGGAAAGAGAGGATTTAATAAAGAAGGCAAAAGAGGGAAAATTGAGTGTAGAGGATATTTCGAATGGAAGTATTACTATTAATAATGTAGGAGTTTTTGGAGTTTCCGCAATACTTGCTATAATAAATCCTCCAGAAACAGCCATCTTAACTTGTGGAACTATTCAAGATAAACCTGTAGTTTTGAATGGTGAAATTAAGGTAAGAAAAATTATGGAGATGACTCTTTCTGCGGATCATAGAGTTATAGATGGTTCCTATGGATCTAAATTTATTATGAAAGTAAAAGAATTATTAGAAAATCCTAAGTTGCTAATAGAATAAGGGGGAATTTGACTATGCCCACAGAAACCATAGCTTTAAGAATGTATGGAAAGATGGACTTGAGATTAGAAAAGTTTGAACTCCCTGATATAAAAGATGATGAAATATTAGCAGAGATAATTTCTGATACTAGCTGTCCCTCTACATATAAAGAGATAACTCAAGGCCCAGAACATCCCCGAGTTCCTAAGGATATAGATAAAAATCCAGTTATTGTGGGACATGAAATGGCGGGAAGAATATTAAAAGTTGGAAAAATATGGAAGGGGAAATATGAAGAGGGGCAGATGTTTACTATCCAACCCGCATTATTATATGAAGGTGGACCTGTAGGAGTTTTAAGTGCTCCTGGATATTCATACAAATATTTGGGAGGGCTTGCAACAAAAGTAATAATACCAAGAGAGGTTATGGAACAAAATTGTCTTTTAATATACGAGGGAGACTCTTTTTTTAAAGGGTCCCTTGTGGAGCCTATGTCTTGTATAATAGGAGCGGTAAATGCACAGTATCACACAAAGGAAAGAAGCTATGATCATATTATGGGAATAAAGAGAGGAGGAAAATTGGCAATACTTGGTGGAGCAGGTCCTATGGGGTTAGGTTTTTTAGATTACTTTATAAATGGTCCTCAAAATCCCAGTCTACTTGTAATTACAGATATTGATGAGAACAAATTGGAGAGGGCAAAGCGAGCATATCCTCCTGAAAAGGCAAAAGAAAAGGGAATAGATTTAAGATTTATAAATCCTTTAAAGGATGAATCTTATAAAAATATAAAATATGATGATATATTTGTGCTTTATCCCAGTTCAAAATTAGTAGAAGAGGCAGATTTTCTTCTTGATAGGGATGGATGTCTAAACTTTTTTGCTGGACCTACAGATCATAATTTTACTGCATGTATTAATTTTTTTAAAATTCACTATGATAAACATCATATAGTAGCAACATCGGGAGGAAATGCAGATGATATGTGGTATGCATTAGATTTGGTATCAAAAGGAATTTTAAATCCATCTCCCATGATTACCCATATTGGAGGGATAAACTGTGCGAAGGATGTTTTACTAAATTTCCCAAAGCTTCCTGGCGGAAAAAAATTAATATATACTCATCTTGATTTCCCTCTTACAGATATTGACGACTTCGAAAGACTAAGTTATGAGGGACCTGAAAATCTTAGGCATATATATAGAGATCTATATGAGATTGTCAAGAAAAATGGTGGATGGTGGTATAAAGAAGCAGAAAAATATCTATTAGAACATAAGGAATTAGAAATAAAGTTATGAAAATAGGAGTTCAGTTTGGAGCAGGAAATATAGGAAGAGGATTTATTGGAGATCTTCTTAAAAGATCAGGATATAAAATTATTTTTGTGGAAGCAAATAAAGAGTTAGTAAAGATGCTAAATGAAAGAGGAAGTTATCCTTTAAAACTTTTTGAGAAAAATGGCGAGATAAGAGATTTAATTATTGACAATATCTTAGCTTTAAATCTTGAAGAAAAAGATAAAATATCCAATTTTATATCTCACTGTGATGTAATTTTTACTGCTGTAGGAGTGAAAAACTTAATTGATATTGCAAGTTTTATAGCAGAAGGTTTAAAATTAAGATTTAAAGAAAATCCTTGTTTTTTAAATATTTTCCTCTGTGAAAACTTAAGATCCGCCCCAGATATTTTAAAGAATGAAATATTGAGATATTTAAATGAGGAAGAGAAAATATTTGTGGAAGAAAAGATAGGATTTGTAGGAACATCTATTGCAAGAATGGTAGCAGGTTCTGGAAAAAGGTATGGTTATGATGATCCCCTCTTAATTGTAACAGAATCTTATGATGTAATTCCCTTTGATGCTTCTAAGGTAAAGGGAGAGTTTCCTAATATATATGGTCTTAAACCATCAGAAAATTTTGAATTTGAAATAGAGAAAAAACTTTTTATTCATAATTTAGGGCATGCGGTTTTAGCCTATTTTGGATACCTTAAAGGATATCATTATATTCATGAAGCTATAAAGGATGGAGAAATTAGAAAAATCTTTGATGGAGTAATAAATGAAATATCTTCTTCTTTTTTTTCAAAGTATAAAAATATAGCCAAGAAAGAGTATGAAGAATATTTAGAAGATCTTGTAGAAAGATTAGAAAATCCTCTTCTTATGGATCCTATAGTAAGAGTGGGAAGGGATCCCATAAGAAAATTAGGTCCTGAAGACAGAATTATTGGAGGCGCAAAACTTTGTCTTTCCCAAAAAATATTTCCTGAAAATATTGCTTTCACTTGTGCAGTTGTCCTTTTTTATAATAATCCTGAAGATGAAGAAGCAAAAAGACTTCAAGAAATTATAAAAAATCAAGGAGTAGAATGGGTTTTGAAAAATATTTGTAATCTCTCTTTAGAGGATGAATTTTCTCAAAAAGTTCTTTTTTATTACAAAGAAATTCAAAAAAGTTTTAGGGGGTAGACTTTTATGAGATTAAAAGATAGAGTAGCAATAGTAACAGGAGGAGCTCAAGGTTTAGGAGAAGCTCTTGCCCATCGCTTAGCAAAGGAAGGATGTTATGTTACTGTTGCGGATATAAAATATGAAAAAGCCCAACAAGTTGCAGAGGAAATTACAAAAGAGCATGGAAGACCTGCTATGGCAATAAAAGCTGATGTAACAAATGAGGAAGATGTAAAAAATATGGTAGAAAAAACTGTGGAAAGATATGGAAAATTGGATATAATGGTAGCAAATGCAGGGATATTGATTGCTCATGATATAACAGAATTCCCTTTAGAAGATTGGAAAAAGGTGATAGATGTGAATCTAACAGGATATTTTTTATGTGCTCGAGAAGCTGCAAAAGTTATGGTAAAACAAAGGTCAGGAGTAATAATCCAAATTAATTCAAAATCTGGTAAAAAAGGAAGTTTTAGGAATTGTGCCTATTCTGCATCAAAGTTTGGAGGAATTGGATTAACCCAAAGTATTGCATTAGATCTTGCACCTTATGGGGTAAGAGTTGTAGCGGTATGTCCTGGTGATTTATTAGATTCTCCTTTATGGAGGGATAGTTTATACGAGCAATATGCAAAGAGATGGGGAATAAGTAAAGAAGAGGTTAGAGAAAGATATTTGAAACAAGTTCCTTTAGGAAGAGCGTGTACTTATGACGATGTAGCAAATGTAGTAGTATTTTTAGCCAGTGATGAGGCATCCTATATTACTGGAGATGCGGTTAATGTCACTGGTGGAGTAGAGATGAGGTGAAAGGATGCGTAAAAGGAAGGTTTTCTTAGATATTGGTATAAATGGTGCCTTTCTTACAAGAAGGTGGGAGGAGCCTGAAAATTTCATGAGATTAACTAAAGAGTTAGGGTATGATTATCACGAATTTTGTAGTGATGTATTAGATCCATTTTTTAGTGGAGATAAAGATTACCAAATGGAAACTGCAAAAAAAATAAGAGAATATGCAGAAAAATATGAAGTAATTATATGGGATTATTATACAGGAATGGCAACTCATAGGTTTCACGGTCTTTCCCACAGTGATGAAAGAGTGAGAAGAAGAATGAGGGAATGGATACATAATGCTATAGATATTGCTAAGGAAATGGGAGCAAAATATATTGGAGGACATTGGGATGCAATCTCTGTAGAAGTATTAGAAGATGAAGAGAGAACAAAAAAAGTTGTTGAAAATATTTACAAAGAATTTAGAGAACTTTCTCAAATAGTGAAAGAAAAAGGTTTGTTGGGAATATGTAATGAGCAGATGTATATACCCAGTGAGAAGCCATGGACTTTAGAAGAGGCAGAAAAATTTTTAATTGAGGTAAACAAAGAAAATAGTGGATCTGCCTGTTATTTAACCATAGATGTAGGGCATCAGGCAGGAATGCACTATGGACTTAATGGAGATAATTTATCATATGTAGAATGGCTAAAAAGATTTGCAGTTTTCTCCCCTATCATCCATCTTCAACAAACAACTCCAGATACAAGTAGCCATTGGCCTTTTACAGAAGAATATAATAAAATAGGACATGTAAAGATTGAAGAAATACTTTCTGCTATAAAATGGTCATATGAGAATTATAGAAAAAATCCTGTTTCTTACTATATTAGGCCTGTAGAAAAAATTATATTAATGGTAGAAGTAATTCCTGCGTCAATAAAGACCGAGAGAAATTTATTAAAAGAGCTAAAAGATACAGAAGAATATTTGAGAAAATATATACCTAAGGGAGGACTTATATATGAATTTGAGGAGTAAAGAAATGGTAAGAAAAGAATTAGTAGAAATTGGAAAAAAAATTGCAGAAAAAGGACTTGTTATAGGACCTGGTGGAAACACTAGTGTGAGAGTAGGGGAAATTGTATATATGAAGGCAAGTGGAATTTGTTTTGAATCTGCAAGTGAAGAAGATTATATTGGAGTAGATATAAATACAGGGGAAGTAGTAGATGGAAGCTTAAGACCTACCTCAGAAAAATGGCTTCATTTAGAATGTTATAAAGTAAGAGAAGATGTATTCGCGGTAGTCCATACTCATCCACCTTTTTCTATCGCCTATGCTTTTCAGGACGAACCCTTAAGACCTTTTACTCCAGATATGGTAGCACTTCTTGGCTCTGAAATCCCTGTTATTGAATATGTGGTTCCTGGAGGAAAAGATTTTGCTTTAGCGGTAGGGAATGTAATTAAAAATCACAATGGAGTTCTTGTAAAGAATCATGGCTTAGTAACAGTAGGAAGTAATCTCAAGGAAGCTTACTATAGGACCCTTCTTGTAGAAGACAGTATTAAAACAGTTATTTTTGCAAAACTTTTAGGGGAAATGAGATTCTTTACCAAGGAACAAATAAAGGAGATAGATAATTTAGAGGTGGAAAAGTATAGAAGAAAACTATTAAAAAGGAGTGGTTAAAAATGAAGAGAAGTGAGTATGAGAAGGCGAGAAAGAGAGCTCTTGAGTATTTTGAAAAAGCTCACATAGTTTTAACAGAGGAAGAAAAGAAAAAGATTGAAGTAGCAGATTTTGGATTAGGAAGATTAGAGGAGATAGGTTTGGAATTATTAGTTTATGTAAATACTGAGAGAGTATGTGCGAAGGAACTGGTTCTTTTCCCAAGGCAAATTTGTCCAGAGCATAGACATCCTCCAGTAGGAAATGAAGAAGGAAAGGAAGAGACCTTTAGATGTAGGTGGGGGAAGGTATATCTTTATGTTCCTGGAGAACCCGCAGAGAATCCTAAGGCAAAAGTTCCAGAGGATAAAAAGAAATATTTTACAGTTTGGCATGAAATAGAGTTAAATCCAGGAGAGCAATATACTCTTTCCCCTAATACCCTTCATTGGTTTCAGGCGGGAGATGAAGGGGCTGTAGTTTCGGAATTTTCAACTCATAGTACTGATGAGTATGATATCTTTACAGATCCTGAGATAAGAAGGATTCCTGTTATAGAAGAGGATTGAAAATTTCTATTGACGTTGTATAATTTATTTTAGAATTCATTAACTTTAGGGGTATTGATGGAGAAAGAGTTTTTATTAAAAGAATTACCCTTTGAGCAAATTTTTGATCCAAAAGTTAGGGATATAGATTTATCTGTTTTTAACCTAATGAAATATTTAAATTCCAATAAAAACTTTGATGGATTTGAGTTTTTAGAAATTGAGGGACGAAATTTCCATTTTACTCTTTTGTATTCAAAAGACTCATATATTGCCAGTTCCTTTATAAATGGTGATAATTTGATCTTGAATCAAGAAGCTTTATCTTACTTTCAAAACTTTAAAAAGGATTCCGTTATTAATATATTTAGTATTTACAATGTAGAGATAGTTGATAGCATTTTATCTTTATATTATGGAGAAATAACATATAAAAATCTTGATTATGAAATCTTAGATGTTTCAAAACTTTTTGATCTCTTATTTGAAAATAAGTTTACTGGAATTTTATCTTTCTCTGGAAATAGAAAGGAATATATTTTTTGTAATGAAGGAAGAGGAATTATCTTAGAAAGAGGAGATATAAAAGATTCCTTTCCTATGAATGAATTTATACATCATATTCCTGATTCATTAATTCCTTTATTATCTAATCTTAAAACAAAATTAACTATATTTTCTCTAAGAAAGAACCGAGAGATAAAACCTTTAAAAGTAGGATTTATAGAGATGATTTCTCAAGAAAAATATTTAAATATGGCTGAATATGTTAAAAGAATAACTGGAAGTAAAGGATTAAAAATTTTTGAAAGATATTTTAAACCTGATACTGCTAAATCAGTTTATTTGTATAACTTAAATGGTTTTCAAAGGGAAATTACAAAATTAGTAGGAAAACCTTTGGGAGAATCTGTTGTTAATTTTATAGAAAATCAACTGGATTTGAGAGAATGAATAAAAGAGTTTATTATTTTCTATTATTTTTAATCTTGACCTTAGTCTTTGGAAATGCCATTTTTATTTCTTTTAAGAAGGGTCTTACTTTAAAATTTGTTTCTATATATTTAGATCTCTTAGAATCTTTTTTCCTTTTATTGACTATTATACTTATTTTCTTTATCACTCGAATGAATTTAGATGAGAAAAATATTTTTAAACTTTTAGGTATTGGCTTTCTTCTCTTATTTATAAGCAATTTTATAACCTCTTTTCCTAAATATTTTTCAGTTATACCTTCAGAGATTTTATTTTTAGTATCATTTTTTCTACCGATTAAGCCTTATCTGAGCTTTATTAAAAAATCATTTTTGCTCATCTCTACCCTCCTTTTTATTTTTCTTTTTTCTCTTTCCTATTTCTTTATAATTTATCCTCTTCTTGGTATTTCGACTTTTTCTATACATGAAAAAATATTCATCATTGGTTCTCTTCTTCTAGATTCTCTTATTATTTTCCTGTTAATCCCTAAAATTCTTCTCCATTTAGGTGGAGAATATGAAGTCCCCTGGTTATCTATTGGAATAGGATTTCTTTTGAAATTCATAGGAAGTCTTTTATCCTATTATTATTTAGTAAACTACAAACTTGTAGTTCCTTTGTTTGATAACTTCTGGATTTTTTGGACATTTTTTGTCTCCTTAGGTGTCTTAGAGTATATCAGAATTTATTCGACTTGATGATCTTCTTTAAAATAGTTGCTGAAAGAGGGAGATAAGAGTATAATATAGCAAAAGCCAACCTCTCCAGCCCTC
>JBNARO010000042.1:0-14230 GCA_049718665.1 Dictyoglomaceae bacterium | reverse complement strand
CAAAACATCTAAGGCATTTGCTATGCCTATTGTCCCTGTATAACCTACTATAAACTTGTCTTTAGGTATTAATTTTTTAATATCTTCATATAACTGCTCTTGCTCACTTAACTCTTCTAAATCCACCCCGTTTGGTATGTAGATAAAATCCCTATTTATTCCATTATCTTTTAGATACTGTCCATAATTAGGTAGGACTGAAACGATATGATCAGCTCTTCTTAGAGCAAAAAGTTCACACCAACGCATAAGAGCAATAAGCGGGTGCTTAAAAGAATATCCTCCAAGCTCTATTAAGGTTAGAGGCCATATATCTTTAACTTCATATATAAATTTTGCTCCAAACTTTTTAGCTAATCTATAAGCAGGTAAAACAGGGAATGTTGCCATAGGAGATAGGACTATTACATCTGGTTTTGAAAGCTTCTTATATGGTAAGTAAAGAAGTGATGAGCTAAACTTTAACCATTTTAAAACCCTTCTTTTATCGGTAGAACCCTTATACCTTGGAACTCTTATCCATAGATAATTTATGCCATCTATTTCTTCCAATGTAAAATTTTCTTTAACATCTGGAGGATTTCTAAAAAGATGAGAAAATGATGCAGAGATTATTGTAACATTATGACCTAATTTGACAAATTCCCTTGCAAGATAGTAATGCCTAAACTCCATTCCGTGATAAGGAGAACCAGCATATTCATTAATTATCCAAATATTTTTAGACATAGTATATCACTCCAAAGTCCTTATTCCTATTGGAGAGTTTGGAGGTACATTGTATTGATTGAAGAGCCAAATAGATTTTATCCATGTTTCGTTTTATTCCATAGATTTACAACATTCCTAACTTTTCCACCTGATGTCATAATTTTATCTACTGATTCTATTTGTATTTTAGAATTTTCACCTAAGATACCTTTTAACACACTCAATATAACCCTTTTCCTTTCCTTATTAGAATTACCTGTAATAAGAAAAACGTATTCATCTTTGCCAATTTGTTGGATTTGGTAAGTTTCAAAAGACTTAAGAAGTGGCTTTATCGCCATACGTATTGTTACAGGAAAAACAGTCCTGCCTTCAACTGAAGTTAAAATATCATCCACTCTTCCAATTATTTTTTTTATCTTGATTGGCAAACCTCTTCCACAGCTACATTTATAATCCTTACTAATTTCTACTAAATCCTCTATTTCATATCTTATAAAGGGCATCACATAGTTCCATAACGAGGTTCCAATCACTTTATATAACCCAGATGAATCCCTCTCAAGCTCTATAATTCCATATTCCGAAGCCTCATGGAAACCATCATGTTTTTCACACTCAAAAGCTAAAATCACTGATTCTCCTAAACCATAGGATTCGAAAACATTACATTCAAAAGCTTTCATAATAATTTCTCTTTGATAATCAAATAAAGTTTCCCCAGTAGTAAAGACAGCTTTTACTGGAATAGCCTTGCCTAAGTCAGCAAGTCTTTTTGCTAAAAAGTATATACCCGTCGGATGTCCTTGTATAAAAATAGGTTTAAAATTTCTAATTTTCTCGAGATATTCATCTACAGTGTTTTCGTTGAGATGATGAATAGAAAGAAGTAACTGATTTTCAGCTTTATTAAAAACCCAATATGGAGATTTATAAGTAAAAATCCGCCCTCCTATAGTTACTCTCCTATCTCCTAAATTTATACCTGCCCCACTGTAAAATCTATACAGTTGAGCAAAATTTATACCATACGCTAATTCTTTTGGCAAATAAAACTTTAGCTTCTGTCCAGTAGTACCACTAGAGTAATGTTTTATTATTTTAGTCTTATTTACATATTTATTAATTAGTTCGTTGAAATTTTGTCGTATAATATTTTTGTTGAGCGTTGGCAATTTTTTTAAATCTTCTATTGTGTTAATATCATTTGGAGTCAATCCATATTCTAAGAATAACCTCTTATAATATGGGACTTTATAGTACGCAATATTAATAATTTCTTTTAATTTCTTTATTTGAAATTCTTTAAGATCCTCAAGGCTCCACCATTGTGATTCTTGTAAGAAATTGTAGTGTTTTTGAAATTCTTTACCGAAACGCTTTTTAGCTAAATAACAACCATATATGTTTATTAAAGCAGTTCTTACAAAATATGGAGAATTATAAACAATTTCTTGTAATTTTCTAGCCGTCTGACTCACTTATACCCTCTTTCTATAAACTTCTTAACATAATGAAAAACATGTTTGAATTTTTTAAGTATAAATTTAAGAAGAAAAATTAATCCATGTCGCTTATAAATTGTCTCAAACCTCTCCTTTTGGAAACTTAAAAATTCTCTTACATAAAGTTTACTATAAATCCTCGCGTAATTCTCCTGACTCATTAAAAAAGAAACATCTTGTATTCTCTCAAGAATGTCTTTAGCTAGAATATTATCAGCCCTTTCTACCTGATATTTTTCATTTATATATAATGGAATAAATTCAAAAGAACTTAGCTTGTCATATTTATCTATTTTTACAGTCAAAATCCCAGTCTTCCTTCTTCTGTATATTTCACTATCAAATATAAAATCCCCAAGAGAATACCAAATTAGTTTTTTATCTCTTTTCTTTTCAATTAACTTATATCCCCCAAGAACATGAGGATGATGAGTAATGATTAAATCAGCACCTAAAGAAATTAGCTTCTCTAGATTCGATAATAATGAAGGTGGAGCAAAGGAGATAAATTCATTTCCTCCGTGTATTAAAATTACAATAAAATTGACATTTTTTCTCAAATTCTCAATTGTCTTGTCTAGTTGTTCTCCTAACGTTGCAATATAATATTTTAAATCGTAGTTTTTTATACCACACAATATTTCATTGGTCACACATCCTATAAAAGCAATTTTTTTACCCTTTAGTTCTACAATAGCAGGTGTATAAGCCTCATTTATAGTTTTCCCAACACCAACACTTAATATATTATGTTTTTTTAAAATATACAACGTATCCTCTATCCCTCTAGATCCACAATCGTATATATGATTATTTGCTAGATTTAATATACAAAAATCTTTAATGACCTCTATACTTTTTGCCGGTGCACAAAAGCCTTCTCTCATTTCTAACATGGTGTCTGATATAGGACTCTCTAAATTCCCACATAGTATATCAGCCTTTTCCAAAATCCCCTTTATAGGCTTAAGAAAGTTAACCTCTCCTTTTTCTATTTTATTTCCTATATTTCTCGATAACATTATATCTCCCACAAAATATATTGATATCATAGCTTCCCTCAATCTTTATATATCTTTAAAAGAAATCAACTCTATATTATTTTCTATTATAATACGTCTTAGTTCATGAGAGGTCAAAACCTTTACTTCTTCCTCTCTTTCAGAAACATATTTGGCATATTTCTTTAAAATCTCATCTGTAAATCCAGGATGGCAATATATTTCATTGATCCCATCAGGCAAATATTCTAGTAAAGTTAACCATGTACTCAACAAAAATTTTTTACTTTCGTCTGCGTAAGCAGGGGTTATTAACCTATCAGCCATTTTAAAGCCTCGATATTGCGCTAATTTCATCAAAAACCTAGAGTAAGAGTGAGAAACAAATCTATGTGGGTTGGTAATATAATATTTTAACATACGGCCTTTTCTATTTTGTGGATTTAATAAGAAGATATATCTCCGATGCGTTCGCATTCTAAAAATTTTATATTTCTCCGCAACGCTCATTGCTGCAAAAAAGAATTGAAAATACAAATGTTTATTCTGATGTCCATCCCAATGTGTAGGCATAACTCCTAAATCAATCAACACTTTTACTTGAGCATCAAGCTCTCTTATCATTTCGCTGTACTTAATTTTACCAGATAGAAGTTTACGAGGGAAAAGGTCCCCCCAAAATTCGCCATTTTCATCGATTAAAGTCGATACTTTAGAAGGAGGAGAAATAGGTTTACCTACAGATAAATTAAAGTGTATACCTATACTTATTTTTTTAAACTCATTTTTAATTATAGAAACTTCTTCTATATAGGGAAAATTAACTACACAGCTAGTACTTGTTACTATCCCATTATTTATAGTCTCTATAATACCTTTATTTATACCTGGAGTAAAACCAAAACCGTCTGCATTAATGATTATTTTTTTACCCATTTTTTTCCCTCCTCTAATAAACTATTATATGCAAATATCAATTTATTTGCCTCTGAGTAATCCCAATTTAATCTACTAAATATAAGGTCTTTTCCAGCATTACCTATTTTAAAAGCTTCATTAGGATTTTCAAGTAAATTTAGAATCGCATTACTATAATCTGAAGGATTCTGAGAATATACAAGGATTGCATGAAAATTATTTTTTAAATATCTCCCCAACTCAGGAAGTGCTGTAGTTACAACAGGAAGCCCCATCATCATATATTCAAATACTTTCATTGGAATAGCTACTAGAAACCTCTTCTCGTAAGTATGATAATTAAACCCTATAAATGATTGCTTTAAATAATTTAATACATCTTCGTAAGAGACTCTATCAACCATAACAATATGGTCTCTAAGAAATTCTCTATTGTAATTCTTTAAAACCCAATCTATAGTTGCTGAAGGAATTCCTAAAAATAACCATTTAAAATTATTCTTTTTCAAACTTAATTGATATGCTACTTCGAGCATAAAACTCATTCTAGATGGTGAGACGGTACCAACAAAAATCACATCAAATTTTTTCACTTCGACCCCTAACTTTCCATTATTAAATTCTTGAATAGTAGGGAAATTTACTAATGTTATACTTTTACTCAGTGATCCATACTCCTCTCTTAATGATTCCGTAGGGAATATCAATAAATCAAAAATGAATTTTGGAGCATATTCTAAAAGAAATTTTATTATAAATTTTATAAAATAAACTTTGCCTAAAAAATTATTCTTGGCAGAAATAATTTCTGAATAATACTCGTGAATGTCATAAATCACTTTCTTACCAAAAAGTTTTAGAAATATGCCTGCAATTATTAGCTCTGGATCATGGAAATGATAAATATCTGCTTTCAACTTTAATGCTTTTCTAAATGCTTCAATGGGCAAATAAATCATTCTTTTTAATCTATTCCTCACTTTTGTCAAAGGTATTATATGCACGCTATCAACAATCTCTTCTTTATCATGCTGAGCAATAAGGTAAACCTCATAACCCGATTTTGCAAGAGTTTTACATTCCTTGTGAAATATACGAACATCAAATGGAGAATGTACGGTAGTTATGTGACAAACTTTAGCTTTCATTATTTGAAATCCTCCTTCTTGCCCAAATTAATCCCAAAGTAGTAAATAGCAATCGATTATCATTTATATCTCCAGATACCGAAGAATTAATAAGCATAAAAATAAGACTCATCAGTAAACTAATGTTTATGTAATAGTTCCACTCTAATTTCGATTTTTTTATATTATCAAAAGCCACTATAATACTTTTACATATAACAAAAATAAAGGCAAAAAGTCCTAAAATACCTAATTCAGAACCAATTTCTAAAAAGATATTATGAGGATACAAACCCCTGGGTGCATCATATCCATTGTAAAACACACTAAAGCCCCCTATTCCTAAACCCACTATATTTCTTGGGAAGTCCTTAAGAGAATTTATTGCTGTATTATACAATTTTAACCTTGTCTCTATCGAAGTACCTTCTAAATTTTCTAATAACATTAGTCTATAAAAAATAATTGAGAAATAATCTTTAAAATATACAACGACAAATAAAGCAAATACAAAAACTAAAAATATGTATGATAGTAACTTGAAATCTCTTTTATTTATTGTAAATTTGTTTTCTTTAATTTTGAATAAATTCATTATTACCAGATATATGAAGATAAAAACAAAACTAAAAGCAAGACTTACTAAAGGACCTCTACCACCAGATATGAACATATTAAAAATAAAAAGTCCCATAATAAAGAGAAGACAAAACTTATATAATTTTTGTTTTATCACAAAAAAGAGCGATAGGGCTGATAATATCGCAATTCCACTAATTCTCCCAACTGCTAAATAGTTTGAACCAAGTGCTTCGTGAAAACCAATCTCTCCAGGAGCTAATCCACCTGTTATGATATCAAAACTCATAATAATAGCAATAATAACGAACACAGCAAAGAATCTCACATATACTTCTTTCTTTTGGAAAAGCATTATAGGAAAAAAGAAAGCAGGCGATGTAATAATTATGAATCTGAGAATTTTTTCAGTTCCATAAATAGGAGCTAAAGTATATGAAAGACTTAAAATCCCTAATAGAACTATAAATATATATGATAAAAAAATTTTTATAGGGGGTAGAATGAGTTTTAATTCTCCTTTCAAAATATTATACAAAACCCCCAGAGTAGTTAAAAACCCAAAAAATACTGTAAGATCGAGAAATTTAGGCAGAAAATTTAATCTTGGATCTGCCTTATAAACACCCGCTGTTAGAAAAAGCGCAAAATAGATTTCAGGATACTTAAACAGAGATTCGGACAATAAAATTAAACAATAAACTAATACCGTAAAAATATAATTAAAAACTTTTAAAGTAGAGTTATTAATATTGACTTTCAACTTTTTAAGACCATACATCTTTATTATATTCCTCTTCAGCAAGTTTTCTAAACTGAGGTCTTACGCCTACAACCAAAATAATTTTAATTAAGTTTCTGCCGTAAACTTTCCCTTTATTTATACATACCCGACTCTCATTTTTAAAAGTATTTCTCATAGGCTTTTAATCCTAAATAATATTATAAAGAACATCTCTATAAATATTCCTCTGCCATTTTTCTATAAGAGAAGTATTATACCAAAGTAAAACAAAAGTTCCTCCAAAAAGGCGACAACATTTAGATAAATGTTCTACATATCTAAAACTCTCCTCTACTTTCAAGTTCATATAGCTACTCCCAAAGAGAGTTACATCCATAACTATAAGAGGCTTCTCAAAAAGATTCAAGCTTTTACGTGTAACAAGATTATAAACAGGATATTCATAACAAACCCCTGTCCTAAATCCTGCATAATCAGCAAATGATAAAGTACTATCGTAATTAAGTCCTGTGTCTTCCCAATTTTGCCATGTAGTTGGATTTTTCCAGCGTAAATAATGCTGCCTTCCACCGTAAGAATCTTGCTTAATGCTAAGTTTTTCCGCTAACATAATTAACTTTTCAAACTCCCTTTTTATTTGTTGAGAATCACAATAACTATTATAACTTGCATGTAACCCAATCCGATGGCCACGCTTATAAATCCTGTCAATTAAAACTTGTATATAGGGTGATTCAAGAGAATAATCACTTCCATCTAAAGTCCCTGCAGGATGATCAGTAATAAAATAAAACTCGCTTTGTAATCCATTTTTTTCACTTAGATCCATAATAAAATCAAAAGTATTAGCTGGATCAAGTTTAGGGTCATTTTTGACTTTACACTTTATTCTTTGAAAGCTAAGACTAATATTCTTGCGATTAATTAAATCAGCACTAACATTACGGAGTATTTGATACCAACTTTGATCACAGACCACAAAAGGATGATCAACATCATGTGTTAATAAAACTTTATAACTATGTTGCTTTCTTTCCAAACCTGGCCAAAGCCGTTTTAGCAAAGCCCATAAGATTTCAACATACTCATTTACTATAGGACGAGAAAGAAATCCCTCTCGATAAGCTAATGAGGCTTTTGCTGGAAATCTTTCATGCTCATCTCTTTCCGAAACTATTATTTCTTCATATCTTGTTAGCATAAAGAAACAAGAACCAAAGATATCAACACCTAAATGTATAAAATTTTTCCCCTGATCAAAATATCTTCCATTAGATAACAATATTCCATAAATTATAGGTAAATCTTTCTTGCATAATCTAACTTCTGGTAAATCATCTAATATATTCCATCGAGGAAGAGAAGATAGTGGCAAGGATGATTCTTTCAGCCATTCTTCGGTGGGTGTATTAAATAATATATTTTCAATAATCAGGGCCTTATCTGATTCGTCCCCTTTGAGTCTAATCTTTACTTTATCACCATCATACATTTCAAGTGTATAATCCAAACCAAGAAAATCTATCAAGAGCACTTTTATAATATAGTTGAACTCTTGTAAATAGAAATTTTCTGGAATACTAACAATTAGAGTGCTCATTACTTCCTCCCTATATTCTTTCTTCTATTTGCAAAAATTTCCTCTATCAATAACCATTTAATCATAGAAAGGGTTAAATTTACAATCTCATAAAAGTTTCGTTTTCTAACTGCTTTAATAAGACTTGAAATACGAATCTTATAATTTTGAGTTTGCCTTCCAGCCAACAATACTGAGGAAGATAAGAATGGGAAATTTCTATCAAAATTTGAATAAGAAACTATTACATTATCTAACTCAGAAAAAAGATGCGCATCAGCCCCATAAATAGGTACCTTATTAAGTTGCATACAAAGATTTAGAGCTTTTTGATTTTGTTGCTCGCTACAGCGAGAGTTAAAAACCTCTATGCAGTCTACTTTCATAGCAATTCGTTCTATATCTCTATGTTGGCAATATGGATGAGGCAATATAATTACTCCACCCTTATTTTTTACAACATGAATAAGGGTCTCAAATTTCTTCAACTCTGAAATATTTAAGTTCTCGTCAAAATCATTTAAAACAACAATTATATCACCATATTCAGTTTTGATTTCAGCAGAGAAAGGAATATATATATCTATTTCTTTACTGTAAGCATAATCCAGAGCTTGTCTTGCTCCTTCAAAGCTATCATGGTCACAGATTAAGAGAATATTTATTCCTCTCCTTTTAGCATATTCTACGATCTTTGAAGGAGACATCATACCATCAAATGAATATTTTGTATGAATATGACATATCGCTTTCATTATTTCAAGATTATGTCCTTTAAAAGTATTAATACTTTTAAAATATCTGCTAATATTGACTCACCCCAACAGGTTGATACATTGGGGTTAAAATACTCTCTAATAAGATATAATCTTTTCGTTTTCACAAGATTCAAGATGTCACCATCTAAAGGCCAATAAAAATGTTGATTAATGTTATAATTCTCTGAATAGCTTAAAGACTCCCCTCTAAAAATTCTAACCAAATCAGCAGGGAAATTAACTCCTGCACGTAATGCCAACTCTAAAGATCCCCAGAATTTAGGATTTACTTCCATTAAATAAAATTCTTCCTCATCATATTTATATTTAAACTCAACCATGGCTACACCATTCCAATTTAAAGTATTAAGCAAAGTTAAACCATAGTTTTTTAACTTATCACTATAAAATGCTTTCGCAGCAGTACTTGCTCCCCCTGAAATTGGCCATTCTCTCAGACGTTGGTGCATAAAAATTCTTACAGGATTTCCTTTCTTATATAAAGCAAAAAAAACCAACCCCCATTCCAGAAATATATTCTTGAAGAATAACACCATGCTGAGAATTCTCTCCAAGTATCTTAAATGACTGATTTAAATAATAATTTAATTCTTTTTGATTATTAGCATAAAAAACAAACTTTGCCTCAAGTTCAGAAGATGGTTTTATTACGCAAGGAAATTTCACTATTCCCTTTACTTTCTCAATTTCTTTCAATGACTTAAGATGTATAGAGAACGGAACAGGTACGCCACAAGTTTTAGCCAATTGTATAGTTTGATATTTATTGAAACATACTCTAATACTTTCTTCAGAGGGCAAAATTGCCTTCTCTCTGACATATTTCAAAGTAGGTAGAATATCTTTAGCACCTACTGGAATTACCATGTCAAAATCGTTAGCAAGTAAAGCTTCCTCCAATGAACATCTTTTAATAACATTAGCATAACCGTATAGCCTAGAGAAATTCAACTTTGAATCATCTTGAACAATTAGATAAATATCAGGTATAGAAATTTTGAGATATTTCTGAATAGCAATCGAATGTTTATAACTTCCACTTGTCACCAACACTCTAAACATATTGAGCCTCTTTCTTTATGTAAGCCAAATTTTTCCAAAATCTGGTTAATTATATATTTATATTCCCTTACCCATTTATTTCTCATACTTTAAGACAGTTGATAAAGTTCACTTGTATATGATTTATAATTAAATTCCTGAACTTTTTTTAAAGCTTCTTCAATTAACCAAAGTGTATGTGACTCTTGCGAAAGCATTTATACTTCCTCCCATCATTTAATATTTTTGTAGCTCCTTTACTAACATCTTCACCATCTTCTCCACTGAATATTCATCTTTTAAAATCTACCTCTATCCTTAGTCTTATAGAAACCACTACAGATATTATTATATCACAATCCGCTCCTACAAGTCTATTCCACTCAAACTTTACTGTCTCCACCCGTTCTGCCTTATCCCTTAAAGTACTACAAGGAACTTTTATCCAAGAAGACTTCTTTTCAGATACCTCCTGAATCTATTAAGATTACCTCTGCATTCTTTTCTAAATTTATCATATCAAGATATCCTACTATAAATTTTTCTCAAGCTCCTCAAATGTGAAAACCTCAATATTTAGACTATTCTATTACAATCTTACATTATCTTTCATCATCCATCACTTACTACTCTCCCATCTTCTAATCTATACTTTTCTCCACAGGCTTTACAAACTGCCTTTCCATTATCATCAAATTCTAATCTTACTCCGCACTTACATACCCAACCAATCTGTCTTGCGGGAACTCCTACCACAAGGGCATAAGGCAGTACATCCTTAGTCACCACTGCTCCCGCTCCTACAAAAGCATATTCTCCAATGGTTACTCCACAAACTATTGTGGCATTTGCACCTATGGTAGCACCTTTTTTAACTTTGGTCTTTTTAAATTCATTCTTTCTTTCTATAAATGCCCTCGGATTTATGACATTGGTAAATACACAAGATGGTCCACAAAATACATCATCCTCTATCTCTACTCCTTCGTATACACTTACATTGTTTTGTATTTTTACATTATTTCCTATTTTTACATTTGGTCCTACCATGACATTTTGTCCAAGAACACAATTTTTTCCTATTTTACTACCTCTTAATATATGACAAAAATGCCAAATCTTTGTACCTTCCCCTATTTCTACCCCTTCGTCTACGTAGGAACTTTCGTGAACAAAGTAAGACTTACTGTTTGGCATACATGTATCCTCCTTTTTATGTATCCTTATTCTCTTTTTATTCATCATTTAGCCCCCTTATTGCTTGTTCAAGTATTCTCAATACTCTTAACCCCTCATATCCATCTGTCTTTGGTCTTTTCCTTTCTTTTACACATTCTATAAAATGGAGAAGCTCTAATTTTAAAGGTTCTTCATTTTCCACAGGAATAATTTGCATTTCTTCTTTTTTAGCCATAGGAAAGCCATTATTATATTCCACTTTATGAGGATATAAGAATAATTTTTCTTTCGTGGTATCATCAAAAACTATCATACCCTTTGTGCCAATTACTACTAATTTTTGCTCCTTAAAAGGATGCCACCAGCTTACAAAGATGTGCGCCTTGATGCCACTCTCAAATTCCAAGGCTGTAAGCAGGCCATCTTCTACTCCTTTCGTAATGAACCCAAATCCTTGAGAATATACTTTAACAGGCATCTCTCCTATTATTTCAAGAATCAAGGATACATCATGAGGAGCAAGGCTCCACCATGCATTTTCATCAGCTCTTATTTTTCCCACATTTAGTCTATGAGAGTAGATATATATTATATCTCCTATAACACCATCTTTTATTATTTCCCTCATTTTAACCACAGCGGGATGGTATTGTAAAATATGTCCTACCATAAGAATTTTGTTATTCTCTTCTAATAATTTAACCAGTTCTTCCCCTTCTCTTAATGAGGTTGCCATAGGTTTTTCCACAAAGACATCCTTGCCTGAAAGAAGAGCCCTTTTAGCTAAATCATAATGGGTAACTGCGGGTGTTGCTATGGCTACAGCAGTTATCTCTTGATCTTGCAAAATATCTTCTATTTTCTGAGTATAATTTACATCTGGGAAATCTTTTCTTCTTTCTTCAATAACTCTCTCATCAAAATCACACGCAGAACGAAGAACATTAAGCTCATATAAATTTCTCAATATATTCTTTCCCCAATATCCAAGCCCTATGAGTCCAATAAATTTATCCATTTTTCTCCTCCCTCAATTATTTATTCATAACAAAATTACCCTTTCATCTATACTAATTCCTCTTTTTCTCAAAGCATTCCTTGTATCTACTATTAATTTTGCATTCTTGTATATCATCTCATAATCAATGTTATCATGGTCAGTTACAATAAGAACACAATCAGCATTTTTAACTTTACCTTCATCTAATGCACAGGATTTCATATATTTAACTTCTTTTGTTTTGCTATTCTCAATCTTGATCTCAGGTATATAGGAATCGTAGAATTCCACATCTCCTCCCAGATCTTGAAGCAAGGGAATAATTTTCAAAGCAGGTGATTCCCTGGGATCTGCTATATTGGGTTTATAGGCAACACCAATTATAAGTATTTTAGATCCATTTACCGGCTTTCTATGATTATTCAATGCCTCCATTACCAATTGGACCACATACCTTGGCATATTATCATTTATCTCACCCGCAAGTTCTATGAATCTTACATCAAAATCGTACTCCTTAGCCTTCCAAGAGAGATAAAAAGGGTCTATGGGTATACAATGTCCTCCAAGCCCTGGTCCAGGATAAAAGGGCATAAATCCGTAAGGTTTTGTAGAAGCTGCAGATATTACTTCCCAAATATCAATATTCATCTTTCTACAAAGGATCGCCAGTTCGTTTATGAAAGATATATTTACGAGGCGAAAGATATTCTCAAGAAGTTTTTCCATTTCAGCAACCCTTGGAGAAGATACCTTATGGATCTTGGGGATAATTATGGAGTAAAGTTTCATCGCCTTTTCTGTGGAAACTTCATTTATTCCTCCTACAACTTTTGGAATATCCTTAGTAGTGAAATTTTTATTTCCAGGATCCACCCTTTCGGGAGAAAAAGCCACATAAAAGTCTTCACCCGCTTTCAGCCCACTTTTTTCCAATATAGGTACTACAACTTCTTCAGTAGTTCCTGGATAAGTTGTACTTTCCAAAACAACTAATTGTCCCCTTTTTAGTCTCTTAGATATTTCTGTAGTGACATTTATTATGTAAGAGATATCTGGTTCTTTATGAGGACCAAGGGGTGTAGGTACACAAATAATAATTGCATCAGAATTTTTCACAGGCTCAAAGTCTACATAAGCTTTAAGATTTCCTTTATTTACAACTCCTAAAAGTTCCTCATTTTTCACATCGTCAATATATGAGATACCATTATTAACCATCTCAACCTTTTTAGGGTTTTGTTCTATCCCATATACTTCAAGCCCAGCCTTTGCAAATTCTAAAGCTAATGGAAGTCCCACATAACCTAAACCTACTACAGAAATCGCTTTAAAATTCATAAAATTAAGCCTCCTTATAACGCAGTTCTTTTTTTATAATCTCTCTCATTTTAGGAGTAGAATAATAATTACTGAAATTTAAATTGTCCCCTTCTTTAATATTTTTCTCCGCTTCTAATATTTTTTCTGTATCTGTCCCTACTAATCTATTCCATCCAAACCTTACTGTCTCAATCCATTCTGTTTCATCCCTCAAGGTAATACAGGGAACTTTAAGCCAAAAAGCCTCTTTCTGTACACCTCCAGAATCAGTGAAAATGGCACGTGCGTTTTTCTCAAGTTTTATCATATCTAAATACCCTAAAGGCTCAATAACCAATATATTTCCCCTTTCCAAATATTTCTCAAGACTAAATTCTTTTATTCTATTTTTTGTACGTGGATGAATGGGAAAAATGACCTTCTTTTTAAATTTAGAAATAGCCAAAAGAATATTTTTCAATCTTTCGTAATTATCTGTGTTTTCAGCCCTATGAATAGTAAGTAAATAATATTCCTTAGGAATTAAATTTAATTTTTCCAAAATATTACTCTTCTCTTCGCTTATTTTTAAAAAATACATGAGGGTATCAAACATTATATCTCCAACTAAATACACTCCTTTTGTTATACCTTCTTTTTCTAAATTTTTTACTGCTGTCTCCGTAGGACAAAAAAGGATATCTGATAAATGGTCTGCTACAATTCTATTTATTTCTTCTGGCATATTTTTATTAAAACTTCTA
>JBNARO010000041.1:0-14314 GCA_049718665.1 Dictyoglomaceae bacterium | reverse complement strand
AAATGGGAGACTGTTCAAAAAAATTTTAAATAAGGGGAAATGATATATTTAGAAGAGCAATTTTAAAGAGCCAAATTAAAAGAATTCTTATTAAGACTCTCTACTTCTGCTTTAATAGAGTAATTAAGCAGTAAATCGAATTTCTTGCTCTCTATTTATTGTTTCCCAAATTTTTAGGTTAATATACTCGCTCTTTTTATATTCAATTAAGTTAAAATCTGGTTCCCCACATATATCCACACCTAATATTTTATGCTGTATCAGTAGAGAAAGAATATTTATAATGTCTTCTAAAGTAAAACTTCCTTGTTCCCAATTAGTATTGAGATAATCTTTCCTAACTATGTCTTTATCCATACTTATATAAACAGGAAAATCTTTTAAGAGCTTTTTTAACAATAAGGGATTATTTTCCAAAACAAATATTTTACTATTAACAAAAGTAGTAGAAGTATTATCATCTGATATGATAAAAATCCTTTTTAAGTTTTCCAATTTAAGTGACTCTTTAACCCAAGAGCCACAACTGATATATCCTTCAAAAGTATCCATGAAATCTAAGTGATGATCCATTACAATTAAATCAAAGGGCTCTTCTATCTCTCTTAAAAATAGATATGAAACATAATGAAAATCACTTTTTCCTAAAAATTTTATACCCCTAAATCTAACAGGAATAAGTTTTTTTAATATTTCTAATTTCTCATAAGAACACAAGTATCTAACCTGGGATATATCTCTCAAATCAATAACTCTTCCTAAGGATAATATCTGAGGCTGATAAATATAAGTATCGTCAAAATTTATTATTAAGGTAGGAAAAGTTTGTATTCTCATTTTTCCCATTCGTTTAAAAGAATAATCATCAAATGAAAATATTTTTATTTACACATAAATAAAACCAAGAGCAATCTTTGCAAAGCTCTTTAAAAATATTCCGTTTTATCTTTCTTAAAATAGCCTCTTTTAGATGTAAAAAATTATATTCAGCAGATTCTCTCAAGTTTAAATACTCTATAATCCTCAAATCTTTTCTTTTTATTTCATCCTCTCCTTTAGAACATGTTTCATTCAAAAGATAAGGACATTTACTACATATATCATCTGGAGAAGCTATTAATTCAAAAATCTCTCCTTTTTCTAATCTTTCTTTAAGCATTTGCATGTTTTTAATAAATTCTTCAGAGTATCCTTTCCCTTCAAAATGGAGTAAACAAAGTAAATGATGAGCTCTTATTTTCATTTTTATTATCCTTTTATACCATGAATTGTTACCCTTTTATATCTTGCATGAAGAAACTCAAATTTTTATCTTTACAAAGATGTAATTTGTGATAAAATAATTTATACTTAAAAAGTACAAATTGAGGTGGTTTTATGAGAAAAATATGGGAAACTATAAAAGCTGATTATAAAGCAATTTTTGAAAAGGATCCTGCAGCAAGGAATTTTTTAGAAGTAATTCTTTGCTATCCAGGATTCCATGCTATATTGCTTCACAGATTTGCCCATTTTCTATGGAAGTTAAAAATTCCAGTAATCCCAAGATTAATTTCCCATATAAATAGATTTTTGACAGGAATAGAAATTCATCCGGGAGCGAAAATTGGAAAGGGATTTTTTATAGATCATGGAATGGGAGTAGTAATTGGTGAAACTACAGAGATTGGAGATAATGTTCTTTTGTATCAAGGAGTTACTCTTGGAGGAACAGGAAAAGAGAAAGGGAAAAGACATCCTACTATTGGAAATAATGTGGTCATAGGAGCAGGGGCAAAAGTACTTGGACCTATAACTATAGGAGACAACGTAAGAATTGGAGCGGGATCTGTAGTACTAAAATCTGTCCCTCCTAATTGTACAGTAGTAGGAGTTCCAGGGAAAATTGTGGTTCAAGATGGAAAAAAAGTTGGTAATGATGTTTTAGAACATGGGAATCTTCCTGATCCTCAATTGCAATTGATTGAAGAATTAAATGTGAGAATAGCTTATCTTGAAAGCAAACTGGAAGAGTTAGAATCTATAATAAAAGAATTAAAGATTAAAAATTCTTTGAAATAAGTCTATTTATGGTATAATAGTTAAGACAATTGAATATAGATCTCCCAGGGGAGCTCCTAATACCGGGGCTGAGAGGGTAGCGGAAGCTACCGACCCTTGGAACCTGATCTGGGTAATGCCAGCGAAGGGAGGGAAAAATAAGTTCCTTGCCTTAGGTGGTGGGGAACTTAATTTTTTATATAAAGGAGGGAAGTCTTTATGAAAGGTAAAGCTATTCAAATGCTTACCGAAGGAGGATTAAGTATTGCTCTCGCCCTTCTTCTTTGGTATTTAAAGATCGGCGAAATGCCTCAAGGAGGAAGTATCAGCCTACAAATGCTTCCATTGTTTATTTTTACTCTAAGATGGGGAATTCTTTCAGGATTCTTTGTTGGATTAGTTTATGGGTTAGTTCACTCTCTCCAAGACTTATATGTAGTACATTGGTTCCAATATATATTAGATTATCCCATTGCCTTTTCCCTCATTAGTTTGGCAGGATTAGTTAAGAATTTAAAGATATCGAAGATTGTTACTATTGTCATTGCTATTTTGTTTCTTTTAGGTTCTACCTTATTTTTTGTAAATATTTCTTCAGAACTCCCTCAGGCTCAAAAAACCTTAGAAGAATTGAAAATAAAAATAGAAAAAGCATCTGATAAAGAAAAAGACGAAATACAGAATGAAATTAAAGATTTAGAATTTAAACTTAGCTGGTATCCTATTTCCCGTATAGTAATCCTTGTTGCAGGAGTCTTAGGTAGTATTCTTTTGATATATGGAGCATATTTAAGAAAAGTATCTGAGCCTTTGGAATTAGGTGTATTTCTTGGAGGTCTTGGAAGGTTAGCAGCCCACTTCTTCTCTGGAATAATATTCTTTTCTCAATATGCTCCCCCTGGAACTCCAGCATGGCTCTACTCCTTAATTTATAATCTTTTTGTAGTAGCTCCAAGCACTTTTGTTTGTCTTCCCCTAATCCTTATTATTTTTCCAAGATTACAAAAGACTCTCTCAGAAGAAAAATGAAAAAAATACTAATCTTTGCTAATGGAGAAAATAAATTAGATATAAAGGAGATAGAGGAAATATTTCCTATAGAGAAAATTATTTGTGCCAATGGAGGAACAAAGTCTGCCTTAAAGATGGGACTTTCTCCTGATATTATTGTGGGAGATTTAGATTCTTTACCTGAGGAAATTTGGGAAGAGCTTAAAGGTAAAAATATCGAATGGAAAATATACCCTAAGGATAAAGATGAAACAGATTTAGAATTAGCTGTAAAAGAAGCTCTGAAATTTAATCCTGAAACTATTTATTTTTTAGGTCTTTTAGGAGGGAGAATTGACCATCTTCTTTCTAATCTCTTTTACTTAGAAAGGATAAAAAATAAAGGGGTAGATGTTTTAGTCTTAGATAGAAATCTAAAAATTACTTTGATGATAGGACCTGAGGAAAAAATATTTTGGGGGAATGAGGGAGAAATTATCTCTCTCATTCCTATATCAGAAAGAGTAGATGGTATTACTTTGCAAGGACTTAAATATCCATTAAAAGATGAGCCTTTATTTAGAAACTTAACTCGAGGAATTAGTAATGAATTCATATCAAAAAAAGCCTGCATAAGAATTAGATCTGGAACTCTATTGATTGTACACCTCTTTTAAAAATTAAAAAACTCTTTTTATACTTCTTATACTTCAAGGTAGAAAAATTAAATTATATATGCTAAAATAAAGAAACTTTCAGAAAAAATCTTAATAAATTATTATTGGGAGAGCTATGGAGAAAAGTAAAATTCTTTTAGTGGGATTAGAAAGAGAGATGGAAGCCTCATATTTAGATTACGCTATGAGCGTAATCATGGGGCGTGCTTTACCCGATGCAAGAGATGGTTTAAAGCCTGTTCAAAGAAGAATTCTCTATTCTATGTATGAAGCTGGAATATTTCATAATAAACCTTATAAGAAGAGTGCTCATGTAGTAGGTAATGTTTTAGGAAGATATCATCCTCATGGAGATGCAGCAGTTTATGAAGCATTAGTAAGAATGGCACAAGATTTTTCCTTCAGATACCCCCTTATTGATGGACATGGCAATTTTGGATCTGTTGATGGAGACGAACCTGCAGCTATGAGGTATACTGAGGTTAGGCTTGCACCTATCGCCTCAGAACTTATTGCGGATATTGAGAAAAATGTCGTGGATTTCGTACCTAACTATGATAATTCCTTAAAGGAACCTTCTGTCCTTCCTACAAAGATACCACAGCTCTTAATAAATGGGTCCTCTGGAATTGCAGTAGGAATGGCAACAAATATCCCACCCCATAATATTTCGGAAGTTATAGATGCTCTCCTTTATTTAATAAAAAATCCCCATGCAGATATAGAGGAGATTTTAAAATTTATTCCAGGACCAGACTTTCCTACAGGGGGAATTATTGTTGGGAAAAAAGGGATAAGGGAAAGCTATCTTACAGGAAAAGGGAAGATAGTTATTAGGGCAAAATCAAAGATTGAAGAAAATAAAAAGGGTGAAAAAAGTATAGTAATAACTGAAATTCCCTATCAAGTTAATAAAGCAAATCTTCTTACTCAAATTGCAGAACTGGTTCAAGAAAAGAAAATTCAAGGAATAAAAGATTTGAGAGATGAATCAGATAGACATGGAATTAGAGTAGTTATTGAGCTCAAAAAAGATGCGGACCCCAAGATTATATTAAATCAACTTTATAAACATACACCTCTGGAAACTACTTTCGGAGTAATCCTTTTAGCAATTCTTGATGGACAACCTAAATTATTCAATCTATTAGAACTCTTAAAGGGTTTTTTAGAACATAGAAAAGAGGTTGTAACAAGAAGAATAAAGTATGATTTAGAAAAGGCTCAGAAGAGAGTTCATATCTTAGAGGGGTTATTAATAGCCTTACAGAATCTCGATGAGGTAGTAAAGATTATTAGAAACTCCTCAAATCCTGAAAAAGCAAAGGAAATTTTAGTTTTAAAATTTAGACTTACACAAGTTCAAGTTCAAGCAATTTTAGATATGAGACTGCAACAATTAACAGCATTAGAAAGAGAAAAAATAGAAAAAGAAGCAGAGGAATTATATAATGAAATTGAAAGATTAAAAGAAATTCTTGCTGATGAAAAGTTATTATGGAAGATAATAGAAGAAGAACTAAAAGAGATAAAGAAAAAATATTCTGATAAGAGAAGGACAGAAATTCAAGAAGAAGAAAAAGAGGACTTTACTATAGAAGATTTATTACCTGATAATCCTGAAGTGGTCTGTATCACTCACGATGGATATATAAAAAGACTTCCTCTTTCTACTTATCAACTGCAAAGAAGAGGCGGAAAAGGGTTAAATACTTTAGCTAATCAAAATCAAGATATTATCACAAATCTCACCATTACTTCCACAAGGAGCAATCTCTTATTGTTTAGTAATTTAGGAAAAGTCTATTCTTTAAAAACTTATGAATTACCTGAGACCTCGAGACAAAGCAAAGGGACTCCTTTAAAGGAGTATATTAGTTTAAATGAAGGAGAAAAGATTACAGAAATAATTTCAGTGAATTTATCATCACAAAACAATTATCTCTTCTTTATAACTTCTAAAGGGATAGTGAAAAAGACCTCCTTTAGAGAATTTGTAAATATTAGAAAAACTGGGATTAATGCTATATCCTTAGAAGAAGGGGACTTTTTGGTGAATGTTCATTTAACTTCTGGTTCTGATGAGATTATGCTTTTTACTCAAAAGGGACTTGCTATTAGAATAAAGGAGAAACAAGTAAGAGAAATGGGAAGAACAGCTCAAGGAGTAATAGGCATGAGATTACAAGAGAAAGATAAAGTTATAGGAGGAATTGTAGTTGAAGAAGGGAAAGATATTCTCGTAGTAACGTCTAAAGGATTTGGAAAAAGAATAAATATCAATAAATTCCATATTCAAGGAAGAGGAGGAAAGGGAGTTAAAGCAATAAAAATAACAGAGAAAACAGGAGAGTTAATTCAAGTAAAAAGTGTTTCGCCAGATGATGAGATTCTTTTAAGTACAGCAAAAGGTCAATTTATAAGACTTGCAGTAAATACTATTCCTATTCAGGGAAGAAATTCTCAAGGGGTTAAATTAGTATCTTTATCCCCTGAGGATGAGGTTATTGCTTTAGATCTAATAAGTGAACTGAATAAGAAATGAAAAAATATGAGTTATTAGATCATACTGCAGACATTGGAATTATCGCCTACGGCTCTACAAAAGAAGAGGCTTTTGCATCCTGCGCTGAAGCAATGTTTGATTTAATAACACCCATAACAGAGATCCAAGAAAAAACAAGATTTGATATTGAAGTAGACGCTGAAGATTTGGAATCTCTTTTAGTCACATGGCTAAACGAACTTTTATATGTTTTTGAAGTTAAAGGACTTGTATTTAAAAGATTTGAAGTTACTTTAATTGGAAACGAACAATTAATAAGTCATGGTTTTGGAGAAAAATTTGATCCTAAAAAACATACTCTACAAAGGGAGATAAAAGCAGTAACCTACAATCTTTTAAAAATAGAGAATCAAGGAAATCAATGGTGTATTCAAGTGGTCTTTGATATTTAATAATGTCTATATTAATTTTAGGAAGAAAAGGATCAGGAAAAAGCTCTTTGTTAAAAATATTATCCCAAGGAAAGGGAAATATAAAGCCTTTTGATATAAATATATGCGCTGTTCCAAAGGATGATGAGAGATTAATTCCCTTAGCAAAAGCTTTTCAAAGCAAAGTTATAACTCCTATTTATTTAGATTTTATAGATCTTCCAGGGGAATCAAGTTTTACAAAAAGAAATCCCCAATTGATAACTTATGTTCAAAGATCAGAGCTTATTCTTTATATTGTCCCTCTCTTTCTTGAAGAGGAAGATCCAATAGATGAGATAAAAAGAGAGGAAAGTGAAATAATATTAAATGATCTAAACCTTTGTGAAAGGCATCTTAAAGATAGGAAAATTAGTGTAGCAGAAAGAACTTTATTAGAAAAGGTTTATCAATATTTATTGGAAGAAAAGCTTTTAAATTCTTGTGATTTAAGACCTGAAGAAATAAAGATATTAATATCATGGAACTTTATAAGTTTAAAACCCATATTTTATTTGATAAATACTTCTCAAGAGTTCTTAGAAGATAAATCAAAGATAAAAGAACTTAAAGAATCTTTAAATAAAGAAAATAAAAATTATGTTATCTTTTCAGAAAGTTTGGAGGAAGAAGTTTTAGGAATGGATAAAAAAGAAGCCTTAGAATATCTTGCCTTATTTGGTTTTAAGAATCTTATTGGAGAAAGGATTTATGAGGAAATCTTTAAATATTTTGACTGGATTACTTTCTTTACTGGAAATGAAAAAGAAGTAAAAGCATGGAAATTAAAGAATGGAAGCTCTGTTTTGGAAGCAGCAGGAACTATTCATACAGATTTAGCAAAAGGCTTTATTAGGGCAGAAGTTATTTCTTGGAATAAATTGATATTAGCAGGAGACTGGAAATCTGCTCATCAAAAAGGATGGGTTTCATTAGAAAAAAAAGAATATATTGTTAAAGACGGAGATGTAATTTATATAAGATTTCACCTCTAATATACAAATTTAATCTCCACTTCCTTTACCTCAGAAAACTTCTTTAATTTTTCTTCTATTTCCTCTTTCAAATGATTCTTAAAAGGATCTTCTGGGGAAACTAACAATTCCACATAAACTTTTCCGTTTTCCTCATTGTAATTTATATAATTTACCATCTTAAGAGAAACAATATCTACAGATAAGTTAGGATATAGAATCTGAGACAAAGCATTAACCAACTGATCCTTTGCTAACTTCTCTTCCTTCTTCTCTCCTAAATAAGCCTTAATAGCAGATCTTAAACCATCTACTGCCAATACAGAACAATGCATTTTTACTGGTGGAAGCCCTCCTAAAGCAGATGCTACATCTTTCCATGTAATTTGTAAGGCTTCATCTATAGTTTTCCCCTTTACCATCTCTGTAAGCATAGAGCCTGTAGCTATATTAGAAGCGCAACCAAAGGACTGAAATTTTATATCAGTAATTTTTCTTGTTTCCTTATCTACTTTTAAATAAACTACAATTTGATCCCCACATGCGGGGCTTCCCTCAATAGCTACCGCATCAGCATCCTCAATTACACCCACGTTTCTTGGATTTCTAAAATGTTCCAAAACTATCTCAGAATATTGTAATGGCATAGTCTAAACCTCCAATGATTCTTTTGATGTAATAAAATCTTTCAAAGTATATTTTTTAAGAACATTTCTCAAGGCATCGTTCAACTCTTTCCATAATGGTCTTGAAAGACAGATAGATACTCTTTTACATTTGGATGCATTTTCTAAGCACAAAACTAAGAACATTTTTCCTTCTAAGGCTTCTACAACTTCAAGAAGTCCAATCTCTTCAGGTTTTTTATTTAATCTATATCCACCTTCCGCTCCTACCTCTGCACTAACAAATCCTTTCTGAGAAAGAATTCTCATAATTCTTTCCAAATATCTTAATGGAATTTCCTCATTTTGAGATATGGTCCTCACACTTATAGGAAATTTGTCCTGATTATTAGCAAGGTATATTAGTGCTCTTAGACCATATCTAGACCTTGTTGATAATTTCATATTCTAACACCTCTTTTAAAATTACTACTTTTTTAGGATTATTTTAAGACTTTATTAAGTAGATGTCAATAGAAGAGTTTTAGAGAGAGTTTTAAATCCTAACCACTCTTGTAAGGTTTCTTGGTTTTTCTACATCCAATCCTTTTCTTTCTGCTATTCTAAGGCCCAATATTTGAGCAAAGATTACTCTGAGACTTAAATCATAGGGAAAATGGTTAGAAACGAAAAGATCTGAACCCTCTTTTCCTATAAGAATCACTTTCCCGCCATAACTCTTAAGCTCTTCTCTGAGTTTCTCCTCTTCTTTTTCTCTTTCTCCATATATAGTAATAACAACTCCTTCCTCTACTAAAGATTTTGGTCCATGTCTATATTCATATGTAGAATAAGCTTCAGTTTTTGAAAGAGACATCTCTTCTAATTTTAAAGCACTTTCTCTTGCTATACCTTCCTGTATGCCTACCCCTAAAAAAACGTAATGTTTTCCTTCACTTAATTTTTCCCTCTCTATCAAATTTTCAGCATCTTCTATAATTCTTTCTGTCTCTTGAATTAAATAAGCATAAACTTTTAGATCTTTTTCCCCACTTAAATTAGAAGCTAACATTTGTAAGGAAAGAAGTATAGAAGAGAAAGACTTTGTCATAACTATAGACTCTTCTTTTATGGGTAAAACTAAAACTTCATTAGAAACTTTTGTAAGTGAGCTTTCTTTTCCTAAAGTAATTCCAAAGGTTTCTATTTCCAATTCTCTAAATACCTTTCCTGCCTCCACAATCTCTGTAGATTCTCCAGAACGGGATATTAAAACTGCACCTCTTTTTAAGGGATTTCTTCCTAAATTTTCAATAGATTTAAAGGTCACTTCTCCTCCAGGAAGTGCTTTTGCCTCTATTCCTGTTTTAAGAGTAAAATATTTTGAGGCAGACAAGGCTAAATAAAAAGATGTTCCACATCCTATAAAATATATTAAGTCTTTATCTTTAAGAGTTTTAGGAAAATATCTTTCCAAATAAGAAACTACATATTCATATACCTTCGGAAGATCATAGACTTGCTCTCTTATCTCTTTCTCTACTAAGTTCATCTTTTCCCTCCCTGTTATTACGCTAAAACAATTTTTCGTATTCCTTCATTGCAAGAATAGCAGAGCCTATACAAGGCTCATAGAGTGGCTCTGAGAGTTTTAACCAATATTCCTCTTCTGCCCATGAGAGAAATTTGTTATACAAAATTTTACAATTTTTAAGCCCCCCTACCACAGCTAATTTTATCTGATTACTCTTAAGTTTTTTCTTCAATGCAAGGATAGAAAGTTTCCACTCTTCCAAAGCATTATCTAAGATTCTTAAAGCATATTTATCATTTTTCTCTGCAGAGGAACAAACTATTTTAGAAAAACTTGCAATGTATTTTCTAGAATTCACTCCCTTTGTTTTTCTTATGATTTCTTCAACATTTTCTTCTACCATATCATACATTAAGGATTTTTCTAATCTTCCATCATACATCTTAAATATATATCTTAAGCATTCCCTTCCTATATCGTATCCACTACCACAGTCCCCTGCATGTTCTCCCCATCCATCAATCCTTACAATCTCATTTCCAATTTTTGCCATAACCATAATTCCCGTTCCTACAAGAAGAACCGCTCCATCTTCATAAGGAAAAGCCCCTTCTAAAGCACCTCTAACATCATTAAAGACAATAAACTCTTTTGGGAAAAATTCTTTTATAACCTTTTTATATATAGCCTCTGCGTCCTTAATCTCTCCAACTGCGGGAAGCCCAAATCCACCAAAATTTAAATTCTCATAAGAAATATCTGCTTCCTCTAAAGCTTTATCTATAGCGCTGATTAGATTATTTTTTACTGTCTCTCTATCACTATTGAAGATATCAGCAGGACCTGCTCTTCCTTTTCCTAACACTTTCATATCTTTATCAATAATCACAGCTTCAGTTTTAGATCCTCCTCCATCTATACCTAAAAAGAACATTCTTCATTCACCTCTTATCTTCCTTCTTATATCTTCCACCTTTACTGGTTCTCCATTCCTTTTTCTTGACTCCTCTGCTGAAAGAGCCATAGCATGACTTTCTATAGAATACTCTAAAGAAGTAATAGGCTTTTCACCAGTCTCCAACATTTCAACAAAACTATCCATTATTCCTTGGTCTCCTCCTCCATGTCCACCTCTTACATCTATTTTTATAATGTCTTCAGACTTCCCAAAGATGCTTACTCTAATTTCTCCTGAAATAAGGTCTCCATATATTTCTCCCTGGGTTCCATAGAGATATATCCTACGGGTAATTTTGTCAGTAAAAGCGGTCACTGTAAGAGTTGCCATCTTCCCATCTTCAAAGAGGATGTTACTTATTTGATGATCTACAACGTTATTATCTGAATAATATACACATTTTCCATAATTACTTTCTTCTAAAGCTTTTATCCTTCCTTGGAGGGAAAGATCAGAAGATATTACTGATACAGGCCAGCCTATATAATCTCCTAAGTAAATTTTCCTGGCATCATAGGGACAATCTACTTTACATCCCCATATGCATCTTTCTAATGCATCCTTAGGAGCATTTTCTCTTTTAAAATAAGTAAGCTCTCCAAAAGAAGAAACAAAAAGAGCATTACTTTCTACAAGCCAGTATAAAATATCCATATCATGACAACTTTTCGCAAGAATAAAGGGGGCAGAAATATAAGTGTTTCTCCAATTTCCCCTTACAAAGCTATGAGCATAATGAAAAAATCCTACGTTTTCTACTAAATTAATTCCTATAAGTTTTCCTATTACTTCTTTCTCTATAAGTTCCTTTATTTTCCTGAAGAAAGAGGTATACCTTAGAACATGGGCAACTACCACAAGAGAATTGCTATTTTTATAAGCCTCATATATCTCTCTTATTCCTTCAACATTAGGTGCTATAGGTTTTTCTAAAAGGATATGATACCCCTTCTTCAATGCTTTAACTGCAGGTTCTACATGAAGCATATCAGGAGTAGCTATAATTACTGCGTCTGCTATTTTCTCTTTTTCAAAGAATTCATCATAGGAAGAAAAGGTATACATTTTATCTATATTATGAGTTTTCGCAAATCTTTCTCTTTTAATAGGATCAGGATCTACAACTCCTATTGCTTTTATTTTATGAGGATTTTTAAGAATATAGCTTCCATAGGCGTCATATCCTCTATTTCCAGCCCCAATTACTATAACAGTAAAAGTTTTCATAATCTATTCCTCCTCATATAAAGCTTTATAGTAATTATCTAAAACATCACAAATTTTTCCATATATAAGATCTTCTATTTTAGGAGATAAAATCTTTTCCCTTATCTTTGGATATTGATCAGGAAAATATTGACTTATTAATGGCAATGGAATTTCTTTACCTTCAAAATTTTTAAACATAATCTCTAAAGAGTTTTTTATTTCATCTCTTTGATAATAATATCTTACCCTGTCTAAGAAACTAAAAAGAATGCTATAAACAGGCGTGTTTTCTTCATAATAATCTTTCCAAAAGCTTTTATCTTCTTCTAACACTCTAAGAATTACTTTTCTTAAATTGCTTTTATTTCTATTAAACAGATAATCCTCAATATAAGAAAGGGAAATAAGAGCTTCTCTATAGGCAAAAGTTAGAGCGGGTCCTACTTTAAATATACCTACTCCATCCTCTCTCATTTTCTTCAACGAAAAAACTGTTTGATAATCTGTAGAATGAGCTTCTAAGATTAAATAAGGATAATTTGCCATTCCTTCTTTCAAAGGAACTACTTTGTTGAGATCATAATCAAAAATTTTATTACCCCCAAACTCAATCCCCAGTTGGACTACTATCCCCACAACTCTCTCCCAAGCATCATAAAGACCTTTTTTCATAAAAGCTTCTTTAGATTTTTCTACCATCTCCACAAGTTCTTCCTTAGAAGTCACCTCAGGATTTTCTCCGCTACCTGGGCTTGGTACATCAGTTCCTATCACATAAACAGGCTTTGCAGAGAGATTTTTAGAGACTTCTTCAGCAACAATACATAACTCTATTTCCCTTTCAATAATTTCTTCTAAGGAAAGATCCTTTTCTCCTCTCAAAGGATACGATGTATCCAAATGGATTTTAAAATATCCACTTTCTATGCTTTCCTTCACAAGCCTTTTAGCTTTCTCCATAGCAATTTCTTTTTCTTCTTTTCTCCAAGGATAAGTTCCTGCGTGATCTGCCCCAATATAAAATTTATCTATGCCATACTTTTTAGAGATCTCCTTAATTTTTTCTACAAATCTTTTAGGGGTGAGCCCAGTATATCCACCTTGTGGATTAACTTGATTTGAAGTAGATTCTACAATAAAAGGTTTACTTTTTTCTTTAAAATAGCGAAAAACTATATCAAGAACATAAAAATTAGATGTACAGATAGAAATGAGTCTTTCTTCGCCCAAAAATCTCTTAACTCTCTTTATCATGCTAAAATTACCTGAACCTTCTTTCCCTCAAACCACTCTTTTTTATCTTGAGTAATACTATCGGTTATTATCACATCCACATCATCAAGATCACATATCTTAAAAGGAGTAACAATTCCAAATTTACTACTATCTACTAAAACTATAACTTTTTGAGAATTTCTCATTATAGTAACCGCAATGTCCCTTTCCTCAAAATTATGAGTAGTTATTCCTCCTTTCAAATCAATTCCATTTACTCCCATAAGATAAACATCCACCATAATATTCTCAAAAAGCTCTAAAGCATGTTTACCTATACATTCAAAAGAATTTTCTCTTACTATTCCTCCTGAATGAATAAGCTTAAATTTCTTGTTCTGATTTATTACTCCCCAAGCAGTGGTTATGGAATTAGTTACAATAGTTAAATTTGTAAAATCTCCTTCATCTAATGATTGAACTACATAAAATATAGTGGTCCCACCACTCATAGCTACAATCTGCCCATCAGAAAGAAAGGTTAGTGCCTTTTTTGCTATTCTTATTTTTTCCTCTTTTCTTTCATCGAGTTTAAAGAAGAATGGAATATCAATTCTAAAATTCTTTGGAACCGCTCCTCCTCTTCTTCTTTCTAAAAGTCCTTGAGCTTCCAAAAGGTTTAAATCTCTTCGTATAGTTATCTCGGAAACTCCTAACTCCTTAGCAAGTTCTGATACTGTCACAAAGCCTTTTTCCTTTACTAAGTTCATTATATTTAATAACCTTCTATCTTTCATAATTTATCCTATTTTGTTCAACATATTTTCCTTTTTGAACGATATTTTACGGTAAAATTATATCTCTTTGAGCTTAGAAAATCAAATAAAAAGATGGTAAAATTATAATAAATTTAAATTGGAGGTAAAAAAGTATGCCTGAATTTGTAAATTTATCTTCTCTTCTTTCTTTAGAAAGAAAGATCACTAAAGAGGAACTCGTAAGAGTTAAATGTATACTCAGATTGCAGAAGTCACCATCCTTTCCGCGCGGGAGGCCTCCGCTTTTAAGCCTGGGGAAGAAGGCGCGGTTGCTTTTTCCTCTAATGTGACGTAAAATACAACCATGAAGCTCGTAAA
>JBNARO010000040.1:3891-14701 GCA_049718665.1 Dictyoglomaceae bacterium | reverse complement strand
CCTCAAGGGAAGCCTTCCTCACCGCTATGGAGGTAAGTGTTTATTCTCTTGTGGCCATGAGTAGGATATTTAAGCCTATTTTAAATAACAATTTCAGCATCATAATCCTCACCTACTATGGGTCTGAAAAGGTTATACCCAATTACAATGTAATGGGAGTTGCAAAAGTAGTCCTGGAAGCCTCAGTAAGATATCTTGCCTACGCCCTTGGTGAAGAAAACATAAGAGATAATGCCATCTCTGCAGGTCCTCTTAGCACATTAGCAGCAAGAGGTATTGCAAGATTTACTGGATATGTTAGAATATCACAGAGAGAGCCTCCTTAAGAAGGAATATTGAACACCGAGAGGTAGGAGATACTGCGGTATTCCCCTTAAGCAATCTTTCTTCAGGAATTGCAGGCGAAGTAATTTATGTGGACACTGAATATAACATAATGGGTATGTAAAAAGTCTTTTAAAGGAGTTTTGAGATGAAATTACCAAGTTTAAGAATAGGGGAATTAGTAGCCTCGGTGCCCATAATACAAGGAGGAATGACTGTTGGAATATCCCTATCAGGACGTGCTTCTGCAGTAGCAGAAGAAGGAGGAATTGGAGTTATAGGAACCGCAGGAATAGGAATGGAAGAAGACTTTTTTGAGAATTTCCTAGAAGCAAATATTAGGGCATTAAGAAAGGAAATTAGAAAAGCAAAGAAAAAACAAAGGGAATAATAGGAGTAAATATTTTAGTAGCTCTATCCAATTTTGCAGATATGGTCAAGACAGCTTTAGAAGAAAAAATTGATATAATCTTTTCAGGGGCGTGTCTTCCTTTAGATCTTCCTAAATACCTAAAAAAAGAACATAAAACAAAACTTGTTCCCATTGTTTCTTCGGGACGCGCAGTAAGGATTATAGCAAAAAATTGGATTGAAAAATATAACTATATTCCCGATGCCTTTGTAGTGGAAGGTCCTCTTGCAGGAGGTCACCTTGGTTTTAAGAAAGAAGAGTTAAAGAATCCAGAAGTTACCCTTGAAAGTAAACTTCAAAAGGTATTAGACGAGGTGAAAGCATTAGAAGAGAAATATGATAAAGAAATTCCCCGTATAGAAGGAGGAGGAATATATGATGGAAAAGATATTGCAAAATTTTTTAAATTAGGAGCAAAGGGAATACAAATGGCTACAAGATTCGTAGCCACTTATGAATGTGATGCTGATGAAAAATTTAAAGAAGCCTATTTAAAATGCAAAAAAGAGGATATCATAATAATACAGTTCTGTAGGACTTCTTGGAAGAGCAATTAAAAACGAGTTCTTAGAAGGGGTAGAAAAGGGAGAAAAAAACCATATAAATGTCCCTTCCATTATATAAGAATCTGTGATTACAAAAATTCTCCTTATTGTATTGCTATAGCTCTTCTCAATGCTAAAAAGAGAAATTTTAAATATGGATTTGCCTTTGCGGGTGCAGATGCATATAGGATTGATAAAATAGTAAAGGTAAAAGAACTTATAAGGGAACTAATAAAAGAAGACGAAGAAAATATGTGAAAGAAAGGGAGATTCTATACCATGATTAAAAAGGCTCCTAATTTCACCCTTCCTGATCAAAATGGGAATTGAGGTTTCTCTTTCTGATTATAAAGGTAAGTGGGTAATTTTATTTTTTATCCCAAAGATACGACCTCAAGATGCACTAAAGAAGCAGTAGGCTTCTCTGAGAAAATTGATGAGTTTACCAAGAGAAACGCTGTAGTAATTGGTATAAGTAAGGACCCAGTAGAAAGTCATAAGAAATTTGTAGACAAATATAATTTAAAAATAATTCTCCTCTCCGATAAAGACGCCAAAGTAATAAAAGAATATGGGGCTTGGGGAAAGAAAAAAAATGTATGGAAAAGATACCGAAGGCACTATAAGAAGCACCTTTATTATCTCACTAGAAGGGGAGATCCTTTACGAATGGGAAAAAATGTAAAAATTGAATTAATAGGTATATCATAGCTCATCCTTAACTACTTCATTCCTTAAGACACCAACTTTTTCCACAATACACTCTACAGTATCTCCTGGATAGATAGGGGCAATTCCTGAAGGAGTGCCAGTAGCAATTATGTCTCCTGCCTCCAGGGTTAGATGTTTTGAAATAAATGTGATATACACCATTTTGTGATACAATAAATAAGAAAATTGATAAAATCAGAGGAAAAAGATGGGTGTTAAAGAGAAATATAAAAATTTCCCACCACTACCCAAAGATATAAAAGAAAAAATTAATAATTTAAAAGAAGTATTTGTTAAGAATAAAGTAAAAATTGTATATCTATTTGGCTCTATTTTAAGGGAAGAAAATCCTGAAGATATAGATCTGGCAGTACTTCTTGAAGGAGATTATTTTACATTACTTGAAGACCTAAAAGAACTCCTTAATACTCAAAGAATTGACCTTGTTGATCTTTCTCAAGTTTCCCCCTTCGTTGCTCTACATATCATTAAAAATGGTAAAATTTTGTATACAGAAAACAGTAAAATAGAAAACGATTATGAAATGAATATTCTTAGAAAATGTCAGGATATGGAAGTTTTGCGAAGAAAACAAATTGATTCGATTAAAAAACTTTATGACTTTTGATAAAAACTTAATAAAAGAAAATTTGATAGAACTAAATAATATCTATGGAGAACTTCTTAAATATAAAGATATAAAAGAAGAAGATTTTGTAAATAATATATCTATAAGATGGATAATAGAGAGAGGACTTTTAGGAGGAATAAATTTAATATTAGATATTGGCAATCATATTTTAGCATCTGAATACAAGATATATCCTGCTACTTATGAAGATATATTAAAAGAGCTATTTTTAAAAGGTATATTATCTCAAGAAGTATATTTAAAAATAAAAGGCATGGGAAGTTTCAGAAATATTCTTGCCCATGAATATATAAAAATTGACCCAAGAAAGGTATATCAGAATTATCAAAAGTTTTTAGAAATATTCCCAGAACTTTTAAAAGAACTTCTTAAACTGACTTAAGTGGCTTAAATTTTATGAAACCCTTTATTTTATTATTTTAAAATCTATCTTTACTTTAAAATAGGGAACTGGAAAATAAAATTCGTCCCGCTCCCATTATAGAAAACTTTGCCTACTTTAAACTCTTAGAATAAGCCTAAACTTCTTAATGCTTGCCCACGTGCCCATGCAACTTGAGTGCCTCCTGTACCGTAAGAACAAGAAGAAGATTGTATCTCTACAAATGAACCTGCAGCAGGCACTACCTGAGCACTCACAGATATAATCTTACGCGTATCATAATTATAATAAAAACTCCCAAGAAGGGTCAAAGCACCACTGAACACTAAAGGTCCAGCATTAATTACTTTATATTCCTTTTAATTCTTCCTCTGAGTACTAAAACTCTAAGCTCGTGAAAAAACATGAGATCTTTAAATATGCTCTCTTCTAACAAATTTTGATAAAAATTAATAGTTAGAAAGGTTTTTCTGCAGAAATAACTATAAAACTTCCTTCCCCAAAACCTTCTTTTGGCTCTTCTATCTCTTTTATTTCTTCTATAGGTCTAAAAAGGGTCTGGTAAAAAGTGAAATTTTTAAAACCATGTCTCTTCAATAGGTCTACCACTTCATCCACAGAGAAGAAATTGGCATACTTATAAAATTTATGTCCCTCTTCTTTCTTTTCCAAATAAATTTTCCCCAAGGAGCTATTTTTGTCTATTATCCCAATAATTATTTTCCCTCCATCTTTCAAAACTCTCCTTGCTTCTTCAACGGTCTTATCAGGATCTTCTACAAAACATAATGTAATAATCAGAGCTACATAATCAAATTCTTTATCAGAAAAAGGTAAGCTCTCCCCCCTCCCCACAAAACTCTTTATTCCCCTTTCCTTTGCAATTGAAAGCATCTTTTCAGATGGATCTATACCATATTCAATATCAAGCTCTTTCGCAAATCTTCCTGTACCAACACCTATCTCTAAACCCTTTTTGCCTTTTGGGATTACCTTCCTTAGAGCTTCCACCTCTGAAAGGTAGACCCATTTATTCTCTTCATACCATTGATCATATTCTTTAAAATATCTATCAAAAATTTTCATCCTATATTCTACTTACCGCCTCCTGAGCTGCTACAACCACGTGGTATACTGTAGGAGCACAAGTCAGATAAGGATGTGTAGCCATTTGAAGGGTTACAAGTTCTGAAGCAGTCATCCTTTGTTGAATGGCAATACCAATTAAGTTTATAAGTTCAGCAAAAGAGCTACCCCCAGCTACTTGTCCTCCAAGAAGTACCCCTGAATATCTTGAAAAAATAAGTTTAACTTTTGTTTTATTAACTCCGGGCAATGTTCCGGGATGTTTATCAATACCATCTACCAATCCTACAACTACTTCAAATCCTTCTCTCTTAGCACTATTTTCTGTAAGACCTGCAGATGCCAATACTAATCCATCTATATAAGTAGAATAAACAGCAATAGTTCCTTTATTTTCTCTAATCAACTTAATCTTGTATAAATTTGCTCCCGCAATTCTTGCCTCTGCAGTAGCAGTAGAAGCGAGCATTACAGCTGTATTTCTACGAGTATAAAAATCTCTTTTTAATGCACAATCTCCAATAGCAAAAATATCTGGATCTGAAGTTCTCATATATTCATCTACCCAGATTGCACCATTATTTATAATTTCTAGTCCAGCAGACTTTGCAAGGGAGGAATTAGGTACTGCACCTATTCCAAGGATTACAACATCCACATTAATCTCTTTTCCATCTTCAAGCCTTACCTTCTTTACTTTGTCATCTCCAAGAAATTCAACCACTTTAGCATTTGTAAGAACATTAACTCCTTTTGATTTTAATTTTTCCTCTGCTAATATAGAAAATTCTTCATCAAAAGATTGGGCTAAAAGATGAGGAAGTAATTCAACTAAATATACATTAACTCCTTCCAACTTTGATACCTCATCAGCTATCTCTACTCCAATAAATCCTCCACCTAAAATGAGTACATTCTTAGCTTGTCTTACTTCTTCTACTACCTTTTTAAGATAATCTAAATCTTTATAAATAGGAAATATATTTTTCTTTTCTATCCCAGGAATTTTGAGAGTGATAGGGATAGATCCAGTGGCAAGAACTAATTTTTCATAATAATACTTATCTCCATTTTTGGTTTCTACAAATTTCTCTTTTCTATCAACATTTATTACCTCATCTATAACTACATCTACCCCAGCATTTTCTAAAGTAGTAAATCCCATTTTATTATCTTCAGGCTTTTTTAAACTATAGAACATATAAGGAATTCCACAAGGAACTACACTCTTTACAACACTTTTTATCATGGTAATTTTTTTATCAGGATAATACTTTTTAGCAGTAGAAGCACAAACTATCCCTGCAGGACCCCCGCCTATTATTAATACATCAGTTCTTTTTTCCATTTCTCTTACCTCCATTATAAAAAATATTGCTTTATATATTTTATCATGAAATATAATTATTAGTTAATAACAAAATTTTTAAAAATCTAATCTTTCTGCCAAGTCTCATCCTCATTTTATAAAGAGCTTACCTATTTGGTAAAAAAGTACACTTATAGTCCACCCTACAAAAATACTGTAAAACATAGAGAATAGAGTCCATTTCCAATTGGTTTCCCTCTTAATTACTCCAATAGTAGCCAAACATGGCATATAAAGCAGTGACATTATCATAAAAGAGTAAGCAGAAAGAGGAGTAAAAAGATTTTGTAAAGTCTTCGCAAGATTTTCTTCTCCCCCAAATAAGGTACCTAAGGTTCCTATCACCACTTCCTTAGCCAAAATTCCAAAAAGCAAAGCTACTGCTATTTGCCAATAGGGAAATCCTGCAGGTCCTAAAAGAGGAGCTATTATTTTCCCTAATCTTCCAATAATACTTTCTTCACTACCGTATTCAGATGAAAAAGGTACACTTGCTAAGAACCAAATCAATACAACTCCAAGGAAAATTATAGTTCCGGCTTTTTTTAAGAATTCCCTACTCCTCTCCCAAGCATGAATCCATACCCCTTTTAAGGTAGGAAGCCTATAAGGAGGAAGTTCCATAATTAACGGTGAAATAGGACCTTTAAGAGAAGGAATGATAGTTCTAAAGATCTTTGCTGAGAAAATAGCAACAAAAATCCCTAAAGCATATAAAGATAGTATGATTAGACCTTGATTTTTCTCAAAGAATATTCCTGTAAAAAGAACATATATAGGCAACCTTGCAGTACAAGACATGAAGGGATTTATAAGAATTGTTAATATTCTATCCCTTTCCTCAGGAATAGTTCTTGTAGACATAATAGCAGGAACATTACAGCCAAATCCTAAAATCATAGGTATAAAAGATCTCCCAGGAAGCCCTATAGTATACATAGCTTTATCCACCACAAAAGCAGCTCTTGCCATGTATCCCACATCTTCTAAGAATGAGAGAAATAGAAATAGAACTAAAATATTCGGTAGAAAAACAATCACAGACCCTAATCCACCAATTATACCGTCTTTTATAAAAGATATTAATGGAACAGGAGCATTAATAGAGGTAAGATAATTTTCAAGAATTCCTCCTAAACCACTAAAGAAAGAATCTATATAATCTGAGAAGAAGCCTCCAATTCTAAAAGTTAGTTCAAAGGTTATCCACATAAACAAAGCAAAAATAGGAATGCCTAAATACTTATTAATAACAATCTTATCTATTTTATCTGAAATAGAAAGTTTTTCCTCTATAGGTGCAATTCTTTGAGTATATTTTCTTACAATAGCATCAATATAACCATATCTTTTTTCAATAATTGCTGTCTCCAAATCATATCCAAATTTTTGTTCGAATGTTAAAGCCTCTTTTTCTGCTAATTCTACTATTTCTTCATATCCCAAACTTCTTAGCTCTTCTTTGAAAATAGGATCTCCTTCTAAGAGCTTTATAGCTAAAAATCTTTTATCATAAGGTAAAGAATAACCAGAAAGCTTATCCTCTAATTTTCTTATGGCTTCTTCAATATCTCCATAGTTAATTCTAAAGGGAGCTACCTCCCTATCTTTTGCCTTTACAATTTCTTCTTTAAGTTCATTAATTCCAGTACCCTTTATCCCTGAAGTTATAACCACAGGAGCTCCTAAAGCTTTTTCCATTCCTTCTATATCTACCTTTATTTTTCCCTCTATTAAATCTCCCATATTTAAATCTAATATAGCATTAGCTCCCAACTCCCTTAAAAGAACAAAAAGATAAAGACTTCTTAGAAGATTTGTAGCATCAGCCACACAAACTACCACATCAGGTTTCTCCTTAAGTATAAAGTCCCGAGCTATCCTTTCATCAATAGAAAAGGCAGTAAGGCTATAAGTTCCAGGAAGATCAGTAACTATCACCTCGTAGTCTCTATACCTAAAGGTACCATCCTTTCTTTCCACTGTAACTCCTGGCCAGTTTCCCACATGAGCATGCCCTCCTGTAAGGGCGTTAAAAATTGTAGATTTCCCACTATTAGGGTTCCCTGCTAAAGCAACTTTTATAACTTTTTTCTCCATAGAGATTTTCCTCCTTTTAAGCACAAATAATTTTAGAAGCTAAACCCTTTCCTAAGGCTATTCTTGAATTTCCCAAGGCAATAACTATAGGTCCTCCAGAATTTGAAATTACTTTTATCCTTACCCCTGGCAAAATCCCCATCTCTGCAAGTCTTTGAACAGCACCTTTTCCTCCACGTATGGCTATAACTTTTACTTCCTGTCCCTCTTTTACAAATGATAAAGCCATCATATCCTCTCCACTAAAATCTTTTCTGCTTCTTCTTTTCTTAAAGAAAGATGATATCCTAAAATTAAAATCTCTATAGGGTCTCCTAAGGGTGCTATCTTTTCCACCTTTACAATAGTGCCGGGAACAGCTCCCATAGAAAGAAGTCTACTAATTATTCCTCCACCCCCTCTAAGTTCTACAATTTTCCCTTCCTCGCCTACTTTTAAATCCTTTAGGGTTAAAGGCATGTCTTTTTCCTCCTTTCTGGATTTAATAAATCTTTCTGTAAACTCTGTAAGCTTTTCTAAAGACTTAGGAGATAAATCATGCTCTATTCTATGGCTATCTTGTAAAGCAGTGTTTTCATCTACCCCAAGTATTTCTGTAAAAAATCTAAAAAGTAATTTTCTTCTTCTATAAAGTTCCTGAGCAACCTCTATACCATAATCAGTAAGAGTAACATACCCATACTTTTCATGTTCAACCAAACCCATATCAGAAAGAATTTTTATAGCATTCACAACTGATGGGAGTTTTACTTTCTTAAGTCTTGCAATATCCTTTATTCTCACAATTCGAGATTGCAATTCATAAATAGAGAGAATATAATCTTCAAGACTTTCTGTAAGAAAAAGATTCATCTCTAACCTCTCCTCCTTTTCCACATATGCTTCTCAAGAGACATGTCTCACATGAAAATCTTTTATATATTCCTGTAGTTCCTCTTTATCTAAACCTGTAATATCCTCTAAATCTTTTAAACTTAAAACACCTTTACTTTTAGCAAGGTAAATTATTAATTCATACATCTTTTCACCTTCTAAATTAGTTTGAGCTAACATTATTAGCTTAAACTAATTATATATAAAAAATGAAAATAGTCAACATAAAAAATAAAAAACCCTCACCAAAGTCCCATTAAAAAGACTTTGGTGAGGGTCAAACTGGGAGGGTTCTACTAATCCTTTACTCTACTCCTTCAAATTGGTGATCCACATTTACTCCTTCAGGATCTTGATGCCCACCGTTTGGAAGATTGTCATCCTCAATCTCTTTTACTTCTTTTGCTTCTTCTACTTCTCCTTTTTCTATCTCTTGATCATCTTTTATTTCTTGATCGTTATCTACAGCTTTTTGTTGAGTCTGAATTGTGGTAGAGGTCTGAGTTAGTGTTGATGTTTGAGCATATACCTTTTGTTTTGTTATATTGGATACTCCAAAAACTACCACTAAGGTAAGAATAGCCACTCCTAAAAAGATAAGTAATTTTTTCATTTTTTCACCTCCTTTCCGTTCAATTTCAAGAAAGATTATAGGAAAGGAGGATGAAGACAAAATGAAGATAAAATGAATTTTAGATGAAGATTCAGATTAAATAGGAAGAAGTATTTTAAAAATAGTGCCTTCTCCTAATTTGCTCTCTACTATAATCTTTCCATTATATTTGTCAACAATACCTTTAACTATAGATAATCCTAATCCTGTCCCCTGTATCTGAGAAGAACGGGATTTATCTACTCTATAAAATCTATTAAATATAAGAGGAATCTCATCCTTAGGTATTCCTATTCCTGTATCTTCAATTTCTAATACTAAATATTTATTATCTTTTATAAACCTTACTTTTACTTTTCCTTTATATTTATTGTAATCAATGGCGTTTTTTATAAGATTAAAAAGAATCCTTCGAATCTCTTCAGGATTTCCTAATATATAAAGATCCTCCGAAGTTTGTAACTCTATATCTATTTCTTTCTTTTTAGCATAGGGAGTCATTAGTTTTATTACTTTTTCTGATATATCTTTGATAGAAATTCTTTCAAGATTAGAATCGACTTCATTGATTTCTAACCTAAAAATGTACAAAAGATCTTCAGCCAACTTAGTAAGTCTTTCTACCTCTTCTAAGTTACTCTGTAAAACAGACAATAATTGTTTTTTATTTATTTTAGGATCTTTTAAACTAACTTCTAACTCAGTTTTCATAATAGCAAGAGGAGTCCTTAATTCATGTGCTACATCAGATATAAACTTTCTTTCCCTTTCCATATTTTCTTTTATAGGCTTTAAAGTAATTCCTGAAAGAATAAAGCTAACAATTCCAACTAATCCTAAAGTAATTCCACTTACCATTACTATTTGAATTCTTAATCGTTCCAAGCTTCTTTGAGCCAAAACTAATTGCTCTTTGTCACTAATATCTCCCTCAAAATCTCCTTCTACCTCTCTAGAGTAATTGGTATAAAGCAAGTAACTAAAAAAGATAAGAATAAATAAAGTAATTATTATATAAACTAATGTCAACTTTATCCTTGATTTTATAAATATATTACTCCTTAATCCGATAACCCATTCCCCTAATGGTCTCAATAATATTTTCATCCCTTTTCCTTTCTAATTTTTTTCTCAAATTCTTTATATGAGCTTCTACTACATTACTAAGAGTATCAGATTCGTAGCCCCATACATGAGATATAATTTGTTCTTTACTTATAATCCTATTCACATTCCTCATAAGGTACTCCAAGATAGCAAATTCTTTGTTTGTTAGTAAGATCTCTATATCTCCCCTAAAAACTCTTTTAGAAACTGTATCTAAGGAAATATCTTTTACTTTTAAGACTGTAGGCATCAGATTCTTAGGTCTTCTAAGAAGAGCTCTAATCCGAGCTAACAATTCTTCATAAGAGAAAGGTTTTACTAAATAATCATCTGCCCCACTTTCAAGTCCTAAGATTTTATCCTCTACTTTATCTTTGGCAGTAAGCATTAATATAGGGGCTTGAAAATTTTTTGCTCTCAAATCTTTACATAAAGAAATACCATCTATTTTAGGTAGCATAATGTCCAATATTACCAAATCATAACCTTCAAAATTATTTTCTATAATATATTTTGCCTCTTCGCCATCAAAAGCTAAATCTACTACATAACCCTCTTTTTCTAATCCCTTCTTAAGAGCTGTCCCTAACTTTTTCTCATCCTCAATTATTAATATTTTCATGTTAAAAATTATAC
>JBNARO010000040.1:0-3791 GCA_049718665.1 Dictyoglomaceae bacterium | reverse complement strand
GGAAATAATATGAAAACAAAACTCATATTAATCTTCCTTTTAATCTCCCTTCTTTTAATGTCTTTTTCAGCTTCTGCTCAGCAAGGACTAACGTTACAAGATCTGCTACCTGAACCTAACAAAGTTCCTTCTTGGATAAAGCCTGGATTAGTTGTAGTTTATAAATTCCAGGGAGGATCAGGAAATCAAACATCAGCAGGTACTGGTCAAGGATATCAAATTTACGTTATAACCAATATTGAAAACAATATGGCTTATGGCATTGGCTTTGACATATTTATTGCAGCAGGATATCCCTCATATAGTTCCAGTATTAAACCCTTAAAAGGTGTTGTATATTTAGACCCTAAGGAAGTACAAGATGAGGTTAGAAAAGCTCAAGCTGCAGGATTTCCACAAGGAATGAGGCAAGAAACAGGAACTGCAGGAAATAACTTGTATTACTACCTTTTAGAATCTTCAGATAATCAATCCATGACTAGGTACTTTTTTGTTTACGACAAAAATGGTTTGATACAACAAGTAAGAATTTTAGAAAAATATGGAGATGGTTCTTCTACAGTAATAAACGCTGACCTATTAGGAGTGTACCAGACCTCATTACCCTCCATAAATACCATGCCTCCTGCTGTAAAAGCATCACCTAGTTATCAGATCTACTCCTCAGTAAGTCTTTTTGGAGGAACAACAAGTCTTTCAAACCCTACTCCCTTTGGAACAATATCATATAGTTTAGCTCAAAGCACAGGTTCTATTCTCACCTTTTCAAGCCAAATGAATACTTCATATGGTTCTGGAGCATCTAAAAGCTATGGTAATCAATATGTAGGTCCTTTTTATATCCATCCTCAACTGCTTAAAACAAATTCTATTTTAAATATTCCCCAAATAGGATTTTCGTGGACTGTTGCAGGGAGAGGGCAATACGGAGGAATTTTAACCCAGGTGCAGTTTAGTGGATCCCCTATCGCTCAGTTTGAATATGATCCTAATTCTGGACTTTTAATAAGTTGTAATTTTCCTACAGGAGGTGGAATGTATTTCATAGTAGTCCTTTCAAGATAAAAGGATAACTAAATATATCCTTATGCTAACAAGTTATTGGCTCTTAATAACTTGTTAGCATAAGGATATTTCCTAAGTATATTCTTTGTTTAGCAAAGTAATCTCTAAGCTTTTCTAAAGTTTTCTCTTTCATTTAAAATTTTTATCATTTCCTCCCCTGAACAATGGTAAGGAATAATTTTATCGATGTTAAATTTTTGTAAGATATTTATTACTTTTTCTACTTTTGAGCTTGGTGCCTTATAAAGATGAAAGCCTCCCATAAGTAGTTTAATCTTTTTATTAAACTTTTTTATGGCATATTCTACTATATTTACGATTCCCCTATGAGCACACCCAGTGATAAGAATAATGCCGTCTCCTTCATCTATTATTAAGTTTATTTCTTCATCAAAAAAGTCCCTTAATTTTCTCCCTTCTTTTACTACATAAAAATGAGGATCTGGTTCTTCAAAATCATTTTGAAATGGGACGGATCCAAAAATATAAATGGAATCTGATATTTTTAATACTTCATCTTTAACTATTACAAATTCTAAAAAACTTTTTAAACTTTCCCAATCTACTCCAGTAAATCTTTCATCACTATACTTAGGTAAAAAAGCCTCTTCCCTAAGAAAAATCCTAAACCTCCTATGAGATTTAGAAAGATATTTTAGGCCCCCTGCATGGTCATAATGTCCATGACTTATAATTATATTTTCTACTTTTGATAGATCCTTTCCTAAAACTTCTGCATTTTTAATAAATACATCAGAGCTTCCTGTATCAAAAAGAATAGGGGACTCCCCCTCTCTCTCAATAAGCACTGAGAACCCATGCTCTGAAAAAAGAGGGGGAGATAGCCTATCATCACAAAGTACTGTAATCTTAGTCAAGAAGTTCTGATACATTAGTAAGTTCTCCTTTAAGATAAAGCTCTATTGCCTTATCCACATCAGTTTCATCGGTGACATATACCTCTATTCCTGCAGAAGTCAAATCATCATAAAGTCTTCTTCCCATTCCATGAGATATTACTACTTTACAATCTTTTAGGGCTTCTATTATTGCAGGATGAGTATATTTATGGTGCTCTGGATCATCATGGCTAAAGCCTCTTGCATGTCCTGTAAAAGTATTCAATCTATACTCTCTACTTTTTATCTCTCCATTTTCAATCTCAAAGATAACAAAACCTTTTGTTCTTCCAAAATGAGCAGAAATTTTCTTTCCATCATTAGACGCAACTGCAATCTTCATCTTCTCTACCTCCCTTTTAAAAAATTTTCAATTTTCTCCACAATCTCCATAAATACCTTTGATACTTCAGAATCTTTATGAGTGATAATAAATGGAATACCATTATCTCCGCTTTCTGCTACCCTTGGATCCAATGGGATTTTCCCAAGAAGCGGTACGTTTAAATCTTTTGCAATCTTTTCTCCTCCCCCCTTACTAAATATGTCAACCCTTGCTCCACAATGAGGACATACAAAACCACTCATATTCTCAATTATTCCAATAATAGGCATGTTTAATGCCTTTGCAAAATTTACAGCTCTCCTTACTACTTTCTGAGATAGATCTGATGGTATAGTGACGATTACCGCTCCACTTATATCAGGTATATCTTGTGCTATGCTTAATGGCTCATCACCTGTTCCAGGAGGAAGATCAATTATAAGATAGTCAAGGTCTCCCCAAATAATGCTTGATAAAAATTCTCTAATCAATGAAACCTTTAAAGGACCCCGCCATATTATTGGCGCTTCCTCATTTTCCACAAGAAAACCCGCAGATGCCACTTTAATTCCCATATTAGTTTCCGCAGGAAGTATCCCCTCATCAGCGTTATAAAGTCTTTCAGAAGTTAAATTTAAAAGTTTAGGTACACTATAACCTGTAATATCAGCATCAAGAAGTCCCACTTTGTATCCCCTTAAGGCAAAAGAGATAGCAAGATTTACTGCAACAGTACTTTTACCAACTCCACCTTTTCCACTCATTACCACAATCTTGTTCTTAATTTTGCTCATTCTTTCATTGATCTTCTCTTTTTGTTTTAAAATATCTTCATTTCTCATTCTTTTTTCTCCTCTCTTCTATCACCCTATGGTGTTCAGAACCCTCTCTAATTAAAGCAACACCACAATTGGGACATCTTTCATCTCGGCAAGGAATTCCAGGGGTATGAACTTTTTTATACCCACATTTAGGACATATGCAATAACCCTCAGGTCCTAATCCACTTCTATGTTCATGATGTTCATGATTATGAAATCCTCTCATTTTTGACCTCCTTTCCCAAAATGAGTCATAAAATACTCAACAAATAAACCTGAAAGCATAGCATATACAAAAACAAAGAGATTTAACAAAAGTACATATTTTATCCCAAGAAGAGTTATAGCAAAAGGTATCCAAGGAACTTTTATTGCCCAAGCACCTATAGTAGTTGCTATTACACCTACTCTTACTCCTTTATTTATCATCTCCCTGAAAAATGGATAAAACACATAAGCAGGCCCTACCATTAAAGTTCCCCAGATAGCACCTATTAGCATACCTTTAAAGCCACTTTCCTTTGATAGGATATCCTGACGCAATAGGTCCCATCATTATAGCTCCTATTAAATCTCCTAAGAGAATCCCCTTTAACCCTGAAAAATTTAAAAGAAAATTTCCTACTGCTTCTTTAGAAAGAAAATTTTCTAAAAGACCTATTATTACAAATATGGCAAAAA
>JBNARO010000039.1:0-16489 GCA_049718665.1 Dictyoglomaceae bacterium | reverse complement strand
CCTCCAAATTCTACTACAAGGAGGCATCCTTTTTTCAATACTGATTACAGGTCAGTGATTACAGGCCAGCTTAGGGATAGATTTTCCTTTTCTAATTATTGTGATATAATACCGTGGTAAAATTTATTAAAAGATTATTAGCAAGGGAGCTTTGAGAAGTCAAAGTTCCCTTTTATTTTTATTATAGAAATTTTTAAGGAGGCGATCTAAATGAAACATGAAATATTAAAAGAAGAAGGTATAAAAATTGTAGATACCACCCTAAGGGATGGTGAACAAACTGCAGGCGTAGTATTTTCAAAAACAGAGAAGGTTCAAATTGCTAAAATGTTAGATGAATTAGGAGTACACCAAATTGAGGCAGGAATTCCTGTTATGGGAGGAGATGAAGAGGAGGCAATAAAAGCAATTGTGAAAGCAGGGCTTAAAGCCAGTATAATGGGATGGAATAGAGCTGTAATTAGTGATATTGAAGCCTCTTTAAGATGTGGAGTAGATGCTGTTGCTATTTCTATATCTACTTCGGATATTCATATAAAATACAAGTTAAGAAAGACGAGAGAATGGGTATTAGAAAATATGGTAAAAGCCTGTGAATTTGCTAAAAAGCATGGAGTATATGTATCGGTAAACGCAGAAGATGCTTCAAGAACAGATATGGAATTTCTTCTCCAATTTGCAAGATTAGCAAAAGAAGCAGGAGCAGATAGATTAAGATTCTGCGACACTGTAGGAATATTGGAGCCTTTTACTACTTATGAGATTGTAAAAAAAATTATTGATGAAGTTGGGATTCCTGTAGAAATGCATACACATAATGACTTTGGAATGGCAACAGCCAATGCTTTAGCAGGAATAAAAGCAGGAGCAACTTATGTAGGAGTAACAGTAAATGGGTTAGGAGAGAGGGCAGGAAATGCTGCTTTAGAAGAGGTAGTTATGGCATTAAAGTATATTTATAATATAGATTTAGGTATTAAGACCTTTAAATTGAAAGAGATTTGTGAATATGTGGCAAAGGCATCTGCAAGAGATCTACCAGTAAACAAGGCTATTGTGGGTAAAAACATCTTTGCTCATGAATCAGGAATCCATGCAGATGGAGTACTAAAATATCCAAAAACTTATGAGGTATTCTCTCCTGAAGAGGTAGGAGGAGAGAGACAAATTGTTATAGGAAAACATTCTGGGACTCATGCATTAATTAGAAAATTTTCTGAGTATGGGATCCAATTAACAGAAGAGGAAGCAAATGAACTATTAAAGTCAGTTAGAGCATTAGCGGTAGAGCTTAAGAGACCTCTCTTTGATAAAGAACTTATGTATCTATATCAAGATTATCTAAAGAGTAAAAGTGCTAAGGAGTAAGAAATATGGGGAAGACTATAAGTGAGAAAATATTTTCTAATCATTCAGGAAAAGATGTGAAAGCGGGAGAACTTGTCATTGCTGAAATTGATGCCCTTATGGGGCAAGATGGAACAACACCTCTTGCTATAAAAGTTTTTGAAGAATTGAAAGGAGAAAGAGTTGTCAATAATGAAAAAGTTCTCTTGGTTTTAGATCATTCTGCACCTCCTCCAAACGAGGGGGTAGCAAATCTTCATAAATTAATGAGGGATTTTGCTCAAAAACATAATCTTCAGCTCTCAGAAATAGGAGAAGGAGTTTGCCACCAAGTATTTATGGAAAGAGGACTTGCCATCCCAGGAAGCTTAGTTGTAGGAGCAGATTCTCATACTTGTACTTATGGAGCTTTAAATTGTTTTGCCACTGGAGTTGGATCCAGTGAGCTTGCTGCTGTAATGTATACAGGAAAACTGTGGTTCAAAGTTCCAGAGACTGTCAAAATAATTCTCAATGGGAAGCTACAAAAAGGAGTAACTGCAAAAGACGTCATTCTTTATCTTGTAGGATATTTTAAGGCGGATGGACTTACATATAAGGCAATAGAATTTGAGGGAGAAATAATTAAAAATCTTTCTATAGATGGTAGAGCTACCATAACAAATATGGTAGTAGAAATGGGAGCAAAAGCTGGTATTATGCCTTTTGATGAAAAAACAAGGGAATTTTTTAGAGAAATTGGTCTTAATATTAAAGAGGGAATCTCTTCTGATGAAGATGCAGAGTTTTCTGCTATATATAATTTTGATTTGAGTAATTTAGAACCTCAAGTGGCTCTTCCTCATCAAGTAGATAATGTATATCCTATATCTCAAATAGACAAGATTAAAATTCATGAGGCATATTTGGGGACGTGTACTAATGGAAGACTTGAAGACTTAAGACTTTCTGCGAGTTTGTTAAAGGGGAAAAAGATTGCAAAAAATGTAAGAATGATTGTAGCTCCAGCATCTAAAAGAATATATATGCAAGCATTAAAAGAAGGATTAATAGAGACTTTCTTAAATGCAGGAGCGGTAGTAGTAACTCCAGGATGTGGACCATGTGTAGGAACTCACCAGGGGATACCTGCAGATAATGAGAATGTAATATCCACTGCCAACAGAAATTTTAAAGGAAGAATGGGAAATAACAAAGCATTTATATATTTAGCTTCTCCTTTAACAGTCACTGCGTCCGCAATTAAGGGAGAGATTACAAATCCTTTAGAGGTTATAGATTAGGAGGTTAAAAAATGATTTTTGAAGGAAAAGCTCACAAATTTGGAGACGATATTAATACAGATTATATAATATCGGGAAAGTATAAATTTAAGTCCTTAGATTTTAATGAGATGGCAAAACATCTTTTAGAAGATATCTATCCTAATTTTTATGAGAAAATAGCTCCTGGAGATATTATAGTTGCAGGTAAAAATTTTGGATGTGGATCATCAAGGGAACAAGCCCCTTTAGTGATTAAATATGCTGGAATAAGTATAGTTCTTGCAAAAAGTTTTGCAAGAATATTTTTTAGAAATGCTATAAATGTGGGTCTCCCTGTATTAGAATGCAATACTGATTTAATAGATGATGGAGATATCTTAAGTGTAGATTTATCTAAAGGAGAGATTTATAATAAAAACAAAGATTTAAAAATAGATGCTTTTTCTTCCCTTCCAGATATTATGATAAATATACTAAAAGCGGGAGGATTAGTGGAATATTTAAAGAAAGAAGGGACTTTTAGGCTCTGAATGAGTAATTTTTCTTTTTATTTTCCTGTAAAAGTAAAATTTGGAGTAGGCATTTGGGAGAATTTATCTCAAGAGGCTTTATCCTTTGGAAGGAAATTTCTTTTAGTTACTGGGAAAAAACACTTAAGAGAAACAGGAATTTTAGATAAAATTCAAAAGAGTTTTAATAATTATCAATGTGAATTATACATATTTGATAAAGTTCCTCCGGAACCTCCTTATTTTGTAGTAGACGAGGGGGCAGAAATTGTTAATAACAATAATATATCCGCAGTGATTGGAATAGGTGGTGGAAGTGCTTTGGATGTAGCGAAAGCAATAGCGGTAAAATGTAAACTTCCCAATTCCATATGGGATTACATAGGAGCAGATAAAATTCCATACAAAGGTATTCCATGTATTTTAATTCCTACTACTGCAGGGACGGGAAGTGAAGTGACAAGAGTCTCAGTATTGATAAATCCTGAGACGAAAGAAAAATTAAGTGTTGCCAGTGACTATCTATATGCAGATTTAGCTCTTATAGATCCCTATTTAACTTTAACTCTTCCTCCAAATTATACCGCTTACTCTGGAATAGATGCTTTTATTCATGCCTTAGAGTCCTTCCTTTCACTAAATAATAATCCTCTTACAGAATCTATATCTCTTAAAGCTATAAAACTCATTTATAACTATCTTCCAAGAGTATATAGACATGGAGATAGAATAGATTTAAGAGAAAAGGTTCTTTATGCCAGCACCTTTAGTGGAATTTGTCTAACCCAAACAGGGCTTGGAGCAATTCATGCCTTAGCTCATCCCATAGGAGTTTACGGAAATCTTCCTCACGGCCTTTCTACTGCCCTTATTACTTTACCTGTTTTAGAATACAACTTAGAAATCTTACCACGAGAGAAATTAATGCTATTAGGAAGAACTATTGGAGTTTACTCTTTAAGATCTGCTCGAGAGAAAATTCTAAAAAAGATTGAGGAATTTTTCTCCATTTTGGATATAAAATTAGGATTGAGGAATTATAATATAAAATATGAAGATCTTCCTCTCTTAGCTAAAGAAGGTTTGAAATCAAGAGCTTTAAAAACTAATCCAAGAACATTAAACGAAGAGGGACTTCTTACTCTTCTTCAAAAAGCATGGTAGCCTTTTATCTCCACAATTTCCAATTCTGGCTTAAACTTAACTATAGATTTATCAGGAATATATCCTCTTACCACCGCATTAGGATATACTAAAACATATTTTCCCAAAATACTTCCTGGATTTAAAACAGAATTACATCCTGTCTCACTATAATCCCCAATAACTGCCCCAAATTTTCTTAATTTTGTATCGTAAATTTTATCATTAACCCTTATTTTTACAGTGGATTCTGGACCTATCTTTAAATTAGATATTTTTGTCCCTGCTCCAAGATTTGTTTCATGTCCCAATATGCTATCTCCTACGTAATTAAAATGGGGGGCTTTGGCACCAGAAAGAAGAATACTATTTTTAATTTCTGTAGCATGCCCTACTACACACTTATCTCCAATGAATATATTTCCTCTTAAATAAGCTCCTTGTCTTATCTCACAGTTTTTCCCAATATATGTGGGTCCTTTTATATACACTCCAGGTTCTACTATTGTTCCTTCATCAATAAAAACAGGACCTTCTATAAAAACTCCACCTTTAATATTCCCTCGAATCTCTGGCTTCACATATTTTGATAAAAAAGAAGAAAGTTTTGAAAGGGCTTCCCATACAAACTCTACACCTTCAAAAATCTCTCCTTCAAAGCCATCTAATTTAAAAAAATCAGTTGGTTTGAACATCACAAATTTCCTCCCTTTCCCATTTAAGTAATCTTAAAACCTCTAATATATCAGAAGGTCTACTGGCTAAAAAGTGAACTCCATTTAAAAGTTTGCTCTCTTTTATTTTTTCACAAAATTCTGCACAAATCTCTATACTTTTTTCCCTTATGTCTTTGCTTTTTTCCAAAATATCAATTATCTTTTTGGGAATTTTTATTCCTGGAACTTTATTTAACATATACTCTAACATCTCTTTTGATTTAAAAATGGTAACTCCTGCCAAAATTTTTGGTTCCCATTCTTTTATCTTTTCTCTCGTTCTCTCAATAAGGGAAAGATCAAAAAATAACTGAGATTGAAAAAACTCTGCCCCTGCCCTATGTTTTCTCTCTAATTTTGTTATCTCTAATTCTAATGGCTCTAAATTAGGATTAAATACCGCTCCTAAGAAAAATTCAGGAGTTCCATCTAGACTTTTCCCTGCAGAATCTTTACCCTGAGATAAGCCTTTTATAATATAAAGAATGTTTACCGCATCGATATCAAAAACTGGCTTTGCATTTTTCATAATTCCTGTGGTAGGATAATCTCCTGTCAAAACCAAAATATTTCTAATCCCTAAAACATAGGCACTTAAAACTTCCCCTTGAATAGCAACCCTATTCCTATCCCTCGAAGTTATCTGGAATATGGGTTCAATTCCCTCTTTAATAAGAAGATAGCTTCCTACTAATGAAGTTATCCTAACCCCTACGTTTTGAAAATCAGTAACATTTAAAGCATCTACTTTATCTTTCAATAACAAACTTTTTTTTATAAAAGACTCTACATTTACTCCTCGCGGAGGAGTTACCTCTGCAGTTATAACAAATTTCCCAGAAAGTAATTTCTCCTTAAATCTCATTCCTGTAAAAGAATCTTACTAAAATCTTTTTGGGGGATTATCTCTTTGAAGGCTTTCTCCCCTTCTTTTCTAAAAAGGATAACAAAAGGGCAAAGTCTTTTTTCATAAACTTCACAATATCCATCTTTTGCCCCTCCACAAGGACCATTTCTCATCTTTTTTGGACATAATTTTTCCATACATAGGTTTCCTGTGTAATGAATCCAGCATTCACCACAAAAAGAGCATAATTTTGCAAAACTTCCTATTTTTCTTCCAGCTTCTATCTTCAGAGGATTTACTCCTGGAATAACCTGAGAATTTATATAAGAAGGAAGAACCTGAGGAAGTCCTCCACAAGTAAAGGTCAGAACAAATTCTGACTCTACAAATTCTTTCTTTAATATCTCCCTTAAAGAAGAAATATTACATTTTTCAGGAGAAAGATTAATTATCCCTACTTTCTCAAACCCGCAAGTTTTTAAAAACTCATCAATTTTTTTATTTTTCTCTTCTATATTATCTGTTCCACAACTATCACAACTAAAAACAAAAATCTTCTTACCTTTTATAAATTCTCTTATCTCTTCACATCTTTTAAACTCCCATCTCATTTCTCCTTACAGCCTCCAAAAGGTTCTTTGCCAAAATTCTTGTGGTAATTATACCAACTCCTCCAGGAACAGGAGTTATAGCTCTTACTTTTTTCTCTACCTTTTCAAAAAGAACATCTCCAACTATTTTACCATTGACAAAATTTGTTCCTACATCTATAATTATGCTTCCTTCTCCTACCATATTCTCATCAATAATACCCGCTATTCCCACAGCAGAAACTAAAATTTCTGCTCTTTTTGTATATTGAGAAAGATTTTTTGTCTTTGAATGACATATTGTTACCGTAGAATTTCTTTGCAAAAAAAGTAGCGCTAAGGGTCTTCCTACAGAAATACTTCTTCCGATAATTACTACATCTTTCCCTTCTAAGGGAATATTATAATAATCTAAAAGTTCCATAACTGCTAAAGGAGTGCAAGGAACAAAAGATTTTTCACCTGCAAATAACTTCCCAGAATTTATATAGCTTAATCCCTCAATATCTTTTTCTTCTGGCAAAAAAGCGTAGATCCTTTTCTTTTCTAAATGCTCAGGAAGAGGTCTTAAAAGTAATATTCCATGAATTTTAGAATCTTCTTTGATTTTTTTGAAAACATTTATTAATTCTTCAAAAGAAATATCTTCGCTATAATTTTCATTCTTTACTCTTATCTCAAGTCTTTGAAAAAGCTTGTCAATACTTTTGGCATAGGCTTCCGCTTCTTCATTTTCTCCTACTTTAAGAATCAAAAGAGTAGGGAAAATATTCCTTTTCTTCAATATTAGAACTTCTTCTTTAATTTTTCTTTCTAAAGATTCTGCTACAGGTTTTCCCCATAAAATTTCTGCCATTTTCATCCTCCGAACTTATAATCCTGTGATATTTCCTTCCTCATCTATGTCTATTTTTTCCGCAGAAGGAATTTTTGGAAGGCCTGGCATAGTTAAAATATCCCCTGTATAAACCACTAAAAATCCCGCTCCCAAAGAAAGCTTTATTTTATTCACATTAATAAAAAAGTTATTTGGTTTTCCCCGAAGTTTTGGATTATCAGATAGAGAATATTGCGTTTTTGCCATACAAATAGGAAGATTATTAAAGCCCCAATCATATATTCTTTCCAAATCTTCCTTTGCAGAATCACTGAATATAACTTTCTCCCCTCCATAAACTTCTTTTACTATTTTCTCAATTTTTACCTCATAAGATTCATCTAAATTATATAACTGTCTAAAACCATTTTCGTCTCCCTCTATAGCTTTTAAAACCTCTTCTGCTAAAACAATTCCTCCTTCACTTCCTTTTTCATAAACCTCTGATATAGCTACCCTTATTCCCTTTTCTTTTAATATCTCTTCAACAGTTTTTAGCTCCAAATCAGTATCAAAAGGAAATCTATTTATAGCAATCACTAATGGAACATGAAAGATATCTTTTATTATATGAACATGATGAAGAAGATTTAATATACCCTTTTTAAGGGAAGAAATATCTTCTTTTTCTAATTCTTTCTTTTTTGCTCCCCCATGCCATTTTAATGCTCTTATGGATGCTACTAATACTACACAAGAAGGATGCAAATCTCCAATTCTACATTTGATATTAAAAAATTTCTCCGCTCCCAAATCAGCTCCAAATCCCGCCTCTGTTACCACATAGTCCGAAAGCTTTAATGCCAATTTTGTAGCAATAAGAGAATTAGAACCATGGGCAATATTTCCAAAAGGACCTCCATGAACAAATGCGGGTGTTCCATTCAAGGTTTGAACTAAATTCGGAGAGAGAGCATCCTTTAAAAGAATAGTCATGGCACCTTCTGCTTTTAAATCTTTACTAAATATAGGTTTTCCATTATAATTAATTCCTACAATAATATTTCCTAATCTCTCCTTTAAATCTTTTAAGCTCTGAGCTAAGGATAAGATTGCCATAATTTCTGACGCTGCAGTTATCTCAAAACCATCTTCCCTGGGAAAGCCATTTCCTTTTCCTCCAAGTCCTACCACAATATATCTAAGCTGTCTATCATTCATATCTATGCATCTTTTCCAAAGAATTTGTCTTGGATCAATCTTAAGTTCATTACCATGATAAATATGATTATCTATAAGAGCAGAAAGCAGATTATGAGCAGAAGAGACAGCATGAATATCCCCTGTAAAATGGAGATTAATCTCTACTTCAGGAATAACTTTAGCTTTCCCTCCCCCTACCGCACCACCTTTAATACCAAAGACAGGACCTAAAGAAGGCTCCCTGAGACAAACTATAGTTCTTTTTCCTAAGGAAGCCAATGCATCTCCTAAACCTATTGTAGTTGTAGTCTTCCCCTCTCCCGCAGGCGTAGGGTTAATAGCAGAAACAAGAATCAATTTTCCATTGGGTTTATTCTGAAGTTTATATAAAACTCTCCAGTTAACCTTTGCTATATACCAACCATAAAGAAAATAATCCTCCTCTTTTATATTTAAATCATCCAATAATTCCGTAATCTTCTTCATAAAATTTCCTCTTAAAGTTTAATCTCTACAATTTCTCCCCAAACCTTATCTTTATCCACATAAAGAATACCTATGGAGTTTTTTGAGGTAAAAAATTTATCTGTGGGGGATCCTGGATTAAAGAATAATATATTCTCATCCCACTCCATCAAAGCCTGATGGGTATGTCCAAAAACAATAACATTAACTTTTTCATCAATGAATTCTTCTTTTACTCTTCTTTTTATTCCAAAGGGAGCACCACTTCCATGAATAAGTCCGATTTTTACATTTTCAACTTCAATAACCCTTTTTATAGGTAATTTTTTCTTCACCTCTAAGGAGTCCATATTTCCACAAACCCCATAAACTTCTGCAATTTTTTCCAAATCTGGCAAAAAGAAAAGTTCCTCCCAATCTCCTGCATGTAAAATCATTTGAACTCCTTGAAGCTTCTCTAAGATTATTGGGGGTAAAGAAGGAAAGCGAGAAGGAAGATGTGTATCTGAAATTACACCAATTTTTACCATTTATCCTCCTCCTTTATAAAAGGGATATAAAAACTGGCGGGGAGGGTGGGACTCGAACCCACATGGCCATAACGGCCTTACCGGTTTTCAAGACCGGCCCCTTAGCCAGTTCGGACACCTCCCCTTTGTATTCCCATTATATCATAGGATATAATTAGAAAAAAGAGAATAGGGAGAAAAAATTATGCTTATATCTTGTTCTACTGCGAGTTTTTTAGATCCAGAAGGTACACCTACAGAGAAGAAAGAGGCAACTCTACTTGCTATGGAGAAGATTATATCTTCAAATTATGATGGGATAGAACTTTTTATAGCACAAGTTTTTACTGAAGAAATGTTAGATAAAATATTCCAAGAGACTATAAAATATCCAAATAGAATACTTACTGTACATGCTCCTAAAAATCTTCTTCACAAATCCTTTAAAGAAATATTTCCTACCTTAGGAAGATTTATTAAAAGAGTAGGAAGTTATCATATTCCTATAATAGTTCTCCATCCTCCCTTTAGACCCAATGTGAATTCTCTTTTAAAAACTATTTTCCCAATTTTTGATAAAATGGTAGACTATGCAGGAAAATATAAAGTAACTTTAACCATAGAAAATGTTCCTTACCTTCCTAATCCTCCCATATTTTATGAAAAACTTATTGAAAGATATAAAGAAAACGTAGGAATTACCATTGATATAGAGTATCTTTTTTCTACAGAATTTCCTTTAGAGAAATATTCTTTAGAATTATTAAGATATTTAAAGAATATTCATGTAAGAGACTATGATGGGCAGAGTTTTGACGATGAAGGGAAAAGAAAATATTTAAGATTAGGGGAAGGGAACATTAATTTTTCTCAAATATTTAAAAGATTAAAAGAAATAAACTATAAAGGTCCTTTAACAGTCGAAACTTCTTTCAAAAATCCATTAGAAGATCTTAAATATAGTAAAGAGTTCATTGAGAAAAATCTCTCCTAAATTCAAATTAACAAAGCCATAATTGCCTTTTGAACATGAAGTCTATTTTCAGCTTCATCAAAAACAACAGAGTGAGGTCCATCCATAACCTCATCAGTTATCTCCTCTCCTCTATGTGCAGGAAGACAGTGCATCACAATTACATCTTCTTTTGCTAATGATAAAAGCTCATTATTCAATTGATATGGAGGAAAAACTTTCAGTCTTTTTTCCTTTTCTTCTTCTTGTCCCATACTTATCCAAACATCGGTATAAAGAACATCTGCATCTTTTACTGCAGATTTTGGATCTTCAATAATTTCTATCTTAGCAGAAGTTTTTTTTGCTATTTCTTTTGCTTTCTCTAAAACCTTAGGATGAGGATAAAAGTCCTTTGGAGAGGAGCAAACAACTTCCATTCCTAAGATAGCCCCACCAAGAATAAGAGAATGGGCTACATTATTTCCATCTCCAAGATAAACTACTTTTAATCTTCTTTCTCCCTTTTTCTCCCTTATAGTAAAATAATCTGCTAAAACTTGGCACGGATGCTCTAAATCAGAAAGTCCATTTATCACAGGAACAGAAGTAAATTGAGAAAGTTCTTCTAAGGTTTTATGAGAATAAACCCTTGCCATAATTCCTGCGACATATCTTTCCAAAACTCTTGCAGTATCTGTTATAGTTTCTCCTCTTTTTAATTGCAGATCTTGTGCATTAAGATATAGAGGATATCCTCCCAACTCATATACTCCTACTTCAAAAGAAATTCTTGTTCTTGTAGATGGCTTTTCAAAAAACAGTGCTACAGTCTTTCCCCTTAAATAATCTGATAACCTTTTCCCTGTTTTTGCGTCAAGTTTAAACTTTTTTGCAAGATAAAATATCTCTTCTATTTCTTCCCGAGTAAGATCTGATATAGATAATAAATCCCTTCCTTTTAAGTCTGCCATCTTCTCCCTCCATATCTTCCAAAATTTCTCTTTATTAATTCTATCAAAACTTATAGTCTGTTTCGAGCAAAAGCTTCCTAATTTTTCTTACTCCACCACTCTATTATTAGTTCTTTAAGTGTTGGAATACTCTCGTCTTTAAATTCATAATATACTCTTAAAGATTTTTGAGGAAATTTTATGACAGCTCTTAAATCAATAGGAGTTCCAATGATCACATAATCTACTGGAATTTTCTTTATAGTCTCTTCTAATTCTTTTAACTGTTCTTTACTATATCCTAATGCAGGTAGAACTTTTTCAAGATGGGAATATTTTTCATAAGCTTTTGCCAGGGAACCTAAAGCGTAAGGTCTTGGATCTACAATTTCTGCTCCCATTTTACTAGCATATAAAAATCCCGCACCGTATGGCATTTCACCATGGGTTACTGTGGGTCCATCTTCTACTACTAAAACTTTCTTTCCTTTTATATCTTCCCTTCCCTCCCCTACTACTGGAGAGCTTGCATATACAAGCTTTGCTTTACTATTTCTACTCCTCAAATTATTCTCTACAATTTTAATATCTTCAGGTTTCGCAGTATCTACTTTGTTTATAACAAAGATGTCTGCCATGTATACATTTACTTCTCCTGGATAATAAGTAATTTCGTGCCCTGGTCTATGAGGATCTGCAACAACTATAGAAAGATTCGGCTTAAAAAAGGGAAGGTCATTATTCCCTCCATCCCATACAACAACATCTGCAGATTTTTCTACTTCTTTTAAAACTTCTTTATAATCCACTCCTGAATATATTATTGCTCCTTGTCTTAGATGAGGTTCATACTCTTCTCTTTCTTCTATGGTACACTGATACCTATCAAGATCTTCAAGAGTCTCAAATCTTTGAATCCTTTGGGAATTGAGATTTCCATAAAGCATGGGATGCCTAACTACGATGGTTTTTAGCCCCATTTCTCTTAAAACTTTAACCACATACCTTGTGGTCTGACTTTTTCCAGAGCCTGTCCTTACCGCACAGACACTTATAACAGGCTTTTTGCTTTCAATCATACTTTCCAAACCTATCAAACGAAAATCAGCCCCTAAGGAAAGAACAAGACTTGCCTTCTGCATTACATAAACGTGGGAAACATCGCTGTAAGAGAAAACTACTTCGTCTACCTTATATTCCTTAATAATATCAGGAAGTTTTTCTTCTGGCAAAATTGGAATTCCATTGGGATATAAACTTCCTGCTAAATCAGGGGGATAAATCCTGTTTTCAATTCCTGGAATTTGGGCAGCAGTAAAGGCAACAACTTCATAATTTGGATTATCTTTAAATAAAACATTAAAATTATGAAAATCTCTTCCTCCTGCCCCCATTATTACAACTCTTCTTTTCATATTTTATCCTCCTCTTTATAGACTTTTTTTACAAAAGGCGATGTAAATGCTTGAAGAAGAGATGAATAAGAAAGATAAAAACCTAAAACATCTCCTACCTTTATCTCTTCATGTTCTCCCAAATCTAAAATTAAATGGTCAGAACTTGCAGAAAGAATTTCAATCCCTTCTATTTCAGGAAAAAGTCCATTAGGGTCTATATCTTGTCTTCCCAAGTTCAATATTGCTCTTCTTCTAACCCCTCTATTCTTAAAAACAGGCTTATATCCAAAAGCAGATTCATTTATTACTCCCCAGGGAACCGATGGTTTTTCTTTTACCTCAATTACCTCTCCATATATTTTAAAAGTATCAGTCCTCCCTCCTCTTATAGGATTTCTATATGCAGTATCTTTCCCCAGCATTATGGCTTCACCAATCCTTAAATGATTTATCCTACTTGGAATTTTTCCCTCAAAAAGAAGTGGAAGAGAGCTGGAATTTCCCCCAGAAATTATAGGAAAGGAAAAGGAAAATTTTCTCTCAAGATTCTCAACTATTTCTACAAACTCTTTTAATTTTTCCTCAGTTGGTATTACTCCTCCAAAACATGTAAAATTTGTGCCAATCCCAAAAAGTTCTATATTATTCATCTTTAAAACTCTTTCAATAGTATATTCCAATTCTTCCTTTCTCCATATTCCTTCCCTTAGATCTCCCATCTCTACCATTATTATTACTTTATGTTTTCTTTTTATTCTTTCCGCATAAAAATTAAGCTCTTCTAAGATTTTCAACTCTGAATTTAAACTTATCTCTGTCCAACAAAGAACCTCTTGTATTTCTGATAAAGAAGGAAGTCTGAGAAGAGTAAATTCTGCATTTATCCCCTCTTCTTTCATCTTCCTTATACTCTCAATTCTTGAATCAGAAATTCCTCTTACTCCTGCTTTCAATAGCAATTTTGCAATTTTTGAGTCTCCTAAGGTTACCTTTGTAACCCCATCAATATTTATTCCATATCTTAAAGCTTCCTTTACTATCAATCTTGCATTATGAAAGATAGAAGACAAATTAATCTCAAGTAGTGGATAGAACCTCATTTCTTAAAGTCTCCTTTTATAATTTCCTTACTAATTTTATAATGGATAAAATAAGATTAAAAGTATACTTTACAGGAGGTAAGAAGGTGAAAAGAGGATTTAAAGTTTATTTGGCGGTTCCTATAGTGAATTATTACAATTCAGAAGTCACAAAAATATTGGGAGAAATTATTCTTGATCTTGGTTTTGAACTTTCTTCCCCATGGGTTCTTTCAGGAAAAGATGTGGGAATATCGCCAAGGGATATTTTTTATAGAGATACCAATGGGGTAAGATCTTCAGATATTATTCTGGCAGAAGTTTCTTTTCCCAGCCATGGCGTAGGAATGGAGATAATGTTTGCCTACCTTGAAGGTAAAAAGATTATTTTGGTAGCAAAAAATGAAGTAAAACTTTCCTCCCTTTTAGAAGGAATACCAGGAACTGTTATAATAAGATATAAAGATTATGAAGATTTAAAATGTAAGGTAAGAGAGATTTTAAATAAATTCTTTAAAGATTCATGATTTTAATTTCTCCTCTCACAATTACTAATTTTATGTTTATATCTTTATCAAAAACCACAATGTCAGCGTCTTTCTCAGGGGTTATACTTCCTTTTCTGTCAAAAATATTTATTACTTTTGCAGGTGTTGAAGTTATCATTTTAACTGCTTCTAATAAAGGCACTTCAGCAATTTCAACCATAGTTTTGACCAATCTATTTACAGTTGCTACACTTCCTGCAAAAGCATCTTTAGTAGGAAGCCATGCAACTCCATCTTCTACAATAACCTTTTGCCCATTTTTGAGACCACCTAAGAGATACTCTCCTTCTGGCATTCCTGCTGCTCGCATAGAATCGGTAACAAGGCATATTTTATCCGAGTTTTTAATTTTACAAATAAGCTGAAGAAGACTTTTAGGAAGATGCTTTCCATCTGCTATTATCTCCACAGTCATATCATCAATGAGATAAGCACTCTCTACTACTCCAGCAAAGCGATAGCCATTAATTCTTCTTACCATTGACATTCCAGAATATAGATGAGTTATATGTGTGAAACCATGTTCAAAGGCTTTTAATACCTCTTCATAAGTAGCATTACTATGACCTATTGATGGAAGAATACCTCTTTTTCTAAGTTCTTTCCCTAACTCTAAAGCACCAGGAAGTTCTGGAGCTATGGTCCAACGAATTATATCTTTAGAATGATTAAGAATCTCCATATATTCTTTAGGATCTGGATTTCTTATAAATCTTGGATCTTGGGCTCCTCTTTGCTCTATAGAAAAGTATGGTCCCTCTAAATGAAGACCCAAAAGTTCAGGACCGTCATTTTTTTCTTTTGCTTTTTTGAAATTCTCAAGAGTAATAAAAAGATCTTCTAAGGTGCTAGTAAGAGTGGTAGGTACGATAGAAGTAGTTCCATATTTCATATGAGTTTTACAAGCTTCTAATATACTCTCCACTGTTCCATCCATAAAATCATGTCCCCCTGCACCGTGAGTATGAATATCTATAAAGCCTGGAGAAACATAATTTCTCTCAACATCAATAATCTTTAAAGTGTTATTTTCTGTTTTAAATTCATTCTCAAATTTTTCTATCTCGTTAGCATCTTCAAAAACTGAAACTATCTTCCCATCCTCAATATAAATACCACCATTTTTTATTTCTCTAAAAGGAGTGAGCAATATCCCATTTTTCAAAAGGATTTTCATGTTAAAACCTCCTTAGCAAGGAAGCAGAGTCTTTATCTAAATACAAAGTAGCATTTCTATGAGTTCTTAAAATAGATGCAGGGCAACGAGTATCTATAGGACCTTCTAACATGTCTCTTATTGCCTCTTTTTTGTTCTTTCCAGGAACAATACAGAAAATATATTTTGCAGAAATAATAGCGGGAATAGTTAAAGTTATGGCATATTTGGGAACCTCTTCCATACAAGAAAAACATCCATCATGAACTTGTTGCTGTCTGCTTTTTTCTTCCAATTCCACAATTTTTACGAGTACCTTATCATTAAAATCTGCTACAGAGGGTTCATTGAAGGCAATATGCCCATTTTCTCCTACCCCAATACAAGCTATATCTAAGGGATATTTTTTGAGAAGATTTTCATATCTTTTACATTCTTCTTGAACATCCTTTGCATTTCCATCTATGTAATTTATCGATTTAAAAGGAGCTTTTGAAAAAATTTTATCATGTAAATATTTTGAAAATCTTTGTGGAGCATCTTCTGGAAGACCAATATATTCATCGAGATGAAAAGCTTTAATTTTACTCCAAGGAAGATTCATCTTTACAAAATTATCTAAAAACTCATTTTGAGAGGGAGCAGATGCAAATACTATGTTTACTTCTTCTTTCTGAGATAGAAGTTTATTAACAATATTTGCCACATCCTTTGCCTCTTCCTCTCCTGCCTCTTCTCGAGTTTCAAAAACTTTTACCAGTAGGTTATCTAATGTAAAATAATTAAGAAGTCCCATTAATATCCTCCTTTCTCTGATTCTATTTTTTCTACTAAATCTTTTACAGTATTTATTAAAATTTCACCATCCTTTCCGCGCGGGAGGCCTCCGCTTTTAAGCCTGGGGAAGAAAGCGCGGTTGCTTTTTCCTCCAATGTGATGTAAAATACAACCATGAAGCTCGTAAAGACAGTCAAATGCAAGCTCCAAGTCAAT
>JBNARO010000038.1:5087-17030 GCA_049718665.1 Dictyoglomaceae bacterium | reverse complement strand
TGATTTGGGACATACCCCTTTTGGGCATATGGGAGAAAAAATATTAGATGATTTAGCAAAAAGTTATGGTTTAAAAGGATTTTCTCATGCTGAGCAAAGTCTAAGAGTTGTAGATAAAATAGAAAAAGATGGGAAGGGATTAAATCTCACTTGGGAAGTAAGAGAGGGGATTTTGCAACATACGAAAGGACAAGTAGATTTAAGAGTATGCTATTCTCAAAGAATTTCAGAGACATTGGAAGGAGAAGTAGTTAGGGTTTCTGATGTTATTGCCTATCTTAATCATGACTTAGATGATGCCTTAAGAGCAAAGGTTATAAAAGAGGAAGAAATACCAGAGAAAGTAATTTCCATATTGGGAAGAACTCATAGAGAAAGAATAAATACTATGGTTCAGAATGTAGTATATAATAGTATAAATTCTTGCCAACTTAAGTTTGATCCTGTTATCTTAGATGCTATGGAGGAACTAAGAAAATTTCTTTATGAAGTCTTATATATAAATCCCCAAGTCAAATCAGAAAATCAGAGGGTAGAACTTTTGTTAACTGGACTTTTTGAATATTTTTATAAAAATCCTCATAAAATACCCTTTCCCTTCTCTAAGGAAGAGAAGGTTGTAGGTATAATAGATTATATAGCGGGAATGACTGATAGATATGCCATAGAATTATTTGAAGAAATATATATTCCAAAGCCTTGGAGGTTTTTCTGATGTCCTTTTCCTTAGAAGATTTTGTAGATGATGTAAAGCAAAGGATAAATATTGTAGATATAATATCCCGGTATGTAAATCTTAAAAGATCAGGGAAAAACTTTGTAGGGCTCTGTCCTTTTCATTTGGAAAGAACACCATCCTTTTATGTAAGTCCTGAAAAGGGATTATATCATTGTTTTGGTTGCGGCGCCAGTGGAGATGTTTTTTCTTTCTTGATGAATTATAGAAATATTTCCTTTATGGAGGCATTGGAGGAGCTTTCGCAAGAAGTAGGATTAGAGATACCTAAGAAAGAAAAAAAAGAGAGCAAGGAATATAATGTCTATTTAGAGATAATAAAAGCAACCGCAGAATTTTATAGTCTTTATCTAAAAAGTAAATATGGAAATGAGGGAAAAGAATATCTAAGAAAGAGGAATATAAAGCCTCAAACCCAAGATGAATTTCTATTAGGATTATCCCCTAAAAATCCTAGCCTTTTATATCGCTATCTTCTTAAAAAGGGTTTTTCTGAACAGGATATCTTGAAAAATAAAATATTATATAAAATTAAAGATGAATGGAAAGATCTTTTCTCTGGAAGATTAATATTCCCGATAATGAACCATAAAGGAAAAATTATGGGATTTGGGGCAAGAACTTTAACTCAAGAAGAACCAAAGTATATAAATTCCCCTGAAAGTACTTTTTTCAATAAAAGAGAAATTCTCTATGCTCTTTATCAAGGAAAGGAAAGGATTAAAAAAGAAAATAAGGTTCTTTTAGTTGAAGGTTATATGGATGCTATATCTCTTCATCAAGAGGGGATTGACTTTGCAGTAGCATCCTTAGGAACCTCTTTTACATCTTCTCAAGCAAAGCTTTTAAAAAGTTTTACTGATAATGTTATTATTGGCTATGATCAAGATTTTGCAGGATTTCAAGCAGGGAAAAGAGCTTTGTCTATTTTGGAATTAGAGGGCTTTAAAGTTTATTGGTTATTATTACCTCCTGATTTTAAGGATCCTGATGAGTTTATACAAAAAAACAGTAAAGAGAAATTTATAAAACTGATTGAAGAGAGTAAAGAAGCCTTAGAATTTTTGATTGATTATACTTTAAAACAAGAAATAAATTTCCAAGAGAAATTAGAAAACCTCTTAGAAATATTGACATCTTCAATTCTTCGTAGTAAAAATATGCTTGTCCAACAGGAAAAGATTAAAAGTTTTATACCATATATTAGCAAAAGGTTAAATGTTCCTGAAGAGGGATTACAAAGAGAATTACAGATTCGGCTTTCTCAATGGAGAGGTGGATTAGAGAATAAAAAAGCTGGAATTACAAAAGTTTTTATCTCTTCTCAATTGGAAGAGATTCTCTTAGGATTGATACTTTTAGGAGTTGATAATGCACATATTCAGAATTTAAGTCCTGAGGATTTTACTTTCCCTTTTTATCAAGAGGTAATTAAAAAGTGGAGAATTTGGGATAAAAGTAAAAATTTAGAGGAATTTTTAGCCCTTTGGGAAGAAGATAAGAGAATATTTTTAGAAAGAGCTATAAAAATGGGAGAAAGACATAGAGATGAAAAAAGTATATCATTTTTATGGGAGGAATTTAGAAAAGAAAAAATTAGAAGACAGATAAGGCAAAAGAAAGAAGAGTTAGCACAAAAAGAAAAGGAAGGAGTTGAAAAAGAAAAAATAGAAGAATTAATGAAAGAAATACAGTGGCTAAAGAGTCAATTAGAAAAAGCAGTATAATTAATTAGAAAGGAGATGAGTTTGATGGGGAATAAGAAGTATTCTGAGAAAATAACACCTGAGGAGGTTTTAATGGATTATCCTTATCCAGAGGAAAATCTGGATGAGATAGAAGATCTTTTAGCAGAACATGAATTAGTTGACGAGGAAGAATTTAAAGATTTAAGACAAGAAGAAATCTCTGAACCTGTAGAAGAAGAATTTGAGATCCCTGAAGAAATAGAATTGGATGATCCTGTTAAGATGTATCTTAAAGAGATTGGTAAGATTCCATTACTTACCCCTGAAGAAGAAGTAGAGCTTGCTAAAAGAGCATCAGAAGGGGATGAGGAAGCAAAAAGAAAACTTATAGAAGCAAACTTAAGGCTTGTGGTAAGTGTGGCAAAAAGATATATAGGACGTGGCCTTTTGTTCTTAGATCTTATTCAGGAAGGAAATTTAGGATTAATAAAAGCTGTCGAAAAATTTGATTATCGTAAAGGATTTAAGTTTAGTACCTATGCTACTTGGTGGATAAGACAAGCAATAACAAGGGCTATTGCGGATCAAGCTCGAACTATTCGTATTCCTGTGCATATGGTGGAAACTATGAACAAAATTCATAAAGTGACAAGACAATTGACCCAAGAATTAGGGAGAAAACCTACTGATGAAGAAATAGCTGAAAGAGTTGGATTGCCTGTAGAGAGAATAAGAGAAATAAGTTTAATGGGACAAGAACCCCTTTCTCTCGAGATGCCTGTGGGTGAAGATGAAGATAATCGTTTAGCAGATTTTGTAGAGAATAAGGGTCTTAGTCCTGCAGATATTGCTATTCAAGAATCTCTGAAGAAAGATATAAACGAATTACTTAATGAACTCTCTGAAAGAGAAAGAGAAATTTTGAAATTAAGATTTGGAGTTGTGGATAATCAACCAAGAACTTTGGAAGAAGTTGGAAGACTCTTTAATGTTACTCGTGAAAGAATAAGACAAATAGAAGCCAAAGCTTTAAGAAGATTGAGACATCCCAGTAGGAGTAAGAAAATAAAAGATTATTTGGAAGATTAGATTTTAAAATTTTTAAGGAGGTGTTTTAAATAGACAAGGAATATCGTATAAATGAAAGAATAAGAGCAAGAGAGGTGAGAGTTGTAGGAGAAGATGGAAGACAATTAGGAATAATGCCTATAGAACAAGCATTAAGAATTGCACGAGAAAGAAATTTAGATTTAGTTGAGGTAGCGCCGAATGCCAATCCGCCAGTTTGTAAAATAATGGATTATGGAAAATTTAAATATGAGCAAGCAAGAAAAGAAAGAGAAAGTAAGAAGAATCAAAGAACTATAGAAGTTAAAGAGATAAAAATAAGACCAAATATTGAAGAGCATGACTACCAAGTTAAGTTAAGAAAGATTAGAGAGTTTCTCGAAAAAGGGTATAAAGTACGATTAATTATTCTTTTTAGAGGAAGGCAGTTGATATATACAGAGTGGGGTGATAAACTTTTAGAAAGAATTTTAAAAGACATAGAGGACTTAGGAGGAGCAGAGAAGAAAGGTCCTTTAATAGGAACTTCAATGGTAATAATGCTTGCTCCTAAGAGGTTTGTTAAAAAAGCGGTATTGGAGGAGGTAAAAAATGAGTAATAAATTAAAAACGAGATCTTCTGCGGCGAAGAGGTTTAAAGTAACTGCAACGGGGAAAATTTTGCATAAAAGAGCGGGAATGAGGCATAATTTAGGAAAAAAGAGTGGTTCTAGAAAAAGAAGACTAAGTATTCCCTCTGCTATTAAAAATGTAGAAGAATGGCATGTAAAGAAAATGCTACCTTATAAAATTTAAGATAGGAGAGATGAAAGATGAGAGTTAAAGGTGGGTATATAACGAGAAGAAGACATAAGAAGATATTAAAATTAGCTAAGGGCTATAGAGGAAGAAGGAGTAAAATTTTTAAAATCGCTAATCAATCAGTAATAAAAGCTCTATACGATGCTTATGTAGACCGAAGAAGAAAAAAGAGAGAATTTCGCCGTCTCTGGATTATAAGAATTAATGCTGCAGTAAGAGAATTTGGTCTCTCTTATAGCAAATTTATGTCCAAATTAAATAAACAAAATATTAAGCTAAATAGAAAAATTCTTGCTGAACTTGCGGTATCTGAGCCAGAGACATTTAAGCAATTGGTAACTCAAGTAATGTAAATGGTAATTATCTCAAGTCGCCATAATGCTGAAATACAAGAAATTTTACAACTTAGGGATAAGAAAAAAAGAAGAGAAAAAGGGAAATGCATTGTTGAAGGATGGCGGCTTTTAAAGGATGCATGGAGAAGTGGGATTTATATACAAAAGGTTTATATTTCTAAATCTTTTTTTGGGAAAAAAGAGAAAGAAGTAGAAGAATTTCTCTTCTTTGTTCCATATTCTATTGTTGATGATTCTTTAATGAGTAAGATCTCTCTTTTGGAAACACCTCCAGGTATTCTGGGGGTGCTTCCTTTGTTTTTAAAACCCTCGTGGGAATTAATTTCAAAAGAAAAAAAGTCTATAGTTCTACTCTCTGATGGAATCCAAGATCCTGGCAATCTGGGAACTCTTATTAGAATAGCAGAAGGATTAGGAGTATCTGCGTTGATTCTTTCTGAGGATACTGTTGATCCATATAATTACAAAGTCATAAGAGCATCGTCAGGCTCTATATTTAGACTTCCAGTATGGACAGCATCTTATGATGAGATAATAAAATTTTTTAAAGATTGGAGGGTTATTATTGCTGATCCTTACGGGGAAGAAGTTTATTTTAACTATAATTATAAAGAAAGCTTTCTTTTAATTTTGGGAAATGAAGCTTGGGGAGTGAGAAAGGAAAATTATAAAGAATTAAATCCTGTAAAATTAAAAATCCCTTTAAAGAAAGAAGTAGAGTCTTTAAATGTAGCTATTGCTGGTTCTGCTTTCCTTTTTGAGGCCCAAAAACAAAGATATATGGAGGAGAAATTATGAAGGAGGAGGAATATATATTAAAAGTTGAAACTGCAAAAGAAAGATTGAGAAAAGTTGAAGATTTAAAAGAATTAGAGGAGATAAAAAGGGAATACTTAGGGAAAAATAGTTTTTTAACTCAAATCTTAAGATCCTTGGGAAAGATGCCCCCTGAGGAAAGGGTTTATTGGGGGAAATTGGCGAATCAGTGGAAGGAAGAATTAGAATCTCTTTGGGAAGAGGCAGAAAAGAGAGTAAAGTTTAATACATTACAAAGAAAATTACTTGAAGAAAAGATTGATATTACTCTTCCTGGAAGAAAAAAGCCTATCGGGAAATTTCACCCCCTTACTCAAGTGATAGAGGAGATAATATCAGTTTTTAAGGAAATGGGATTTCAAGTAGTTTATGGTCCTGAATTAGAGACTGATTATTATAATTTTACTGCTCTAAATATTCCCCAAGATCATCCTGTAAGAGAAGCTCATGATTCCTTCTATATTGATAAGGAATATCTTTTAAGAACCCAAACTTCTCCAGTACAAATTAGAGTGATGGAAAAAACAAAACCACCTTTAAGGATTGTGGCACCAGGAAAATGCTATAGAAGAGATTTTCCTGACGCTACTCATAGTCCCATGTTTTTCCAAATTGAGGGGCTCGCTGTAGATCATGATGTTTCTTTTGCAGAATTAAAAGGAGTATTAACTATATTCGCTCATCGTCTCTTTGGTAAAGATAGAAAAGTTTATTTTCTTCCAAGCTATTTTCCCTTTACTGAACCTAGTGCAGAAATGTATGTAGAATGTGGAATGTGTAAAGGAGAGGGATGTAAAGCTTGTGGTTATTCAGGAGTTTTAGAAATTCTTGGATGTGGAATGGTCCATCCTGCAGTGTTTAGAGAAGTAGGAGTAGATTCGGAAATATATACTGGCTTTGCTTTTGGGATGGGACCAGATAGAATTGCTATGCAGATTTATGGAATAGAAGATATAAGACTTTTCTACGAAAATGACCTGAGATTTCTAAACCAATTCTAAAGGGGGATTTTTCCAATGCTTATATCTTATCAATGGCTTATAGAATATTTAGCTCCTATAGAACCTGATGAGATAATAAAAGCTCTAAGAAAATTAGGACTTTATGCTTCTTATCAGTATCAAGATAGAAAATTAAAAATTGGAGAAAGCTGGTCTCAAGTTATTGTCGGAGAAATAAAAGAAATTGAACCTCATCCTACAAAAAATGAGTTATTAGTATGTAAAGTTTATAATGGAAAAGAGATTTTGAATATTGTGACAGGAGCAAAAAATGTATTTAGTGGAGCAAAAGTCCCTATTGCTCCCATTGGTTCTAAAATAAAGGGGCAAGAAATAAGTTTAAGATACTTTGATGAAATCCCTTCCCAAGGAATGCTATGTTCTGAATGGGAACTGGAAATATCCAATGATGTTGAAGGAATAATGATTCTTCCTGAGGAATATGAAGTAGGAAAAAAATTAAGCAAATATTTGGGAGATGGGGATTATTTAATAGAAGTGGAAATTCCTTCTAATAGAGGAGATTGTTTGAGCTATCTGGGAATAGCAAGGGAGCTATCAGCGTATTTTAATATTCCTTTGAAAGTTCCATCTACAGAAATTAAAGAAGATGGGGATTCCATTGAAAAATATGCAGAAGGAGAGATTCAGGATTTTGATCTCTGTCCAAGATTTACTCTGAGACTTATAAAAGATGTAAAAATAGAAAAATCGCCTTTTTGGTTGAGATGGAGATTAGAAAGGGTAGGGTTAAGGTCTATAAATAATGTGGTAGATATAACAAATTATATTATGTTAGAAACAGGACAGCCTCTCCATGCTTATGACTTTGACCTTATAAAAGGTAGTAAACTAATTGCAAGAAGAGCAAAATCTGGCGAAAGAATATTATTAATAAACAATGAAGAAAAAATTCTTGATGAGAATATATTAGTTATTGCGGATATAGAAAGACCTGTAGGAATTGGTGGAATAATGGGAGGAAAAGAGACTGAGGTTTCTGAAAATACAAAGAATATTATTTTGGAAGCTGCTAATTTTAATCCCATAAATATTAGAAGAAGTGCCCGAAGATTAGGACTAAGAACAGAAGCATCTTTAAGATTTGAAAGAGGAGTAGATATTCTTCAGACCACAAATATATTGGATAGAGCGGGACAACTTATTAAAGAAGTTTCAAAAGGAAAATTGATAAGGGGAAGAATTGATATATATAGAGAACTTCCGAAGGAAAACAAGGTGTTTTTAAGACCATCTCGGGTAAATAAAGTTTTGGGGGTGGAGTTAAAGGAAGAGGAAATAGTAAACCAATTGACTAAAATTGGATTTCAAGTAACCTCTCATAATCCTATATTAGAAGTTAAAATCCCATCCTTTAGGCAAGATATAAAAGAAGAAATTGATCTAATAGAAGAAGTAGCAAGATTTTATGGCTATGATAATATCCCAACACTACCAATGCAAAAAGGAATAGTAGTATCAGCACCTTTAGAAGAAGAGTTAATTGAAAGAAAAATTAGAAATATTCTGACATCTTTTGGTTTAACAGAAGTCATCAATTATAGTTTCATATCTCTAAAAGATTTTTCTCAATCAGGTATTATAGAAGTAGAGCCCTTTAAAAATTACATTCCTCTTTTGAATCCCTTAAGTGAAGAAAATAATGTCCTAAGAACATCGCTTCTTCCTAATCTTTTAAGAGTTGCTCAAACGAACTCTAATAAACAAAGAAAGGATATATTTATTTTTGAAATAGGAAAAGTCTTCTTGAAAGAAGAAAACAAATATAAAGAAGAGAAACACTTGGCAGTTCTCATTTCTGGAGAGTGGTATTCTTCTTCCTGGAATATATCACCTGAGTTATTAAAAGTAGATTTTTATGATCTTAAAGGAATTTTTGAAAATCTTTTTGAAGAAATATGGGGAATTGAATTAAATCTAAAAGAAAGCAAGTTTTCTTTCTTACATCCTGCAAGACAAGGATTTATCTTTTTAGATAATAAAATCCTTGGATTTTTAGGAGAACTAAATCCTTGGATAACTCAAAATTATGATTTAAGGGAAAGAGTTTATTATGGAGAATTAAACTTAGATTTACTGCCTCATATGAGGGAAAAACAAAAGTTCAAGCCATTACCTTTATATCCAGGAGTAAGAAGAGATTTAGCTCTTTTGGTTCCTGAAGAGGTTCCTGCTAAAAAAGTAGAAGAATTAATCAAGGAATCTGCAGGAGAACTACTTTATTCCATCAAGCTCTTTGATGTATATAAAGGAGAGAAAATAGAAAAAGGTTATAAAAGTTTAGCTTTTTCTCTCTTCTTACTTTCTTTGGATCATACCTTAACAGACCAAGAAGTAGATTCTCTTATAGAGAAAATTCTTTTAAGACTCAAGGAAATAGGAGTATTTTTGAGACTGAAATGAAAAAGGCACTAAAAGTATTAGAATGGGAGAAGATAATAAATGAAATATCAAAAGGAGCAGAAACTTCCATAGGTAGGGAGAAAATTTTTTCTCTTCTTCCTACCACAGATTATTTTCAGATTGAAAGATGGTATATAGAAAATAAAGAAGCCTTTAGGACTATATATGAACTGGGCTTTCCATCTTTTTCAGGTATTAAAGATATAAGGGGATATTTGGAAAAAGGGAAAATTGGAGGGATAATTTTTCCAGAGGAATTTGGAGATATTATAAATACCTTAGAGACATGGCAAAGACTTAGAGAATATCAGGAAAAAGCAAAAAACATAGCAGAAAATCTCTGGAGAAAACATATTCATTCCCTTGCCTCTCTTTCCTCTGAGATAAGAAAATGTATTCAAAATGGGGAAGTAGTAGATAATGCGTCGCCAGAATTAAAAAGTATTAGAAATAAAATATTTAAAACCCAACAAAAGATAAAAGAAATTGCAGAGTATTTTCTTCAAAGAGAATGGAAAAATTTTTTGCAAGATCCAATTATTACTATAAGACATGGAAGATATGTTCTTCCTGTAAAACAAGAGTTTAGAAATCGTCTTGAAGGAATTGTTCATGACCAATCTGCGTCAGGACTTACATTATATGTAGAGCCCTTACCCTTAGTAGAGCTTAATAATCAACTAAGTATTTTAGAGGCGGAAGAAAAAAAGGAAATAGAAAGAATCTTAAAAAAATTAACCTCTTTAGTAGTTTCATATGAAGACAAAATCTTAGAAAACTTAGAGAATACTTCTTATTTAGATTTTGTATATGCTAAAATTCGTTGGGCAGAAAAATATAAATGTACATTACCCATAATAGAGAAAAAACCTATCATAGTTTTAAGAGATGCCAGACATCCTCTTTTAGGAGAAAGAGCGGTTCCTATTTCTTTAGAAGTGGGAAGGAAGTTTAGAACATTAATAATAACAGGACCAAATACAGGAGGAAAGACTGTTACTTTAAAAACTATTGGTCTTTTTGTTCTTTTAAATCAGGCGGGAATCCCTGTTCCTGCAAAGGATGGGACTATTTTGGGAGTTTTTGATCATGTATTTTTAGATATTGGAGATGAGCAGAGTATTGAACAAAATTTAAGTACTTTTTCCTCGCATCTTTCCAATATTATAGAAATGGTTAATTATTTAGAAAATAATAAAGAAGGAAATATTTTAATTCTTTTAGATGAATTAGGAGCAGGGACAGATCCTCAAGAAGGTTCTTCTCTTGCTTTAGCACTTTTAGAATATTTCCATTCAAAAGGAACAATAAATGTTATAGCTACTCACTATCCTCAGCTTAAAGTTATTGCTACCAAATATGAAGGGATAGAAAATGCTTCCATGGAATTTGATGAGGAAACTCTAAGACCTCTTTATAAAATAACTATGGGAATTCCAGGGAAAAGTAATGCTTTAAAAATTGCAAAAAAGTTGGGATTATTACCTGAAATAATAGATAGAGCATATAATTTTCTTTCCTCTGACGAGATAAAACTCGAAGATTTAATAGGAGAACTTCAAAAAGAAAAGCAAAGGCTCTTGGAGGAATATGAAGAACTGAACAAATTAAAAGAAAATTTAGAGAAAGAAAAGAGACTTTTAGAAGAGGAGAAAAGAAATATCTTAAAGGAGAAAGAACTTTTAAAGAATAAGGAGATAAGTAAATTATTAAAAGAACTTTCTTTTTGGGAAGAAAAGGTAAAAGATATTATAAGGAAAATTCAGGAAGAATCTTTATCTATGCAATCTGCTCAAAGAATACAAAAAGAAATTAGAGATCTCTCCTCTCAAATTTTAGCCACTCAAGAAGAAAAATTGGAAGAATATGTTCCCCATCTTGGAGAAAGAGTAAAAATAAAGGGCTCAAAGAAGGAAGGGGTAGTGTTAGATATAGATGGAGAAAAAGAAACAGCATTGGTTCAGATAGGTCTTTTAAAGTTAAATATCTCTTGGAAAGATTTAGAAAGAGTTGAAGAGGAAAGAGAAGTGGTGATGCCAAGATTTGTTAAGGTAGAGAGGAAAAAATATGTTCCCATGGAAATTAATATAAGACAATTAACTGTTGATGAGGGATTAGAGATGGTAAAAAAATACTTAGAAGATGCTTTCTTGGCAGGGCTTCCAAGAGTAAGAATTATTCATGGAAAGGGAACAGGAAGATTAAAAAAGGCTGTTCATGAATATTTATCTACAGTTAATTATGTTAGAGAATTTTATACTGCATCTCCAGGAGAAGGAGGTGAAGGGGCTACTATTGTTATTTTAGAAAAGCCCTCATAATTGAGAATTATAAATAAATATTTTCTAAAAAGTTTTATTCCTGTTTTTATTTTCGGTATCTTTTTATTTACCTCTATTCTTATAGTTTCTCCTCTTTTTGAAATTATGGATCTTATAATAAGTAAATCCATGGATTTAGTTATTGCTTTAAAGATTTTTATATTAAAAATTCCTCCTTATCTTACTTATACTTTTCCTATGGCAATTTTTTTAGCAGTAATTTATATAATTGGACAGTTTATTGAAAGAGGAGAAATTATGGCAATGAAATCAGCGGGAGCAAGCCTATCTAATTTTCTTCCTCCTCTTCTTATTTTTTCTATCGCTGTCCTTTTTATTATGTTCTATTTCAATGAAGTGGTAACTCCAAAAGCAATAGAGCGAGAGAAGATATTATATAGTCAGGCAGTATATAAATCACTTCCAATTCCTACTAAGGAAAATGTATTTTTTAGAGAAAATAATAACTTTTACTTTTTTAAAAAATTTTCTCCTCAGAATCAGGAGATTGAAGATGCTCTTATAATTCAAGTAATAAAAGGAGAAATAAAAGAGATAATCACAGCAAAAAAAGCTAAGTGGGATCAGGGATGGATTTTTTATGATGGGAAAATCTATGTTTTAAATCCTTATGGAGAAATGGTATTTCAAGGAGAATTTAAGGAGCAAAAAATAATTTTGAATAGAAATCCGCAGCAGATTATTCCATCAACAAAACCTGTAAATGAAATG
>JBNARO010000038.1:0-5077 GCA_049718665.1 Dictyoglomaceae bacterium | reverse complement strand
TAATTGATCAGATAAGATTATTCCAAGGGAGTGGGATAAATATAAGACATCTTTGGACAGAGCTTTATATAAGGTTTGCCTTACCCTTTACTTGCCCTATTTTTGCTCTTTTAGCCTTAGGTTTGGGATTACAAACTAAAAAGGGAGGAAGATCCTTAAGCTTTGGGCTAAGTGTTATCACTATTTTTGTTTATTATATAATATTTTCCTTTGGACGATCATTAGCTAAGGCAGGAATACTTTCACCAATTTTGGGGGCGTGGCTTGGAAATATTACCTTTCTATTTGTAGCCTTACTATTCCTAAGGAAAAAGCTTTAATAATGATAAGGTTCATTTCTGATAATTTTAAAACTTCTATAAATTTGTTCTAAAAGAATGAGAAGTGCGAATTCATGGGTAAAAGTAAGAGGAGAAAGAGAAATAATTAATTTTGCATTTTTCTTTATATTTTCAGATAGTCCAAATATTCCCCCAATTATAAAGCTTAGCTTAAAATTTTTAGAAATTTCTAAAAATTCTTTTACTTTATTAGCTAAATCTTCTGACGTCAAAAAAATCCCTTTCGTATCTAAAGCTATATAAAAAGAGGAATCTTTGATAAACTTTTTAATAAATTCCTCCTCCCTTAAGAGGGCATAGGGAGGAGGAAAATTTGTGAAATTTGGGACATTTATAATCTCTATTTCAGAATATGGTTTTATTCTTTTTATATACTCTTCTACACCTTCTTTAATAAAATTATTTTTTATCTTTCCCACAACAATTATTTGTATAATCACGTTTCTAATAAATATTTTCAGGCATAGCAGCAAGCTGCAGTTTTACTGTATATTCTTTGTTACCTCTTATATATGTTAATGTAACCCAGTCTCCAACTTTTCTTTTTTGGACTTCTGATCTTAATTCTTCCATAGTCTCCACAGGTTTTCCATCAATCTTTATTATAATGTCTCCACCAATTATTAAAGGAGTATCATCTATGTAGATCTGCCTATCTCCACCTCTTAATCCAGCTTTATCTGCAGGACTCCCTGGAACAACCTCTGCAATAACAACTCCTTTCTCTACAGGAAATTTTATATAATTTAAGTAGTCAGGTTCTATGGCATATCCTTTTATTCCAATCCATGGATAAGTTACTTTTCCTTCTTTAATCAATTTATCTGCTATTTCCTTTGCTTTATTTATAGGTATGGCAAATCCTATTCCCTGAGCATCACTTCTAATAGCAGTATTTATTCCAATAACCTCTCCTTTAATATTTAATAACGGTCCACCACTATTTCCAGGATTAATTGCAGCATCAGTCTGAATAAGATTTTCTAATCTCACACCATTTGGTTCTATAATAGTTCTATTAAGGGCACTTATTATTCCAAGAGTTACTGTTCTATTAAGACCATATGGATTCCCAATAGCAATAGCGAATTGTCCAGGTTGTAAATTATCAGAATTTCCTAAGGGAAGATAGGGAAAATTATCCCCATCTATCTTTATTACTGCTAAATCTGATCTTTTGTCATATCCTACTAATCTTCCTTTATACCTTTGTCCTTCAGAGAGGGTAACATCAATCTTTCTTGCCCCTTCTACCACGTGATAATTAGTTATTATATATCCCTTAGGGTCAATAATAAACCCAGATCCAACTCCAGACTGGGGAAATACTCCAAAAAAGAAATCTTCTACAAGAGTAACCGTACTAATATTCACTACCGCAGGCATTGCTTTATTAACCATGGTAACAATATCTCTCTCAAAGGCATCCAAGCTTTTTGGAACATAAACCTCTTGTGTAGGAAGAATATTACTGGAAGAAGCTTTCTGTGAAGTATTTTGTTTTTTTATTAAATAGTATCCCCCAAGGGTTCCTATTAAACCTCCAATTAAAGCTCCAATAATAAATATTGCTAACAGAATTTGCCATACACCTTTTTCTCTTCTCATGCTCATACCTCCTTAAATAGATTTTCTATTTCTTTTGCTCTTTCTTCTGCTTTAGATATAGACTCCATAATTTCTCCTATTATTCCATCTAAATACATTTTTTCTATTCCTATTATAGTAGTTCCACCAGGCGAACTTGTCATTCTTATCAAGTCCTCGAAAGAATATTTTTTCTCTTTTATAAGTTCTATCACTCCTAAGAAAAGCTGGAGGGTTAGTTCTTTTGATAAATTGTAAGGAAGACCATTTTTGACTCCTGCTAAAGTAAAGCCTTGAAAAATTAAGGATACGAACGCAGGACCACTTCCTGTTAAAGCTGTAATAATGTTAAAATATTTTTCTGGAAGTTCCCAAATTTCTCCCATATTAGAAAAAATTTCTTTTACCCTCTTTAAATCTTCCTCTATATACTTATTGCTTGTTATAGCAATAGCACCTTTTTTAACAATTAAAGGTAGATTGGGCATGATTCTGAAAATACTTCGCGCTTTATTAAGGTATCTCTCTAAATAGTTTAAAGGAACTCCTGCAGCAATAGATATATAAGTTTGATCTTCCTTGACATAGAAAGAGATTTCCTTTAAAACTTCCTCTATGTTTTGTGGTTTTACTGCGATAATTATTATGTTAGAATTTTCAATTATTCCTGAATTATTATCTACAAGATTTATCCCATATTTATCTCGTAAGAATGTTCTTCTTTCTTCTATTATCTCAGAAACAAAAATTTCAGAAGGGGAATATATTTTGGCCTCTAAAATGCTTGAGATTATAGCTTCTCCCATCATTCCTCCACCAATAATTCCTATCATAGAAATCTCTCCTTTTATGTTCTTATTTGTCCCTCGCCTAAAATAATATATTTCGTTGTAGTAAGTTCCTTAAGACCCATAGGTCCTCGTGCATGAAGTTTTTGTGTGGATATTCCAATTTCTGCTCCTAATCCAAATTCTCCTCCATCGGTAAAGCGAGTAGATGCATTTACATAAACTGCTGCAGCATCTACTTTTCTTAAAAAGGTTAAAGCTTTTTGATAATTATTAGTAATAATTGCCTCTGAATGCTTTGTATTATATTTATTTATATGTTCAATAGCTTTATCAATAGAGTCTACTACTTTAATAGCAATAATAAGGTCCAAATACTCTGTATACCAATCTTCCTCTTTCGCTTCTTTTATATCAGGTAAAATTTTTTTCGTTTCAGGGCATCCTCTTATTTCAACCCCCGCATCTTTTAATTTTTTGTATATTCTTGGAAGGAAATCTTTCGCAATATCTCTATGTACAAGAACTTTTTCTATAGCATTACAAACTGAAGGTCTTTGAACTTTTGCATTATATATTATTTCTTCTGCCATATCAAAATCTGCCTCGTTATCCACATATATATGGTTATTTCCTGCTCCCGTCTCGATTACTGGTACTTTTGCCTTTTCCATAACATATTTAATAAAGTTAGCACTCCCTCTGGGAATTACCACATCAATATAATCTCTCATCTGGAGAATATCTTCTACAACTTTATGCTCAGGTGACTCTATAATCTGTATAGCATCTTGAGGGACTTTTGTTTCTTTTAAAGCAGATCTCATAATATTACCAAGAGCAACATTAGAATATAGAGCATCGCTACTTCCTCTTAAAACTATAGCATTTCCAGATTTTATTGATAATATAGCCCCATCTACTGTTACATTTGGTCTTGCCTCATAAATTAGTGCAATTACTCCAAGGGGAACTCTCATTTGTCCCACGAGCATTCCATTGGGCCTTTTCTGCATAGATACAATTTCTCCTACAGGGTCAGGAAGCCTAATAACATCTTCTATGCTTTTTACAATATCTTTTATCCTCTTTTCATTTAGAAGAATTCTATCTAATAAGGCTTTACTTAATCCTTTCTCTTTTCCTCTTTCCATGTCTTTTGAGTTTTCCTCTAATATTTTCTCTATGTTCTTTTCTATGTTTTCTGCAATTTTCTCTAAAGCCTTATTTTTCTCTATGGTACTTAATAAAGCTAAAGAATAACTTGCTTCTTTTGCTTTTTTAATCTTCTCTACATAATTCTCCATAATTCTCACCCCACAAACTCAGATTCTTCCAAAATTTTAATTACTTCTATATATTCTTCTTCTGGGACAACTAAATAAACAGGAACACCTCTTCCCATATAGACAGGATCAGTATAAGGAATAGAGGATGACACAAGTCGTGGATGAAAGCCTTCAGACCTTAAAAATTCCTCTACTAATTCACCTATTATATAATTAGGTAAAACCTTAACTAATTTCCAACCGTTTGGTGGGGTAAATTTATCTCTGAACAACTTCTTTTGCTATAGGTATATAATTAGAAGATTTCTTTTGAATCCTTTTATCTAAAGCCCTGAGGAAGAGAAAACCAACAGCTAATCCTACTAAGCCAAAGATAAAACCCAATAATTGAGGGTCATTTTTTGTATAGTTCCCTATTAAATATCCAATAGTAATTCCCCCAAAGAAAAAGAGTAAAGGGAAAATATAGATTAATGCGGTAGCTTTATAATAAGCAGATCTTGGAAGCTCTATAGAAACAATGTCTCCAATTTCTGCAGAACATTGATCTAAGACTTCTAAAATAAATTTTCCATTACTTCCCCTTTGGCATAGATTACATGAAGAACATATAGGAGAGGGATTTAATTCTACAATTAATTTATCTTTTCTCTTATCTATAACCTTTCCTAACTCCTTCATTTTTCCCTCCTTATGTGGAGCCGGAGGCCGGATTCGAACCGGCGCCCTGCCGATTACGAATCGGCTGCTCTAACCTGCTGAGCTACACCGGCCTAAAGTATATAAAAAAATGGCGGGGTCGACGGGATTCGAACCCGCGGTCTCCTGCGTGACAGGCAGGTGTGTTAAGCCAGGCTACACCACGACCCCTTTTCATTAATATTATATCATTTTTAAAACCATGGTGGGCGGAGCAGGACTTGAACCTACGACCTCCTGCTTGTAAGGCAGGCGCTTCGCCCTTGTTTTTGACAAGTCAGATTTTACCATAACATCACCTCCATGTCAACTTTAAAAGTTCGCCTGACTCAGAAAAATCTTTTTAAACTTAGAAAGTAAAATTCATTCTAAA
>JBNARO010000037.1:0-17716 GCA_049718665.1 Dictyoglomaceae bacterium | reverse complement strand
GAGAAAAGAGATAGTGAAAGAGACTTTTAGAGTAATAGAGAGTGTATTTGGGAACATAAAAAGAGGAGGAAGGGACTACTTTATAAGAATTCTTTTAATTTGGCTCTTTAAAATTGCCCTTCTAAATATATCATTTCCCCTTATTTAAAATTTTTTTGAACAGTCTCATAGTTATGGAGGGAAAGTTTTTAACTTTAAGTCCGATACTCACTGTAAGTATATTAGTGAAATTTTGGTAAAATCTAATAGTTTTCTCTTTTGGTATATTGTATCCAAGGACTAAACCTAAAATTATTAGTCCATCAATATTTTTAGGAGTTATTAGCTTATATACCTTGTTCCTCTGTATATTTTCAATATCAGAATTTAAATTTCCTCCCACGAAAATAAAAAGATCAGTTTTATGCTTCCTGGCGGCATTTATTATTCCAGAGAGCACCCTTAGCTGATATCCTTCATATAGATAATTTACTATGACTCCAATCTTCTTCCTCAGGGCGTTCCTCCTCTACAAGGTTTATTTTTTCTTAACAGTATTATATGTCGATTGAAAGATTTTTTAAAACTCCCAAAAATTGGTATAGGGTAAGAATGGTGAAGCGGTCTCTGATATATAAGGCGTACTGGATTGCTCTTTGGATGTCTTCTTTTCTAATGCCCCAATCTTCTGGCTTTGGTGAGAATCCCAATTTATCAAACGCCCTTATTATTTCCTTCTTCTTTATACTTAAGTTTTCCACAATACCATATATTTTATCTCTATTTAGTTTTATTCTTTCTAATAGCTCTTTCCTGAAGAACGGATCGTTAAATTTTTTTATCCTTTCCAAGTTCTCTCTTACTATTCTTTCGCTATTTTTGGGAAAAACTTTTTTAATTTCTTCCTTCCATTGATCTATCTCTATTCTATAATCCAAGTACCTGTCTGTGTTATCAAGATCGAGTTTAAAGATTCTTTCATAGAGATTTATCACGTAAAGGGTAGAGATACCTACTTTTATCCCATGGAATATCTCATAATTTAAGAATTCTAAATAATGGGCAATATGATGTTCTGCTCCTGAAGCAGGTCTTGAACTGCCTACAGTTGCCATAAGTTCCCCTGACTTTATAAGGGATTCAAGAAGAAGCTTCTCAAAATTAGGCTTATTTATGTTCTTTAGAGTATTTTCACAGGCTTCATACATTTCATTATAGACCCTTTCGTCCAAGGGTTCATCTATAAGAATATTTGCCAGTTTCCAATCGGAAAGGGCAGTGTATTTTCCTATAAGATCTCCAAATCCTGCTTTTTTAAGTATTTCTGGGGCATTTTTTATGATCTCAAGATTGGCAAAGATCTTTTCAGGAGTTTTTGCTATTACCGTGGTTTTTATACCATCAATCGTGAGAGCTGCTACCGAAGATGCATATCCATCCATGGAGGGAGCTGTAGGAACCGAGATAAATCTAAGGTTCATTTTGTAAGAGACAAATCTTGCAATATCTGTTAAACTTCCTGAGCCTATGGATATCATCATGTGGTGAGGGTCCAAGTCAATAAAAACTCTACATATGTGTTTTTCATCCGCGTGGGCGCTACCGGGTAGTATTAAAAGATCATAGTTTACATTCAGTCTCTTTAAATTTTTTTCCATTTCCCTTCCACATACTTCGTAAGTGTTTTCATCTCCGAGAAGAAAAGGTTTTTCTTTCTGATCTTTGATGTAAGAGATTAATTTTGAGTAATCTTTGTCCCAAACTAACATTTTTTGTCCTCCTATAAAAATGATATAATTTTTTTCATATGGCAGAAAGTATCTTAATAAATGTGCTTGTGATAATTATAGGGTATATTGCAAAAAAAATAAAATTATTCCCTGAAGATACAGGAACGGTCCTTAGCAGACTTGTAATATATATAACCCTTCCTGCAACTGTTTTAAAAGTTTTTATTTCTTCAGCTTTGAAGCTTGATCTTTTTATAGTTCCTTTAATTTCATTCTTTTTTGGACTACTAATATTTCTCATTGGTTTTTTACTTTTAAACAATTTGGAGTTAGAAGATAGATTAAAATGGACTTTACTGATAGGAATATGTGGTTATAACGTAGGTCTTTTCTCTTATCCTTTCATTAAAAGTCTTTATGGTGATGAGGGACTTCTCTATATGGCGATGTTTGATATAGGAAATTCTTTTATTGTTTTTGGGCTTTCTTATGCTCTTTCCTTAGTGTCTGAGGATGGATGGTCCTTTAATAAAACTTCTCATCTTTTAGAGAGAGTTTTTTCTTTTTTCCCTTTGCAGGTTTATATAATTTCTATTCTATTAAGTCTTTTAAAAGTTAATTTTCCAGAAATTTTTATCTCTCTTATATCTCAACTTTCTATTCCCAACTCTACTCTTGCTCTTTTTACCCTTGGTTATTTTTTAGATTTTAGGTTAAATAAAGCTGAAATAAGAGCCTTAATATATGGAACTTTAATAAGATTTATCCCAGGAATAATTTTTTCTTTGGTATTAAGATCTATATGGCATTCTTTAATGGTTAAAATTATCTCCATAGGGGTACTGCTTCCAGCACCCCTTGTAGTGGTAATTTATTCCAACGAAAAGGGTTTAAATTCAAAATTTGCCTCTTTTTATGTATCCCTTACTATACTTTTAGGTATAATTTTTCTTGTGTTGTTCAAATAAATTTTGAAAGGGGGTTAATCTTATGAAAATAGCTATTGTAGGAGCAGGAAGTATTAGGTTTTCTTTACAGATTATTGGGGATATTGCTAAAACGCCAAGATTAAATGGGACTTTAATATCCATGGTAGATGTACATGAAGAAAGGTTAAATGCCTCTTATATTCTTGCTAAAAAGTATATAGAAGAGCTTGAAGCTGACTTAAGATTTGAAAAGACAAAAAGTCTTGAAGAGGGGATTGAAGGAGCAGATTTTATTATAAATACTGCCCTTCCTTTTCCTCAAGGACACGAAGATGGATTTATAAAATATGATTTAATTACCCAAATTGGAGAAAAACATGGCTATTATAGGGGAATTGATAGTCAAGAATTAAATATGGTGTCTACTTATACTTATGGGCTTATTTCCTATTACGATTTAAAGCTTGCTCTTGATATAGCAAAAGCCATGAAAAAATATGCTCCATCTTCATGGTTACTTCAAACTGCAAATCCTGTGTTTGAGATTAGTCAGCTTTTGAACAGGTTAACTGATATAAAGGTGGTAGGTATATGTCATGGCTTTCATGGAGTATATGAAGTGTTCAATTCTTTAAGATTAGATCCGAAAGAGGTGGATTGGCAAGTTGCTGGTGTTAATCATGGGATCTTCTTGAACAGATTTTTATATAGGGGCAAAAATGCTTATCCTCTTCTTGACGAATGGATTGAAAAAGAGGCTCAAAATTGGGAACCTAAAAACCCATGGGATCTTCAAATGAGTCCTGCGGTAATAGATATGTATAAATTTTATGGGATGCTTCCTATAGGAGATACCTGTAGAAATGGTACTTGGAAATATAATTATAATCTTGAGACTAAGAAAAAGTGGTATGGAAAATTTGGGGGTATTGATAATGAGATAGAAAGACCTAAATTTCACGAAGAATTGAGGAAGGGTAGAAGAAAGATAATTGAACTCGCTAAAGAAGTGGAAAAAGATAAAAGTATAAAGCTCATGGATATATGGCCTGAGCTATTTAATAGAGATAAGTTAAGCGGTGAGCAACATGTACATTTTATAAATAGCATTACTGGCGGAGGTAATTCAAGATTAATACTAAATGTTCCTAATCGGGGTACTATCTCTGGAATTCCTGATGATGTAGTGGTGGAGATTCCTGTATGGGTAGATGAATCGGGAATAAAGCATGAAAAAATAGAGCCTGATCTTACTCATAGAATAAAAATCTTCTATTTAATACCAAGAATTTTAAGAATGGAATGGGCATTGGAGGGATTTATTTCCAAAGATGTAAAGGTTCTGGAAGAGATATTAATTAGAGATCCAAGAACTAGGTCTTATGAGCAAGTGCTTTCTGTTTTAGATGAGATCCTATCTCAGCCTTTTAATAAAGAGCTTAGAGATTACTTGAACTACTAATATTTTATTTTTGACTTATTTTTAGTAAAATTATTACTAAAAATTGAAGAATATTTTGGGGAGGTGCATATATGGGTAAATATGCTATTGGTTTAGATTATGGGACCAATTCTGTGAGGGCCCTTGTAGTAGATATAAGTAATGGAGAAGAATTAGGCACGTATGTTTATAATTATGAACATGGAGAAGATGGCGTAATTCTTGACCCTAAAAATCCTAATGTGGCAAGACAACATCCGGCAGATTATATAAAAGGTCTTGAGGTAACTATAGAAGGAGCATTAAGGGAGGCAGAGAAAAATAGTAAGGAGTTTAGTAGAAAGGATGTTATAGGAATAGGAATAGATACTACAGGAAGTACTCCTTTACCAATAGATAAGGATGGGGTTCCTCTTGCCTTTCATGAAGAATTTAAAGATAACATTAATGCTTTAGCGTGGCTTTGGAAGGATCACTCAAGTTATGAGGAAGCCGAGGAGATAACGAGACTGGCTAACGAGAAGGGATATCCTTATTTAAGGAAATACGGGGGTGTATATTCCTCAGAATGGTTCTTCTCCAAGATATTACATTGTTTAAGAGTAGATCCTAAGGTGTTTGATTCTGCATATACTTGGGTTGAGATATGTGATTATATACCAGCAGTTTTGACAGGAAAGACTAAACCTCATGAGATAAAAAGAAGTATATGTGCAGCAGGGCATAAAGCTATGTTCAATTTGGAATGGGGAGGATTGCCCAGTAAGGAATTTCTTTCTCAGTTAGATCCTAAGTTAGCAGATTTGAGGGATAGGCTATACGATAAGGCTTATACTTCTGATGTTCCTTTTGGATATATATCAGAGTATTATGCGGATAAATTTGGCTTAAATAAAGATGTAGTAGTAGCTGTAGGAGCTTTTGATGCTCACATGGGTGGAGTTGGAGCAGGAATTAAGCCTGGTGTGCTTGTGAAGGTTATAGGCACTTCTACTTGCGATATGATGGTGGTACCAAATACTGAGAAACTTCCTGACATACCTGGGCTTTGTGGAATAGTAGATGGTTCAATTCTTCCAGGATATTATGGGCTCGAGGCAGGGCAGTCTGCTGTAGGAGATATATTTAACTGGTTTGTGAAGTATTTAACTCCGAGGGAATATTTTGGAGAAGAGGGAAAAAACAAGGATTTGCATCAACTCTTAACAGAGAAGGCAGAGAAGCTAAAGACAGGAGAAAGCGGACTTCTTGCTTTGGATTGGAATAATGGAAATAGAACAGTACTTGTAGATGCAAAGTTAACTGGCCTTCTTATAGGACAAACCCTTCATACAAGACCAGAAGAGATCTACAGAGCGTTAATAGAAGCGACAGCTTTTGGAGCAAGAGTGATAATGGAAAGATTTGAAGAATATGGAGTGAAAGTCAATGAAGTTATAGCATGTGGTGGTATACCTGAAAAGAATCCTTTTATGATGCAGGTTTATGCTGATATATTAGGAAGGACAATAAAAATATCCTATTCTTCTCAAACGCCGGCTCTGGGAGCAGCTATTTTTGGAGCGGTAGCTGCGGGATATGAGAAAAGCGGGTATAGGAATGTGGAGGAAGCACAAAAGGCTATATGTAGAGTAAAGGATAAAGTATATTATCCAAGGCAAGAAGATAGTGAGATTTACAATAAACTTTATAAGTTATATAGGGAGCTTCATGATATTTTTGGAACCAAAGAAGCCTCTTATAATTTGTACCATGTGATGAAAGAATTGATTGAAATTAGAGATAAGGTTAAAGGAGTAAAGTAATTTTTGTGATATAATCTTTCTCAATGGAGGAAATAGGAGAATATTTTGATTATTATTCATACTTAAAAGACAAGATTAATTCAGGGGGGTATGTAGGATATATGTGTTCCTATGTACCTCCCGAGATTATTTCCGCTTCAGGTTTTGAACCTCTTCCTATAATTTTTCCTCCTTTATATCCAGAAAGAACTGACGAGGTATATCCTAAATATTTCTGTCCATACATCAGAAATGTGAATGAATATATTTTAAGAAATGGTTTAAATTTGGAAAAGATCATTCTTACCGATGGTTGTGATTCCTCAAAGAGAATATATGAGTGTTGGAAAGAGTTAGGAGTTTCTAATAGTATTTATTTCTTAAGAATTCCCTTTAATAGTGATGAGAATTCTGTAAAATACTTTGCTACTGAACTTAAGGAACTTTTTAAAGACCTAAACGGTGGTATAGAAACGGAAAAGCTTGTTAAGACGATTGATTTTTACAACTCTTTAAGGGATAAGATTAGGAGAGATGGGTTAAATCCTTTATCTATATTTTCTCTTCTTACTGGAGAAGCCTATACTAACTTTGAGAATAATTATGATCATAACCCTCAAGTAAAAGTTTATTTACTCTCTTCTATGTTTCCTCTTGATTTTATTAAATACTTACATAGCTTAGGAGTTGAGGTTGCTTATATTGATTCCTGTTTTGGGGGGAATTTATTAGAAAGAGTTGAAAATTACCATAAAGATCCTTTTTATGTTATCTCCGAGTATTATCTTAAAAGAACTGCATGTGTTAGAAGTTTGGGGCAGGAAAAAAGGATTGAAAATATAAAAAGGTTAAAGGAAAATATTGATGGAGTTATTATTTATACTCTAAAATTCTGTGATCCTCTTATCTACCAATCAGCAAGATTGAGGGAGATTATTAAAACTTTGAATCTTCCAGTTCTTACAATTGAGGATGATTATACCTTAGGGAATAAAGGACAAATAAGAACAAGAGTTGAAGCTTTTGTGGAGATGATTTATGAGCGTAGAAAAGTTAGTTTATGAAAGACAAAATTTAATAAAAAGTTTTGTGGGTTCTTTTCCTGTCTATTTAGGGGCAAAGATCTTCATCAACGCGAAATACAAGGAAGACAAAGTTACAAAAATCTCCTACCTATATGCTTTAGATCTGATAAAGTACATATATGGTAAGAAGAGTAAAAAAGTTATGATAAATATTTTTACTCCCTCAGAGATATTCTATGCTTTAGATATATATCCCCTTCTTCCAGAAGTAGCATCAGGCTTTTTCTCTGCTCTTGGTTTATTAAGAAGAGCTCTTAATGAAAGCGAGGGAATTTTGGGAAATTCTGATGTATGTAGTGTACATAGAGGTATTTTGGGATCATCAAAATTAAAGGTTTTTCCTACTCCTGATTTCCTTGTAAGCTATACAAAGCCATGCTTTTCTCCCATATTTTCTTTTAGTCTCATAAAAGAATTGAATGGAGGAGAGATTTTTGTCATAGATTCTTTTGAAGATGAAGAGTATTTAGCTTCTCAAATTGAGAGGATATATTATGAACTTACTAAAAGGCTCGGGGTAAAAGATGGAATAGAAAGGCTTAAGAAAGTTATTATTTTGTCCAATGAGGCTTATAATTATTTTGAAGAAGTGAAAGAACTTAGAAGAGATTACGTAGTGATGGATGGTAAAAATTTTCTTGATTATGCTGGGATGATTTTTTCAGTTTTTGGCTCTAAGTATGGAGTTGAATTCTTTAAGACCCTAAGAGATGAGATAAAAAGTAGAATTCAAAAAGGTAAAATTATAGAACCAAAAGTAAGATTATACTGGATGCATCTTGGCCCCTATTTTAAGACAGACCTTTTTAAGTGGCTAAATGATAAAGGAGCGTACATTGTTTTTGAGGAATCTACATCGGTCTCTTGGGAAAGGCTTGATATTAATAACCCCTTTGAATCTCTTGCTAAAAAGCTAATAAATCTTAAAGCCTTCTCAAGTTTGGAGGATAGAATAAAGGTAGCATTAGAAAACGTAGAAAAATATAAAGCTCATGGGGTGATAATTTTCAATCAATGGGGATGTAGACAAGGTTCAGTACCTACTTATATAATTAGGCAAAAACTTGTAAGAGAGGGAGTTCCCTCTATTGTAATTGATGGAGACCTAGTAGATGAACTTAATTTTCCAAAAGAGCAGATTAAAACGAGAATAGAAGCCTTTTTAGAGGTGATATCATGAAGTATTTCTTAGGAGTAGATATTGGTTCAGCTACCACAAAGGTTGTTTTGCTTTCATCCAATGGGACAAAAGATAATATTTTGGGTTATGCTATAAGAGAAACAGGTTCTGATGGGAATAAAACTGCTTTGGATCTGATTGACGATTTGCTAAAAACTCATAATATCTCTTTAAAGGATATTAACAGTATTGTGGCTACAGGTTATGGAAGGATAAAAGTGGATTTTACTGACAAATCCAAAACTGAAATATCTTGTCATGCTAAAGGTATAAATTTTTTATTTCCAGATGCAAGAACAGTGATAGATATAGGTGGACAAGATAGTAAAGTGATAAAAATTGGTAAAAATGGTGCTGTACTTGATTTTGTAATGAATGACAAGTGTGCTGCAGGGACAGGACGCTTTTTGGAGATCATGTCTAAGGTACTTCAAGTTTCTTTTGATGAATTTGGAGAAATTCATCTTAAAACCTCAGATTACGTGGATATAACTAATATTTGTACTGTTTTTGCAGAATCTGAAATAATAACCCTAATTTCTGAGGGCGTACCTAAGGAAAAAATTATAAAAGGAATTAATTATTCGGTAGCTAAAAGAGCGGTTGCTCTTGTCAAGAGGGTAGGCATAGATCAGGAGGTAGTTATGAGTGGGGGAGTAGCAAAAAATATTGGAGTTGTAAAGGCATTAGAGGAGTTAATAGGAGTAAGTATAAAAACTCCCCATGAACCCCAAATAGTTGGGGCTTTAGGAGCTGCCCTTTTTGCTAAGGAATTATCATAAATTTTTATTTAATTGGTGCAGGGCCAGTGGATTTTCTAATGACAAGGTAAGTATGGATATAGGATACTGCTTTCTCTCCCTTTTCTATGGCTCTAAGTATTAGTTCTGCTGCTTTTGTTCCTACTTCTTGTTGAGGGAATACTACTGTGGTTAAAGAAGGATTTACATAAGATGCCATCATGATATCATCAAGACCTACAATGGATATATCTTCTGGAATTCTTAATCCTTGGTTTTGAGCCTCTCTTAAAGCACCAATTGCCATCATATCGTTAGATGCGAAAACTGCAGTAGGTCTTGGGTCAAGTTTTAAAATTTTTCTCATGGCCTCTTCACCACTTCTCATTTTGAAGTCGCCCTCAAAGATTCTATCCTCGGGTAAGTCAATATGATATCTCTTAAGAGCCATCTTAAAGGCTCTGAGTCTTGCTTGGGCTGTCTCTAAATCAAGGGGTCCCGTAATTATGGCGATATCTGTATGTCCTAAATTGACAAGGTGAGTGACAGCTTCGGATATTCCTGACTGGAAATCTACTAATAACCCGCTGACATCAAGACCCTCTATATTCCTGTCAAAGACTAACACAGGAATATTATACAGTTTAAGAAGTTCTATTACTGAGTCATCCAATCTGTTAGTCATTATTATTACACCATCTACGTTTCTGTCTATGAACCTTTTTATAGATGTACATCCAAGGTCAGGGTCATAATCAGTATTGCAAAGGAAGAGACTATAACCATGTTTTAATAAGACACTCTCCACTCCTATAACCACTGCTGGATAGAAGGGATTTGTAACATCACTTATTACAAGTCCTATAGTATAAGTCTTTTTTAGCTCTCTTTCTGGAGTATAGCCAAGTTCTTGAGCAATTTTTAAAATTTTTGTCTTTGTCTCAGGATTAAGAGATCCTTTGTTATTTAATGCAAAGGATACTGCTGATACAGATACCCCAGCAGCTTTTGCAATATCTTTTAATGTGACCTTTTTCTTTATATCTTCTCTCCTCATTACTATCACCTTTTGACATTAAGAGATTAAAATTTTACTTAAAATATACAATTATTTTAATTAGTAGTCAACAGTTTAAATTAGTCAACAGTTTAAACTTGACTTTAAAAGTAAGTAGTGTTATATTATTTAGTGAAGTTTTTACTAAAAAAATTAAGGGGGCGATAAGGAGTAAGGAGTTTTGTAAATCTTTTAAAGATCCTCTTGGGGTTTCCAAATTTTCTCAAAGGGGAGGGTTATTTATGAGAAAGTTTTTGGTTTTAGCTACCGTTTCTTTATTCCTATTATTAATTGTTGGGGGATATGCCCAAAAACAAGTAGTTTTAAATGTGTGGTCATCACCTGATAATGCTGATGCCTTGCAAGATATTGCTCAAAGGTTTATGCAAAAATATCCTAATATAAAAGTCCAGGTGACTCCTATATCTTGGGAAGTGCTCTATCCAAGGATGCTTGCTGATGTGGCGAGTGGGACCGGGGCTTTTGATGTGGCAACTTGGGACGTAATGACAGCAGGTGCTGTTGCAAAGGGGTTTGTAGATTTGGAGGAATTTAGAAAACAGAATCCGGATCTTGTGGATCCTAATTGGGACATGAAAGATTTTGACCCCACTATATGGCATATAGCTGGTATATGGGCAGGAAAGAATATAGGTATACCTTTTTATTGCAATACCATGCTCTTCTATTATCGTAAAGATCTCTTCAGCGATTCTAAGTTAAAAGCCGAATTTAAAAAGATGTTTGGAAAAGACTTAAGGGTACCAAAAACCTGGGAAGAAACTGTAGAGGTTGCAAAATTCTTTACGAAGAAATATAATCCAAACTCTCCTACAGAATATGGTATAGCTTTAATGTTCCCAAGGACCCATACATTATTCTATATGTACCTATTGTATTTTGCTCCATATAGAAGAAGCCAAGAAGGTTTGAAGAAATGGGGTCCTGTAGATCTCGATTATGGAGATTATTTCACCTCTGATAAAAAGCCAGCTTTTAATTCTCCCGAGGGAGTAAAAGCTCTTGAGACTATGAAAGCTTTAATGCCTTATAGCCCTGATCCTCTTGGATCTGACTATGGTGAAACATTAGAATACTTTGCAAGAGGAACAGTAGCAATGGTTCCTCAATGGACTGGAGTATGGGCGACTTTTAAGACTTCTTCTGCTCTACAGCCCATTGATAAAAAAGTAGGTGTTGCGGTAATGCCTGGTGGACATTCTGTAAGTGGTAATTGGGCTTTAGGACTTAACGTTGCAAGTAAGAATAAGAGAGAGGCATTTATGTTTATACAATTTGCGACAAATAAAGAAAATGATAAAACCAAATTTATTAAATATGGAGTTGCCCCTTCAAGACTTTCAACAGTAAGAGATCCAGAAGTAAGAAAGGCAGACCCAAGGGTTTCAGTATTCTTACAAACTATAAAGACCCAATCTCATAGACCCAGAATTCCAGAAGAACCAAAGCTTGAAGATGTTACTATTGGTTTCTTCTCTGAGATTTTGATGGGTAAGAGACCTAATACAGTAGATGAACTAAATAAATTAGCTGATCAATGGATGAACATTCTCTCTGGGAAGTAATAAATTTAGGGGAGCGCAATGCTCCCCTTCTAATTATTAAAAAAATAAGAAATAGGGGGAAATTTGATGGATAAAGGAACAAGACGAACGGCAATATTTATGGTTATGCCGCTTGTGTTTGTATTTTTATTACTTACGATTTTCCCCTTTATCTATATGATAGTTATCTCTTTTATGCATTATAATTTGGCAGAATGGAAAGCCCCTTACTTTGTAGGGTTAGAAAATTATGTTAAAGCTTTTAGGGATGAGGGTGTTCATTCTACTTTGGAATTTACCTTTTTACTTGTGTTATTAGCTTTACCTATTGAAATTATTTTAGGAGGATTTATTGCTTTATTTATACAGAATTTAGTTGGAGAAAAAGTTGTAAGAAGTTCCTTACTTTTACCTATGATGATCCCTGCAGTAGTTGTAGGAGTCATATGGAAAATGCTTTTTAATTATGAGTATGGTCCAGTAAATTATCTATTAAGTTTATTTGGAGTAAACAAAATTGCTTGGTTTGGAGATCCTTTTTTTGCAAGGATTGCTGTAGTTATAATGGATGTATGGCAATGGACTCCTTTCATTTTTCTGGTATTATATGCGGGATTACAAACGGTTCCTACAGATCTAATTGAAGCTGCAAAAGTTGATGGTGGAAACAGATGGGTTATTTTTAAGTATATTGAGTTTCCATTTTTGAGACCCCTTTTTTGGATATTAATAATCCTAAGACTAATAGATATCTTAAGAATGTTTGATATCGTTTATATGACAAGCTTTGGGGGTCCGGGTTATGCTACTCATACCCTTAGTTTCTATATATATAAGGTAGGAATATCTTTCGGATGGGATGTGGGGTATGCTTCAGCCTTAAGTATTTTACTCCTTATCTTAGTAACAATTCTAACAAATATACTTATAAGGACAATGAGACTTTGGGAGTATTTGGAGTTATAGGGGGATTAAAATTATGAAATATTTGTTTTATTCTCTTAAATGGCTAATTCTTTTAGTTATACTTGTCTTTTTCCTTTTTCCAGTTTATTGGCTTGTTATAACTGCTTTTAAACCTGCCAGTGATTGGTTTAAATGGCCTCCCATGATCTTTCCAAGAACTTTGACCTTAGAGAATTTTACAGGTGGTGGAAGTTTTTATGGAAGTACAACCACTTCTATTGAAAATATAACACCTTATCTTAGAAATAGTACTGCTATATCTTTAATAACTTCCATCCTTGCTGTTATCATCTCTGCTTTAGCTGCTTATTCCATATCAAGGTTTAAAACTGGAGGTAGAAAATTTGCTAATTGGATAATTTCTGTAAGAATGTTGCCTCCAATTGCCTCTGCGCTACCCTTATATATTCTATTTAAAAATTTAAAATTGCTTGATACGTGGACTGCTCTTATAATGGTATATCTTGTATTCACTATTCCTTTTAGCACTTGGGTATTGATTTCTTTTTTTAATGGAATACCAAAGGAACTTGATGAGGCAGCATATATAGATGGCGCTTCATCCTTAAGTACATTCTTTCATGTGGTTTTACCTCTTAGCGCTCCAGGCCTTGCTGCGATGATGACTTTAAGTTTTGTTACCTGCTGGGGAGAGTTTCTCCTTGCTTTAATCCTAACAAGTACGGCAAATTCTCAAACTCTTCCTGTTTATCTTGGAAGATATATTACAGGTTGGAGAATAGCTTGGGGACCGTTGGCAGCTGCAGGTATTGTCACCATGTTACCAGCAGTAATCTTCTCCTTCACTATGCAAAGATATCTCTTAAGAGGTCTTACTTTTGGAGCAGTGAAATATTGACGTTAAATTTTTAGGAATGTTGTTTCAGAGAATTGTAATTTAGCAAGAACTGGAAACCTTTCCAGTTTAGAAACCTGCTGATATAGAGGAATGATGGATGATAAAATTTAGAAAATTATTTAGCTTGATCCTAATGGAAGGTATCTTTATGGTTGGGTTGTCTTCTAGTAAATCTATTAAATTCATTGAGATTGACACTTCTAAGGGATTAGGGAAAATTATGCATGGAGCTATAGGTGGTCATTATGCTCTATCAGAGCCTGAGGTTACTTATGGTATGCAACACCCAGGAGCTGATGTATTAAGAGTTGCTGAAACCTTTTTTAAAGCAGGAGGAAGGTTTTTACAGGTTTACCTAAAGGATCCTGATCTTGATGGGAGTGGTATTTGGTATAACAATGATCCTATCCAGAGTGAGGATGTTAATAATTCTGTATTCTTAAGGGTTCCCTGCTTTTGTCTCTCCTTGGGTACCCAATATTGATAAGATTTTGGGGTGTCCAGTTTTTATCGAGTAGAAAAATAAAGGAGGTATGAAAGTATGAGAAAGATGTTGTTAGTTTTTCTTTTCGTAATTTTCTTAATGATGCCTTTTTCTTTAGAGATAAAAGCTGAAACTTCTAATATTTTAGAGATAGACTTATCTAAAAAGGGAATTGAACTCAGTCCCAACCTGTATGGAATATTTTTTGAAGATATAAATTATTCAGGGGACGGGGGACTTTATGCAGAGCTAATTCAAAATAGGTCTTTTGAGTTTCCTGATCCCATGTATGGTTGGTCTATAAATGTCATGGGAAAAGATAAGGCAGGTTACGCTATAGAAAGGAAAGATCCTATTTCTTCTAAGAATCAAAATTATTTAAGAATCGTTATTAGCTCTTTAGATAAAGGGGTGGTACTCTCAAATCAAGGTTATCAAGGTATTTCCTTGAAGAAAGGAGAATATTACATTGTAGCTCTTTATGCTCGCTCTCCTGATGGCAGTATCAGGAATATAAATTTTGAAGTATCTGATAGAAAGGGGAATGTAGGTTTTAAGGATACTATTTCAGATATAGATAGAAAATGGCGAAAATTTGAGAAAGTAGTAGCGTGTGGTCAGGATATAGATGATGGAAGATTTGTGATTTCGATTAAGGAAAAAGGTATCGTTGATTTAGACTTTATATCTCTTTTTCCTCAAAACACATGGAAGGGGCGAAAGAACGGATTAAGGTTTGATTTAGTAAAATGGCTCTATGATCTGAAACCATCTTTTATGAGATTTCCAGGAGGATGTCTTGTTCAAGGTAGAAATATGAAAGAAGCTTATAGGTGGAAGCTTACTATTGGTGATCCTTCGGAGAGACCAACTATTCCTAACTTTTGGGGATATTATCAAAGTCTCGGTTTAGGTTTTTATGAATATTTTTTATTATGCGAAGATCTTGGGGCTGAACCTATTCCTGTAATTAACTGTGGTATGGCTTTTCAAGGTGGAAGCTATACAGATATGATTCCTTTAGACAAGCTGGATGAATATATTCAAGATGCATTAGATCTAATAGAATTTGCAAATGGTTCGATAGATACGAAATGGGGATCGGTAAGAGCAAAGTTGGGTCATCCTGAACCTTTTAACCTAAAATATATAGAAATTGGAAATGAGCAATGGGGATCTGAATATTATGTACGGTATGAGAAATTTTATGACGCTATAAAGAAAAAATATCCTTACATAAAGGTTATATTTGGCGTAGGCCCTTCTCCCAGTGGAAAAATTTTTGATGATGGTTGGAATTGGATAAAGAAGACGGGGAAGGCTGATCTTGTAGACGAACATTATTATATGTCTCCAGAATGGTTCTTAAATAATGTGGATCGTTATTCTACATACGATAGAAAAGGTCCTAAGGTTTATGTAGGAGAGTATGCTGCTCATGGGATAGGAAGGAGAAATAATTTAGAGGCGGCTCTTGCTGAAGCTGCATACTTACTAAATATTGAGAAATACTCAGATGTGGTTTCTATGATTTCTTATGCTCCTTTATTTGGAAAAGAAGGAGCAAGTCAATGGCAACCTAATTTAATATGGTTTAATAACAGGACTTCTTATGTCACACCCAGTTATTACGTAATTAAGATTTTGAATGAAAACAAAGGGAAATACATATTGCCTTTTAAATTACTTAGCTCAAAGGACGAATCTAAAGAAGTAATATCTGGGATGATAGGTTTAGGATCCTGGCAAACTTCTGTAGAATACAAGGATTTAAAAGTTATAGATAGCCTTACAGGGAAGGTACTCTATAAAGATAATTTTGTTGATACTTTGAAGAATTGGACTATTGCAAGAGGAGTATGGACAATGAAAGATGGTGTTTTCTCTCAAGCTACACTCTCTGAGAATTGCTTTGCTTTGACAGGAGATGTCAATTGGAGTAATTACACAATACAGGTTAAGGCGAGAAAGCTTTCTGGAAGAGAGGGCTTTTTAGTAATGTTTGGTGTTAAAAATTCGGATAATTTTTATTGGTGGAACATAGGAGGATGGGGTAATTCTTACACTGCTATTGAAAAAGCAGTAGGGGGAGTAAAGAGTATTATTGGAAATTCTGCTAATGTTAAAGTAGAGGAGAACAAATGGTACGATATTAAGATTGAGATAAAAGATAATAGAATTCGTTGTTATTTAGATGGAGTTTTAATTCACGATGTGGAGGATAAAATTGTGAAGCAGGACATTTATAGCAATGTCACAGAAGATGAAAACGGAAATATATTTATCAAAGTGGTTAATGTTTCTGACAAAGCTAAAAGAATTAACATTATAATTAAGGAAGTGAAAAATCAAAATCTAGAGTTAGAAAAAGAAGCAGAAGTTGTAACTTTAACATCTGACAGCTTAAAAGATGAAAACTCTTTCCTTGATCCCAATAAGGTTTCTCCCCAATATACAAAAGTATCTGAAATTAATACAAATTTTGAATATGATTTTCCTAAATACTCACTGACTGTACTGAAGTTAAAGATAAGAGGAATTAGAGCAGGGAAGTTTTAAGTTCCCCTGCTTTTTAGAAATGTTATTGACAATAGATAGAGTTGGGGATAAAATTTAATTAAAATTTTTAATAAAAAAATGATAAATGTTTCTAAAGAGTAGAATTTTGCATAATATTTTTCCCATAATTGGAAAGGTTTCCAATAATTGGGGTTATAGGGGAGGTGATAAGCAAGAGGAGGAAAATTTTAGATTATCTTTTGAATCTATGAAGATAATTAGAAGGAGGTAAATAGTATGTTAAAAAAGTTAGTTATAGTCTTTTTGGGTTTGCTGTTTGTATTGTTAGTTGCAGGCTGTGAAAAGGTTGGCGAAGTTTCTTTACAGCAAGTACAGCAAATTCCTCAAAAGTTGGAACTACCAAAAGGTTTAGTGGCTTATTATCCTTTTGAAGGAGACCTAAAAGATGCTAATGGTTTGTTAGGGGAAGGAAAAGTTATAGGTCCTAAAATTGGACAACCAGGAGGAAGTGTAAGTTTTGGTGATGGGGTCGTGGGAAAAGCTTTAGTACTTGATGGAAATTCAGGTGTTCTTTTATATTAAGGCCCTGTAGAGACATATGAATATTCAATTGCTCTTTGGATATATCCAAAAGCTTTAACTTATTATACTCCCGCTTTCTTTGCTGCCATAAATCCTGATACTTGGATAAGTATAGTACCAGGCGGACATTCCTTATTTGAAGGAAGAGCTGGTTTTTGGTCTGGTAGCGCTTGGTTTGATGGGTGGACGGATATGAAATTGGAGACAAATAAGTGGTATCATTTTGCGGTTACTGTAGATAATGGATCAGTTAGAGTATATATTAATGGTGAAAAGAGATTCGAGGGTAAAAAGGTTCAGGATTTGTTTAGAGGAGAGAAGGCAATATTTGTCCTTGGTGTTAATTGGTGGGATCCTCCATTTAAAGGAAAAATAGATGAGTTAAGAATTTATAATAAAGTTCTTACAGATGACGAGGTTAAAGAATTGGCAAGTAAGTAGAGTGTTAGAGGAGAGGGGAGAAACAATTCCCCTCTCCTCTTTTAGGTTTATAAAAACGTTTTTTATTGGAAAAGTATTGAAAAAGATTTAAAATTATAGTATAAATTTTACTAAAAACTGAAGGGAGATATAAAAAGTGATGATTAGAGAGAATAATCATATCACGATAAGAGATGTGGCAAAGCTTGCAGGTGTAGGGATCGCTACTGCCTCGAGAGCTTTAAACAATAGGGGAAATGTAAATCCTGATACGAGAAGAAAAGTATTAGAGGCTGCACAAAAGCTTGGATATGTTCCTAATTCTCTTGCAAGAAGTCTTGTATATGGGAAGACTAAAAAAGTTGGGGTAATTATTACTACTGTCCTAAATCCTT
>JBNARO010000036.1:13523-18975 GCA_049718665.1 Dictyoglomaceae bacterium | reverse complement strand
TTGATAGAGGTAAATAAGGAGGCATCACTTTTTCAATACTGATTACAGGTCAGATCTCTTTAACTATTACCAATTTTACTTTTATATGCTATCCTTATTGGGAGTGAGAGTAGTTTTTTCTAAATCTATTAGGGAGGAAATTTATGGAAGGGCAGAAAATTTTAGCTTATATCCTGATTGCTTTAGGAATTCTTTTAACATTAGTCACTTTTAATCTAATTCCAGATTCTTCCATACTCTTTATCTTTGGGTTTGGATTCATTACTGCCTATTACATTTTTAAAAGAAATTTAGGATTTCTTATCCCTGGATGTATAATAACCGCTGTAGCAATTTTTGCAATCCTAAAAGACATTTGGGATATAGATGGCATCTACTTTCTTCTTTTTTTGGGCTTAGCCTTTTTAGCTATTTTTTTCATCCATACTTCGAAATTAAATATCAGTAATCTTGGTGAGAAATACTGGCCGTTATATCCAGGATTCATCTTGATAGGAATAAGTATAGTGTTATTGATTTTTCAAGAAAATGCCAGATTACTGGGTATAATAATACCCTTATTTCTTATTGCTATAGGAGTAATAATGCTTCTTAAAAACAAGGCTTGACAAGAAATAAGGTTCCACTCATTTTAGATGCAGGAAAATCTACTCCCAGAATGTTCACACCCGCTAAGGCGGGAGAAGGGAGATAATTCCACCGCATAATACATAATCATCTTTATAGCAAACTAAGATCTGTCCTGGGGTTACAGCCCATTGAGGTTCTTTAAATGTTAAAAATACTTCATCCTCGGAGATAATTTTTAGTAATGCGGGCTGAGGGGACATGTTATATCTTATCATTGCCTGAACTTCTAATTCCTTTTCTTTCGGCATTCCTGAGGGATAGTTTACATTTTTAGCATAAACTTCTCTTGAATAAATCTTTTCCTTTTCTGCTATGATAATTAATCCCTCTTCTGGAATAATTCTTTTCACATAATAGGGCTTTCCTAGGGAAACCCTAAGTCCTCTTCTTTGCCCAATGGTAAAATGGAAAACTCCATTATGTTCTCCTACTACTTTTCCATCTTCTGTTACAATTTTCCCCTTTTTTTCCTTTACATATCTTAACAAGAATTTCCTATAATCATTGTCAGGGAGAAAGCAAATTTCTTGGCTTTCTTCTTTTTCCGCTATAATAAGATTGTTTTTTCTTGCAATTTCCCTTACTTCTTCCTTGGTTAAATCTCCTAAAGGGAATAGGGATTTTTTAATCTGTTCCTGAGTAAGATAGGCTAAGAAGTAGGATTGATCTTTTTTTAAATCTTTTGCTCTTTTTAGCAAAAATACCTTTTTCTTCTCATCCCAAACCTTTCTTACATAGTGTCCTGTGGCAAAAAAATCTGCAAATATTTCTTCTGCCCTTTTCATAAGAAGTCCAAATTTTATTAACCTATTACAGAACATACAAGGGTTTGGGGTATATCCTTTTACATAAGATTCAACAAAATATTTTATAATAGTGTCATTAAATTCTTTTTTTAAATTTATTACATAATGAGGAATATTTAACATATAAGCAATTCTTCTTGCGTCATTTATTGATGACCAAGAGCAACATGCAGAATTTCTCTCAATAGGAGTTGGGGAAATATTCATAGTAAGACCTATAACTTCATATCCTTCTTTTAAGAGTAGAAAGGCGGATACCGAGCTATCTATCCCTCCACTCATTCCAACTGCAACTCTACCTTTCACTCTTTAAAGTCCACCCTTTCTTATAGGGAGATATAGCTCTTAACTTATCCACTACTCTTTCCAAAACATCCAAAGTATAATCTAAATCTTCCTTTGTGGTCCAAAGACCAAGAGTGAACCTTAGGGATCCATGAACAAGTTCAACGGGAACTCCGATAGCAGAAAGAACATGAGAAGGTTCTAAAGAACTTGAGCTACATGCAGAACCTGTAGAGACACCAATTCCTTCCATGTCAAGATTTAAAAGCAAAGCTTCTCCCTCTATATATGCAAAACTAAAGTTTATGTTATTAGGAAGCCTTTTTTCCCTATGCCCATTTAGGTAAGCATCAGGAATTCTTCTTTCTACTTCTGATATAAAGTAATCTCTAAGCTCTGTTAATCTTTTCATCTCACTCTCAAGTTCTGATACAGCAAGTTCTATTGCCTTTCCCATACCTACAATTCCTGCTAAATTTTCTGTTCCCGCTCTTCTTCTACCTTCCTGTTCTCCCCCATGAAGAAGAGGATAAACTTTTGTCCCCTTTCTTATGTATAAAGCGCCAATTCCTTTAGGACCATAAAATTTATGAGCAGAAATAGATAAAAAATCAATTCCTAAATCATTTACATTTACAGGAATATGTCCTACTGTTTGAACCGCATCGGTATGAAAATAAATATCCCTTTCCTTAGCGATCTGAGCAAGTTCCTTTATAGGTTCAATAGTTCCTATCTCATTATTAGCATGCATAATAGATATTAATATGGTATCCTTTCTAACTAATTTTTTAAGATCATCAGGATCTACTAATCCATATTTATCCACAGGAAGATATGTAACTTCAAATCCCAATTTTTCTAAAAAGTGGCATGGCTCTAAAACTGCATGATGTTCAATAGGAGTAGTTATAATATGCTTTCCTTTATCTTGAAGAGCAAAGGCAACCCCTTTTAATACCATATTGTTTGATTCTGTCCCACCACTTGTAAATATTATCTCCTCAGGCTTTGCAGAGATTGCCTTTGCAACCTTTTCTCTTGCAGATTCTATAGCGTTTCTTGATTCTCTTCCAAAACTATGTAAACTTGATGGATTTCCATAAATCTCTTTTAAATAAGGCTCCATAGCAGACCAAACCTCTGGTCTTACTGGCGTTGTTGCTGCATAATCCAAATAAACCTTTCTCATTTTAATTTCCTCCCTTAATATTCATACTTTTTTAGTATAGATTATAGGAAATAAAAAGAAGAAAGTCAAATTTCTCCTCTTACCATCTTTAATAGTAAACTTTCTCCTTCGTCTTTAAATCTTTCTTTTATATCCAATATTTCATCAATTCCAGAGAAAAAAGCAGAAACCAACATTGGATCAAAATGCTTTCCCTCTTCTTCCTTTATAATTTTTAAAACCTCATCTATAGGATATGGGTCTTTATAAGGTCTTTTAGAGCAAAGAGCATCAAAAACATCCGCTATAGCGGTAATTCTTCCAGGAAGAGGAATTTCTTCTCCCTTTAGACCTTTTGGGTATCCTTTCCCATCCCATCTTTCATGATGGATTAATGCAATAATCTCTGCCATTTTTATAAATTCTACATCAGATCCTTCTAATATTTTTGCTCCAATAATAGTATGTTTTTTCATAATCTCCCATTCTTCAGGAGTTAATTTCCCAGGCTTTAAAAGTATATGATCAGGAATTCCAATTTTTCCTATATCATGCATAGGTGCAGAGTATAAAATATTCTCACAAAAATTCTCATCCATTCCCATCTTTCCTGCAATAATCTCTGCAAAGTGGCTTACTCTTTGGATATGAGCTCCTGTATCCTCATCTTTATACTCTGCAGCTTTTGCCAGTCTATAGATAGTATCTAAGGATGCCCTTTTTAACTTTTTATATGCTTCTTTAAGTTCAAGAGTTCTTTTTTCTACCTCTTCTTCTAATATTTTTTGATAATTTCTCATATAATCATGATAATTCTTTACATTAATTAAAGATTTTACTCTTGCTCTTAATTCTATTTTTTCCACAGGCTTTGTTAAGAAATCATCAGCTCCAAGCTCAAGCGCCTTTGCTCTGTCTTCTATTTCCTTCAATGCGGTAACTATTACCACAGGAATAATTTTTGTCTCCTCATTTTCCTTTAATATTTTTAAAACTTCAAATCCATCCATTTTAGGCATCATAATATCCAGCAAAATTACATCAGGTTTTTCCTTTCCCACCATCTCCAATGCCTCAACTCCGTCTCTTGCCAAGACAACCTCATATTCCAAAGGAGCAAGCATTGCAGAGATTACTTTTAAATTTCTCTCATCATCATCTACTACTAAAATTTTTGGCTTTTTCATTATTTATCCCTCTTTAGGGGAATTATAAAAGTAAATTTACTTCCCTTTCCTTCCCCTTCACTTTCTGCCCATATCTTTCCTCCATGAAGCTCTACTATAGTCTTTGCAATGGAAAGTCCCAATCCTGTCCCCGAAGGTTTATTTTTATAAGCATTCTTTACCTGGAAGAAGGGCTCAAAAATTTTTTCCAAATACTCCTTAGGAATTCCAATTCCATTATCTTCAACAGATGTTCTAAGATATTCTCCTTCTATTCTTACCTCTATTTTTATCCTTCCTCCATCAGGAGTAAATTTTACTGCATTAGACAAAAGATTATACATAACCTGCTTTAATTTTCTCTCATCTGCTTTAATGACTAAATTTTCAAGTTCAGGACACATATCCACTTCCACTTGAATATTATGTACTCTTGCCCTTTCCCTTATAATCATCAGACTATCCTCTAATAAATCTTTAATATTAACATCAGAAATTTCAAGCTCTATCTTCCCTGCCTCAATTTTAGAAAGATCCAAAATATCATTTATCAAAGAAAGTAGATATTTGCTACTTTCAAGAATGTCTATTACATATTCTTTTTGCTTTTCATTTAAGGGACCAAAATATTCTTCTAACAAAACCTCCGAAAATCCAATAATGGCATTTAAAGGAGTTCTTAATTCATGAGACATACTGGCAATAAAATCAGACTTTGCTTTATTTGCTATTTCTGCAGATTTTAAGGCAATTTTCAACTCATTTTCATATTTTTCTCTTATAAACTCAAATTCTAATCTCTTTGCTAAAAGTTGATGAATAATCACATCATGTTCAGAATAATTATGGGAAGATCTACTAAAACTTGCTAAAACTCCAAAGAATTTACTCTCTATGAAAATTGGTACTCCAAGGTAGGATCTTATTTTACGATTTAAATAAGCGGGATGATTCTTATATTCTTCATGATTTAAGACATCATTTATAACAAGGGATTTTTGGGTTTTAGCAACAATATCACAAAAAGTCTCATTTAGAGGAAGAATTATTTTTTCTTTAAGAGAAAGATCTTCTTTTACAGAAATAGCATATGCAATCCATTTATCCTCTTTTACTTCTCCCACTGTTGCAAAGTCCACATCTAACATATTTACTAATTCTTTCAAGACAAATTTTGCAAACTCATAGGAATTTTCCTTAAAGGAATAGCTTATTTCATAAAGTTTATGGAGTTTTCTACTATAATCCTCAAGCTCTTTTGTTCTTTCTCTTACTACTTCTTCTAATTCTTCGCTATACTTTCTTAATTCCTCTTCTAATTTTTTAATCTCTGTAATATCTTGGATAGTTCCAAACATTCTTATGGGATTCCCTTCCTCATCAAAAATTACTTC
>JBNARO010000036.1:3069-13423 GCA_049718665.1 Dictyoglomaceae bacterium | reverse complement strand
ATGAACAAGCTCCAAAAAGCTTTTGTAAGTACCACCAAAATCTCCTTCTTTTTTACCAAAAATTTTATAAACCTCTTCAGACCAAGTGATTTTATCCTTTATAATGTCCCAATCCCAATGTCCAAGTTTTCCAATTTCGGATGCCCTTCTTAGGGATCTTTCTCTTAATTCATTCTCTAAATAAACCTCTTCTGATATATCAGTCATGGTTCCCACATAATAATTTATATTTCCATTCTTATCTTTTATAGGTGTTATACTAACAAGCACATGAATTATTTCTTCATCTTTTCTTTTTACTACCATTCTATCAGTAAAAGATTTTCCAGAACGTATATTTGAGATATGTTTTTCATAAAATACTTTTTCAAATTCTTTAGGAGAGAGAAAACCTATTTTTTGTCCCTTTACTTCGCTAAAAGTATATCCTGTAATCTCTTCAAAAGATGGGTTTACATACTCAATTCTTCCCTCTTTGTCCGTTATTATTACTCCCTCTTTTACTTGTTCCACTATGTTATAAAATCTATGAAACTTATCCTCAAGTTTTTTATGATTAATTATTCCCGCTAAGGTGTAAGAAACCCCTTTTAAGAAATCCTCCTCCATTTTACTTGAGGAATGCCCATCTTTAAGATAAAGGTTTATAACCCCTAAAACTTTCCCTTGATAGATTATAGGGACACAGTAGTGTCCATGTTCTTCTATCCCTTCATATCTTATTTCATGATTCTCATCAAGATGAGAAGAAAAAATAATTTCTTTTCTTTCAGCAGATCTTCCACATAAACATTTCCCAAAGGGGACTTTTCTACATTTAATTTTTAAAGATTAGGAAGATTTTTGGAAACTATCATAATAAGCTCATTATTTTCTTCATTTGTCAAAAAAATAGCACCTTTTTTCTCAAAAGTAAGCCAAGGAATGGAAAAAAGAAGATCTAAGGTTTTATTTAAGAGCTCTTCCAAAGAGATATCTTCAAGGGAAAGCTCTAAAATAGAGTTTAATACTCTTTGAATATCATGATTTCTTTTTAACTCCTCGTAAATTTGGTCCCTCATATAAATTATTATACTCTATATAAAATTTTAGGGTAAAAATTTTCTTTCCTAGAATTTTTATTTTTATCTCCTCTCTTTGAAACTCTAAATCTCTTATTTTTTCCTCATTAAGCTTTACTTCCTCTACTTTCTTAAATTTAAACCCTGTCTTTATATTAACTTCTTGAACGTCTTTACTTAAGTTACAAAACCTCACTACAATTCCTTCATCCTTTTCAGCTTTTTTTATGGCACTCAAAAATATAGCGTCAGAACCATCTATTTCAAATAGTGAATTTATATTAGGCAAATCTTTTCCTTGTAGTACTTCAATATCATCAATAAATTCAAAAGCATCTTTTATATAATTATGATAGGGACCACTCATGGGAATTATTGCATATTCAAATTGGAAACTCCTTATACATTGAGCAGAAGGTGTTTCAATAATTGGACCCGCTATATTATATCTTGAAGGGAGCTCTCTTGAGAGAAATCCTACTGATCTTATTAGTGTCAATGCTATTGTTCTTTCCTGATCATTAAATACCTCATATTCATAAAGTCCTTTGCTTGCTATCATTAATCCTTTTTTACCATCTGTGATCCCCATAAAATATTGAAATGGATGAAAATTATATGGGTATTCATTTCTACCTTTTGGATCAAGAGGCTTGATATCTCTTTCTACTACATCAAAGGGGGTATAACTGAAAGAAGTATTAGAATTTTGAACCCCACTTTCAAAAAGAACTCTTAATCTATGATTTCTTGCATAGTTACTAATCTCTGTTCTTATTCTTACAAATCTTTCTTCTTTTCTCAAGCTTATATAAGATTTAATAGGTAGTTTAATAAGCTCCTCTTCTCTATATTCATTTTTCGTATCCTTTGGGACCTCAAAATCAACTTCTACAAGATATTCAGCTAAAAATTCTCCATTATTAATCAGAGAAATATTAGCCTTTGAACCATAAGTTGTATAAATCCTATCTCTATAAGGGGGACAATAATTATATAGATCTCCTATATCTCCCCCATCCTCAAATATATGTAAGTTTTTATAAACCTCACCTGTCTCTTTATTTTCAATTATTAAACTTCCATTTGGTTGAATAAGAACTTTTAAGTATTCATTTTCTAATATTCCAAAAGATTTTGAGATATTTTCATTAAAAACAAACATGTATCTATTCTCGTTTTTTTCTATACTAATCTTTCTAAATCCAAGACCTGGTAAATCAAGGTTTAAGGCAATAGTATATTCTTTCCCTTTCTCTGTTATTCTTATATTTTTTTCATCCATATAGAACTTATAAGTATCTTGTATAGATAACAATTGATATTTTAATTCTCTCTTCTCCTCATCATATATTTTTATTCCTTTACCTAAGTCTTCCTTTATGAAAATAGGAATGACAAAAGTTGAGGTCCTTTTCTTAGGGGTAGGATTAAATAAAATAACATCTTCTCCTCCCCCAAATAAATTAATACTTATACTTCTCAAAAACTCCCTTATTAAGCCCCTAATACTTACAAATCTTCCTTCCATTTCTACATGCACTTCATCTATACTACATCCACAAATACTATCATGGGCATGATTCTGCAAAATAAGCTTCCAGAGATATTCCAAATAGTTTGAATCATAAACTCCTGAATTTAGATAATTTACAATTGCTAAAGGCTCTAAAATTTTTTCTGTCTTATGATAAACCTCAAAATTAGATAGTTTTAAATAATTCCTTGCAGACAAAACTCCAGAAAGTATGTAATCTGTTCCAAAAGAATAGTTTCTCAATTCCCCTTGTAATACTATTAATTTAGGATTATAGCTTTTCACATCAGAAATATAATCTTCTAAAGTGGATAGAATAAAAGTGTGCTCCTTATATAGCTCATTCAATTTCTTAATATTTTCCAACACTTTTTCATTAGGCTCTGCATGATCTCTCCCATTCATTAAGATAATATTTGGAGTATTAGCATTCTTAGAAAGTGCCTCCAAATGAATATTTAAAATGTCAAAAGGGATTTCGTAAGATAAATACCATCCATTAGAGTAACCACTAAAAAGAGGAGATTGAAGATGAACTAAAAAAACTTCATCCCCACTTGGTGCTTTCCAAATATATTCTAAGGATTCATTTCTTCCAACTCCTCTCCATAGAACTACATCTTCTATATCAAAGCCTTTAAAAATTTGGGGAAGTTGGGAGATATGACCAAAAGAGTCTGGTACATATCCTACGTTTAACCTATTTCCAAATTTTTCTGAAATTTTGCTTCCTATTAAAAGATTTCTAATTAATGATTCACCGCTTACCAAAAATTCATCAGGTTGGACATACCAAGGTCCAACAAAAATATTGCCATTTCTTATATATTTTTCAAGTTTTTCTCTTTTTTCAGGTCTTACCTCCAAATAATCTTCTAAAATAATAGTTTGCCCATCTAATAAAAATTTGTAATCAGGATAATTTTCTATAATATATATTAATCTGTCTATCATCTTTATAAGTTTTACTCTATACTCTTGAAAGGTTTGACACCATTCCCTATCCCAATGAGTATGAGGAATTATATGAACTTTCATTTTGTGTTTTCCTCCTACTTCAAAGCTAATCCCCATACAGTGACTAAATATTTCCTAACCAAAAATATAAAAATCATGGCGGGAAGTGCCATTATAACTCCCGCAGCAAACTTATACACATCTGTTGAAGCATAAGCGGTATTTATCACATATGCAGGTAAAGTCCTATTGGTTAGAGTAAGTATAGAAGCTACAAAAACCTCATTCCAAGACATAACGAAGGCAATAATACTTGCTGCAGTAAGTCCTGGAAGAGCAAGAGGTAAAGTAATTCTTAGAACTGCCTGAAATCTCGAAAGTCCATCTACCATTGCAGCCTCTTCAAACTCTTCAGGGATAGTAGCAAGTACACTTGTCCCTAAAATTACCATAAATGGTAAAACCATTGATGTATGAGCTAATGCTACACTTATTACAGTATCATTTAGATTAAGTTTCATGTAAACCATAAGCAAAGGAATAGCAACTACAATAAGAGGAAAGGTTCTGGTCAATAATATTAAGAGTTTCAATGAATTCTTTCCTTTAAATTTATACCTAACCATAGCATAAGCGGTAGGAATGCCAAGAATAAAACTCAAAATAATAGATATTAGTGCCACTTGAACACTTCTTATAACTGCCTTCCATGCCCCTAAAAGGATTAAAAGATCTTTAATTTGCTTTAAAGTAAGATAAGACGGAAATAATTTGCTTTGATTATAATAATCTTGTTCAGGAGTTAAAGCATATAAAAAAGTTAAAAGAACAGGAGCTAAGAAAAATATTAATATTATTATACTAAAAATAATAATTCCTGCTTTTCTCAAGATTATCACCTCAACTTTCTAAATAAGGGGATCTTAAAGTTTTTATATAAAAGAAAGCAAAAATTATGGTTATGATTGCAATAACAATAGCGTAAGTGCTGGCTATATTTGAATTTCTAATTTCTGTTTGCCAGTAATATGCTTCTCCCGCAAGTACTGGAATATCCCTACCTACAAGTATCCAAATATTTCCAAAAACCTGAAAAGCAAAAGTAGTTCTTAATAAAAGAGCAGAAAGAAGTGAAGGTTTTAGTAAAGGTAAAGTTATTTTAGAAAACTTTTGCCAAGAATTTGCACCATCTACCTCTGCAGCTTCTATATATTCTTTATCAATAGACTGAAGTCCCGCTAAAAGTATAACAAAGACTAAAGGTGTTGCTCTCCAAAGTTCTGATAATATAATGACTATAAATTCTCTAAATTTATAAGTATAACCAAAAAAATAAATGGGACTTTCTATAAGATTAATCCTTAAAAGTAATTTATTTAGAAATCCCATAGTACTAAAAATAGAATAGCTCATAAGACCTGCTGTTATTTCACTTAGTGCTAAAGGAATAGTTATTACGTATATTAAGAACATATATCCTTTAAATCTTTTATTCACAAAAATAGCTAAGGACAATGCAAAAGCAAGCTGTAAAGGTATAACTATGCCAGAAATAAGTAAGGTATTAAAAAAAGCCTCTCTAAAACCCTGTGAAGATATAACACTAATAAAGTTTTCTAAGGTAAATCCTAACTTAGGTTTTGAAAAAGCTAATACAAAAGCCTGTACTAAAGGATAGCCGATAAATACGATAAGATAAAATAAGCTTGGAAGACAAAGTAAAAATGGTATGTATCTCTTCAAGTTAGAACCTCCCTTCAAATTATAAACCCCCGCATCCCCTATTTAGGGCGCGGGGGTTTTTTTCTTATTCTCCTTAATTTATAGGTACATTTGCTTCTTTAAATATTTCTTCTAAGCGTTTTGCAAGTTCTGGCAGTACTTTATTAGGATCTTCCTTTCTAAGGACTATTCTTTCATAAGCAATCCTATAAATATTTCCAAATTCTCCACCTAAACCTCCAAGACTTGGGATTAACTGAGGTTTTCCAACAGGAGCTGAAGATTGTTTTGTAACACCCTCTACAAGAACCTTAAGTCCACCTTCTGTTACTTCTTTTTGAGCTTCTTTAACCACAGGGAAAAATCCAGTACCTTTTAATATCAATGCGGAAGTAGATGGTCTTGTTAAATATTCAATTAATTTCCAGCTATTCTCCTTATTAGGCGCATTCTTTGGTATTCCTAAACCTGCAATAACTAAAATATATCCTCTACCTTTTGGTCCAAGAGGAGCAGGTGCTATTACAAAGTCATTAGGTTTTGTTGTAACAGCAGAAGTAAGTCTTGCAGTGTGGTCCCACGCAATCAGTACCTCACCTTTAAGAAGGGGCTCGCTCATATTAGACCATGTAGTGCTTGCTGGATTTATAAACTCATTTAGAGTAGATAAATATTTCCACATTATTAATGCTTCTCTACTTGCAAAACCCTTAGCTTGGAATCCTGTATAGGATGGATAAATATATCCGTGCAAGAATCTGTGGAATAAACCACCAGGTGCCATGGGAAGACCAAACATTGGAATGCCTTTTGCCTTTTTCAAATTTTCAGCCCATCTTAGAAGAGCATCATAGGTCCATTTTATACTTCCCCTTAATACATCATCTTGAGTTAATCCCGCGGGTAGATATTTGAAGGCTTCTTTATTTATTGCCATGACATAAGTGGCTTGAGTCCATGGAACATATGCGGTTACTCCTCTTATTTGGGCATAATTTGTAAAGGTTTTAATAAAAGTTCTTCCAGGAAGTTTTGGCATATTGGATAAATCTTCCACTGCATTTTCTGAAACTAAATAATCAAATCCACCATGAAGTTCTGCTATCACATTTGTAACAACCTTACCGGATTTAACCTCTGCAAGGATTCTATTCATAAAATCAGCATAACTTGCAGGCACAAATTCTACATTAATTCCTGTTTCCTTAGTAAATCCAGAAAGAACTTTTTCATTCATATATTGCAGTTCTGATACAGGGTTAAATTGAGTTGACAAAAATATTAATCTTTCTGCTCCCATTGTTGTTTGATAAATAAAAAGTGTTGAAACTAAAATTAAAACCAAAAATAATTTTTTCATACTAAAACCTCCTCTTTACTAAATTTTTATTAGAAGAATAAGTTCTCTTTTCACCTCCTTTTAAACATTTTTTATATTCTTTACAGAATTTCTAATAACGAGATATGTTGGAAGGTATATTTGGGTAATACTTTTTTCTCCTTTTATCTTTTTCATCAGAGTATCTACTGCCTTTGCTCCCATAAGAGACTTCTCTTGATAGATAGTAGTTAATGGAGGATCAAGGTAAAGAGCAATAGTAGTATCACCAAAACCTACTACTGAAACATCGTCTGGTATATTTTTATTCAATAGTTTACAAGCCCTATATACAATAGAGGCAATTAATTCATTAGCACAAAAAACCGCAGTGACTTTCCTGCTTCTTAGAAATTCAGATACTAATTCAATATCTCTATCAAAAGAAAAATGTTTATAAGAGCTTAACTTATTTAAAACTAATTCCTCTTTGAAATCTATTTTCGCCTCTTTTAAAGCCTTTCTATAACCTTCAAATCTTTCCTTAACGCTTGTAGTAGCTAAATTAGAAGAACATATAAAAGCAATATCTCTATGTCCCATATCAATGAGATATTTAGTCAATTCATAACCTCCACCTTTGTTATCAGAAACCACAAAATCCAAGGTAAGATTAGGAAAGTATCTATCTACAAGAACTATAGGGATATTTATGTTAACTAATAGTTTCTCAAATATATCTTCTTTCTGAATAAGATCATCAGAAGGATATAAAAGAATGCCTTTTATCCCTTTATTCAAAAGATGCTGAATACTAAAAATTTCTCTTTCTGATGCCTCTTCAGAATTCACATATACTAAATCGTAACCATATTTTTTAGTAGAATCCTCTACCCCCATAAAAACCTCAGCAATAAATGGATTTTTTAAATCGGGTGCTATAAATGAAATTAAGGTAGATTTCTCAGGAATTATAGGAGACACAAAAGTTCCCTTTCCTTTTATCCTGAATACATATCCTTCTTTTGCTAACTCTTGCAACATATACTCTAAAGTAAGCCTTGAAACTCCTAATTTTTTAGCATATTCTTTGGTAGGGGGTAACATCTCGTAGGGTTTTAAACTCCCCTTAAGGATTTCAGATTTTATCTGCTCTTTTATATGTATTCTTAATTTTCTATCCTTTTCCATATAGTTATTATATATAGTAAGTCCACCATAAGTCAAGTAATTTTTTCTTAAAAGTATACTTCAAGTCATGCTTAAAGGAGATTATAGATTGTAAACACATTTTTACTAACTGCAAATGTATTCATAGATTTATCCCCTGTTAGTAATATAGCATTATAAGTGATGCAATCTTTTATTATTCTCTCATATCTTTCTTCATTTGTTAGACTATCTGGAATATCCTCAATTTCCCCAATATTTTCTAATCTTATTCTCCCAATGGAAGCTAATTTAGATAATTCCTCAAATTCCTTTTTCCCTTGTAGTGTACCTTCGCACTCCCTCCTTACTATAGGGGACAAAATTACTGAAAAATTCTCAAAAAATTTAGATGCATTAAGGTCTCGTGAGATAATATTCCTTTGAATAGCACTACTATCTGGGAGCACATATCCACAGTAATATCTCAAAGTTATACCTACATTTTCAATTATCTTTCCACATTCTTTATTTGCACATTTTACTCCACTTATCTTAAATTCGATACTTTTTAAAACTGATCCACAATGAGGACAAATTACAGATAGAGCCTCTATAGAGAGTTTTCCGTTATTAAATTCATTAATAAATTCTTTTGATAGTAATCTTTCATCAATAGTAAGAAAATTTTTCTTAACTTTCCCTTTCTTTCCCTCAATCTCTCTAACAGTTTTAAAAGAACTTTTTACAAACCATGGCCAAAATTTTTTCTCTTTCCACCATTCTTTTAGCCATGCAATTGTTTTAGAATCTCCCGCATTTCCAGAACCAACAGAAAGTCCATTTATTTGAAATTCCAAGTTATCATTAATCTGTTTTATTACTGCCTCTCTTAATCTTTTGGATATTAAAGATGCTGTTTTTACCTCAAGATATTTATCCTCCGCCCTTTGTTCGACTATCACTTCAGCCCCTTGTTGTTCTAAAAACCTTAAAAAACGCTTCAGTATAGGACCAATTCCATAATCATCTAAAACAATCCTGCATCTACTAATCTCTACTTTTCTAAGAAAAATGGACAAAATTCTCTGATAGCTTATATCCATTATTTCGTTTAGGTTATACTTATCGACATGAGAAGGGGGTATTTTCTCATAAATGAAATCAAGCCCTTTATTTTTCAAGGCATCGAGTTTTTTAAGAATATTATCCCAATACTCAAAATCATGATGTCTTTTAGTATCCGCAGGACCAATTAATAAATCAACCTCTTTAAAAACCTCCTTGGGAAATATTACACCCACCAAAACAATGTCTCCTATTATTTCTCCTTTACCTGTTTCATCCAGTCCTATAAGAAAGTCTTTGCTTGGAAGAGCATAGATAGAACCAATTAAAGAATCTATATATTGCCATGCACAAAGTACGAGAGGATCTTCTATATTTGACGCTGTGCTGTAAAGAGTGCCTTTCGTGTAATATGTAAATGTAGAATCTGAAAGTCTAATTCGCCACTCCTCGTATGATGTTTTGATCTCTTGCTTCTCTCCTCCATTCTTAAGCAAATAATCCTTAATTTTCTTGGAAGTCTCAGAGTTTATATTTTTCCAAATCCTTCCTGTCATTTCTCTCTCATCTAAATAGTATATGATAAAGAAAAGTATAAAGTCAAAAAGGTGCTAAGGACACTATAAAAAATTATAGACATATCTTTATTTTTGTTATAAAATAGTTTGATAGCTAATTATTTGAGGTGTGAAATTTGCGGTATATAATAAAACTTGTTAAAATTGCGAAGCCCTATTGGGGATATCTTAATTATATCTGCTATAGGACCCTGACTTATAAGAAGCCTTGTAGGTATTATTACAAATATTAGTCATTATCCAAAGGCGGGAGAAAGCCTAATAAGGATATCTACTATACTTATTATTTCCTACATTTTAAATATTTTGTTTCAATTTTTAAGAAACTATTATTCCCATTATGCAGCATGGAATCTTGTAGCAGATATGAGAATGATGGTTTACGACAAACTACAAAACCTATCCTACAGATATGTAGATAAACAGACAGGGCAGCTAATGTCAAGGGTTGCGAATGATACCGCAAACTTGGAAATGTTAATCGCCCATGCGGTTCCAGATCTTAAAGGCATTGCGATAATATTATTTATTATAAATCCCATATTAGCTTTACTTTCCCTTACTCCTATTCCGTTTTTACTCCTTAGTAGCACCTTCTTTGCAAAGAAAATTATGCCTATTTTTAGGAAAGCTCAAAAGCTCTTGCAGATTTGAATGCAAACCCTCAAGACAATCTTTCTGGCATAAGAGAAATACAACTTTTTAACAAACAGGAAAAGGAATATAAAAAAATATCTGCTTTAAAATTAAGTGCTATTTTTCATCCTACAGTAGGATTTCTAAGTTCTCTTGGGAATTTAATCGTAGTATCTATTGGAGGAATAATGGCTCTTTCAGAGAAAATTCAGGTTCAGGATATTGTTGGATTTCTGCTTTATCTTGGAATGTTTTATCAACCCATAAATGCCCTTGCTCAAATTTTGGAAAATGTCCAACAAGCTCTTGCGGGAGCAGAGAGAGTTTT
>JBNARO010000036.1:0-2969 GCA_049718665.1 Dictyoglomaceae bacterium | reverse complement strand
TGAAACAGAGCCAGAGGTAAAGGAAAAAGAAAATGCTATAGAGCTTAAAAATGTTAAAGGCAAAATAACCTTTGAATTTGAAATAAATCCTGGTGAAATGGTAGCCTTTGTGGGACCTACAGGAGTAGGAATAAAGCTTTCTGGTGGACAGAAACAAAAATTTGCTATTGCAAGGGCAGTGCTAAAAAATGCTCCCATATTAATTCTTGATGAGGCTACATCCTCCGTGGATACAGAAACAGAAAGAGAAATTCAAAAGGCTATAAATAACCTTCTTTCTACAGTAAAAAGAGCAGACAAAATCATAGTATTAAAAGAAAAGATATTAAACAAAGGGAGCCTTTTAGGCTCCCTTCTTTTAAAAAGCTATTTCTCTAACAAAGAGGTAAAAGTATCATGATGGTCTTCTTCCTCTTCTAATATCTCTTCAAAAATCCTTCCAGTAGTAACATCTCCCTCTGATTTTGCTTTTTCAATGATCTTTTTGTAAAGATTTATCGCATTTTCTTCATCTTTTGCATCTTGTTCTAACATTTCTTTTAATGTCTCTCCTATAAATATGGGAGAAGGTTTAGTAGTAGGCACTCCTCCAAGATAGAAAAGTCTTTCCGCGATCTTCTCAGCATGCTTCATTTCTTGTATTGCTATTTTCTTAAGTTCATCTTTTACCGCGAAATGTTCAGATCCTTTCCATTGTACGTGTTGCCACATATACTGAATAGAAACTTGAAGTTCCCTTGCTATGGCGTCATTGAGAAGATCTAAGAGTTCTTTCGAAGCCATACTTATCTCACCTGCCTTTCTAAAGACTATTTATATTTGCAACTTATAATATATAATACAAGATATAAAAAATCAACTATTGGGAAAAAATACTCTTCTATATTTAAAGCCCTATAGAGACTACGCTTTCAAAATATAAACATCAAGAAGAACACCAAAAAAGTGGAATAAACATTTTTATTGCTTAAAATATATATTAACCCTTCAACCAAAGTCCAGATAGCTACATATATTGCTCCTTGGGGATGTGAGAGAAAATGTCCAAGACCCCTGTTAATGAAAGACCAATTCCACCCCAAGGCAATAATCAATAAAACAATTATTGTCTCAACAAAATAATAAAGGTTTTGAAAAATTGAAACTATTAATGCCTTGTTACCATACCTTTGGATGAATTTATTATACTCCTGGTAGATTTGAGGTACTGCTACATGATCAATTTTTACTTCAACACACGTAAATAAAAGAACTATTAAAATTGATATAAAAAGCATAACAAAAGTCCTATTAGTAAAATTAAATCTCAATAATTCCTTCAGAAAACCATTTCTTTTAATCCAACTATATAAAATGCTGCACCTAAAAGAGCAAAAAGTAGCATTGCCTTTGAAAAGAAGTCTTTTGCTTTAATTCCTCTCATTAATTCCCTTCCTCTTTCTAATTTTATACTGCCTATTTTATTACAACTAAAAAGAAAGCTTAAATTTACCTAATGCTTGCTTTATACCCCCAAATAAAGTTTCTTTTATCTTTATTACTGGTTTGAATCCTCTAAATTCCATCTTCTTTAATAAAGACTTTAGCAAATTTTAATATGAGAATTTATTTCCCTTATTTTTCTCCCTCTCTCAAGTTTGATAGGATATAACCTCTTTCCCTATAAAAGTTACAAATTCTTTTACCATCTCTTCAAGTTCTCTGCTCGTCCACTTTAAGTGGACTTGTAGATGAAAACGATCTTGTACATCTTGGAGGATATCCTGCACCATTTAGAGATCTTCTTGGTATATGGGTAGAGGAATTTGATGCCTTACCTCCTGAAAGGAAAGCTATGAGCGTAATTTAGTATTTGATGTTATTCATTTAGAAAAAGATACAGCAAAAGCTATTGGTGTATATAAAAAGGATTACTACAAGGGATATCCAGTAGTTACTGTAAATAAATATGGAAATGGTTATGCTTATTATGTTGGAACTTTTGCCCTTCAGGAATTCTTAAAAGATCTTGTTTTTAAAGATGTACCATATGGGATTGAAATCACACAAAGGGTAAAAGAGGGAAAAGTCTTCACTTTTGTTTTAAACCACTCTGAAGAAGCTAAAAAGAAGTATTATAATATTGGAAGAATAAAACAAGGGGGAGAGATTTCTCCCCCTATCGCTTAAAAAGGACGTATACTTCTTGAGGGATTTATTATAGTAGGAACTATATTATCAATTAGCTCTGGACTTTCTTTAGGAAGAGAAGGGCCTTCCATCCAAATCGATACATCAATTGGTGGAATGATAAGCAGAAGAAAAATATCTAGTTACATGCGGCGCAAGTGCAGGTCTTGCTTCAGCCTTTAACGCTCCCCTATCAGGAACTATTTTTGCCTTAGAAGAATTACAAATGAATTAATATTTGCTTTCAGTATGGCAAGTTATGGATCTGGCGCTCCAGGAGGAATTTTTATGCCTCTTCTTGTAATTGGAGCCATATTTGGAACTATATATGGCCCAGTATGAGCCTCGACCAACGCACCTTCTCCTTCAACGAAAAGCGCTGGGAAGTCTCCATTTCCATGGTAGATGGCAGGCTGAAGCTCCCGCTCGCCATTGGGAATTTCCAGAGAGGGCTGCTTACTGGGCAAAAGCCCACCTCTGCTACCCTTAACATCGTCGTGAACCGCGAAGTCCCGTTTCCGCCGAAAGATGGTAATCATAGGTGTTGATCGCGGTATCTATAACCTTGCCACCACTTCCACCCACCTAAAGTTTTCCGGACGGCAGGCCATGCACGTCCGCAGGCGCTCCAAGGCAAGGGCACGAAGGGGGCGAAACGCCTCCTGAAACTGCTGTCGGGTAAGGAGCGTCGCTGGATGGCCGATCTCAACCACAGAATTTCTAAATGGAGGACTTGCGGTATATCCGCAACCGTATCCAGGTTGCCAAAAAGCAACCGCAAATTCAGCACTCCTGGGCCT
>JBNARO010000035.1:0-19531 GCA_049718665.1 Dictyoglomaceae bacterium | reverse complement strand
TGATTTTTACATAATAAAAACAGATTCAGAAGGAAATACAGGACCATATCCTAAATAAGTGATAAGTTGGGGAGTAGGGAGAGAATCCTTGCTCCCTTTTTTTATTTTTAAAGGGTCAACAGCATATCTGGTAGTATAAAATAATTTTGTGTATGGAAAGAAGGGATAAAATGCCCTCTTGATAGACATGTTCAAACTAAAAATCTAAAATCAGGAGGGCAAAATATGAAGGAAAGCAAGAAATTAAAAATAACTTTGAAAGTGAGTTATTAAGCCAAGTATTACTATGATATTTATACACAAAATTCTTGACACTATGAGATGATGAAGTATACACCATTAATAAACGTCGTTTCCTTTGGTGGTGGAGCTTTTACTGAAGAAATGTTAGAAGATCTCATAAAGAAGTTAAATCAGGAAAAATAGGGGGCAATCTGCCCCCCTTTATTTTTTCTTTCTTGAAACCTCAGGTTTTTTTATAAAAACCCAAGGAAGAAGAGGAAGATTTCGTAATCTTCTATTATATGCATAAAGCCCAAAAGCAATTAGAATTAAAGATACTACTTGAGAACCTGTTAAATGTAATGCATTTCTGGGATTATCCCTAAAAACTTCTACAATAAAGAAGGCATAAGGGAAGTAAATAAAGAATTTTGTTGCTACTTCTCCTTCAAAGGATTTATGCCTTTTTATATAAAGTAGATAGATAAAAACTATAAGAAAGGCAAATGTATAATAGAGCTGTGTAGCATGGCGATAACCAAAAAGATTAGGAAATTTTACTCCCCAAAGAAGAGGAGTTTCATAACCATAACAGCATCCATTTAAAAAGCATCCAATTCTGCCAATAGCAGATCCAATAGTTAGCGCAGGGGCAGTAATATCTAAAAACTTCCAATAAGGAATTTTATATTTCCAAAGATAAAGAAGAACTACCACTAATGCTGCAAAGAATCCACCAAAAAATATTAGTCCTCCATCCCAAAGATATAAAATTGATATAGGTTTACTCTGATAACTACTCCAATATTTTATAACATAAACTATTCTTGCTCCAATTATAGAACTTATAATACTCCATACTGAAATATTTAAGACATGGTCTGGATCAATATTTTCTTTTTTTGCCCATCTCATAGCTAATAAAATACCTACAAGAAAACCAAGAGCTACAAAGGTCCCCCAAGAATAAATAGTGATTGGTCCTATTTTATATTTCAGTATATTAAACTGAGGAATAATAAGAAGCTTTGGATACATTTAGATTACCTCCTTTACTTTTTAAGCAAGTTTAATATAGAAAGAAAAATACCAAAGGAAATAAAGGAATCTGCAAGGTTAAAAACAGGGAATTTACCTATGGATATAAAATCAATAACGTAACCATAGACTATTCTATCATACAAATTCCCTAAGATTCCTGCAAAGATAAAGGAAAAACTATAAGGGAAAATTCTTTTTTTAAAAACATATATCAAAAATAAAATCATTACTAAAACACTTAAAAAGATCAAAATATCCCTTGGAATCTCTATACTCAATGCTGCGCCATAATTATGTAATAGATGAAGAGAAAAGAAAGATTTTTCCGGATAGGATCTATTTAAGATTAGAACCCTTTCCACCACCTCCTTAGAGATTCTATCTAATAAAAACAGAAAAATCGTAATCCCAATGTTTTTCATAGATAGTATAACAATGCCACCTCTCCACAGTCAGGAAATTTAGGACATTTAGTACAATCAGTCCATACTTTATAAGGAAGACTTCTCTTATCTATTCTTTTAAATCCAAGTTTTTCAAAATACTCAGGGATATATGTAAGAGACAAAATTCTTTTAAGTCCTAAGAATTTACCTTCTCTCAAACACGCATTCACCAATTTCTCTCCCCATCTTTGACCCCTATATTCCTCTTTAACAATTAGAGACCTCACTTCTCCCAAGTCTTCCCAAATAATATGTAAAGCACAACTGCCCACAATTATACCATTAATTTCCAATACATAAAAATCTCTAAGATTTTCATAGAGATCACTTAGAGATCTTGGTAAGAGTAATCCTTTTTCTGCAAATTCGTTTATTAATTTTTGAAGTTCTGGAACATCTTTAATTTTTGCCTTTCTTATCATTTCTACTCTCCTAAAAGAAAATTATTTATGAACTCTTCAGGATCGAAAACCTTTAAATCTTCTAATTTTTCTCCTATAGTAACAAATTTTACAGGTAAAGAAAAATTTTTTACTAAATTAAAGATTACTCCTCCCTTTGCAGTACCATCCAATTTAGTTAATATTAATCCCGTAAGGTTAATAGCAGAACTAAAGATCTCTACTTGTCTTATAACATTTTGTCCTAAGGTAGCGTCTACCACCAATAAATTCTCCTTTGCGGAATACCCTAAATTTTTTTCTATAACTCTTTCGATCTTCTTTAATTCCTCAAGAAGATTAGTCTTTGTATGCATTCTTCCCGCAGTATCCACAAGAACCACATTTTTACCCCTTGCCTTAGCGGATTCTAAAGTATTGTATACCACTGCTCCAGGATCTGCACCCTCTTTCTGAGCTATTACCTCAACTCCTGCCCTCTCTCCCCAAATTTTCACCTGATCTATAGCAGCAGCTCTAAAAGTATCACTAGCAGATATTATTGGGGAATAACCTAAGTTTTTTAAAAAATATGCCAATTTTCCTATAGTACTTGTTTTTCCTGTTCCATTTACCCCTAAAAAGACAATAACATTAATAATCTTAGGATCTAAATTTAGTTTATTGCCCAATCCTGAAAAAAGATTGAGAAAATAATCTTTTAAAAAAATTTTAACCTCTAAAGGGTCAGAGAACTTTTTGCTTCTTATTGTTTCCAACACATCCTGAGTAAGTTCTAATCCTAGATCTCCCTGGATCAAATGAGCTTCCAACTCCTCATAGAATTCATCATCTAATTTTGAAAGACTAAATATTTTTTGCAATTTTTGAGTAAAGTCTTGAAGTTTTGTAAGCTTCTTCCAGAAACTCACTTTATTATTTCCTCCCTTTCCAGTTTATAAGACAAAAGTTGTGAAGAACCTTTCTCATTAAGAGTTACTCCATAGAGGATTTCTGAAAATTCCATTAATATAGGGTTATGACTAATTAATATAAATTGAATATCTTTACTTAACTCCTTTATCTTCCTACCTAATATCTCTGCATTATGATTATCTAATGCAGAGTCTACTTCATCCCAAAAGCAAAAATTAATGGGAGCAATTTCCAAACCTGCTAAAAGCAAAGATAGGGCAGTAATACTTTTTTCTCCTCCAGATAACATTAATAGACTTTTATAATTTTTCTTATTAGAAGTTATTTTTATAGAAACTTCTGAGTTAAGAGGTTCCTCAGGATTACTTAAAACTAAGTCAAACTCTCCGTGAGGGAAAAATAATTTCCAATTTTTATTAGAGACTTCCTTCAACATCTTAAAAGCAGATAAAAATTTAATTTCCGCTTCTCTTTTAGTATCCTTTATAATCTTTCTCAATGAAGAAACAGAGTTATAAATATCTTCTACTTGTTCTGAAAGTTCTTTATACTTTTTTTCCTCTGTAGAAAGTTTTTCCTTTGCCAAAAAATTAATTGGTCCTAAGCTCTCGATCTCTCTTAGGATTTCTTTTTCTTTCATCTTTAATTTACTTTCTGGAAGCTCTATTTTTAAAGAAGGCTCTTTCTCGAACTTTTCCTTAAATTCTTTTTCTAACTCCTCTTTTCTTCTTTTTAATTGGTGTAAGGTTGTTTCTTCTACTATAACTTTTTCTCTTAAATTCTGCCACTTTCTTTTTAAAACTTCTTCTTTATCCTCCAATTCCTTTATTTCTTCTTCTTTCTCTTTAACTCTTCTTCTTAATTCCTCTTCTTCTTTTATAATGGAAACCTTTTTACTTTCTAAATTTTTCAAATTACTTATTAATTTCTCCACTTCTTTTTCTAAATCTTCTTTTACTAATTTAAGCTCAAAAATCTTTTTTTCTAATATTACTCTCCTTTCCTCAAGAAAACCTTTTTTCTTTTTAAGAAATATATATTCTCCTTTCATCTCTTCATATCTTTTCTTCTTTACTTCTAATTCCTTTTCAATACTCCCAATTTCTAAATTTAACTTTTCAATAATTTTTAAAGTCTCCTCTCCTTCTTTTAAAAAGAGAAATATTTTTTCTTTTTCTAAATTAACCTCTTTTATTTTATCTGAGATTTCTTCAACTCTTTTATTTATTCTCTTTAGAATAGCATCAACCTTTTCTTTCTTCTCTAAAAGATTTTTTCTTAAATTTCTAAGATTTGTTAGATCACTTTCCAATAATATGATACTCTGAGCCAGTTCATTTATTTTTTCTTCTCTTTCTTGTTTTGTCTTATTTATATTTAATGTAGCCTGAATATTTGGTCTTACCCCACCACTTATAGTTCCATTTCCTGAAAATACTTCTCCTTTTAAAGTAACTAATCTCCAGCCATCTTTTAAAAGTTCTCTCCTTCTCAAAGCAGATTCAAAATCTTTAAAGATTAAAACATTGCCTAACAAATTGTAAACCAATTCCTTATATTGTGGCAAAAAACTAACAACATTTAAAGCCCATAAAACATTATTAATCTCTACTTTCTTTTCTTTATACTCTTTATAAAAATTAAGGGGTCTAAAGGTAGCCCATCCTAAATTTCTTTCTCTTAAATATCTTATCAATCTTTCTGCGGAATATTCATCTTTGACAATAATGTCAAATAAAGAATTTCCTAAAACATTATAAATAGCGGATAAGTATTCTTTGTTGACTTCTATAATATTTGCTACTATTCCTAAAACTTCACTATCCTTTAAAGAAAGAATCTCTCTAACCCCTTTAGGATAATTATCCACTTGAAGTTCCTCTAAATCTCTTAAAATTCTTCTCTCTTTTTGAAGCTCAAAGTTTATCTCCTCCAAATACCTCTCTTTTGATCTTATTAAAGATTCTTTCTCTTTTATCTCTTTAGAAAGAGTAATTAAATATTCCTCTAATATCTTTTTCCTATTTTTCAAGTTTTCAGAGGTGTTACCTGCTCTTTTAATAAAATTTTCTAAAACTTCTAACTTATTAATTAAAGTATCTCTATCAAAATAGATAAATTCACCAAAGAAATTTAGTTTTTGTTCATTTTTTACCTTTAATATTTGTTTCTCTCTCAACTCCTTTTCCCGTTCTTCTAATTCCTTTTCTAAACTAATTATCTCAATTTCTTCTTCGTCTCTCAAAATTCTATCTAAATTACTTAACTCCTCCTCAACAGATTTTAATTCTTTTTCATTTTCCTCTATCTCCTTTTCTACTCTTATCTTTCTATCATTAAAATCTACAACTCTTTGAGATATGATCTCGATTTGCATTTGACACTTGGATAACATTTTTTTATATTCTTCCCAATTCTCATAGACTTCTTTTATCTGAGAATTTATATTTTCTTTTTTATTTTTTAAACTTAAAAGTTCACTTTCTACTTCTGAGAGATTCTTTCTTAATTTTCCCAAATTCTTCTCTTTTTCAAAAATCTCGTTTTCATAATTTTCAAAATTCTTCTTGAGTTTTTGCCATTGGTAAAAAATTAAAGACTCTCTTATTTCTTCTAATTCTTTAGAAAGCTTAAGATAATAATCTGCAATCTCTGCTTCTTTTCTTAATATTTCCAAATTCTCAAGAAGAGCTAATCTTTTTTCCTCTAATTCCTTCCATCTCGCAGAAATTATTTCTAACCTAATCTGAGTCTCTTTAACTTTGTCTTGATATCCCGCAATTCCCGCTACATCTTCTATGAATTCTCTTAATCTTTCTCCATTATTCAGTATTAAGGATTCTAATTCTCCCTGTCCTATAAAAACAAAATTATGCTTACCTAATCCATAGGTTGAAAGAAGAAGCTGAAGTTCTCTCAATCTTATTGGTTTATCATTTAAAAAATATTCACTTTCTCCATCTCTTTCTAATCTTCTTGTAATAGTGATTTCTTGAAAAATATCTTTCTCTTGAGGAAGAGAAAGTACTATAGAAACTTGAGTATATTTAGAAGACAAAAGTAATTTATTTCCTCCAAAAATAACTTCCTCGGATTTTTCTGCTCTCAATAACTTTGACCTCTGTTCTCCTAAGACCCATCTTACTGCATCTAAAATATTACTTTTTCCTGAACCATTAGGACCTGTAATTACAATGAAATTACTGTTAAAAGGAATTCTTTGACTACCAGAAAAAGATTTAAAATACTCAATCTCTAATTCTTTAAGATACATTTTTCTTTAGTTTTTCCAAGGCTTTTTGTGCCGCTTGAGTTTCTGCTTGTCTCTTACTTTTCCCTTTACCTTCAGAAATTTTCTCATTCTCTACCCATAATTCCACATAAAAATGCTTTTTATGCTCTGGTCCTTCTTCTTTAACTAATCTATATTCAGGTTTTTTATTGATAGATAAAAGATACTTTCTTAAAAGGGTCTTCCAATCAATCTCATATTCTACCCTTTCTAAATCTTCTTTATAGATGTTAATTAAAAATTCCCTAACAAAATCGAATCCTTTATCTAAAAAAATTGCCCCAATAAAAGCCTCAAAAAGGTCTGAAAGAATAGACTCTTTTTCTCTTCCTCCTTGAAGTTCTTCTCCTTTTCCTAAAAAAATTAACTTATCTAATCCCAATTTTAAAGATTTTTTGGCTAAGGTTTCTTCCTTAATAAGATAGCTTCTCATCTGAGAAAGCAATCCCTCGTCAGCTTCTTTGTGGATTTTATATAATATCTCGCTTATTACTAAACTAATTACACTATCCCCTAAGAATTCTAATCTCTGATTATCCATCTTTATAGAAGGATTCTCATGATGATAAGAAGGATGAACCAAAGCCTCTAATAATAAAGATGAATTTGAAAAAACAATACCTATATTCCTCTCTACTTCTTTTAATATTTCAGATATATCTTCCTTACTTTTCATTAGAATACTTTTTAAAGACTAAGGATGCGTTTTGTCCTCCAAAACCAAAGGAATTTTTCAAAGCATATTTTATTTCTTTGGTCCGAGCCTTATTAGGAACATAATCTAAATCACATTCAGGGTCCTTTTCTTCATAATTTATAGTAGGAGGGATAACTCCTTCATATATAGATAAAACAGTCGCAATGGATTCCACAGCACCTGCTGCACCTAAAAGATGCCCAAAAATGGATTTATTAGAACTTATTGCTAACTTATAAGCATGCTCACCAAAAAGTTTCTTAATAGCAAGGGTCTCTATTTTGTCATTAAGTTTTGTAGAGGTTCCATGAGCATTAATATAATCTATCATTTCAGGAGAAATTCCTGCATCTTGTATAGCCCTTTTCATTGAGAGCAAAGCCCCATTCCCCTCAGGATCTGGTGCAGTTATATGATATCCATCATCAGATGCACCAAATCCTACAATTTCAGCATATATTCTTGCATTTCTTTTTAAGGCATGCTCTAAACTCTCTAAGACTAAAATACCTGCCCCTTCAGACATAACAAATCCATCTCTTCTTGCATCAAAAGGTTTACTTGCTTTTTCTGGAGGATCATTCTGAGTAGATAATGCCTGGATAGAACAAAAACCAGCAAGTCCCATGGGGGTTATACTTGCCTCTGTTCCTCCTACAATAGCACAGTCTACTTCTCCTTGAGCTATAAGCTTGTAGCCATATCCAATAGCATGACTGCTTGCAGCACAGGCAGTAACAGGAGCAAAATTAGGTCCTTTAAACCCAAACTGGATAGCAATATTTCCAGCAGCCATATTTATAATCATCATGGGAACTACGAAAGGACTAACCCTTTTAGGACCTTTTTCAAATAAAACTCTGAATTGACTTTCTAAGGTCTCTAACCCCCCAATTCCAGATGCAACAATTACCGCAGTATTTTCTTTTTCCTCTTCAGTAGGTTCCCATCCTGCATCTTTTAATGCCATCATTGCAGAAGCCAAAGCAAACTGACAAAAGCGATCTAATCTTCTTACCTCTTTTCTATCTATAAAATCTTCAGGATTAAAATCCTTTACCTCTCCTGCAATTTTTGTAGGATATTCATCAGTAGGAAATTTCTCTATATAACTTATTCCAGATTTACCATTTTTAAGATTTTCCCAGAATTTCTCCTTTCCTATACCAATAGGAGATACAACACCCACCCCTGTGACGACTACTCTTCTTTTCATATCATCTCCTCCTTAAATTATTTAAAAAGGGTACTGGAAGAGAGATATAACCCAGTACCCCTAAGGATAAGTTTATAATTTCTTCTCTATATATCTTACTACATCTCCTACAGTTTTGAATTTTTCAGTATCCTCATCGGGTACATCTATTCCAAATTCTTCTTCTAAAGCCATGATCAATTCTACTGCATCCAAGGAGTCAGCACCCAAATCCTCAGCAATGGAAGACTCCATTGTAATAAGGTCTTCGTCAATCCTTAGCTGTTCCACAATAATTTTTTTAATTTTTTCAAAGATGGTAGCCTCATCCATTTTCAGATTCACCTCCTTCCTTTGAATTTTTTATCTTATATAGCTAAGCCCCCGTCAATATTTATTACGGTTCCAGTAATATAGCCCGCTTCTTCTGATGCTAAAAATTTTACCACATATGCTACTTCTTCTGGTTTTCCAAATCTCTGTAAAGGAATTTGCTTCAGATAAGCATCTTTTATTTCCTGGGATAATCCTTCAGTCATTTCTGTCTCAATAAACCCTGGGGCTACAGCATTTACTGTTATTCCTCTTCCTGCTAATTCCCTGGCGACAGACTTAGTGAACCCAATAATCCCTGCCTTAGAAGAAGCATAATTTGCCTGTCCTATATTTCCCCTCTCACCTACAACAGAAGATATATTAATAATTCTTCCGCTTCTTTGTTTTATCATAATTTTTGCTGCAGCTCTTGTGCAAAGAAACACACTTCTTAGGTTTACTGCCATTACATCTTCCCAATCCTCTAATTTCATTCTTAAAAGTAAAGTGTCCCTTGTTATCCCTGCATTGTTGACCAAGATATCAAGACGACCAAATTTTGTCAAGATATCCTTAAACATGTTTTCTACTTCCTCTTCCTTGCTAACATCTGCCTGATACAAATATGCTTCTCCTCCCAATTTTATAGCCTCTTCCAAGGTTTCCTCTGCAGCCTTTCTGTTCCCCCTATAATTTATTAATACCTTCGCTCCTTCCTTTGCAAAGGCTAAAGCTATAGCTCTCCCTATCCCCCTGCTTCCTCCTGTAATAAGAACCACTTTGTCTTTAAACATTATTCCTCCCCCTTTAATTTTTCTAAATCCTTAGGATTTTCTATTCCTAAGATCTTTACAGAAGACAAAGTTTTTTTAATAAGACCCTGCAAAACTTTTCCAGGTCCTACTTCTATAAACTCAGAAATCCCTAAGGAATTTAATTTAGATAAGGTATTCACCCATAAAACAGGAGAGGTAAATTGCAAAACTAAAACCTCCTTTGCTTCCTTCCCATTTTTAATTTCCTCTCCAATGGTGCTACTTATAACAGGTATTTGAGGATCCTTAAATACAAAATCTTTTAAAAGTTCATAAAACTTTTCTTGGGCTTTTTTCATAAGAGGACAATGGAAAGGACCACTGACAGACAAGGGAACAATTCTTTTTACTTTATTCTTCATTTTTTCTTGCCATATATTAAAGGATTCAACTTTTCCGGAGAGAATTATTTGCTCCAAGGAATTATAATTAGCTATCCACAAATTTTCAATATCTCTAATGCTCTCTTCAATTTCTTTTCTATCTCCTCCTATGATAGCCCACATTCCTCCTGAAACTTCTTGAGAAATTTCATGCATTAATCTCCCTCTCTCGTATACCAAGGCTAATCCTTGGGAAAAGTTAAAAATCCCTGCGGAATAAAAGGCAGAATATTCTCCTAAGCTATGACCCGCTACATAATCGGGAATAATATTATTCTTTTTAAGAAAGTAATCTAACATAGAGCTTACAGAAAAAATTGCAGGCTGAGAATAACGAGTCTCTTTTATTGACTCCTCAGGACCTTTTTCATAAATATTTAGAAGATTTAAATCCAATTTTTGAAGCTCATTTATAAAAGGTTCAAATTCCGAAGAGATAAAAGGGGAAAACATTCCTAAAAATTGAGAACCTTGTCCAGGGAAAACAAATGCCTTCATAATTTAACTCTCCTTTAAAAAATTGGGCATTCTATTCATAATCTCTACCGCCTCCTTAATAATTCCTTCAATGATTTCTTTCACAGGTTTTATTTCATTTATAAGTCCTGATATCTGTCCCGCCATTAAAGATCCATATTCTATATCTCCATCTATAACCGCAGATCTTAATTTCCCTGTTCCAAATTTTTCCAATTCCTCACGAAGAGCTCCTTTCTTCTCCATTTCTAAAAATTCCTTAGCTAATTTATTAAAAATAACCCTTACAGGATGTCCTGTGCTTGCTCCTGTTACTACAGTATCTCTATCTTTTGCCCTTAAAATTTCCCTTTTATAATTCTCATGAACTTTACATTCTGTACTTGCTATAAATCTTGTTCCCATCTGAATTCCCTGAGCCCCCAATGCTAATGCAGCTACAAATCCTCTTCCATCAGCAATTCCTCCAGCAGCAATAACAGGAATTTTAACTGTATCTACAATTTGAGGAACTAATGCCATAGTAGTTATTTCTCCAATATGTCCTCCACACTCCATTCCTTCTGCAATAAGAGCATCTACTCCTAACCTTTCTAATCTTTTAGCTAATGCCACAGAGGAAACTAAAGGTAATATTTTTATTCCTCTCTCTTTTAATTTAGGGATAAATTTCCCAGGATTTCCTGCACCTGTAGTAACTACTGGAACTCTTTCCTCAATCACTACTTCCATGACTTCTTCTGCATAAGGAGAAAGAAAATAAACATTAACTCCAAAGGGTTTGTCTGTTAAAAACCGAGTTTTTCGAATTTCTTCTCTAACCCATAATGGGTCTGCATTACCTGTACCAATTATTCCCAAACCCCCTGCATTAGAAACTGCAGAAGCTAATTCTGCGGTAGCTACCCAAGCCATTCCTCCTTGTAAAATGGGATATTTTATATTTAGAAGATCACATATTACAGTCTTAATCAATATTTTTCACCTCTTTCCATCTCATAATAGCAGTACCCCAAGAAAACCCAGCACCAAAACCTACAAAAGCAATTAAATCTTTATCCTTAATCTTCTTATTAATTAAAAGTTCCTCTAAGGTCAAAGGAATTGAGGCAGTGGAGGTGTTTCCATATTTATCTATGGTAATACCAACTTTTTCCAAAGGAAGACCTAATTTTTCTGCTCCTGCTTGAATTATCCTTATATTCGCTTGATGGGGTATTAACCAATCTAAATCCTTTGGAGATAGATTTGCTTTGCTCAATGCCTCTTCAGTACTTTCCGCTATTACCTTTACAGAAAACTTAAATACTTCTCTCCCATTCATTTTTATATAATGAAGCTTTTTATCTATAGTCTCATGTGTAGCAGGAAATCTTGAAATTCCAGCAGGAATTTCCAAAAGACTTGCCCCTTCTCCATCTAAATGTAGATTCCAAGAGATTAAACCGTATCCTTCTCCTACTTCCTGAAGAATAACTGCTCCTGCAGCATCTCCAAAGAGAACACAAGTATTTCTATCTTCCCAGTCTACTAATCTTGAGAGAGTTTCTGTCCCTACAATTAGAACTGTCTTCACATCACCACTTTTAATAAATTGAGCTCCAGTAATTAATGAGGATACAAAACCTGTACAAGCAGATAAAAGATCAAATCCTCCTGCTCTTTTTGCTCCAATTTTTTGTTGAATAATAGCAGAAGTAGGAGGAAAAATCATGTCAGGAGAGGAAGACGTAGTAATAATTAAATCAATATCATCCGGAGATAAATTTGCCCTTTTTAATGCTTTTAAAGAAGCTTCTGCTCCTAAATCTGAAGGATTTATTCCTTCTTCAGCTATATGTCTCTTTTTTATTCCTGTTCTTGTGGTTATCCACTCATCAGAGGTGTCTACCATTTTTTCTAAGTCAAAATTTGTCAAAACTTTAGAGGGGATTGCAGTTCCAATACTTATAATTCCAACTCCCATTTCTCTAATTCTCCTAAAAATTATTCTTCTTTTTCTTCTTTAACTTTTATCACACTTCTTCCTTCATAGAATCCACAGAAAGGACAGATTCTATGAGGTAAGATAAGCTTATGACAATGTCCGCATTCTACTAAGGATATCTCACGAAGCTTATATCTTATCCATCTTCTATCCCTTCTTGCTGTGGAAAGTTTTTTCTTAGGTAAGCCCATTTTTTATTTCCCTCCTTCTTTTTTAAATAACTTTTTTAAAGGTTCCCATCTTGGATCAATATTTAAATTTTTTGAGCAATCACATGTACCTAAATTAAGATCTTGACCACAGATAGGGCATAAACCCTTACAATCAGAACGACAGAGGGGCTTAAAAGGTAAGGAAAGACGCACATTATCCTCAATAAGAGGGTCTAAGAAAAGAGTTTCTTTCTCTAAAACAAATTTAAAATCCTCTTCTTTTAACTCAATTTCTTCTGAAGGAGCAATATTTCTTAAAATAGGAATATCCCATAGATATATTTCCTCTACCTCCACATCTAATTTATAAGGAAATCTTTTTAAACACCTACTACAAGTAAGCTCAATTATTCCTGTTATTTTCCCTTTAATTAACACTTCCCTTCCTAAATTTGTTAACAATAAATCTATATGTAAAGGAGTATCAAGCTCTAAGTCCTCATAATGAGGAACAAAATTTTCCTCTATTCTAAGTTCTTTCCCTACTTGGGAATGAAGATCCGCAAGAAAAATTTGCATAATTTCACCTTCTTTATCTTTTTAATTTACTTACTATCCTTAAGGTCTCTCGGGCAATCATTAACTCTTCATTAGTAGGAATAACCCAGACTTGAACTTTCGAATCTGGTGTACTGATTTTTCTCTCTTCTCCCTTAACCTCATTAGCCTGCAGATCTATTTTTATTCCTAAATGTTCTAACCCAGTACATACCATTCTTCTTACAACAGGAGATCTTTCACCTATTCCCGCAGTAAAGACCAGAGCATCTAATCCCCCTAATATAGCATAATAAGCTCCAATATATTTTTTAATTCTATATACATATATATCTAAAGCCAATTTTGCCCGAGGATTTCCTTTTTCTGCCTCCTCTTCTAAATCTCTAAAATCACTACTTACTCCAGAGATCCCCAAGACTCCACTCTTCTTGTTTAAAATATTATCCATATCTTTCCAAGTATAACCCTCTTTCTCCATTAAAATAAGAGGAATTGCAGGATCGATATCTCCACATCTTGTTCCCATAACAAGACCTTCGAGAGGAGTATATCCCATACTTGTATCTACTGACTCTCCATTCTTTACTGCAGCAATACTCGCACCATTTCCTAAATGGCAAGAGATTATCTTTAATTCTTCATAAGGTTTTCCTATTAATTCTGCAGCCCTTTTTGATACATACCAATGAGAAGTTCCATGGAAACCATATCTACGGATTCTGTATTTTTCATACCATTCATAAGGAACCCCATAAATATATGCCTCTTTTGGCATGCTCTGATGAAAAGAAGTATCAAAAACTGCTACTTGAGGAACATGAGGAATTAAAGTTTTACACGCATCTATTCCTTGGAGATTATAAGGATTATGTAAAGGAGCAAGCTTTTCACATTCTTTAATAGCATTATAAGATTCTTCATCAATATAAGCTGATTCTACGAACTTTTCTCCCCCATGTACTACTCTATGCCCCACTGCGTCTAACTCATTAAGGGACTTTAAAACTCCTTTTTCTCTATCTACCAATAAATTTAAAATAACTTCAATAGCTCTTTTATGATTAGGGAGCTCTACATCAATAATCCTTTTATCATTATTTAGCTTTTGATGAACTACTCGAGATCCTTCTAAGCCTATTCTTTCTGCAAGCCCCCTTGCTAATACCTCTTCATTCTCCATATTAAAAATTTGATATTTGACCGATGAGCTTCCACAATTAAGAACAAGGATTTTCATACCTTACCTCCCATTTCATCATTGAAAAATTCTCAGGTAATTATACTATGCAAAGTATTATTAAACAAGTTTTTAAGAGGAAGTATATTATTAGAACTTTCTTATATGTTCTACAGGGATATTATGACTCCTAAAAAGTTCATTCATGGATATTAAGTCTTCAGTTTGAAGACGAATCACTAAAAATCCATAACCCTCTTCATCGCTGGGAAAAGTTACTAAGCTTAATATATTTATCCCCCTTTCTGCTAATAGATTTACAATTTTAGCAATTTCTCCTGGGGCATTTTTTATCCTTAATGTATATCTTAATCCTCTTTCTCCTGTTCCAAGCATATCAATAAAAGCTTTAAATATATCTGTTTCTGTTATTATTCCTACCACTTCCTTCTTCTCTAAAACAGGCAATGCACTTATTTTGTTTTCCCTCATTACTACTGCTGCTTCCTCTATGGGAGCATCTGCATCTATAGTAATAGGATTTGGAGTCATAGCATCCTTCACTTTTAGCTTTTCTAATAGATAATTCAACTCAAAGATACTTAGAGAGGTTGCTTGAGAAGGAGAAACAGATCTCAAATCTCTTTCAGTGACGATCCCTACAAGTTTGTCCTTTTCCATAACAAGAAGTCTTCTTACTTGGAATCTTTGCATTATTTTCCATGCTTCTAATATAGAAGTGTTAGGAGAAACAAATATAGGATTTTTTGTCATTCTCATTCTAACAAGCATAATTAACCTCCCAGATATGCTTTCCTCACTTCTTCATTATTCATAATTTCCTGAGAAGAACCAGATAAAGTTATTCTTCCTGTTTCTAACACATAAATTCTATCAGACACTGAAAAAGCCATATTGGCATTTTGCTCCACTAAAAGTAAAGTCTTTTTTGTTTCTTTATTGATCCTTTTTAGGACATTAAAAATCTCTTGAACAAGGAGAGGAGCAAGTCCCATAGAGGGTTCATCTAAGAGAAGGAGACGAGCGTCAGACATTAATGCTCTCCCAATAGCAAGCATTTGTTGCTCCCCACCACTCAATGTCCCAGCAAGTTGTTTTGCCCTCTCTTTTAGACGAGGAAAAAGACTATAAACAAAATCAAGATTTTCCTTTATTTTATTTTTATCTTTACATAGATATGCTCCTAATTCTAAATTTTCTAAAACAGTAAGATTGGCAAACACTCTTCTCCCTTCAGGCACATGAGCAATTCCCAAAGCAGAAACTTTGTGAGGAGGCAGTTTTTTTAAGTTTACTTCATAAAAAAAGATATCTCCATTAACTATAGGAACCAACCTTGAAATTGCTCTTAAGGTTGTGGACTTTCCTGCACCATTTGCACCAATAAGAGCAACAATCTCCCCCTCTTTAACATCAAAATTTATCCCCTGAAGAGCTTTTATACCTCCATAATATACGTGTAAATTTCTAACTGATAGCACTTTCCGCCTCCTTACCTAAATAAGCTTCAATAACTCTTGGATTATTCCTTATTTCCTCAGGTTTTCCTTCAGCGATTTTCATTCCATAGTCAAGGACAATAATTCTTTCACAAATTCCCATTACAACTTCCATATGATGTTCTATCAAAATAATTGTTAGATTGAACTTCTCTCTTATATACGAAATAAGACTCATCAATTCTTTCGATTCATAAGGATTCATGCCTGCAGCGGGTTCATCTAAAAGAAGAAGCGAAGGATTAGTTGCCATTGCTCTTGCAATCTCAAGCCTTCTCTGGTCTCCATAGGGCAAATTTTGAGATATCTCGTTCCTTCTCTCATAAAGATGGAAAAATTCAAGAATTTCTTTTGCTCTTTCCTCCTGAATTTTCTCTTCCTCAATAGCCTTTCTTTTTCTTAGGATCGTATCAAAAAGATTTGCATTATGAATTTTGTGCATAGCAATTCTCACATTATCCATTACTGTCAACTGTTTAAAAAGACGAGGATTTTGAAAAGTTCGCGCAATTCCTAATCTTGTAATTTGATAGGGTTTCAATCTTTCAATATTTCTCCCCTTAAAAATTATCTCTCCCTTTAAAGGGGAATAAAAACCAGTGATTAAATTAAAAACAGTAGTTTTCCCTGCACCATTAGGTCCAATAATTCCTAAGATCTCATTTTCTTCTACATAAAAATCCAAATCTGCCACCGCCATTAATCCACCAAAGGCACAGGAAAGATTATTTACTTCCAATATTTTCATTTTTTATTCACCCTTGCATATATTTTTCTAAATCCTGTAAAAGATATTTCTTTCCCACCCATTAATCCTTGAGGTCTTAAGAGCATAACTAATATCAAGATAATAGAATAAATTACTAAACGAAGATATGTAAATCCTCTTAGGGCTTCAGGAAGAATTGTCAAAACAAAAGCCCCTAAAATAGAGCCTGTAATACTTCCCATTCCTCCTAAAACTATCATAAGAAGGATTTCTACTGATCTGAAAAAGGTAAAACTGCTCGGATGAAGCATCATAAGATAGTGAGCAAATAAACCTCCTGCAATTCCTGCAAAAAAGGCTCCAATGGTAAAAGCTACAACCTTATAAAAAGTAGTGTTTATACCCATAGTTTCTGAAGCTATTTCATCTTCTCTTATGGAGATTATAGCTCTACCATGCGAGGAATTAATAAGGTTTTTAATCACTAGAAAACATATTATAAACCAGAAGATTACCCAAGAAAAATCTGTTCTTTGAGGAATTCCAGGAAAACCTCGAGGTCCCCCTACTATATCTAAATTTAAAATGATAACTCTTACTATCTCTCCAAATCCTAAGGTTGCTATAGCAAGATAGTCCCCTTTAAGTCTTAGGGTAGGAATTCCTACTAAAAGACCTAAACTTGCTGAGAGAAGTCCTCCTAATAGAAGAAAAATAAAAAATACTAAAAGTTGGGGCAACTTTCCAGGAAGAAAGCTTAAAATCGAAATAAGTTTTTCTCCTTGGTAAACACTTAATGCAGCACTAAAATAACCACCTACCGCCATAAATCCTGCATGACCAATAGAAAATTGTCCCGCAAATCCATTTATAAGATTTAAACTCATAGCTAAAATACTATTTATTCCAAAGAAAATCAAAAGTTGGTAAAAATATGGGTCAAGTCCCCGTGCTATATTTCCTAACCACACTAAAAAAATAGTTAAAATAATTGTTAACAAATAATTCCTTTTCATTATACTTTTTCCCTCATATATTTTCCTAAAATTCCTGCAGGTCTAATAAGAAGAATCAAAATAAGGACAACAAAAGCAACTGCATCTCTGATAGTTGAAGATATAAAAGCAGAGACTAAAACTTCAGCAATTCCCAAGATAAATCCTCCAAGCATTGCTCCTGGAATTATTCCAATTCCGCCAAGAACAGCAGCTACAAAAGCTTTTAAACCTGGCATTACACCCATATAGGGGTCTATTTTATTGAAATATAATCCCACCAATACTCCTGCTGCTGCAGCCAATGCTGATCCTAATGTAAAAGTTAAAGAAATAATTTTATTTATATCAATGCCCATCATTAAAGCTGCTTCTTTGTCATAAGAAACAGCTCTCATTGCTTTTCCTGCTTTAGTTTTAAGAACAATAAATTGAAGAAGAAACATAAGAATTATTGAAACTGCAATTATAATAATTTGTCTGTTAGTAATAACTATGTTTCCTATTGTGTAAATTTTTAAAGGTATTTTTTGAGGAAAAGCCCTTGGAGATGCTCCCACCCATAAAACCATTAAATTTTCAAGAAGAAATGAAACTCCTATAGCAGTTATAAGAAGAGAAATTCTTGGAGCAAGTCTCAATGGTCTGTAAGCAAATCTTTCAATAATAATCCCTAAAAGGGCTGCACCTCCCATAGCAAATAAGAGTCCTAAAGGAAAAGAAAAATTCCAGAGTCCCAATGCAAAATACCCTAAAAATGCTCCCACCATATATATATCTCCATGAGCAAAATTAATAAGACGAAGAATACCATACACCATTGTATAGCCCAAGGCTATAAGAGCATATATACTTCCTAAGGATATTCCATTTATTATCTGCTGTAATATATTTTCCATATTTTTCTTCCTTCCTTATTTAATTTATCAAAAAAATAGGAGGGGGTAAACCCCCTCCTAAAAAGGGATTTTTATGGCTTAACTGTTGCCCTATAAACTTGTTTTCCTCCTTTGATCTCAATTATTACTGCACTCTTTACAGGATTTCTATTCTGATCAAAGTATATGGTTCCTGTTACTCCTCTAAATGGTCTTTCTTTATTAAAACTCATTAATGCATCTTTTATTTTCGCTGGTTCTGAAGATTTTGCTCTCTTTATAGCTTCTACAAGAAGCATTGCAGCATCATAAGAAAGAGCTGCTAATGCATCTGGTGTTTCTCCAAACTTCTTCTTGTAATTTTTTACAAAGGTTTGGACCTTTATATCTTTAGATTCTGGGCTATAGTGGTTGCTGAAGAAACTTCCCTCTGCAGCCTTTCCAGCAGTTTCTAAAAGTTTTGGAGAATCCCAACCATCACCACCACCAAAGGGAACAGTTATTCCAAGCTCTCTTGCTTGAAGCAAAATAGGACCTATATCAGAATAATATCCTGGCAGATATACAAATTCGGGATTTGCAGCCTTAATTTTTGTAAGTTGAGCTCTAAAATCAGAATCTCCTTCAGAATAAGATTCCTCTGCTACAATCTTTCCACCCAATTTTGTAAAGGATTCTTTAAAGAATTGAGCTAAACCCTTACTATAATCACTGGTTACTGCGACTAATATAGCTGCGGTTTTCTTCTTTAATGTTTTATAAACAAAATTTGCCATAACTGTACCTTGAAAATCATCAATAAAACATGCTCTAAAAATATAATCTCCCACTAAAGTAACTTTTGGGTTGGTAGAAGTTGGGGTCATCATAACTACTTTTGATGCTTGGCAGATGGGAGCAAGAACTAAGCTCATCGAACTTGCTACTTCACCTATAATAGCTACAACTTTATCCCTTTCAATTAACTTCTTCGCAGCATTTGCAACTTCTTCCGCTTTATACTGGTCATCTTCTAAGATCAGCTCAATCTTGCTTCCCAAAACTCCACCTTTTGCATTTACTTCTTCAAATGCCATCTTCACGCCATTCGCAGAGGAAATTCCAAAAGTTGCAATAGGTCCTGTTATAGGGAAGATCGCTCCAATTTTAATAGTTCCAGCTGCCTGAAGAGGAAAGATTAAAAGCCCTAAAAGAACACTTAAAATAAGAAGCACTTTAAGAAAACCCTTCATCCTCTCACCTCCAAGAAATTTTAAAATTTTAATAAAAAAGGGATGCCTACTTCTCGTAGAACATCCCTGTTCTTATTGTCTTGAAGTATATATGTTATAAATATAGATGTCAATAGAAGAA
>JBNARO010000034.1:0-19897 GCA_049718665.1 Dictyoglomaceae bacterium | reverse complement strand
TTTTAGAATAAACTTTTGTGAATTTCTATGGTAAAATAGAAAAAAAATTATAAGGTGGAAACTATGAAAGGGAGATTCTTTAAAAGAGCTCCTTTAAGAATAACCTTTTTATACCTGCTATTTGGTGGATTTTGGATTTTGTTCTCGAATAGATTTTTAGAAATTCTCCAAATATATAAAGACTGGTTTTTTGTGATAATTACTGCCTTTCTTCTTTATGGTTTACTTTCTAAGGAATCTAAAGCTCGTTCTCTTTTAGAAAAAAATTTAGAGAGAGAAAGAGAAGTTATTAAAGAACAAGCAGAACTTCTTGATTGGGCTACAGATGCTATTATAGTTGAAGATCTCGAGGACAGAATCCTTTTTTGGAATAAAGGGGCAGAGAAAATTTATGGATGGAAGAAAGAGGAGGTTTTAGGGAAGAAGACTGCTAAGAGTCAGTTTAAAGATCCCTCTTTATATGAAAAAATAAAAGAAAAAGTATTAAAAGAGGGAGAATGGAGAGAAGAGGTAGAACAAAAAACTAAGAATGGAAAAGAGATTATTGTTGAGAATAGATGGGTATTAGTAAGGGATAAAAAAGGAGAGCCTGAAAAGATATTAGTTATAAATACAGATATTACAAAAAGAAAATTTTTAGAAGCTCAAATTTTGAGAGCCCAGAGGTTGGAAAGTCTTGGCGTCCTTGCGGGAGGTATAGCCCATGATTTAAATAATATCCTTTCCCCTATTTTCATGGGACTTCAAATGTTGAAAACAAAGATTAGAGATGAAAATATTTTAAATACTATTGATATGATGGAATCTGCTCTTCAAAGGGGAATAAATCTTAGTAATCAAATATTATCTTTTGTAAGAAGTGAAGTCAGCAAGGTAGGAATTATTCAAGTTAAACATATAATTAGAGAAATAGAAAGATTTTTAATGGAGACTTTCCCTAAGGATATTGAGATTAAAGTGGAAATTTCCAAGGACTTATATCCCATTATGGGAGATGCCACAAAAATTCATCAAGTTCTTATGAATCTATGTGTAAATGCAAGAGATGCTATGCCAAATGGTGGTGTTCTGAGTATATCTGCAGAAAATATTTATCTTAATGAAGAGTATGCAAGATGGAATCCTTTTGCAAAGCAGGGTCCCTATGTTTTGATAACAGTTTCTGATACGGGTGTAGGTATACCAAAGGAGATTATAGATAAAATCTTTGATCCTTTTTTACTACAAAAGAGGAAGGAACTGGGCTTGGTCTTTCTATAGTGTATTCTATTGTGAAGGATCATGGTGGATTTATAAATGTATATAGTGAAGTAGGAAAAGGAACAGCTTTTAAAATCTATCTTCCTGGGGGGGGTAAATATTCGAGAAGTAGAAAAAGAAGCGGAAGTTCCAAGAGGAAAATAAGATATATGATTAAGAAACTATTGGAAGAAAATGGATATAGAGTTTTGGATGAAGGATGTGAAGCTTTTATTACTGAATTTAAATATGCCTTTTATGGATGGTCTATCTGTTTTTAGAGAAATAAGAAAGATATCTCCAAAAATAAAAGCAGTTTTAATTACTGGAACCTTAGAGATAGATGGAGTGAAAGAAAGTTTAATTTTGTTAAAGAAAATTTATGAGATTCTTAGAGAAGAAAATTAAAACAAGAGGTGAAAAATGGAAACAATTTTAGGACTTGACATCTTAAGAAGGGATAATTTTGAAATCTTAAAAGGGAGAAAAGTAGGGTTGATAACCAATTATTCAGGAGTTTCTAAGGATTTGAAAAGTAACATAGAGTTAATGTTAAAGGAAGGAATAAAAATTCAAAAAATATTTACTCCTGAACATGGATTTTTTGGAATATCTGATGGGGTTCATATAGAAGATACTTACCATCCCAAATATGGGATAAAATTAGTAAGTTTATATGGAAAAAAGTTAAGACCTAATGAGGAGGATTTAAAGGATATAGATATTTTAGTTTATGATATTCAGGATGTGGGATTAAGATTTTATACCTTTATATATACCTTAGTCTATACCTTAGAATCTGCCAGTGAATTTCATATTTCTTATGTAGTATTAGATAGACCTAATCCCCTTGGAGGAGAAATTATTAAAGGACCAAGGATAAGGCAAAATTTAAATTCCTTTGTAGGTGGGTATTTCCTTCCTATAAGATATGGATTGACTGTTGGTGAACTTGCTCTTTATTTCAAAAAGATAAAAAAATTAGATGTTGATTTAAGAATTATAAAAATGGAGAATTGGAAGAGAAATATGTTATACCCTGATACAGGACTTCTCTGGAATGTTCCTTCTCCAAACCTTCCTACTTTTAGTTCTGCAATTTGTTATGCGGGAATGTGCTTTTTTGAGGCGGTAAATATCTCTGAAGGAAGAGGAACTACAAAGCCCTTTGAATATATTGGTGCTCCATGGCTTGATGAGGATATATTATATAATGAGTTATTAAAGGAAAATTTTACCGACATAGCTTTTAGAAAAAGGTATTTTGTCCCAGAGTTTTCTAAATATAAAGGAGAGGTTTGTAGAGGTTTAGAATTTTTCCCATTGAGATACAATTCTGATTTTATAAAAGTATCATTATCTCTTTTGAAAATTATATTTAAGTATTTTCCAGATAAAATTCAGTTTGTTAAATATAATGAGGTGGAGAGAATAGATTATTTGATTGGTGATGAGGAGACAAAGAAGGATATTATGGATGGTAAAAGTTGGCAGGAAATATATGAGAGATGGGAGAAAGAAGAAGAGGAATATAAGGAATTTATAGAAGATATTTTGTTATATTAGGAGGAGAAAATGAGAAAAATTGATGAGCTAATAGAAAAATATATAGAAAAGGAAACCTTTCCTGGTGGAGTTTTATTAGTGGGAAATGATAAGGAGATCATTATAGAGAAGGCTTATGGATATAAAGCACTTTTTCCTGAAAAAGAAGAAAATTCTGTAGATACCATATATGATCTTGCAAGCCTTACTAAAGTAGTAGCGGTTACTCCTTCTATAATGAAACTCCTGGAAGAGGGAGAAATAAGGCTTTGGGATTCTGTAGGAAAATTTTTAAAGGAATTTTCTACAGGATTAAAGGAAAGGGTGAAAATCTTTAATCTTCTTACTCATACTTCGGGACTTCCCCCTTATTCTAATGCTTGGAAATATACTAAAAATCCTAAAGAATTAAAAGAAGAACTTTTAAAGATAGAACTTTTATATACCCCAGGCGAGGATTGTGTCTATTCCTGTCTAAATTTTATCTTCTTAAAATATATTGTAGAAAAAATAACAGGCACATCTTTTGACAAATATGTTAAAGAAAACATTTTTGATCCCTTAGATATGAAAGATACAGGATTTCTTCCCCAAAATAAGGAAAGAGTAGCACCAACTTGTAAAAGGGATGGAAAAATTTTGAGGGGAGAACCTGATGATGAACTGGCTTATTACCAAGGAGGAATAAGTGGGAATGCGGGTCTTTTTTCCACTGCAAGAGATTTATATAAATATGCAAGATCTTATATAAATGAGGATTACATGATTTTTTCTCCCTACACTATTGAACTTTTTACAAGAGAGCATGTATCTTTTAAAGATGAGAAAAGAGGATTAGGTTGGACAATTAAAAGTATTTCATCTTCCTGTGGGGACCTTTTCAGTGAAAAAAGTTTTGGACACACAGGTTATACTGGAACAAGTCTCTGGATTGATCCCATTAAGAAATTAATTGTAATATTTCTCTCTAATAGAACTCATATATCTCGTAATGTAATCACTCTTCCTGATAGAAGCATTACCCCTATAGAGGGAAATAATTTGGAACAGATGATAGAATTTAGACCACGACTTCATAATTTAATAATCGCAACACTCTTTAGAGTTCTATAAAATTTTGGTAGGAAGGTATAGCATTAAAGAATGAGATGGGCTGAGGATTCCCAGCCCTATATTATTGTCTTTGCTTTACAAGAATAGGATAAGTAAGGACAGGTTTATCTTCTAAATAAATTTTTACTACATACATTCCTGGCTTTGAGAACTCAAAATCCGTTAACTCATCATACAATGCGGTTACGCTTTTAGGACTTGTCTCAAAACTTTGAGGATCTGATTTATATATAACTTTTCCATCAGGATCTAAAACTTCAGTATGCTGTTGAAATTTTCCCTCTCCTGAATACCATCCGTTGGTTATAATGAAATCCTCTTTTCCAGGAAATTCTTTAAAAGCAAAATACTCAAAGGCACCTGATACTACCTGCAATCCATTATACTTCTCATATACTTCTATAGCTGGAACTGAGAATATTAAAAGGGGTTCCTCGGATTTTAGTTTGAATTCTACTTCTTGACCTGAGAGATGAATAAATAAAGGTATCTCAAATTCCACGTTATCATCTAATATCGCCTGTACTCGATATACGCCAGGTTTTTGAAATACAGTATTATTAAAATCATGAATATAGTAATAGGTTTCAAAATCTTCTTCAAAGGCTAAATCTTCATCTTCAGTAGTGTTTATAACATTATTTTGGTCATCTACAATCTGAACCCTTATCTTATGCTCCCCAATTCCTGTCCAACGGGAATAAATCTTAAAACTATCAACCGCAGGGAATTTTTTAAATTCTGTAATACTAAACAGACCATCAAGAACTGTTAAACCATATTCATCTTCTGATACATCTTCTACAATAGCCAGACCCAAAAGATGTGCTTTATTGTCTTGGGCAAATGTATTATGGAATAAAAAAAGAAGGGAAAAGAAAAATATGGTTAACAAAATAAAAATTTTTCTCATTACTTACACCTCTTTTCTTTAAAATTTTTATGATATATTATAAACCTAAAAATTAATATTTTGTACATGATTTTTATCACATATGAGGAGGAAAAATTTAAATGATAAATATTGAGATTAGAGGAGCTATTAGATTGAAAGAGGAAAATCCTATTTCTGCTAAGGAGTTGATATCAAAAAATTCTGATCTTTTTAAAAATTTATTAGAAGGAGATATTCCTATTGCTCTTAGAGTGGACAATGGAATAGAGGATCTTAATTATTTAATTCAAGAAGACATGAAATTGGATTTTATTGGGGTGAAAAGTAATTTTGGAAGGAGAGTTTTGGAAAGGAGCTACATTTTTCTTCTTAATTTAGCTTGTGAAAAGGTATTTCCAGATTTAAAAGTAGTAGTAGAGCATTCTTATCACAAAAGTCTTTATGGGAGATTTAAAAATTATACTCCAAAGCAGAAAGACTTAGAGATTATTGAAGAAAAGATGAGAGAACTGGCAGAAAAAGATATTCCTATAGAGAAAATTTTAGTTTCAAAAGATGAAGCCTTAAAAATTTTTGAGAAGAGAAAAGAAGAGGACAAGATAAGGCTTTTAAAATATATATCTTCTTCCAAAGTTCAACTCTATAAAGTAGACAATCATTACGAATATTCTTATCTTCCTTTAGTTCCTTCTACAGGTTATTTAAGAACTTTTTCTCTTAAGCTTTATCAGCCAGGCTTTATTTTAATACTCCCTGATGATAAAGATCTTTCTAAAATAAGTGAATTTAAGGAAATTGTCTTGCTATTTCAAACTTTTTATGAATATAAAAATTGGTTAGAGATCTTAGGACTTGTTGATGTAGCTTCTTTAAATTCTGCTATAGAGAAGGGTGAGATTTCTGAGGTTATAAAAGTTGCAGAAGCTTTACATGAGAAAAAGATTGCTCAAATTGCTGATGAAATTTGTTCAAAACTTCCAGATTTAAAATTAGTTCTTATTGCAGGTCCATCTTCTGCAGGAAAAACTACTTTTAGTAAAAGATTACAAATACAATTAAAGGTAAATGGGATTAAACCATTGGTTATAGAAATGGACGACTATTTTTTGCCTCCAGAATTCATAGGAAGAGACGAATTTGGAAATTATGACTTTGATAGTCCCTACGCTTTGGATATTAAGCTCCTTAATGAGCATTTAAACATTCTTATGAATGATGGAGAGGTAGAGCTTCCTAAATATAATTTTCAGAAGAAGAGAAGAGAAAAATCTGGCAAAGTAATAAAATTAGAAGACAGAAGCTTAATTGTTATGGAAGGAATTCATGGACTAAATCCTGAGATAACCTCTGGGATTCCTGGTTATATGAAGTATCATATCTTTGTAAGTGCTCTAACTCATCTAAATATTGATAATCAAAATAGAGTTCCAACTACTGATGCAAGATTAATGAGAAGGATTGTGAGGGATAGTATATTTAGAGGATATGGAGTTTTAGATTCTATAAGGCAATGGCCATCAGTAAGAAGAGCGGAAGATCTTTATATCTTCCCAACTCAGGAGCGAGCAGATGTTATGTTCAATTCTGCCTTAGTTTATGAGTTTTCTGTTTTAAAAAACTTTGCAGAGCCTATGCTTAAGGCAGTTCCTCCGTATTATCCTGAATATCCTGAGGCAAAAAGAATATTAGATATTTTATCTCACTTCCTTCCTTTGTCTCCCACAGAAGTTCCTATGACCTCTATTCTTAGAGAATTTATAGGAGGAAGTTCTTTTACTTACTAATACCTTTCTTTACTTTCATTTCCTTGGTAGTTATTACATCTATCCCTAAGTTAAAAATATTCTCTAAAACTTTAAATCCTATAGGGACAGGAGCAGTTAGTTCTATTTCTGCCAATTCTTCTAAAAGAGGGAAGATATAATCTTTTGGAATTGGAGAAGAGGTTTTCACAGGAATGACAGGATATATTCCTCCTTTTACTTTAACTGTTGTTGTTACTACCCTTTTTGGATTTTTTATCTCCTCCAGGGCATATTTAATTCCTTTTGGACATTTATTCCCAGTAATTTTTATTTCTTCACTTTCTTCAATAATTAAATTACAGCCTAAGGGGCATATAATACAGGTTAATTTTCTCATCTTTCTTCCTCCAGTGAGAAGTTAATATTCTCAGCATTTTCTAAAAGCAGAGATTTTATTTTTACCACAAGCATTTCAGCAGGTCTTACAATAGGATATTTCCATATTTTTAATGTTTTCCCTCCATCTTTGAGATAAAGGATTGATTTTTCATGAGGATTTAATACTCTAAAATAAAAGGTAATCTCAGGTAAGATTAAGGGATAAGAGATATATTGAGGAACTACAAGTCTTAAATTTCCGTTAATATTTACAGGTATTCTCTTTTCTCTTGAAATTTCCCTATTTATAAATCTTCCTGCGTTTTCTCCTGCCAATAATCCTTGGGAACTTACATAGTCTACCAAATCATTTACCAAAAGGACATTCCCACAAGCAAAAAATCCTTCTTTTTCTGTCATTAAGAATTGATCTACAAAGGGTCCTCCTGTTCTCTTATCCAATGGAATTTCTGCCATCTCAGAAAGCTCATTTTCAGGAATTAATCCCACAGAGAGAAGTAAAGTATCACAAGGAAAGAATTTTTTCTCAGATAATATAGGATCTCCTTTTTCATCTAAGGGAGCTACATACACCCCTTCCACTCTTTTTTCTCCTTTAATTTCTACAACGGTATGGTTTAAATATAATGGAATGTTATAATCTTCTAAACATTGAACTAAATTTCTTGTTAATCCTCCAGGATAGGGAAGTTTTTCAACAACTCCTGTAACCTCAGCTCCCTCCCATTTTAGTCTCCTTGCCATAATTAATCCTATATCTCCAGAGCCAAGGATAAGGATTTTTTCTCCAGGGAGATATCCTTCTATATTTACTAATCTTTGAGCGGTTCCTGCAGTAAAAATTCCTGCGGGTCTTGTTCCTGGGATGGCAAGATTCCCTTGAGTTCTTTCTCTACAACCCATAGCAAAAATTACTGCCTTTGCTTTTATTTCCCAGAGTCCCTTTTCGTTTACTGCTAAGACCCTTTTATCAGGATAAACTTCTAAAACCATAGTTTTTGTCCATACTTCTATATTTTTCATATTCTCTATTTCTTCTATCCATTTCTGTGCATATTCAGGTCCTGTTAATTCTTCTTTAAAATATAGAAGACCAAATCCTGGATGGATACACTGTTGAAGGATTCCTCCAAGTTCTTCTCCCCTTTCTAAGATAAGAACTTGAGTATTTTTGCTTCCTGCTCCTTTAGCACTTGCTAATCCTGCAGGACCTCCCCCTATTACTACCACATCAACTTCTTTTTGCATATTTCCACCTCGCCTTGTTTTCTCCAAAAAGAATCTTAGAATTTTCACCTTTTAATGTAAAAAAGTTTATAGGTTTTCCTAATTCTTCAGAAAGAATCTTTAAAACATAAGGAGTACAAAAAGCTCCATGACATCTTCCTGTCCCAATTCTTAACCTTTTTCTTAAAGCTTCTAAGGTTTTTGGAGTTAGAGGATGCCTAATAGTTTCTCTTAGTTCTTTTTCACTTACATGTTCACATCTACATATAATATGTCCCCAAGAAGGATCTTTTTTAATAAGTTCTTCTCTTTCTTCATTAGAAAGCTCTCTAAAATAAAGAGGCTTTTCTCTTTCCCCCTTAAAATTCTTTTTGGGAATTAATTTTTCTTTATCTTTAAGCCATTCCTCCGCAATTTCTGCAAGAGCGGGTGCAGAAGTAAGTCCTGGAGAGTCTATTCCTGCAAAATTTAAAATCCCCTCTGCAGATTTAAACTCTTTTATGAGAAAATCTTTATAATTACTTCCCGCTCTTATCCCTGCGAAAGTATTTATCACGGAGGAGAAGGATATATGAGGAACTAATTTTGTTGCCTTTTCCCAAACTTCTTTTAATCCCTCCCAAGTAGTACTTTTATCTTCCTTATCCTTTACATCCTTTGCGTTGGGGCCTAAAAGAATATTTCCTTCTACCGTAGGAACTACAAGAACTCCTTTGCTTATAGGGGATGGAGTAGGAAAAATAGTAGAAGAAACTAAATTCCTCATCTTTTTGTCTAAAACATAATATTCTCCTTTCCTTGGAGTTATTTCAAAGGGGAAATCAATTCCTGCCATTTTCATGATCTCATCAGCATATACTCCGCCTGCGTTTATAATATATCTTGTCAAATAAGAATTTTTGTTAGTCTTTACTATATATCCTCTTTTTCTTTTTATTATCCCCTGAACTTCTTCTTCCAAATGAACCTCTATTCCATTTTCCCATGCATTCTCTAAAGCAGAGATTGCTAAAAGATATGGAGAAGTTATTCCTGAAGATGGAGCATAAAGAGCCATCTTTACTTCAGGGTTTATATTAGGTTCTCTTTTTAAAATTTCATCTCTTTTTATAATCTCTAATCCCATAACTCCATTTTTTCTTCCTCTTTCCTTTAACTCTTCTAACACTTTTGCCTCTTCATCATTAAAAGCTAAGATAAGAGCCCCATTTCTCTTAAAGGGAACTTTCAAAGCGGAACAGAGTTCAGGATATAATTTATTTCCCCTTACATTAGTTTTTGCTTTATTGCTGTTGGGGATGGGATCATATCCAGCGTGAACAATAGCACTATTTGCTTTTGTGGCTCCCATAGCAATGTCATTTTCCCTTTCCAAAAGAAGAATCTTTAAAGAATACTTTGATAGTTGTCTTGCTATTAAAGTTCCTACAATTCCTCCTCCTATAATGATTACATCCATAATCTTCCTCCCTTCTTATATAAAATAAAAAAACCGCACCTACCTTTTAAGGCAGGGCGGTTTCTCCAAATTCTCTTCGCCCAACAAACTTTGTGATCTTATATAAATTATATCACAACTTATATTATTATTTCAAAAACTTTTTTTCGTAATTATTGTAAAAACTTAGAAAATAAATTCACAAAAATTTTTAAACATGTTATAATTTTAATTAAGAAAAATTTTAGTGAGAAGGAAAATGGCAAAGAAAAAAAAGAATGTAGAATGGGAAACTTCTAATTGCCTTTTTAGAATTAAAACTCTTCTATCCCAATTAAAGGGAGTAGAAATGCAAATTGCAGAATATGTTTTAGAAAATTCCCATGAAGTAGTGGGAATTCCTATAACGGAATTGGCAGAGAAAACAAAATCTTCAGAATCTACCATTGTCCGTTTTTGTAGAAAATTAGGATATACAGGATATCAAGAGTTTAAAGTAAAACTTGCCAGTAGTTTAAGCACATTACAGGAGCTTCCATCATCAGATTGGAGCTTTCAAGATGATTTAACTAACATCAAAAGGAAAATTGTTCAGGCAAATATTAATGCCATTAAAGAGACTGATGGGGTTTTAAGTGAAACAGAAATAAAAAAAGCGGTAGATGCTATAAACAAGGCAAGAAAGGTAGATCTTTATGGTGTAGGAGCTTCTGGCTTGGCGGCTTTAGATTTACAACAAAAATTAGAAAGAATAGGAATTTTAGCTTATGCATATATAGACACTCATCAACAATTAGTCTCTGCTTCTCTTCTTACTCCTCAGGATGTAGCTATTGGGATATCCTATTCAGGAAGCACAAAGGATACTATTTCTGCATTAGCAAAGGCAAAAGAAAATAATGCCACTACTATTGCTATAACTCAATATGCTCATTCTCCTATTCTTAAACATGCAGATATAAAATTATTCTTGTCTGCAAAGGAAAGAGCATTAAGAGTAGGAGCCATAACTTCTTTAATTGCTCAACTAATTGTTATAGATATTTTGTATGTTTCCATACTGGTAAGTAGAGGAGAGAAAATCATTGAGGTCTTAGCGAAGAGTCAATCTGCTACTACAGAAAGAAAATTATAAAGTGAGAAATGGAAGATTTATTGACAGAAGCTATAAATCCTAATACAAAAAATATAGATGAAAAAAGTATAGAGGAGATCTTGAGAATAATAAATGAGGAAGATAAAAAGGTAGCTTATGCTGTAGAAAAGGAGATTCCTAAGATTGCAAAGGTAGTAGATGAAATAGTAAAAAGAATAGAAAGGGGAGGAAGAGTATTTTATGTTGGAGCAGGAACCAGTGGAAGGTTAGGGGTATTAGATGCCTCTGAAATTCCCCCTACCTATGGGATGGACCCTGAGGTATTTCAAGGAATTATAGCGGGAGGAGATAGAGCCTTAAGGTTTTCTATAGAAGGAATAGAGGATGATTATGAGCAAGGGAGAAAAGATTTAGAAGAGAAGTATATAAAAGCAGAAGATGTGGTTATTGGAATTGCAGCCAGCGGAAGAACCCCATATGTTATATCTGCTTTAGAATATGCAAAGAGTAAAGGGAGTTTTACAGTATCTATTGTATGTAATGAAAATACTCTTATGGAGAGAATAGCAGATATTACTATAAAACTTTTGGTAGGTCCTGAGGTTATCTCAGGTTCTACCCGTATGAAGGCAGGAACAGCACAAAAAATGGTGCTAAATATGATATCCACAACTACTATGATAAAATTAGGAAAAGTTTATGATAATCTTATGGTGGACGTGCAGATACTAAACAAGAAATTAAAGGAAAGAGCAAAAAAGATATTAAAAATAACCTGTAATTTATCTGACAAAGAAGCAGAAGAATTTCTGGAAAGGGCAAAAGGAAATACAAAATTGGCTATTATTATGGCAAAAACTGGATTAGATTATGAAACATCCAAAAAATATTTAGATAAAAATAAAGGTAAAGTGAAAGAAACATTAAAAGAAATAAGCAAGGGATAAGCACTAAGCTTTCCAGTAATTCACTTCTTTGCCCTTTTCCAAAGTAAACTTTTTATCAAAACAATATATCTCCATAGCCTCTCCTTCTATTAGAGAGAAGGTTATTTTTTCTTTTTCTATTCTTACATTTATTTTTCTTCCTTTATATCTTATGTTAAAAGAAAGTAATTTCCAATGATCTGGTAATTTAGGTGAAAAATGAAGCAAATTATTATAAATCCACATACCTCCAAAGCCATTCACAACAGCACTCCATGCTCCTCCCATACAGCCTGCATGTATTCCATCGTGCACATTCCCATGATAATCGTCAAGATCCATTCTCACCGTTACTACAAAATACTCATATGCTTTATCTTTATATCCAATTTCGTTAGCAAGAATACTAAATATTGGTGGAGATAGAGATGAATCGTGGGTCGTTATTGGCTCATAAAAATCATAATTTCTTTTTATTTCATCAAGGGTGAATTTTTCTCTTTGCAGGAACATTAGAAGTAAAACATCAGGTTGTTTGCATAATTGATATCTATAAATATTTAGATAATGCCAATGAAGTAAAAGAGGAAATTCTTCTTTAGGAATTTGATCTACAGTTATTCTCTCTTTATACAAAAAGCTATCATCTTGAGGTATTATTCCAAGTTCTTCAGAATAGGGAAGATACATCATCTCTGCTGCTTTCTTCCATGCTATAATTTCTTCTTCCTTTAGTCCTATTTTTGAAACAATTTTATTATAGTAATGAGGAGCTTCCCTTTTCATCTTATCTGCAACATAGATGGCATATTCAAGATTCATCTTTGCCATGTAATTAGTATATGTATTATTATTAACCAAGGCAGTGTATTCATCAGGTCCTGTAACACAGTTTATACAAAATCTATTTCCTTTAAGAGGGATATAAGATCCTAAATCTTCCCAAAATCTTGCTGTTTCAAAAAGTATTTCAGCTCCATAGTTGTATAGAAATTCATAATCTTCCGTTGCTTCCACATACCTTTTTAAAGCAAACACGATATCAGCATTTATATGGTACTGAGCTGTTCCTGCTGGAAAATAGGGAGAACATTCAGGTCCATCTATAGTCCTCCATGGATATAAGGCACCTTTATGACCAAGTTCTCTTGCTCTTTCCCGAGCTGCATTCAATAGATTATAACGATGCATTAGTAAAGCTTTTGCTATCTCAGGTTTTGTATATAGGAAAAATGGGAAAATGTAGATATCAGAATCCCAAAAATAGTGTCCTCCATATCCTTCTCCTGTTAGACCTTTCGCAGTAATATTTGTTTTGCCATCTCTACCAACAGATTGAATAAGATGAAATATACTAAACCTTATCCCTTGTTGTAATGCGTCATCTCCTTCTATAACAACATCAGCATCCTTCCAGAAAGAATCAAGAAATTCTTTCTGTTCCTGGAAAAGTTTTTCTATTCCATCTCTTTTTGCTCTTCCTACTTCCTCTAATGCAAGATCTTTCAAAATATCTTCAGCATATTCCTGAGATGTATAATATGAAATATATTTGTTTATTGTGTATACTTTGTCTTTCTTTGCCTTGATATTAAAAATTATTTCTACTATGTCCTCCTCTTTTCTTCTTTCTATATCATAGCTTTCTTCAGATAAGACCTCATTTTCCATAGCGCAAATATATGAAAGTTTGCTTTTCTTAGTCCTCTGCATCAGAAAAGCGGTGGTACCTTCTCCTCCTTTTTCGATGGTCTCAAGTACTTTTCCTTTTAATCCTGTGCTTACTCTTACATCATCACTTTCAGTTATTTTGGAAACGTCTCCATTTATTTGAGAAATAAATTTAATATTGCCCTCAAAATTTAAAGGTCTTACTGAAAAGGAAACAATAGCCAAGTGTTTCCTTCTAAAAGAAACCATTCTTTTTATATTTACTTCGATAATTCTTCCTTTCGGAGATCTCCATTTTACATATCTTTTTACCAGTCCTTCTCTCATATCTAATATTCTTTCGTACTCAAGAATTTCTCCTTTTAATAGATCAAAAGGTTCATCCTCAACAAAAACTTTAATTATTTTTCCATCAGCGACATTAAGCATTGCTTGTCCAACTTTAGCAAAACCGTACCCTCCTTCAGGGTACTCTATATCATAGCTTTCATAAAAACCATTTATATAAGTACCATTAAATGAGGTATTCTTTGGTCCTGAATATCCCTCTTCTAAGCTTCCCCTCATCCCTATATAGCCATTTGCTACTGCAAAGATAGTCTCATCTCTATAGTTTGTAGCAATATCGAAGTTTGTTTCTCTAATTATCCATTCCTCATAAGGGTATATTGCTTTTTTTATAGCAAAAACCATGCTACAAAACCTCCTATTCTTCAATCATTCTTTAATAATTAAAGTAATTCTAAAATTTTTTTGTATTCTGTTAAATCTTTCAATATTAGGTCAGCCTCTTTAACTGTTTCAGGATTTCCTACACCTACTGCAAACATACCTGCTCTTTTTATAGCAATAATTCCTACTGCAGAGTCCTCTATTCCTATGCATTTTTGAGGGGGTACACCAATATTATAAGAAGCATTAAGAAATATTTCTGGATCTGGCTTTCCTTTTTTTATGTTGTTAGTGTCTACAATATAGTCAAATTTATCTCCTATTCCAAGATTTTCAATGATCGTAAAGGCATTCTTACTTACCGAGGCGATAGCTGTTTTTATTCCTCTTTTCCTAAGCTCTTCTATAAATTCTAATGCTCCAGGTAATAAGTCCTTTGGTGTAATATTTTTTATAAATTCTTTATAATATTCATTCTTTTTATTTGCATAATATTCTTTCTCTTCTTGAGAATACTTTTTATTACTTCTTTCCAATATAATCTCTAAGGATTCAAGACGACTTACTCCCTTTAATCTTTCATTAATTTTTTCATCGAAATATATATTTAGTTCATCCGCAAGCCTTTTCCATGCCAAGTAGTGATATCTTGCAGTATCTGTAATAACACCATCCAAATCGAAGATTACTCCTTCATATTTTGACATACTAAACCTCCTATGAAAAATTCCAAAGTCAATATAAAATATTATACATATTTTTAGGGAAGGTCAATAAACTTCAGAATTCTGCAATTTTCCTATCTTTTACCGCTTTTTATGGAGACGTTTCCAATTAACATTTAGACCATACGTCTTTACTAAAAGTTGCCTCTAAAAGAAGCTTTTTGATATAATTTTATCTGATAATTCCTACCTCTTTTTCTTAGAGGTTTGAGGTAGGAGTTTTTGTTTTATATAGAAGGAAAGGATGAGAAAAGTTACTGTTATTGGTGGAGCAAATTTGGATATAAAGGGTAGATCTTACGTCCCCTTAGAGAGGTACACCTCTAATCCAGGATATGTCAGCTTAAGTTCTGGTGGGGTAGGGAGAAATATAGCCCATAATCTATCTCAACTGGGAATTTCTGTTTTATTATTAACAGTTTTGGGAAAAGATGAACAAGGGAAAAGAGTTTTAGAGGAAACAAAGAAAGCGGGAGTTAATATGGAACATATTAAGATATCCCAAGAAAAACCTACAGGGATATATCTTGCTATTCTTGATGATAAGGGAGATATGTATATTGCCTTATCTTCTATGGATATATTGGAAGAATTAAATGTAGAATATTTGGAAGAAAAGAAAGAAATTATAAAAGAAAGTGAGATTGTAGTTATAGATGCAAATCCTCCTATGGAAAGTATAGAGTATATTTTAAATTTTTGTAAAAGTTTTAATATTACTACAGTTATTGCTCCTGTTTCCTTTGAAAAGGCAAAAAAGTTAAAAAATTTTCTTTCTAATATAGATTATATAATTCCCAATAGAAAGGAGCTCGAAGCTTTATCGGGAATAGAGATAGTAAGAGATTCTGAAATGAAAAGGGCAGTGAAAATATTAAGAGAAAAAGGAATTAAAAATGTTATAGTAACTCTCAGAGAAAGGGGAGTTTATATATCTACTGAAAAGATGGAAAAATTTTTGAGTCCTTATAAAGGAGAAATTGTGGATACTACAGGAGCGGGAGATGCCCTAACTGCAGGCTTCGTTTATGGAATTTATAACAAGTATTCTATAGAAATCTCTGTAAAATTTGGTCTTGCTTCTGCTATGATCACTATACAGTCCCCCTATAGTGTAAGTCCTTTCTTAAAGGAAGATATATTAAAAAGAATAGTTCTGGAGGAAAAAAGATGAATAAATATTTGGATTTATCTTTAGAGGTAAAAAAGGCAATGGAAAGTAAAATGCCTATTGTTGCCTTAGAATCTACTATTATAACTCATGGTATGCCCTATCCTGAGAATCTTGAAACAGCGGAAGAGGTAGAGGATATAATAAGAAAAGAGGGTGCTATACCTGCTACTATTGCTATTATTGAAGGAAGAATAAAAATAGGATTAAACAAAGAGGAGCTTAAATTCTTAGCGGAATCAAAGAATGTCTTAAAGGCTGGGAGAAAAGACTTACCTGTAGTTGTTGCTAAAGAATTAAGCGCAGGGACTACAGTTTCTGCTACTATGTTCTGTGCTTATCTTTCTGGGATAAAGATCTTTGTTACGGGAGGAATTGGAGGTGTTCATAGAGGGGGAGAGAGGACTTTTGATATTTCTGCAGATCTCCAAGAATTAGCTAAGACAGATGTAGCAGTAGTTTGTGCAGGAGCAAAAGCAATTCTTGATCTAAGATTAACCTTGGAATATTTAGAAACCTATGGTGTTCCAGTGATAGGGTTCAGAACTGAGGAGTTTCCAGCTTTTTATACCAGAGAAAGCGGGTTAAAAGTAGACTATGTTGCTAATAGTGTGGAGGAAGTAGCAAGAATTATAAAGACAAAATGGGATTTAGGACTTCATGGAGGTATTCTTATTGCAAATCCTATTCCTGAAGAGCATGCTTTAGATAAGGACTATATCAATAAAATAATAAATGACGCAATAAAAGAGGCAGAAGAACTTGATATAAAAGGGAAGGAAGTGACTCCTTTCCTATTAAATAAAATAAGTAGTTTAACTGGGAAGAAAAGCTTAATGGCGAATATAGAGCTTGTAAAAAATAATGCCCGATTAGGGGCAAAAATAGCTATAGAATTAAACAAGTTATTAGAATATTAAGGATATTAAAAGGGGGATCTCTTAAATGTTTTTCTATGTTTTTCTTTCTATATTTTTATTAAAAGAGATATGGGACTTAGTTCTTACTATATGGAACAAAAATTATTCTACCTCCCCCAATGCAAAAATTCCTGAAGTTTTTAGAGATAAGATATCAGAAGAAGATTTTGAGAAATCAAAGAATTACTTAAGAGATAGAACAAATTTGGCTGTAATAGTAAGTATTTGTGATATAATTCTCTCTGTTGTATTTATAATTTGGGGATTTCCCTATTTTGAAAAGCTTGTCTCTTCTCTTACAAAATCCTATATTTTACAAGGTCTTCTATTTTTTGGTATTTTTAGTCTGATAAATTTTCTTCTTTCCCTTCCCTTTAATATATATTCTATTTTCGTGATAGAAGAAAAATATGGATTTAATACTACTACGCCTAAAATTTTTATTACTGATATTATAAAGTCTATAATCATATCTATAATCTTGGGAATTCCTCTTCTTTCCCTTCTTTTATGGATAATAGAATCCGATCCCCATTGGTGGTGGAAATTTGCTTTAGTAGTTATTATTTTCGAGATATTTATTTCGTGGTTATATCCTATGGTTATAGCTCCTTTATTTAATAAGTTTTATCCTTTGGAAAATGAGGAATTAAAAGAAAAAATACTTTCTCTTTTAGAAAAAGTGCATTTTAGAGTCTCAAATATATTTGTAATGGATGCATCAAGAAGGACAAAAAAAGTAAATGCATATCTTACAGGTATAGGGAATTCGAGAAGGGTAGTTCTTTTTGATACCATAATGAGTTATAGTCATGATGAAATTTTATCAGTTCTTGCCCACGAATTAGGTCATCATGTAAAAAAACATATATTAAAGTTAATCACTTTAAGCTCTTTATTTTATATTGCATATATTTATTTAACTTTCCTTCTTTATAAATCTCCATTAATATCTTCAACTTTCTTTGTGGGAAAGAGTTATTCCATTATCCTTTATGCCTTCATCTTTATATCCTCCATAACTTATTTTATTACTCCGCTAATTAACTTTATATCTCGTAAGTTTGAATACGAAGCAGACAGGTTTTCCACAGAACTTTTAGGAACCTCAAAACCTTTGATAGATAGTCTAAAAAGATTAGTAAAAGAAAACTTAGCAAATCTTAACCCTTTACCTTTATATAGGATATGGCATTATTCCCATCCATCTCCAGAAGAAAGGATATTAGCTTTGGAAAAGGAGGAGAATTATGAGACTTAAAATTGCTATAGCTCAAATTGATCCCATAATTGGAGATATAAAAGGAAATACTGAGAAGATTTTAAGTTATATTTCTAAAGCTAAAAAAGAAAATTGTGATTTAATTGTTTTTCCTGAGCTTTCCATAGTAGGATATCCTCCCCGGGATTTACTCTTTAGGAAAGAACTTATTAAAAAGATAGATGAAGTTCTTAAAGAAAAAATTTTGCCAGAAAGTAAGAATATAGGAATCCTTCTTGGGGCACCTTTATATAAAGATGAAAGAATTTATAACTCTGCATTGTTATTCTATAAAGAAAAACTTTTTGGATATCAGCATAAGACTTTGCTTCCCAGTTATGATGTTTTTGATGAGACAAGATATTTTAAACCAGCCAGTTATCGTCGTCCCATATTGTTTAAAGGGATAAATATTGGAGTTACTGTTTGTGAAGATATATGGAATGATAAAGATTATTGGAATAGAGCTATTTATGAGATAGATCCAGTAGAAGAACTAATCTCGCAAGGATCAGAAATAATAATTAATCTTTCAGCCTCTCCTTATTATTATGGAAAAATAAAATTAAGAGGAGACATGTTAAGTTATATTGCTCAAAAGTATAAAAGACCTATAGTTTATGTAAACCAAGTGGGAGGGAATGATGAGCTAATTTTTGATGGTTCAAGTCTTGTGATAACCGAAGAAGGTAAGATTGCTTGGGAAGGAAAAGGGTTCGAAGAGGATTTTGGAATTGTAGATTTAGAAAATTTATCTTTCACGAAAGATGTAAGTTCCATCAAAGAGGATATAGAAAGTATTTATAAGGCACTAATTCTTGGGATTAGGGACTATTTTGCAAAATTAGGATTTAAAAAAGCAGTTGTCGGACTTTCTGGAGGGATAGACTCATCTGTAACAGCGGTTTTAGCAGTTTTTGCTTTAGGTCCTGAAAATGTTCTTGGTGTTTCTATGCCTTCAAGATATTCTTCAGAAGGAAGTTATAAAGATGCAGAAATCTTAGCAAAAAATTTGGGAATTGAATTCAGAGTAATTCCAATAGAAAAAATATTTAAAGCCTATTTGGAAACTTTTAATCCTGATGGGAATCCTTTAATAGATCTTGCTGAAGAGAATCTTCAAGCAAGAATTAGGGGAAATATTCTAATGTTTATTTCAAATAGGGAGGGATATTTGGTTTTAACTACGGGAAATAAGTCAGAATTAGCTACTGGCTACTGCACTCTCTATGGTGATATGGTAGGGGGACTTGCGGTTATTGCAGATGTTCCCAAAATGATGGTTTATGAATTGGCAAGGTATATAAATAGAGAAAGAGAAATAATACCTCAATCAGTGTTAACAAAGGTTCCTTCTGCAGAATTAAGACCAAATCAAAAAGATGAAGATTCACTGCCTCCTTATCCTATCTTAGATCAAATTCTTAAGGCATATATAGAAGATAATTTATCTATTGAAGAGATTGTAGAAAAAGGCTTTGAAAGAAGTTTGGTGGAGGAGGTTATAAGGAAAATAGATAATGCAGAATATAAGAGAAGACAAGCTCCACCAGCTCTAAAAATAACTACAAAAGCTTTTGGAATGGGTAGAAGAATGCCTATTGTTTGGAAAAGAGGATGGTAAGTTGTGATATAAATCACAGACAGAAAATTGAAACATGATAAAATGAAAACACAAAAGAAAAAGGAGGTATCCAAAGATGAGTAAAATTTTAAAGATTCTAATCATGAGTATTCTCAGTATTTTGTTTCTTTTTTCAATTAGTTTTGCTCAAACTTCAGAACCTCGTGTTCCTGGAGCAAAATATACTCTTGACCTTTTCACCTTTCTTCCTTGGATGAGCGGGGGAAGTG
>JBNARO010000033.1:0-20312 GCA_049718665.1 Dictyoglomaceae bacterium | reverse complement strand
GATTATTATGAAATCCTGGGTGTGCCAAGAAATGCCACCCAGGATGAAATTAAACAAGCTTATAGAAGGCTTGTTAGACAGTACCATCCAGATCTTAATAAGGATCCTTCTGCACAAGAAAAATTTAAAGAAATAAATGAGGCATACCAGGTACTTTCTGACCCTCAGAAGAGAGCTCAATATGACCAATTTGGAAGTGTAGGAGATTTTGCAGGATACGGAGATTTTCAAGAAGGATGGCGACCTGGAGATTTTGATTTTGGAAATTTTGGAAGAACCTTTGAAGATATTTTTGAAGACTTCTTTGGAGATGGTATATTTGGAGATATTTTTGGGAGAAGAGAAAGGCAAAAATCTCCAAGAAAGGGTGCGGATTTAAGATACGATTTAACAATAACATTGGAAGAAGCAGCTTTTGGAACTACAAAAGAAATCTTTGTAACTCGTACTGAAACTTGTCCTACTTGTAGAGGGTCAGGAATTGCTCCTGGAACATCTCCTATAACCTGTGATCTCTGTAGAGGCACAGGACAGATTAGAGATACAAGAAGAACTCCTTTTGGACAGTTTGTACAAATAACTACATGTCCTAAATGCCATGGAACAGGAAAGATTATAACCACTCCTTGTAGAGAATGCCATGGGACAGGAAAAGTAAAAGTAAGAAGAAGAATTGAAGTAAAAATTCCTTCTGGAGTAGATGAAGGGCATGTGATAAGACTTTCAAGAGAGGGAGAACCTGGAGAGTTTGGTGGTCCCAATGGAGATTTATATATTTATATCCATATTCAACCTCATAAATACTTCAAGAGAGAAGGTCAGGATGTATTAATAGATTTACCAGTAGATTTTCTCACCGCAATTCTTGGCGGAGAAGTAGAAGTTCCTACCTTAGAAGGTAAGGAAAAAATATTTATAAGACCAGGAACTCAAAGTGATGAGATAATAACTCTAAAAGGGAAAGGCATTCCATATTTGGAAGGAAAAAGAAGAGGGGATGAAAAAGTAAGAATTTTAATTTCTGTTCCAACAAACTTAACCCAAAAAGAGAAAGAACTCCTTCTTGAGCTTGCAAAATTAAGAGGGATAAAAGTAGAGGAAAATAAAAATTTCTTTGAGCAGATTAGGGATGCATTTAAGAAGTGATAAGTAATGAGTGATAGATAAAATAAAAAAGCCCCCCAAGATTGGGGGGCTTGATTTTTAAGGTGCTTAGAAGGAGACGGAGATGGTGTTTACTAAAATGAAGCCAGCACCTACTCCAGCATCTACTAATACAGCTCTACTCCATCCATTACTATCAAGTTCACCAACATTGAAATTATAAGATGCTACTAAAGTGTTTGTTGCTGGTCCTACTGGAGTCTTCAATCTTGCATATCCACCAAATACGCTTTTCTTATATCCTGCTCCAAGTTCCAAGCTTCCTACAGGAACAGATTGGGTTGTTGATACATATCCAAATATTTCAAGAGAGCTATCATATTCTCCGTAAATTTCAACATTAGGAATAGTAGTCACTGTTGCAGATACTTTATAGGTATTATTTCCTTTATATTCTCCATATAGAGATATACCAGAAACTGGAGTTAGTGTACCACCAACTATATAGGTAGGTGAAGTATAACTATACTCTCCAAATACCTCTAACATTGGAACTGGTTTTATGCTACCACCAAAGGCATATTCAGTAGTTCCAGTAACACTTGCAAACAATCCATAGAAGGAAACTGGAGCAACAGAGCCATCTACTCTAACTGCCAAAACTCCCTTTGTATAGGTAAGAGCATCGGTAGACTCTGGCTTATATCCTACTTTAACAGTTAGAGGAGCTACTGGGAGAACTACTCCAATACCATCTGTTCCATCTAATGGAGCACCAACCAATTTTGTTCCAGACACAGTTAAAGTTCCCTTATTAAGGGATAGATCTAATAAGCCACCAAGCTTTGCAAAAGTTAGAGAACCAGAAGTAACAAAGCTGCCACCAGTAATTTGATCGGACACAGCATTAATTACTGCGGTAACATTTCCTACAGTTTTTGTATCTCCAGAAAGATCAAAATCGAAGCTTAAGCTTGCAGAAGGCTCAAAAGTTACTGGAGTTGGATAAAGCTGACTCTTAAAACTTAAAGAACCAGAAGCAGAAGTTGTTACAGTAATGGCAGCAAATGCGGGAACCACAAGAAGAGCAAGAACTAACAAATAAACTAATTTCTTCATCTCGCTTTGACCCCCTTAGGTTTTATAATTTTTAATAAATTTTGAAGAAAACTCCCTGGCAAGCTCACGAAACCTTTCCTTGCCAGCTTAGCTTTCTTCCTACCGCAACCTAAGGTTTGTTCACCTCCTTTCTCGCCAGTGAAGAAAGCTAACTGATTGATATTTTACTTAAATTTTTCTCTTTGTCAATACTTGAACCCTAATTTTCTATAAAAGTTTTTATATTAAAAGAGTTAATGGTTAATTATATTCTGCAAAAAATTTCTCTAATAACTTTTAGATTTTTTAAATCGGAATCAAGAGACTCTTTTGGAGTCTCTAATATTAAAGGAAGGCTCCTTATTTCTTTCAGTTGAAGAAGAGAGTAAAACCCTTTCTCTCCAATTTGCCCCTCTCCAATATGTTCATGCTTATCTTTCTTACTTCCCAATGGATAGAGGGAATCATTCAAATGAATGAGAGAAAATCTTTCATAAGGAATTTTTTCAAAAAAGAGAGAAAAAGTATTTTTACAGGATTTATAGTCTCTCAGATCAAATCCTCCTGCAAAAAGATGACAAGTATCAAGACAAAAATATACTGGAAATTTTTCATAAATAAGGTATAAATCTTCAGGAGTTCTTCCCCATCCATTTCCCGCTCCTGAACTATTTTCCACAATTAGCTTTGCTTTTCCTTGATAATTTTCAAAAATATTCTCCAAAGCCTTAAGGAAATTATATTTTGATTTTTCTTTTCCCTCCCCTTTACTACTTCCTGTATGAACAACAACTCCCTCGTAGTTCTTTTCTTCTGCTAATTTTAATTCCTCAATAATTAATTTATAAGAAAGGTTAAAAATAATTTCATCACAAGATGCTAAATTTACCACATAGGGAGCATGGATAAAGATAGGAGAAAAGGGAAAATTAGGAAGAGGAATTTTTGATGATCTAAAACTTCTGGGATTTCTTGAAAAAATTTGTGCAGTATTTATATTTAATCCCTCTATTGTCTTAAAAAGATTTTTATCCCCTCTATATAAATGGACACCTAATTTAATTTGCTCTATTTCTCACCCTCCTAATGCAATTTTGTAATCCTTTTAATCCCCTCCCTCAATGGGAGGGGAAATTATTTATTTGTTGCCTCTTCCATTCTTAAAAGATGCTCCCACTCTTTTTGTAAATCTTGTTTTAACTCTTCTAAGATTTTTGCATTTTCTGGTTTTAAAAGATGAGCAAATCTTCCTTGAGCTTTTAAATATTCTTCGATAGGTTTAAACCCTTTTGGAGGCTTATAATTAATCTTATATTTTCCATCCTCTACCTCATAAAGGTGCCAAACTCCTGTTTCTACCGCAAGCCTTGATATCTTTATAGCAGAATTATCAGGAGTCCTCCAGCCACGAGGGCAAGTAGAGAAAATATTTATAAATGATGGTCCATCAGTATTAAGAGCCTTTCTTACCTTTTCCATTAAATCTCTCCAATGACTTGGGGATGCCTGAGCCACATATTTTGCTCCATTTGCTACCATCATCTCTGTTAGATTCTTTCTTCTTTGTGGCTTTCCAGGAATTACTTCACCTACAGGAGATGTAGTAGTAAATGTGCCTCTTAGGGTAGCACCAGATCTTTGTATACCTGTGTTCATATATGCCTCATTGTTATAGCAGATAAATAAACATCTATGCCCTCTCTCTATCGCTCCAGAAAGGGCTTGTAGCCCAATATCATATGTCCCACCATCTCCTGAAAAACTTATAAATCTTATCTCTTTATCAATTTTTCCCTTATTTTTAAAGACTTTATATGCAGCTTCTACTCCCGCTATAGTTGCAGCTGCATTTTCAAAAGCACTATGGATCCATGGAACCCCCCATGCGGTATATGGAAATATGGTAGTAGCAACCTCAAGACATCCTGTAGCATTAGCTACTACCACAGGTTCTTCTGCAGCATTTAATACCATTCTCGTTATTATACTGGCACCACAGCCAGCACATAACCTATGTCCACTTGTTAGTTTCTCTCCCTTTAATGCTAATTCTTTTAAATTAATTGCCATCTTTACACCTCCTACTCTCTTACACCAATATAAATTAGACCCTTAGGTTTTCCAGCCTTTTCTATCTCTTGTAGGTCTTCAAATACTTTCCTTATATGCTCTATAGTTATATCTCTTCCTCCTAATCCATATACGTAAGGCTGGAAAATAGGTCTTTTATCCAAATGATACATGCCAGAAGTAATTTCATGATATAAAGGGCCTGCAAAGGATCCAGGAACCATACTTCTATCTAATACTCCTACTACCTTTGCATTCTTTAATGCATTAGAAATTTCTTCTAAAGGAAATGGTCTAAATACTCTTATTTTTAGAAGTCCTACAGGTAAGCCTTTCCCCCTTAATTCATCTACTACAACTCTTGCAGTTCCACAAGTAGAACTCATAGCAACAATAATATATTTTGCGTCATCAGTATTATATTTTTCAATCACGTCGTAATATCTTCCTGTTAAATCACCAAATTCTTTTCCTACTTTTTTAATTATGGGAAGAGAATTTTCAATAGCATAGGCTTGGGCTACTTTAAATTCAAAATAGGAGTCAAAAAGAGCTAATGGTCCCATAGTCATAGGGTGTTCAATATCTAATAATGAATACTTTGGCTTATATTCTCCAATGAACTTTCTAACAAAATCATCATCAAGAACTTCTAATATTTCTTCAGAATGACTGGTTATAAATCCATCGAAATTTACCATAACAGGAAGTCTTACCGCAGGATCCTCTGCAATTCTAAAGGCTTGAATAATATTATCATAAATTTCTTGAACATTTTCTGAGAATATTTGAATCCATCCAGAATCTCTTGCTCCCATGGCATCACTATGATCTCCATGAATATTAATGGGAGCACTTAAAGCACGATTTGCTACTGTCATAACAATAGGAAGTCTAAGAGAAGAGGCAATATAAAGCATTTCCCACATTAGAGCTAATCCTTGAGATGCGGTAGAAGTAGCAACCCTTGCTCCTGCTGCAGAGGCACCTATACAGGCACTCATAGCACTGTGTTCACTTTCTACAGGAACAAATTCTGTATCTACTTCTCCATTAGCAACATATTCAGAGAATTTTTGCACCACTTCTGTAGATGGGGTTATAGGATATGCTGCAACTACATCAGGATTTACCTGCTTAAATGCTAATGCAGCTGCCTCATTTCCCTCTATGGCAATCTTTTTAAATGTTGTCTTCATTATCTTCCCTCCTTTACTTTTCTTCTTCTCTCATAGTAATTGCCTTTACAGGACATTCCGCTGAGCAAATTCCACAGCCTTTACAATAATCATAATTTATTTCAACCTTCTGTCCATTAAATGAAATGGCAGAATCAGGGCAGAAAAGCCAACAAAACATACAAGTAGTACATTTACTATAATCTATTTCTGGTCTAAAGGTTCTCCAATCTCCAGTTTTATATTCCCTTGCATTTCCTGGCTCTAAAATAATAGGTCCCGTTTCCACTAAATCTCTCCATCCAGGTAGTCTCATTCTCCCTTTACCTCCTCGTAAGCTCTTTTTATTGCCTGAAGGTTTCCTTCTACCACTTCAGGCTTAAATCTTCCCTCAAATTTTTTCTTTAATTGATTTAAAACTTCTTCTAAAGAAATAATGGGAACCACTTTGATTAATGCACCAAGCATTGGAGTATTAGGAATCGGTCTCCCAATAGTAGCTAAGGATATTCCTGTAGCATCCACAGTATATATTTTCCTATCAGATATTTTTAGCTGTTCTCTTATCTCCTTTGGATCTTGAGGGGTATTTACTATAATTATTCCATCAGAAGGAACCCCCTCTAAGACATTTACTCTTCCAATAAGGGATTTATCAAGGACTACTACTACATCAGGAGTATAAACTTGGCTATGAATTCTTATAGGCTTTTCACTAATACGGGTGAAAGCTTTCATAGGTGCGCCGGTTCTTTCAGGACCATACTCAGGGAACGCCTGAATATACTTTCCTGCGGATAAGGCTGTCTCAGCTAAAAGATAGGATGCGGTTTTTGCCCCTTGCCCTGCCCGGGCATGCCAACGAATTTCTAACATCTCCTTCATTTTTCTACCCTCCTAATCTTTTATTAATTTCATTTCTTGTCTGCCCCGAAGGGCATGAATTAGTGTCATTTCATCAGCAAAATCAAGTTCTGTCCCTACAGGAAGTCCGTAAGCTAAACGAGTAATTTTTACAGGATATTCAGAAAGAAGTTTTGCAATATATATAGCGGTAGTTTCTCCCTCTGTGGTAGAATTTGTAGCTAAGATTATTTCTTCTATATCTCCCTTCTCCACTCTTTTTTTTAGTTCTAAAATTCTTAGATCTTCAGGAAATACACCATCTAAGGGAGAAATTAATCCTCCTAAAACATGATAGACTCCGGTATATTGATGAGTTCTTTCTAAAGCCCAAACATCCTTAGGTTCTGCTACAACACAAATAACAGAGTGTTCTCTTTCTGGATTAGAACATATTTCACAAGGATCCTTCTCAGTGAGGTTAAAACATATAGAACAGTATTTTACTTTCTTTTTAAGATTAGCTATGATATTAGCCAAATTTTCTATAAACTCATCAGGTTGCTTAAGAAGGTAAAATGCTAACCTTTGAGCAGTTTTAGGACCTACTCCTGGCAATTTAGATAGCTCCTCAATGAGCCTTTCAAAATAATTCTTTTCTCCCATCTTTTAGAAAAGCCCTGGCGGTAAAGACAACCCCTCAGTGAGACTTCCCATTTTTTGGGCAGAAACCTCTTTTGCCTTTGTTAAAGCATCTCTTAATGCTGCAGCAACTAAATCCTCCAACATTTCCACATCATTTTTATCTACTACCTCTGGACTTATCTTCACCTCCTTTACTTCCTCTTTTGCAGAAAGAACTATTTTAACCATTCCTCCTCCCGCTGTTCCTTCGACTAAGGTTTGAGCTAATTCTTCTTCTATCTTCTCCATTTTTTCCTGCAACTTTTTTAACTGTTTTATCGCCTCAAAGGGATTTTTCACTTCTAACCCTCCTTTATAATTTTTCCATTGAATATATTCTTCACCTCTTCAGGATCTACTTCTACCTTCTTTTCATTCTTTAAAGAAGAAAGATCTTCTTCTAAAATTATAAACTTAAGAGGTAAATGAATATTAAAGATCTTTTTAATTTCTTCTTCTACCAACTGTCTATTAGGTAGCTCCTCTATCCTCTCCTTTAGAAAAGTAAAACTCTTAGGAAAACCTAAAACCAATCTTCCATCACTTCCTATCTCTACAATCTTCGCTTCTCTTAATATTGCTTCAACAGATACTTTTCTCTTCTTAACTCTTTCCAAAACTTGAGACCATTTTTCTCTTACATCCTCAATAGATATAGGACTCTGAGATACCTCCTTAGGTTCTACCTCTCGAGGTGCTACTTCTGGGGAAATACTTTCTATTTTTTCCTCTTCTTTTTCTTCCTTTATAAACAATGGAAGAAGAGTCATTTCCATAAGTAGAGGAGCATTGGTTAAATCTCTCAGTCTATTTTCTAAATCTAACAAAGTATCAATAATTTCTTGGAGCCTTTTTACAGAAAAAATTTTTGTCTCCTCAAGAATCTCTTGATACTCTTCTTGAGTTAAAGATAAAAGATTTGAAAGACGAGGCTCTACTTTTAAAAGAATCAAATTCCTAAAATGCTGTAATAATTCTCTTACAAACTGTTGAGGATTTTTACCTAATTGAAACACTTGTTGAAGAAGTCGCCATCCTTCGTCTAAATTATAATTTCCTAAAGCCTTTGAAAACTCATACACAAATTCATACGTAGGAAGCCCAAGAAGCTCTCTTGCTAAACTTTCTGTAATCTCTTGGGGGGAAAATACTAATAGTTGTTCTAAAAGACTTATAGCATCTCTCATTGATCCTTGAGATTGAATTGCCACTAATTTTAAAGCATCCGATGTTATATTTCCTCCTTCTTCTTTTGCGATTTTTTCTAATTGTCCTTTAATCTCTTCTCTTGTTAATCTTCTAAAATCAAATCTTTGACAACGAGAAAGGATAGTTAAGGGAACTTTTTGGGGTTCTGTTGTTGCAAGAATAAATACTACATGTTCTGGAGGTTCTTCTAATATCTTTAAAAGTGCATTAAAGGCTTCGGTAGTTAACATATGAACCTCATCAATAATATAGACCTTATATCTATCCCTTACAGGAAGAAGTCTTGCCTTCTCTCTTATATCTCTAATCTCATCAATTCCTCTATTGCTTGCCGCATCTATCTCAATAACATCTAAGCTATTTCCTTCTACAATCTCAGTACAGGAAACACATTTCAGACAAGGATTTGGCGTGGGACCCTCTATACAATTTAGGGATTTTGCAAGGAGTCTTGCAATAGTTGTTTTTCCTGTTCCTCTTGGTCCTGCAAAAAGATAAGCATGTGATATTTTTCCAAATTTTATACTGTTTTGTAAAGTCTTTACTATATGCTCCTGTCCAACAACTTCTTCAAAAGTTTTTGGTCTCCATTTTCTATATAATGCCAAATGCATTTAACTCACCTTCGCACCAGGTAGTAAATCTTTATCTATAGTTAAGATTGCTAAATTACCCTTTTCGTCTTTTCCTGCCAAAAGCATACCTTGAGATTCGTATCCTCTAATCTTTGCAGGCTCTAAATTAGCAACTACAATTATTTTCTTTCCAATTAATTCTTCGGGAGAATAATACTGAGCAATTCCTGCAATAATCTGTCTCTTTTCGAATCCTAAATCTATTTCTAAAAGAAGAAGTTTATCACTATTTTCCACTCTTCTTGCGGATAAAATTTCTGCTACTCTCAAATCCAATTTTTGAAATTCCTTTATACTTATTAAAGGATGACCACTTAAGGTTGCCTCTATATTTTCTTCTTTCTCTTCTTTAATCTCCACCTTAGGGAAAAGAACTTTCCCTTTTGCTATCTTTTGTCCTACAGGTATAGATGTATCCCATAATAAATCCCAAGCGAACTCTCTATCTTTATACCCTAATTGTTCTTGAATCTTTTCCGCAGTTTCTGGAATAAAGGGATAAAGGAGAATAGATAATTTCCTCAGGACTTCTAAAAGGGAATAAATCACTGTATTAAGTTTTTCTTTTTCTCCTAAGCTTGCTAAATTCCATGGTGCGGACTGATCTATATACTTATTAGCGGATTGAACTATTTCCCAAATTGCAGAAAGAGCATAAGCGGGATTAAAATTTTCCATAGAAGAATCAACTTTCTTTATAGCGTTTTCTGTTGTTTCAAACAATTCCTTCTCCTTTTCTCCAAAATTTCCAGGCTTTGGAACCTTTCCTTCTGTGTATTTTTCCGCAACAGTAAGTACTCTGTTTAAAAGATTTCCTAAATCATTAGCTAAATCCGATTGATATCTCCTATGGAATGCAGAATCAGAGTATTCCCCATCTAATCCTAAAGGAACTTCTCTTAAAAGGAAATATCTTAAGGCATCCACCCCATATAAATCCATAAGCTCATGGGGATCTACTCTATTCCCTTTGGACTTTGATATTTTTCCTCCCTTAATAGTCCAAAAACCATGGGTAAGAATTGTTTTTGGCAAAGGTAAATCCAATGCCATAAGTATAGCAGGCCAAATTATAGCATGAAATCTTAAAATATCCTTTCCAATAAGATGAATATCTGCAGGCCAATACCTATCAAATCTTTCATTGTCTTCTCTTAAATATCCTAAGGCACTTATATAATTTAATAGAGCATCGAACCAAACATAAACAGTATGCTTTGGATCAAAGGGAACAGGAATTCCCCATTTCACTGTAGATCTTGTCGCACTAATATCTCTCAATCCCTGTTTTATAAAGCTTATTACTTCATTTCTCCGAGTTTCAGGAAACACAAATTCTGGATGTTCCTCTATATATTTAAGAAGACGCTCAGTAAATAAAGAAAGCTTAAAGTAGTATGTTTCTTCTTCTAACCACTCTACAGGTCTTTCACAGTTAGGACATTTTCCATCTTTTAACTCATCTTCTGTCCAAAAGGTCTCACAAGGAGTACAGTACCATCCCGCATAACTTCCTTTATATAAATATCCTTTATCATATAATTTTTGAAATACCCTTTGAACTACTATTTCATGTCTCTCCTGAGTAGTTCTTATAAAATCATCATTAGTTATTCCCATTCTCTTCCAAGTTTTTATAAACTTTTCAGCCATCATATCCACAAATTCCTTAGGAGTATAGCCCTTTTCCTCTGCAGATCTTGCCAATTTTGGACCATGCTCATCTAATCCTGTCAAGAAAAATACATCGTAGTCCTTTAATCTATAATAACGGGCAAAAGTATCTGCTACCACAGTGCAGTAAGCAGTTCCTATATGTGGCTCAGAATTAGAATAATATATTGGAGTAGTTATATAAAATTTCTTTCTTGCCACTTCTCCCGCTCCTTTCACTATTAAAAATTCCTTGATAATAATACTACTTACTAAGAGGAGTGTCAAATTTACCGTTCCTATCACCAACTAATAGAAAACTGAGTTCCCAATCGAAAAGAAGAATAAAATTTCTCATTCTTTTGATAATAAATATTCTCTAAAAATATTTTACTCTTGTTATTTTTAAAAGGGAAAATTTCAATTATATTTTTCCACTTAAAAGAAAGATCTATATAATTTTCTCTTGTAAGAGAATAATTTAAATTTATCCCAAAAAAGTTTTTATTATATGAAAGAGAATAGGAAGAAAAGAGATAATTGGGAATATATTGGTTACTTTCTCTTTTTTCGGTAAAGTAAGAAAGAGAAATTTTCCCATTGAACAAATTGAAGCTTCCAGAAATGTTGAAATTTTCTACTATTAACAGATAATTAGAATACACAGATTCTCTAAAATTATATCCTCCTTGAAGATTTATAAAGGAAGTGCTCATTTTACCTAAAAAGGAAAAGCTTTTTATTAAGCTTGTGGGAGTTTCTTGATAAATATATCCTTGAGAAAACTCCCAAGGCAAAGGACGATAAGAAATATTTAAAGATAAATTTTTTTTATTTTCCTCAAAATATTGAGAAAAGGAAAAATTCATCCACATTCTTGGAATTATTTCTCCATATATGGAAAAGGAAAGAACTTTCGAGATATTTTTGTCTTTCTCAAAAATTGTTCCCTTTGAGGAAAGATTAATTTTGCCCCATTTTAAATTAAGACTAATATCATCCTTTTTATAATAGCTTTCCTGAGGAAGTAGATATTTATACTTTACTAAAACGGTTAGGCCTGAAGGAGGGGGATTTTTTCCTGATTCATCGATAAAGAATATCTGAAGAGTTTTATCACTAAGATTAATCTCTACAGTATATGTTATAGGCTCTTCAGAAGGAACATAATATGTAAAAGTTCCACCATTTTCAATAAGAGTTCCGTTTATATAAACTTTAAGGGTATTAGATAAAGGAGTATAAGAGAGGGTAAAATCTGCTTGATACCCATCAGTAACAAAGGTCTGAGATGTTTCTAAAGGAGAATCAGGATTTAAATTTTTATTATATTGCGATAATTCCCCAAGAGAAAAGTTAATATTTGGCGAGAAAATTTCTATATAAAACTGAGTGGTAGTTTGAGTTAAAAGAAGAGTCTCAAAAGTATATGTATCCTTTACCTGGTAATTAATATTTACTTTTACATTAGAGGATTGAGGAATAGAAGAAAAATTCTTTATAACCTCTCTTTTTTCTCCATCTACTGTCTCCTGAATATAAAATGAGGATGGAATCTCTTTATAATTAAAAACTAATTTTTTCATATCTTTTACTCCATTTTTAATATCATTATTCCATAAACCTAAAAAGGAAAATTCTGAAAGATCAATAGAAAGAGCATTTTGTATAGATTGAGTGGTTACCTCTGTATCTTCTCTAAGAAAATTTAAAGTATAACTTAAAAAGGAATAGGGAATAAAATTAAAATTCAATTTATTTTGAAAAACTCCTGGATTAATCTCAAAATTTCCCAATATCTCTTTAAAATATGGATAATTTTCATCTACTTTCAAGCTTCTTCCATTAATAGAAAAATTCTTTCTTTTATAATTAAGACTTAAATTATACCCTCTTCCCACAAGAATACCATCCAAAATTCCTTGGGATAATGTAAACTCTAAATAATTTTCTCCCCATTTATTCGATAAGGAAAAATCAATAAATTTTCTATTTATATGAGATGACGGATCATCTACATTTAAAAAGGATAGAGATAAGGGAGAATAGTCTAATCTTAGTCCTAAAAGATTATAAACTTGGAGCATAATTCCTCTAACTTCGTACTCTATAATCACAAGATCTTCTGAGGTTATAATATAGGAAAAATATAAAATTCCATAGGAATAATCTATAACATAGTCTACATCTCTATCTAAGAGTTTTCCATTAAGATAAACTTTTTCCCTTCCTTGAACCAAATAAAAATCTCCTAAAATATAAGGACCAGAGGTATCATTTCCATAAAAAGATTTTTGCTTTTTTGTACTTTCAATCTTTGCTAAAATTCCCTTTAATGAATATTTCTTCTCAATGTATCTTAATTCCATTCCATTTATATTCTTGTTCCATAAAGTCAAATAAGACAAGGACTCCTGAAAATTATTACTGAGAATTCCTTCAAGATTTTTAGATTTAAGATTCATAAAAATCTGATCTGTTGAGGTATATCCTGTGGAATAATTTAAGCTTATAGAAAAATAATCAGTAATTTGAGTTAAAGAAAATCTTCCCTTTAACTGATAATTTAATCCAGGAAAGAAAGAATTCTGAGCCTCAAAAAGATTTTTATCTCCTAAAACCCATACATAGGATGGATTAATAATACCTTCTCCATGAAAATTCCAAGATTGAGAGAAAATAGGAGAAAGAAAAAGACAGGCAAAAATTATAATTTTAATACAAAGAGTCTTTCCCTTAACTATAGGTTTCAAGCCAACTATATATGGTATTGTAAAATCTTTCTGCATATTCTTCATCTTCAAAAAGCTCATGATATCCGCCAGGAAATTCTACTAATTTTTTGCCCTGCGTCTTTAATTTATTAAAAAACTTTCTTGATCCTTCTGGATTTACATATCTATCTTCTGTGGGAAGAAGAATAAGTACTGGGATTTTAATTTTCTCAGCCTTTTCATGGGCAAGATTAATATTTTTCATCATACTTAGTCCAAGACGAAAAGAGATCCTATTATGCATAAGGGGATCATTCATACACTTTTCAATAACCTTTTTATTTCTTGAAAGATATTCTGGATCTAATCTATTACTTATAGTTATTGAGGGGAAAATCTTTCCAAAGGTATTTGCAATAAAGTTTGTTAAAGGATCTACTTTTATGTATAAAGCGGGGGCAGAAACAATAAGAGTTTTAACCTTTTCTTCTCGGTCCTCAGTATATCTTACCGCAATAAGCCCTCCAAGACTATGTCCAAATATATGAAATTTTGGAATATCAGATGTTAAATCATCAATAATTTTAATAATCTCCTCAATAGAGGTATCTCCCCTTTTCCCATCACTTCTTCCATGCCCCGGATGATCAAAGCCTATTACCCCAAAACCAATTTTTATTAAATCCTCTACTAATCTCTCGTATCTTCCTATATGTTCTCCCAATCCATGAACTATTAAAATATAGCCCTTTTTAGGATCACCTTTTCTAAAGGAATAGAGCATAGAAATCCTCCCCTCAGCTTTTAATTTTCAAATACCATTCAATAGTTCTTTTTAAACCTTCCTTTAAAGAAAACTTAGGTTCAAAGCCAAGCTCTTTTTTAGCTAAGGATATATCCGCATAAGAATCTTTAATTTCTCCTTTTCTTGGAGGTGCATATTTTGGTTCTATTTTTTTATTCATTATTTTGCTTATCATTTCAAATAACTCAATAATACTTACACCTCTTCCTGTAGCAATATTAAAAATTTTATTACTTAGATAATTCTTTTCTATAGCCAAAATGTTTGCATTAACTACATCCTCAACATATATAAAATCTCTTGTTTGCTTTCCATCTCCATAAATTGTTGGCGGTTCATCTTTTAAAAGAGAAGTAATAAATTTAGGAATTACCGCTGAATATGGAGAAAATGGGTCTTGCCTTGGTCCATATACATTAAAATATCTTAATGAAATGATATCTAAATGATAAATATCACAAAAAAATTTAGAATAAAGCTCACTAACATATTTCATATCCTCTTTTTTGGGCAATACTGGACTATCACCGTAAACAGCAGAAGAGCTTGCATAAATTATTCTTTTTACATTATTTTTTAGTCCCGCTATAAAAACATTTAATGTACCTCTAATATTAATCTCGTTACATTTTAGAGGATCCTCGGTAGACTCAATTACAGAAGTAAGTGCAGATTCATGGAATATATAATCCACATTTTTTGAAAGTCCAATAAGAAGATCTAAATCTCTAATATCTCCTTCTACAAAATGAATTTCTTTAATAACTTCATTCAAATTATCAATTTTTCCTGAAGAAAGATTATCAAGGGCAACAACTTCTCCCCCATATTCCACTAACCTTTTTACAATATGAGATCCAATAAATCCCGCTCCACCAGTCACAAGAAATTTCATAACCTAAGATATTCTTTTAATCTTTTCAAAATTCAGAAGGTCCATGGTATCATCTTTCATTGCCATGGCGTATATCTTTCTCTTTGTTAAGTATTTAACTATTTCATCAGAAAGATATAAGGAGGAAAAAATAGGGATAATTTCCTTATCCTTATACTCTGGAAAATAATCGCCTATCTCCTTCAAAACTTCTATAAATTCATTTATATATTCTATTCTTGGTATTGACTTAGTCTCATTTATTATTACCTTATCATCCCATACCGCTATAACATCAAACTCCCTTATCTTACTCCTATCTTTTACATTTCTTTTCCTAACCCTTACAGCAAAATAATCTAATTCCTCAACCCCAAAATATCTTTTTGCAATCCCTGGAATGTTTGGTGCTACAATATCTTCCACTAATGTCCCCATTTTATTAGCAAGTTCTCCCCACATCTTGTTTATTCTTTTTCTGTCCTCATTTACTTCATTCCTAAATGCTATCATCTCCTCCTTAAAAACCTTCATCTCATCTTTGAAAACTTCCAAGGATGTTTCCAATCTTCTCAAAGCTACATCAGTGTTTACAATAAACTGCCCAAGCAAACTCTCAAGCCTATCTACTCTGTCACTTAGCTTTGCCAACTAACTTTCCTCCTTATGTCCTTTCTATTCACATTATATCATTTTACTGTAGCCCTGAAAGGAGCAAAAGATATTAAGAAGTCTACATCTATATTCATTTAATAAAGCTCTCTTTAATTCCTCTTCTGAAACTTCTTTTAGAATACTTATCTTTCCTCCAAGATTAATAAAATTATACTCGCCAAATAGAATTATAACACAACTTTTCCCTATAAGCTCTAACTTTTAACCTTTTCTACTACCTTCTTGAGTGTAGAAACTACTTCATCTACCTCTTCCTCTTTCAAATTATTATGAAAAGGAAGAGCAAGAGTCCTTTTTGAAATATTTTCAGTAACAGGAAGCATGCCTTCTTTAGTTCCAAACATGTCTCTTATATACGGCTGTAAATGAATAGGTGAGAAATATCCCCTTGCGGGAATTCCTTCCTTCTCAAGTTCCCTTATAACTATATCTCTGTCAAGACCATCTTCCAATGTAATCACATAAACAAACCAACTCATTCTCACGTATGGCTTAACTGTAGGTACCCTTACCCATGAATAATTTTTTAATTTTTCCGTATACATCTTTGCAACTTTTTCCCTTTTTTCTAAAAAAGTCTCAATTCTTTTTAGCTGAGATACCCCAAGGGCAGCAGACATCTCATCCATTCTATAGTTATATCCAAGTCTTTCATGCTCGAGCCATGACCCCATCTCTCCTCTTCCCTGATTTCTCAAGCTCCTTGCAATTTTAGCAATTTCAGAGTTATTTGTTACAATTATTCCTCCTTCCCCCGTTGTCATCTGCTTGTTTGGATAAAAAGCAAAACATGCACAATCTCCAAACTGCCCAATTTTCTTACCTTTATATTCCGCTCCTAATGCCTCACAAGAATCATCTATCACTTTTAGATTATACTTGTCAGCAATCTCTAAAATTTTGTCCCACTCTGCAGGATGTCCAAAAATATCTACTGCCATTATTGCTTTTGTTTTCTTTGTAATCTTTCTTTCTAAATCATCAGGATCTAAATTGTAAGTTTCTGGCTCTATATCTACAAAAACAGGAACCGCTCTTTCATATAAAATAACATTAACCGATGCAGCAAAAGTAAAGGATGGCACCAATACCTCGTCACCAGGACCAATACCTAATGCTCTAACTAAAATATGTAGTCCCGCAGTACCAGAACTCACCGCTACTGCACACTTTACCCCAATATAATTTGCCATCATCTCCTCAAATTCTCTTGCCTTTGGACCTAAAGCAAGACGCCCTGATCTTAAAACTTCCAATACTTCCTGAATATCAGTCTCATCCAAATCAGGAGCAGACATAGGAATTTTTCCCATTTTTTTCTCACCTCAAATTAAATTATACCACATCACTCCCTCGTAAATAGATATCACATCTATATCGTGGTGAATATATAATATTCATGAACTACTCATTGGGAATTCTACAGATCAAATAAATTGGATTATAATTTTGATATCAAAAATAGATACCGTGATGTAGAATATGCATCTGATGCACAAAAAGAGGTAGTCTTTGTCGATGAAAAACCCCAAGAGATTTGAAATTTGGCTTTTTAACTAGAACCCAGGAAAAGGCTCAGAGCAAGAAGGCTTGAGACCATCTCTGGTTATCCAAACAGATGCGGGTAATATGAACCCGAACTATCCCAATACAATCATTTTAGCTATAAGTACAAAGAGCAAAGAAGTGCTTTTTCACATAAAGATCGAGCCCTCTATAACTAATGGATTAAAAAGTGTATCTTTTGTGAAGTGTGAACAGATTCTTACGATCTCGAAAGAGAGACTTATAGAGAAGATAAACTCACTGGAACCGCAATACATAGAAAAAGTTGAAACAGCTGTTAGACTTGTCTTAGGGTTAGAAGCTGAGAAATAGCTCAGGCTCGTCTCCCTTATAAAGGTCTTTGGTTCTTGACTCTGGGTATAGATTATTTCTCCTTCAGAAATTTTTTCCTCCAACTCCTTAGAGGAAGAAACTTTATATCTATCAAGAATTTCTAAAATATCTATCCATTTTTATCTTCCTTCTTTTCTCTTGCAAGAAAACTCTTAAACTTTCTCTGGTTATATCATTAAGACCCATTTCTAAATCATTAGCTATCTTTTTATAATATCTTCAGTTAGATGTTCCCAATTTCCTCGACAAGAATTTCTATAGGTATATATAATCTTATCATTTTCCACTATTTGTTTTCTCAAAGGTTAGGACTTTTAGAATCTTATCCTTAAAAATAGGGATATCATTGTTTATAGTATCCCAGATCGCTTCTAAATCAATCCCAAAATATTCATGAATTAAAACATTCCTAAATCCTGATGCCTCTTTCCATTCTATATCTGGATATTTCATCTGTATCTCTATAGGAATACTCTTAACAGCTTCTCCTATAATTTCAAAATTTCTAATAACCGCATCTATAAGCATCTCATTTTTACAGAAGTTCTCAAATGTGACCCCTTTTGTGTATCTTTCTATTTTTCCTATAGCATTAAAATATCTTCTAAGAAAATTATAGGATCTCTTTTCTTCTCTTTAAACATATTCTACTTCTTTTAAAATATTTTCCCTTAATCTTAACTTTATAGCTTCTTTTATTACCAAGTCTACCTGTAGCCCTAAAAGGTCTTCGAGATAATATTTAAGTCTCATATAGTTAAAAAAGTTTTTATGCCCTTTTTCAAATACTATAAGAATATCTACATCACTTGTTGAGGTCTGTTCATTTCTTACAAAAGACCCAAAAATTCCAATTTCAACCACATAGAATTCTTTTTTTAAATAGTCTTTCTTTTCCTCTAATTTTTTTCTTATCTCCTTTACATCCATAATTCTAACCCCAATATAATATCTCTAGGTCTATTTTAACATAAAATCACCAGACTGTTTTAAGAAAATGGGAAGGTCTTGTAATGATATGTATTCTACAATGTTACTATATTCTGTCTCAATAATATCCTTGAGCTTTTCAGTATTTATTATCACTTTAACTCTTCTAAGATTTTTATCCAAGCTCTTTAGCTAAAACCTTAAACTTAAATTCACTTTAATTTTAAAAACCCTCATAAATAAGCTCTCCAACAATCTTTCGAGCTTCTATATGTAATCTTATAGCATATTTCATATTTTCTACTGCTTCCTCAATAGTATCACCTTGAGAGTAGCATCCTTTTAGTGCTGGACAAGAGGCAATATAAACCCCGTCTTCATCTTGCTCAACAATTATTCTATATTTATATTTCATTATATCCCCCTATTCTTCCGTTCTAAAAGTTGAAACTGTCTCTATTATCTCTTTTAAAACCATCTAATTCACCTCATTCAAATTATGCCACATCCCTTAGAGCTTTTCATACTTTCTGATTTCAACAGAGCAATCTTTATCTTCCAAATTTCACGCTCTAGTTCTTTTACTTTATCGTAAATATCAATCTTTATTCATTACTCGTCACTTGTCATCTATAGGTCTTGCTGGAACTCCAACAACAGTTAAAAAATCTTGTATATCATTAATTACAACACTGCCAGCTCCTATAGTAGTCCATTTCCCTATTCTCTTATAAGGTATGACAGAACTTCCAATACCAAGAAGGCTTCCTTCCCCCACCCAAACTCCACCAGCTAAATGTACCCCTGGAGCTATATGTACAAAATCCTCTATTTTACAATCGTGGTCCACACTGGCACTAGTATTTATTATTACATGTTTCCCAATTACAACTTCGGGTTGAATTACTGCCCCAGCAAAAATGACACTGCCCTCTCCAATTTCTACACTTGGATGAACATAAGAAAATGGATGAATTATACTTATCCACCTACAAAACCCATTATACTTCTCTGCTATCTTTTTACGAGTCTTATTATCTCCAATAGCAATAACTGCTTGCTCAAAATTTCCAGATTTAATCAATTCTAAAGGTCCTATTATTTTAATACCTAAGATATGCTTCCCCCACTTACTTTCATTATCATCAAGAACTGCTTTAACCTCAAATTCTAACTCTCTTAACGTAGCAATAACAACCTTAGCATGCCCTCCGGCTCCTAAAACTATAACTTCCTTAACTGACTTATTCACCTCTTACTCCCTTAAAATCTGTTATAGTAGCTTAATTTCTATACCGATGCTTTTTTCTACCAAATAGTTTCAACTAATTTAGAATTCTGTATATCTACATCCTTAGTAATCACCTTTGCATCCAATAATTTAGCTGTTGCAACTATAATTTTATCATGTAATTCGTAAATATTGGGAACATCTTTTAACATTCTCAAAACATTTATATCAAGAGGATAAATTTCAAAACTACTGTTTTCCTCAATTTTATCTATTAATTCTTCATAATCAATACTAATGCGTTTCTTTTCAGCAATATCTATCACTTCTGCCAACACAATAGTCGGAATAATTATTATAACCTCTCCTAAAATTGAATCTCTAAATACTTGAAGCGCTTTCTGCCCAAGCTTTTCACTTCCAGTAAAATACCAGACAAGAGAATGAGTGTCAGCTACATAGAGGCTCATATGTTAAGAATCCCTACACATCATAATCTTGAGGAAAAAGAGACTTCTTAGCTCTTTCAATGTCTTCTTCTGTAACCTCAACCCCTTTCCAAATACCCTCTAAAGAGATTGACTTCTTAGACCTTTTTATACTTCCTGATTTCAATAGAGCAATCTTTATCTTCCAAATTTCTCGTTCTAATTCCTTTACTTTGTCATAAATCTCAATATCCACAATAAAACTATCTCTCCTTTCTTATT
>JBNARO010000032.1:0-20898 GCA_049718665.1 Dictyoglomaceae bacterium | reverse complement strand
GTCCTAATTTCCATAAGGGTTTCCCATTTACATATACATTCCTCTTTAACCTTAATTTAGGTAAAGCTCTACCTCCTATGAGAACTGCAAAGGAAAGAACTTTTTAAACGAGCCAAGTTTTTTGATAGAGGTAAATAAGGAGGCATCACTTTTTCAATACTGATTACAGGTCAGATAATTTAAGGTATTGATAATTTAAATTTTTTTAGGTATACTATAAACGTGAAAATTAAAAAGAGTAAATAATTATATAGTAAAAATTACAATTTTAAAAGTGGGATTTTCCCACTTTTTCTTTTTAACATGAAAGATCAAATGAGATTAGAAATTATTAAAAAAGTAAGAGAGATTGCAGAGCCCATTCTTGAAAAAGAAGGAATGGAACTTGTGGATATTGAATACCAAAGAGAGAAACAAGGATGGGTTTTAAGGCTTTATATAGATAAGCCCGGCGGTGTATCTGTGGAAGATTGTGCCTTTGTTAATGAAAGGTTAGGAAGGGAATTGGATTTCTATGATCCAATTCCTCATTCTTATATTTTAGAAGTATCTTCTCCAGGGTTAGATAGACCTTTAACTAAAATTAACGATTTTAAAAGGAATATTGGAGAAAAAATAAATATAGTTCTTAAGGAAAGTTATGAGGGTAAAAAAAGCTTTGAGGCAAAAATATTAGGTGTAGAAAGAGAAGAAGTAATATTAGAAGTTAAAGGGAAGATTATAATCTTCCCTATGGAAAAGATTCATCATGCCAAGCTTATTGTAGAATTCTAAGGAGGGAAAACTATGAAATTAGGTGAAGACTTCTGGGTAGTTTTAGAACAGATAATTAAAGAAAAAAAGATAAACAAAGAGACAATAATAGAAGCTCTTAGAAGAGCTCTTCTATCTGCTTTTAAAAAGGCTTATGGGACAAGCAAAGGGGCAAGAGTAGAGATAGATCTTGCTAATCAAGAGATAAAAATTTATGTGACAAAAAAAGTAGTTGAAAGAGTTAAAGATCCTATTGCAGAAATGTCTTTAGAGGAAAGCAAAACTATAAATAAAAATTCTCAACAAGGAGATGAGGTAGAAATTGAGGTAGAACCCCAAGAATTTGGAAGGATTGCTGTTCAGGTTGCAAAACAAGTGATAATTCAAAGCTTAAAGGAGGCAGAAAGAAAGGTTCTTTATGAAAAATATAAAGCAAAAGAAGGAGAAATAATAAGCGGTTCTATCTTAAGAATAGAAAGGGGAACAGTATATGTTCGTCTCCCTGATATTGAAGCTATTCTGCCTTATAAAGAACAAATACCTGGTGAGAACTACTGGATAGGAAGAAGATTAAGGGCTTATTTATTAGAAGTTCAAAAGACTACAAAAGAACCCCTTATTATTCTTTCCCGTAGTCATCCTGGCTTTTTAAAAAGACTTTTTGAATTAGAGGTTCCTGAAATAAAGGAAGGAGTTGTAGAAATTATTAACATTGTTAGGGAACCTGGTGTTAGAGCAAAAGTTGCAGTTCATTCCAATTATCCAGAGATTGATCCTATAGGTTCATGTATTGGATATAAAGGGGTAAGAATACAAAATATAATAAATGAATTGAATGGAGAGAAAATTGATTTAATTCTCTGGAGTAAAGATCCAGCAGAATTTATTGCAAGAAGCTTGAGTCCTGCAAAACCTATAAGAGTAGAATTAAAAGAAGATGAAAAAAGAGCCTTAGTAATTGTTCCACCAGACCAACTTTCTTTAGCTATTGGAAAGGATGGACAAAATGTAAGACTTGCGGTTCGTTTAACTTCTTGGAAGATAGATGTAAGAACTGAATCATCGGAAAAGATAGAGAATAAAGCTGTTATGAGAAATGAGTAAGAAAGGGCATATTCCCATTAGAACTTGTATAGGATGTGAAGAGAAGAAGCCTAAAAGAGAAATGATTAGAATAGTTAGGCAAAATGAAAATATTTTTATTGATTCCACAGGTAAGGCTTCTGGAAGAGGAGCGTATATATGTGTTAATTTAGACTGTTTAGAGAAAGCTATAAAGAAAAAAGCCTTAGCCTATGCCCTAAGATGCTCCATAAACCCAGAAATCCTTGAAAGCCTAAAAAGAGATTTACAACAAGAAATACTAAAACGGGGGGAGAGAGATGAAAAAAAGAATTTATGAATTAAGCAAAGAATTGGGTATAGAAAGTAAAGATCTTCTAAAACTTCTCTCAGAGTTAGGAGTAAATATTAAGTCTGCTTTAAATATTATCGATGCAGAAACAGAGGAAATAATTAAAGATTTATTAAAAAAAGAAGAACCTCAAAAATCTCCCCCTAAGGAGAAAAGGGAAGAGATAAAGAGCGAAGAAAAGAAAAAAGAAGAAAAAGTTATATCAATTTCAGGAGCTATTACAGTAAGGGAGCTTGCTGAACTTTTAAAAGTAAGTCCTACTACTTTAATATTAAAACTTATGGAAATGAAGATTATGGCAAATATTAATCAGTTATTAGAACCTGATATTGTTAAGAAAGTTGGAGAAAAATTTGGGTATAAAGTAGAAGAAATAAAAACTAAAGGAGTAATAAAGAAAAAAGAATTGAGCCCTGAAGAACTGGCGAGATTAAAACCTCGTCCCCCTATAGTAGTTGTTATGGGACATGTAGACCATGGAAAGACAACCCTTTTAGATGCTATAAGACAGACTAATGTTGCAGATAAAGAATTTGGAGGAATCACTCAACATATAGGTGCTTCAGTAGTAGAATATCAGGGGAAGAAAATAGTTTTTTTAGACACACCTGGACATGAAGCCTTTACTGCTTTAAGAGCTCGAGGTGCACAAGTAACAGACATTGCAGTTTTAGTTGTTGCTGCTGATGATGGTGTAATGCCTCAGACAATAGAAGCTATTAATCATGCTAAAGCGGCTGATGTTCCTATAATTGTTGCCATAAATAAAATAGATAAACCAGAAGCAAATCCTGATAGAGTTAAACAACAACTTTCTGAATATGGACTAATCCCTGAAGAATGGGGCGGAGATACCATAATGGTTCCTATTTCTGCTAAAAGAAAGCAAGGAATCGAAAATCTTTTAGAGATGATTTTATTAGTTGCAGAAATTCAGGAATTAAGAGCAGATCCCAATGCCATTCCTAAGGGAGTTATCATTGAGACAAGAATCGATAAAGGAAGAGGACCTGTAGCTACAGTTATAGTCCAAGAGGGAACTTTGAGAATTGGGCAATATTTTGTAACAGGAAATGCAAAAGGGAAAATAAGAACTATGTTTGATGATAAAAATCGTCCTTTAAAAGAAGCCCTTCCATCTCAACCTGTAGAGGTGTCAGGCTTTGAAGAACTCCCTCAAGCAGGAGATATTTTGCAGGTAGTGAAGAGTGAAAAAGAAGCTGAAGAAATATTAGAAGAGAGAAAAGAGAAAAAAGAAACTTCTGCTTTTGAGATCGTGGGGGTAGGAGAAAAAGTTCTTCCTGTAATAATAAAAGCAGATACTCAAGGCTCCTTAGAGGCAATTCTTCAAACCATAAATAAGATAGAAACCGAAGAGTTCACCATAAAAGTAATTCATTCTGCAGTAGGAAGTATTTCTGAAAGTGATGTAATGCTTGCCTCTGCTTCCAAAGCTTTAATTATTGGATTTAATGTTAGGCCTGATAGTAAAGCAAATGATGCCATAGCAAGGGAAAAGGTTCAAGCAAAAACCTATAGAGTAATATATGAAATTGTAGACGATTTAAATAATATTATTAAAGGATTTAAGAAACCCGAAACAAAAGAAGTTGTAATAGGAAGAGCGGAAGTAAAAGCTACTTTTAATATTCCTAAGGTAGGAACAGTTGCGGGAGTATATGTAAGAGAAGGAAAGATTCAGAGAAATGCAAAAGTGCGACTTTTAAGAGATGGTGTAATTATTTACGATGGGAAAATTGCTTCTTTAAAGAGATTTAAAGAAGATGTTACAGAGGTATTGACAAACTTTGAATGTGGTGTAGGTTTAGAAAATTTTGGAGATATAAAACCAGGAGATCAGTTAGAAGTTTATGTTTTACAAACTCAATAGACAATGTTGGTGGGAGTTTGTAGAATAGTTTTATCTATTCCTGAAAGTTTTTCTTTAAAGGATAAGAGGAGGGTAAAGAAAAGTATAATAGAAAAAGTGCGAAATAAATTTAATGTCTCTATTGCTGAAATAGAGGCGCAAGATAGTTTAAATGAATTAATTTTAGGAATAAGTTGCGTCTCTACCGATTCTAATCACATATATAGAGTATTTTCTGATGTAATAAAATTGGTAGAAAGAGAAAAAGATAGCTTCATAATAGACTACGAAATAAATATTTTATAAATAGAAAAGGAGATGAAAGTCTTGAGACAAAGACAAGAAAGGTTAAGTGAATTACTTAAAATTGAGATTAGTGAGATTCTACTAAGAAGAGTAAAAGATCCAAGAATCTCTTCTTTTGTTACTATTACAGAGATTAAATTAAGTAAAGACCTAAGATATGCCCATGTTTTTGTAAGTATATTCGGAGACGAAAAAACTAAAAAACAGACATTAACAGGATTGGAAAGTGCTAAGGGGTTTATAAAGAGTGAAATAGGAAAGGATCTAAGAATAAGATTTATTCCTGAGATAGTCTTTGAGTTAGATGATTCCTTAGAAAGAGGAGATAGAATTTTAAAAATTATGAAGAACTTAAAATTAGATGAGGAAGACTAAAACTTTAAAAAGTATCTTGGAAATTATTAATAAAGAAGATAATTTCTTACTCATAACTCACAAAAATCCTGATGGGGATGCCATAGGTTCCATCTTAGGTTTATATTATTTTTTAAAAGAAAAAGGAAAAAAGGTATATTTATATCTTCCTAATGGAATTCCATATATCTATCAATTTCTCGTTTTTGAAGAACTTCAACTATTTGATGAGTCGGAAAAAATTAATTTTAATGTGGCCATTTTTCTGGATTGTGGAGATATAGAAAGAATAGGAGAGAATAACGGATTTCTAAAAAATATTCCTTTAGTTATTAATATCGACCACCATCCTACTAATACCTTCTTTGGAAATTTAAATTTAATAAATCCTAAAGCTTCCTCAGTCACTGAAATTCTGACAAACCTTCTCTATAGATATAAAGAAGAAATATCATTAAAAACCGCTCAATGTTTTCTTGCAGGCTTAATAACAGATACAGGTAGTTTTAGATTTAGTAATACAAATATAAATTCTTTTAAAACAGCAATAAAGCTATTAGAAAAAGGGGCTGACATTTCTTATATCTCTCAGCAAATATATGAAAGGAAAAGTCTTTCTTCTTTATATCTTTTAGGAAGAGCTCTTCTTAGACTAAAAATTAAAGATGGAATTGCTGTAAGTTTCATTACAAGAGAAGATATGGAAGAGTTTGATTCAAAAATTGAAGATACTGAGGGAATTGTAGATATGTTAAGAATGTTAAAAGATACAAAAGTAGTAGTCTTTTTATATCCTCTCTCATCATCTAATACTAAGATAAGCCTAAGATCAAAGTCTTCTTATATTAACGTAGGGGTCTTTGCAAAGAAATTTGGTGGTGGAGGACATAGAGAAGCAGCAGGATTTGAAAAGGAAGGAGAACCCCAAGATTTAGTATTGAGTGTAGTTAAAGAATTGGCTGAATTCATATTGGAATATGAACCACTTCCTGTTGATAAATAAACCTCCAGGAATAACCTCTTTCTCTGTAGTAAAAAGGGTGAAAGAAATCACAGGAATAGAGAGAGTAGGACATATGGGAACTTTAGATCCCAGAGCCTGTGGTATTTTACTTATAGGTTTAGACAAAGCTGTAAGATTAGAAGAATATATTTTAAAACTAAAAAAGACATACATAGTAGAAATCACTTTTGGTGTAAGCAGCGAAACCTACGATAGAGAAGCAAAATTTTTTTCTTATAATCCCCCAAGAAATATAGACAAAGAAGATGTAGAAAAAGTTATTAAATCTTTTATAGGAGAAAGAGAACAAATTCCCCCTATATTTTCTGCTTTACATATTCAAGGGAAAAGAGCCTATGATTTGGCAAGAAAAGGAAAAGAAATAAATCTTCCCAAAAGAAAAGTAACAATATATAATGCTGAGTTAATATATTTCCAAAAGGATATATTCCCAAGAGCTCTAATAGAATTTACCGTATCTTCTGGGACCTATATAAGAAGCTTAGTTAAAGAGATCGGAGAACAACTTAATATATCCGCATTAACATCTTTTCTTTTAAGAACTAAAATTGGGAAATTTCATATAAATAATGCTATTCTATTTAAAAACTTAGAAGAGGAATGGAAAGAAAACTTAATTCCTGCAATTGAAGCCTTGGATTTCCCCTCATTTTTTGTTTCTCATCAGAGTATAAAGAAAGTAAAAAATGGGAATCCAATAAGTATAAAAGAGGTTAAAAATTTTTATCAATGTTCAAATCCTATTATGTTGATAGATGAAAATAACGAACTTTTAGCTATAGCTCATCATGATAATGGTATAATAAAGCCTGACAAGGTGTTTGTCTGAGAGAAAGATGTTAGAAAAATATATTTCTAAGATTAAACTTAACAATTTAGAGGAAAAAAATGATTTTGCAATAACCATAGGAGTTTTTGATGGGCTCCATAAAGGACATCAATTTATACTAAGAGAACTCAGGAAAATTGCATATGAGAACAACTTAAATTCAGCTGTTATCTCTTTTGAAGAAAATTTTTCTAAAAAACTTAAAAATCTCTCAGGACTTCTCCTTACCCCAAAAGAAAAAGAAGAACTTCTTAGTCTCTTGGGGATAGATTACTTATTCTTAATAAGATTTCTTCCTGATGTGAGGAATTTAGTTCCAGAAGAATTTATAAAAGAATTGATAAATATTATTCCTGTAAAATATATTTGTGTAGGAGAAAACTTTAGATTTGGGTATAAAAAGAAAGGGGATATAAATACCCTAAAAGAACTTAGCTCTTCCTATGGCTTTAATGTAAAGATTTTCCCTCTATTTATGGATAGCAAAGAAGTTTTATCAAGTACTTTAATAAGAACTCTTTTAGAGGAAAGGAAAGTTGAAAAAGCAAGAGAAAAACTTGGGTATTTTTATTTTATTAAAGGAAAGGTTATAGAAGGAGAAAAATTAGGAAAAAAACTTGGCTTTCCTACAGCAAATATTGAAATTCCTAAAGATAAACTATTACCAGCTAATGGAATTTATAAAGGGAAAATAATTATAGGTAGTAAATTTTATCCTTCAGCTATTTATATAGGGACAAAGCCCACTTTTAATCATCATGAGAAAAAAGTAGAAGTTCATATTTTAGATTATCAAGGAGAACTTTTAGGGGAAGAGGTTGAAATAATATTTGAAGAGTTTATTAGAGAAGAAAGAAAATTCCCAAGTATAGAAGCATTGGTAAGTCAAATTTCGAAAGATATAGAGTATATAAAAACAAAAAAGGAAGAACATATACATGTTATTACTATAGATGGACCTGCAGGTTCTGGGAAAACCACTATTGCTAAACTCTTAGCAAAGGCTTTAGACTTTAATTATTTAGATAGTGGTGCACTATATAGGTCTGTAGGATGGCTTGCAAAAGAAAAAAATATAAATACTGAGGAAGAGATTTTAATCCTAATAAAAGATAACCCTTTCAGTTGGTATTGGGATGGAGACAAATTTAGAATCTTTTATAAAGAAAATGACATCTCAGAAATAATAAGAACTAACGAGATTGGAAATGAAGCATCAAAAGTGGGAACTATGCCTAAAATAAGAGAAATATTAACTCAATGGCAGAAAGATTATTTTTATAATACTAATAAAGGTTTAATATTAGAAGGGAGAGACAGTGGAACAATAGTATTTCCTTCTGCCACTTTAAAGGTATATCTCTCCGCAAATCTAAGAGTAAGAGCAGGAAGAAGAGCACAGGAATTAAAAGAAGATTTTGAAAAAGTCTTAAATTCTATAAAAGAGAGAGATTTAAGAGATAGTAAAAGAATATATGCTCCATTGAAAATTCCTGAAGATGCTTTCATTATAGATACTTCTAATTTAACTCCTGAAGAGGTAGTATCAAAAATTATTTCTCTATTTTTAAAGGTAAAATGAAGGTCTTTTATTTTAAAGAAGTAAATTCTACCATGGATATAGCATGTAATTTAGCAGAAAAGGGAGTTCCAGAAGGAAGTATTGTTTTAGCGGATATTCAAAAAGAAGGAAGAGGAAGAAAGGGTAAGAAATGGTACTCTCCAGAGGGAGGCTTATGGTTTACTATAATCTTATATCCAAAGTTAAAAAAGGAAGAATTAACTTTTTTACCAATTCTTGTAGGAGTTAGTATTCTTCAAGGTTTAGAACCATTCTTATCTATCTCCTTAAATCTTAAATGGCCCAATGATTTAGAACTTAATGGAGAGAAAGTTGGTGGAATTCTTATAGAAAGTAGGTGGGAAAATAATATTTTAAAATATGTAAATGTAGGCATTGGTATAAATCTTATGATTTCACCTGAATTTTTTAAGGATAAAGATTTTAAAGCTACATCTCTTTTGCCTTATCTTAAAGAGAAAAACAAGTTTGTTATTTTAGAAAATCTATATAAGAAAATTATGGAAAACTACAAAAATTTTCCAAATAATATAGAAAGTATTTATAACTATTATCTTCAAAAATTCCCATATATTGGTAAAGAAGTATTTTTAATTTCTTCAGGATCTTCCCAAAAAATTGTAAAAATTGTAAACATTTCAAGGGATGGGTCCTTATTAGTAGAAGAAGATGGCGAAATCAAAAATTATAATTGGGGGGTCATAAGTGTTAGAACTTAGGAAAATAAAAGGATTCCTTATTGACCTTGACGGATGCATTTATCGTGGTAATAACCCCTTACCTTCTGCGAAAGAATTTATTGATTTCCTCCATAAAAATTCTTTCAAGATCTTATTTGTCACGAACAATTCTACTCAATTACCCAGAAATTATTGTCAAAAATTGAGAAATATGGGAATTGAAGTTTACGAAGAAGAATTTCTGACATCAGGCGTAGCTACTGCAATGTATTTAAAAAATTGGAAAGAAAAAGGAAAAGCATATGTTATTGGAGAAAATGCCTTAAAAGAAGTTATAATAAATTCTGGTTGGGAAATCTCTGATGAAAAGGTAGATGCGGTAGTAGTAGGCTTAGATAGAAGTTTTACCTTTGATAAATTAAAAAGAGCAAATTTTCTTATAAGACAAGGAGCAAAATTTATCGCTACAAATCCAGATAAAACTTTTCCTATGGAGGATACTATTGAACCTGGAGCTGGATCTTTAGTATCTGCAGTAAGAACCGCCTCTCAAAAAAAGCCAATTATAATTGGAAAGCCATCACCTTACATAGGTAAAATTGCTCTGTTGAAATTAAATCTTAACCCTTCAGAAATGATTATATTAGGAGATCGTATTGATACAGATATTTTATTAGCTAAAAGGTTGAAATCACCCTCCTTTCTGGTTCTTACAGGAATATCCACAAAAAATGATTTAGAGAAAAGCAAAATAAAGCCTGATTATACTTTTAAGGATCTTTCAGAAGTATTAGATTTTTTAAAGAAAAAACTTAAGTAGAAAGATTATTAAGAAAAGGAGAAAAATATCCACTACAGTATTAACTAAGGATATCCTTAACGGAATTTTTATGAAATATCTATCCAGTAGAGTTTTCACTAAAATTATTACAAGAGAGATGAGGTAGAAATATTTAATTTCAAACCAAAAGAGCAGAAATAAAATAGTTTTAAACAATCCTTCTAAATATTTTTCATTAGTTGGTATTCCATTTATAACAAAATTCCCACTGGAGTTCAAGCCCTTTCTAACATAAAAAGTTAATATTGTTCCTGTAAAAACCACTATTATGTATCCAATAGCTAAAAGTATATAATAATCACTATTATAAAATCTAAGCCAAAGATCTCCTAAATTAGGTCTCTTCCAAAATAGAGGATATTTACTTATAGGTAAGAAAAAAACTACAGAAAGGGACAATAAATGTTCCAATTGATCCAAAAGAAAGTACCACACATTATCTTGCTTTTGAGACAAATTAGACACTTTTACCCTTGTCCAGTCAAGATATATATGGAAAATCCATACTGAGAAAATAAATATCCACGCTGAAAGATAGTTAAGATATGGAATAGAAAGAAATAAAGCAAAGAACAGAAAAATAGTAGCATGAAGAAAGACTCCCCAAAAGGATTTTTTCTTTAGTTTAAAAACTAAATTCGTTTGGAAAGGAAAATCCGCTAACAAATGAGCAAACCATAATCTTAAGAACCAGAACATAATTTCCCCCTTTCCCAAAGAGATAATACTGCAGACACTACTAATGGATCAAACTGTTTTCCTTTTTGCTTTTCAATCTCTCTTACCGCAGTTTCCATGCTTAGCCCTTTCCTATAGGGACGATCTGATGTTATAGCATCTAAGGTATCTGCTACTGCTATTATCCTTCCTAATATTGATATTTCTTCCCCTTTTAATCCCTTTGGATATCCACTACCATCATATTTTTCATGATGCTCCTCAATTCCTGGAATAATATCCTCCAAAGATGATAAAGGCTCTAAAATTTTCTTTCCTACCGAGGGATGTTTTTCAATTTCTTTTTTCTCTTCTAAAGTCAATTTTTCTTTTTTCCTTAATATAGATTCATCTATCCCAATTTTTCCTATATCATGAAGAAGCGCAGATAACTTAATTTTTTCAACAAAACTAGTATTATACCCTATTTCCCTTGCTATCATTTCTGCATATTGAGCAACTCTTCGAGAATGTCCATGAGTATATGGATCCTTTGCATCAATAGCAGATGCTAAGGATTCTACCGTATCAAAAAACAGTTCTTTTAAATCCTGATAAAGTCTTGCATTTTCAATAGCTATAGCAGCTTGATTTGCTATGGCTTGTAACAGATTCAAGTCATTTTCATCAAAATTATCAATTCCAATTTTATTAAGAACTTCAATTACTCCAATGATTTTTTCTTTAGTTTTCAAAGGAACACAAAGTATAGATTTTGTTTTAAAAGATGTTGCTATATCATATCTTCTCGCAAATCTTGAATCCTTATTTACATCATTCACAATAATAGGCTCTCCTGTCATAGCAACCCACCCTGCAATACCTTCTCCCAAGGGAATTTTAAATTGCTTTATAATATCTCCCTTTTCTCCTAATGCCACTTCAAAAACGAGTTTTCTATTTTTCTCATCTAAAAGCATTAGAGAACTTGCTTCAGCCTCTAATGTCTCCTTGGAAAGAAACATAATAAGATTTAATAGATCTTTCAATCTCAATGTTGAATTTATTTTATTTCCTACTTCCTGAAGAATATTTAATTCTCTTACTCTCTCTTCAAGGTTATGGATTTTATTTATAAAGGAAAAATATTTCGTTATAAAAAACCCAAGTAATTCCTTGTCATGCTTTTTAGAAAAATTTAAAAATATTTCTACTATATTCCTCCCCACATTAAAAACATATCTTTCTCCCTTTCTTACCCCCTCTTCAAAAAGAACTCCTCCATTAAGACTTCTCAAAGAAAGCCCATAAGAGGATATATACTTTTCCTTAACAAGATTTTCCAAAACTTCCTTTAACTCCTCATCTATTTTCATTTTCTTCCTAATACCTTATAAATATGAACTGGTTCCTCCTTACCCTTTACTTTAACAAAACCTAAATCTTCAAAATTAAAAAATTTCTTGGCAAAGTTATAAGTATTCTCACAAACTAAAATTTCTCCGCCTTTTGCAAGGCCTTCTAATCTTTGAGCTAAATTAACAGTAGCCCCAATTGCAGTAAACTCCATCCTTTGAGTTGAACCAATAGTTCCTGCTACCGCCTCACCCGTAGTTATTCCAATCCCTACATAAAAAGGAGGATAGTTTCTCTTCTCCCAATTTTCTCTAAGATTTTTTAAAGTATCTTGTATCTCTAATGCGGTATTAATTGCCCGGTAAGGAGTATCCTCATAATATATAGGAGCACCAAATAGAGCCATAATAGCATCTCCTAAAAACTTATCTACTGTTCCTCCATACTTAAAGACAATCTCTGTAGCAGAAGTAAAGTATTCATTTAAGATCTTTGTTATTTCTTCTGGCGATAAAATGTCAGAATAATATGTAAAATTTCTAATATCTGCAAACATCACACTTATCCACTGTCTTTTCGTTTGTAATAATTGATAGCTGGGATCTGAAAGAATGATATCTACTACTGATGGGGGAACAAATCTTTGAAAAACACTTTTAATCTCTTTCTTTTCTCTCTCTTCTCTAATAAAGTTATAAAGAAGAATAAAGAGATAACAAATAATTAGAGAAAAAATAGGTACAGTAATAGGTAAAAGTAATTTAAATTCGATAAACAAAAATATACTGAGAATTATATAGCTTATTAATAAAAGGATTATTATTAAAAAATTTTTAAAACCTGATATTTTCTTAAAGGGAATTACTGGAATTAAAGTAAACACAAGACTTAAGACAAATAAAGGAAGACCATCAGAAAGAGGATATATGTAATCCTTAGATAGAAGAGTAGCTATACTATTAGCATGAATTTCAACTCCCGGCATTCTCCCAAGTCTTATAGTAGAGCCCGATCTTAAATAATGATAAAAGGGAGTAAAATGAGTATCATGAAGGGCCTCTGTAGTAGCACCTATCAATACAATCTTGCCCTTGAAATATTTGGGAGATATTTCACCTTTTAGAACTTCAGCATAGGAGTATGTAGGAAATTTGTACATTCCACCCCTGTAATTTATATAAACAAAGTTATTCCTATCTACTGGAATTTTATTTTCCTTTATATAGGAAAGGGGTTCCTTAGAAAGGTAAGAAGAAAGAACTAATAAAGGGAAAGAAATCCATTCTTTATCAAATACTTTCGAGATAAGACTAAATCTTCTTATAAAACCATCTTCATCATATATAGGATTAACCAAACCCACCTTTGCTTTAGAAGAAAATTTATCGATGGGTTCTACAACTTTTCTTAAAGTTCCAAATCTTGGATCATTAAAAGAAACAAAAAAACTTGCTAAGATAATATCTTTATCCAAAATCTTTAAAAAAAGCAAATCCTCTTTTTCTTCCCCATGTGTATCAAAATATATATCAAAAGCAATTGTCTTTGCCCCAAAGCTTCTAAGTCTTTCTATAAGTTTCACATGTAAAGTTCTTGACCAAGGCCAATTTCCAAATTCCTCAATAGAATTATCATCTACTGCAATTATTACTATAGGCTCTTTGACAGGAATCTCTCCTCGTATTTCAAACCTCCAATCTAAAGTTTTTAGCTCTAAAGAACGAAACCAGGGAATTTGAGTTAAGAAAAAAAGGAGGACAAGAGTTATGAGGATGATTAAAACCCTTGTCCTCACACTGCTGAATTTTTCTTCTCTTAAAAAAGCATACAATAAATTTCTCACAAATATTAGAAGTAAATCTTCGTATCTACAGTATAGTAGTCTATAGGGTCACCATCAGGGTCAAAGGTTCTTAAAATCTTTATTATCATATCTACATTTTGAGCTATAGGATAAGTTGCTTGAGCATAAAGCTTTGTATTCTCAGTAATGAAGCTAAATGGTCCAGGAGGAATATTCTTCTGTTCATAAATTAATAAACCATTAATCCTTGGTCCAATTCTTAATGCCAATTCTCCATGAAGGGAAGGAAGAAGATCTTGATATGCTTCATATAATATTAACACTTCCGCAATATTCATTATTGTTGAATTTGCTCCTACTAATAATCCGTTAATTCTTCCTGTAGATGGGAATATTTCTGGTAATTCACCTTTTATTTTATTCTTCTCATAGAAGGCATCAAAATATCCTAAGGTAAAATTATCTGAAATACTCCTTAATTGAACTTCTGCATTAATGAATCCTAAAAATTTTGCTTGAATTCCTGCTATAATACCATTTTCGGAAGCAACATTAGAATTATTGGAAAGATTTTTTCCGTTATGAATAATTCTTTGAGCAAAAGAAGCATATGCTACAAAATCTTTTGTTAAGAAGTATCCAGCATCAGCACCAACTATAAGTTGCTGTTTTGTATAGGTAGGATCTAAATCTGCCATGGCATTAATACCCAATTCTAATTTTGATAATGGACGATAGAATAACCTTACTCCATATGTGGTTATGGGATTTTCTGAAAACTCTGTTTGAAAGCCTAAAGAAGGATTATAAGTCAGTCTCAATTTATATGGAGAAGGAACAAGGAGATTAATTCCAAATTTTTGAGGCTTTTCTAATCTTAATAAGAAGCTATCCAGCTGATTTGTAGAATACCTATTAGCAATCAAACCGTAACCTAAATTATAATTATCAACTACTCCATATCTCAATCCAAAAGATGGGAGATCTATTTCACCATATCTAAAACCTAATTCAAAAAGTGTTGTCCCTTTCCCATTAGTTAAAAGGGCTAATTCTAATCCAAGTTTTACCATATTAAAGTTTAATTCTGGAGTAAAAGCAAATTTCACATACATTTCATTCTTTCTATATTCCATTCCATATCCTGCTTCGTTCTTTAAAAGTTGGGTTTTTATTTCTGGTTGCATCTTTTCCATTTTCTCTGGAGTAACTTCTTCTCCTTTTTTAAGCTCTTCTTTTATAGTTTCTTTTACCTCTTCAATCTCTTTTTCTAATTCTTTCTTAAATTCTTCTACATTAAAGAGTTTTTCTTCACCAAAAGTTCCATCAGGATTTATCATTATTTGAGTACCCTCTTTTAAACTTTTTTCTATTCCTTTTGCCAAAAGGAGCACTACACCACTTAGAGTATTAACAAAAGTAGTCCCATCCTCCGTGACATTCATAACCCAAGAGGTCCCTCTGACTCCAGCTACTGCTGTGGGGGTTTGTATTTCAACTTTTTCTCCTGGACTCAGTAATCTTTCTACCGTTGCCCATATCTTCCCAATCCAAAGTTTAAATATTGATGTCTCTTTTTCCCCATCTTTGGAAAGTTCTATAATGTCCAATTGAGTATTTGCAGAAAGTTTTAAAGTAGATTTATCTGAAAAGACTAAAATTGCGTAAGAATTTGCTTGAACCCAGATTCTATCTCCCGCATATAATGCCATATTAAGCTTTGCGGGTATAAATATTTCACTTCCTGCTCTTCTAACAAATACTGCTCCCTTTAGAGAGGTTATTGTAGCAGATCTTTTATCCTGAGTTTGAGCAAAGGAAAGATTAAATATAAAAAGGAGAAAGAAAAAGAATACTATATACTTTTTCATTTTCTTCACCTCTTTTAGAATTTTCAAAACTTATAGCTTTATTATATCAGTTTTTCATAAGATGAAAGTGATTTTTATCACACTTCTTGATTCTTCTTAAAGAGGTAATATAGTCCCTTTAAAGTAAGATAAGGATCAATTTCTTTTATATATTTCGTATAAGGAACTATTTTTTTTGCCCAGCCTCCTGTAGCTACAATTTTAGGCTTGAGTTTTAATTCCTTTATTTGTCTCTCGATGATTCCATCTACTAATCCTGCGAATCCATAAACAATTCCTGCCTGCATTGCAGTAATAGTATTTTTCCCAAAAGAAGAATTAGGAGCTACTATATCCACTTGGGGAAGTTTTGCAGTCTTTTCAAAAAGGGCAGATGCTGATGTTCCCACTCCTGGAGCTATTGCTACCCCTAAAAATTTTTTGTTATTTATTACAGAAAATGTAGTAGCGGTTCCAAAATCCACCGCAATTCCACAACCTCCATATTCCTCATCGATAGCTATTACATTACATATAAGATCTGCGCCCACCTCTTTTGGGTTTTCCGTATCTATATATATTCCTGTTTTAATTCCAGGCTCTACAATAAAAGGCTTTTCACCAAAAAGGAAAACCACTGCATCCTCAAAAACAGAAGTAAGAGAGGGGACCACCGATGCAAGAGCGATCCCCTCTATTTGAGAAATCTTTATTTTACTTTTCTCTAAAACCCAATTTAATTTCATAGCATATTCATAGCTTGTAGAAGTCTTATCTGTAGAAAAATCCAAATGTTTAAGAATCTTTCCATCTTTAAAAAAGGCAAGATCAATATTTGAATTCCCAATATCTATAGTCAGAATCAAGATTTATCCCCCTTTCCCAAATATCTTCTTAATGCTATAGCAGTGGGAGTACAAACAATAACTGCTAAAATTGCCTCTGGAATTCCATGAATAATTCCTACAGAAACTGCAGTTTCTATAGGGAAAATCTTAAAGATTACTGCTAATCCTAAGGTCCCCACAGTGTTTGTCATACTTCCCAGAAATGAGGCTATAGATAAAGAAAGAATCTCAGGATTTTTATCTTTAAGAAGTAAAAACAAAGAAAGAGCTAAGATGTAGCTTATTCCTGCCCACCAATAGGTAATACTCTGGAAATATTTTACTCCTAACCAAAGAAGCAGAATAAAGACAAAGAGAGAGAAAATAAAAGTACTGTAGAATTTTACTCGTTCACTCTTTCCAAAAAGTCTAAATAGAAGATAAAACACTACTCCCGCTACTATTCCAATAAAGGGTCTTGCAGGGATTAAAACCCAAAAGGGAGCAATATGACTAAAGAAAAAGACAGTGATTACTCCAAAAAGAAATCCAACTATTGCTCCAAACAAAGGGCCAAGAACTAATCCTGCAATAATTGTAGGAATATGCATAATTGTTGCTGCTCCAGCAGGGGTAGGTAGAGGAATAAAACCCCATTGAGTAAAGCCAAGAACTAAAGTAATAGCAGTGATTACACCAGCAAGGGATAAAGTTTTAGGGTCTTTTAAATTAACCATTTTTAAACCTCCTTTTCCAGCTCTCCTTTCGGAGATGCTGTTTTTAATATTTTTATTTAGAGAAGTCTCAATTGGTCTCGCTATAGAAAAATCTATATGCGAGCCAATTATTTTTTGGGTATATTATATTATAAAGACTAAGTTTTGGAAAGAGATAAAAATGGCGAAAAATGAAGTTGCGATAGTAATATATTATAAAAGAGAAAACAGATATAGCTTTAATGCTCTTATCGGAGCTTTAGAGGTTCAAGATTTTTATAAAGATCTATCTATATATCTTTTCGAAAAAGAAGAAGACTTAATTTGTGGGTTGGAAGATATTATAGAGAAACATAAATCAATAATTTTAGCCATTTCTTTCTTTACCACACAATTATGGGATATAGAATCTTTAGTAAAAAGACTAAGGAAGAGATTTGATAAGAAAATTACCTTAATTGCAGGAGGTCCTCATCCTACAGGAGATCCCTTTTTTACTCTTAGAATAGGATTTGATTATGTAGTTATAGGCGAAGGTGAAGAAACCTTCATTGAGATCATAGAAGGAATTTTAGGAGAGAAAGATTTAAAAGAGATAAAAGGAATTGCTTTTTTGGATAACAAAAATAATTTTAAACATACGGGAAAAAGGTTATTTGTCGATTTAAATAAATATCCTCCTTTTTCAGTAAAAAATAACAGGTTTGGTCCCATAGAGATTACCAGAGGATGTCCTTATTTATGCTATTTTTGTCAGACACCTTATATTTTTGGAACCTACGTAAGACATAGAAGTATAGAGAAAATTTGTGAGTATATAGAAATTATGAAAAGTAAGGGACTAACAGATATAAGATTTATCACCCCTAATGCTTTTTCTTATGGGTCTTTTGATGGAAAAAGTTTAAATATGCAAGAGTTGACAAAACTTCTGGAAAGTATTAAGAAAATTATCAAACCAAAAGGAAGAATCTTTTTTGGAAGCTTTCCCTCAGAAGTAAGACCTGAACATGTGAATAAAGAAACTATAGAATTGGTAAAAGAATATGCAGATAATGACAATTTAGTAATAGGTGCCCAATCAGGAAGTCCAAAAATATTAGAACTTTCTCATAGAGGACACACAGTAGAAGATGTATATAATGCTGTAGAAGTAATAACAAAGGCAGGGCTTAAAGCTTATGTAGATTTTATATTTGGTCTCCCCTATGAGACTGAAGAAGATATAAAGCTTACACTAAAAATGATAAAGGATTTAATAAAAATGGGTGCAAGAATTCACGCCCATACTTTTATGCCTCTTCCTCAAACTCCCTTCTCAAAGATGCCTGCAGGGAGAATAAAGAGAGAATTAATTAAATCCCTTAATAGATTAATTCCTAAGGGATTAATATTTGGAAATTGGATAGAACAAGAAAAGATTGCGAGAAAAATTGAAGAATATTTAAAAAAAGAAACTTAATTGATTTTCCTCTTTTGTTTTTTTACCATTAATTAGAATAAATGAAATTGCTCTTTTTACAACTACCCCCAAAGCTTCTAATTCCTTTATATCTTTTATACTCCCCTCTTTTCTCTTTTCTATGATTCTTCTTGCGCTAATAGGACCTATTCCTGGAATTTTCAGAAGTTCTCTATAACTTGCTTTATTTATCTCTACCGGAAAAATTTCTGGATGATTAATTGCCCAAATCCACTTCGGGTCTTCATTTAAGTATAAATTTCCATCAGAGTTAAAAATTAAGTCGTCTATAGAGAAGTAATATTTTCTAAGAAGAAAATCTGCCTGATAAAGTCTATGTTCTCTCCAGGTAGAGGTAGGAGGTAAATCTTGTAAAGGAGTTTTAGGAATAGGTTGGAATGCACTATAATAAGCTCGGGTTAAATTAAACTTCTCATAAAGGAGAGAAACAGTTGAAAGAATTTCTTTATCTTTTTCTCCTCCTGCACCTACGACTAATTGGGTAGTAAATCCATATTTAGGTTTAATTCCTTTAGAATATAATTTACTTAGTAATTCTATCTTTTTGAATAGATTCTCAAATCTTTTTTCAGGAGCAATTCTTTTTAGGTATTCAGAATTTGGAGCTTCTAAATTGACAGAGACTCTGTCAGAGAGTTCTATAGCTCGAGTTATATAATCTTCCGAAGCTTCTGGCAGAATTTTTAAATGAATATATCCTTTGAATCTATATCTTTCCCTTAAAATTTCTGCTACTTTTAACATGTTTTCCATAGTTTCCCTAGGAGATTTGGTTACCGCAGAACTTAAAAATAACCCATCTACTAAATTTTTTCTTTCCATCTCTAAGAAAAGTCTTACCATTTCGTCTGGTGTAAAGCTTACTCTTTGAAAAGGACGGTCTACTCTATTAGCACAATAATAACAATTATGAATACAGTTATTAGAAAGTAAAGTTTTTAGCAATCTAACTTTTCTCCCGTCTGGCAAAGTAGTAGGGTAAATCCATCCATTTATAGATGGTTTTCTTCTTATCGCTTCAGGAGAACACAAAAAGGACCCACAGAGATCAAACTGAGCATCTTTACTAAGAATTTCTAATTTCTCACTTATATGCATAAAAATCTTCCTGTTTTATATTCTGTTTAAGATTATAACACCAGAAATATATTCTTGTAAATCAAAGTTATGATAAAATTAAAAAAGAGATATGAAAGAAATTTTAAGAAAAGAGTTAATTAAAGAAAGAGATTCTATTGAAAATAAAAAGGAGAAATCTTATATAATTTTCTTAAAACTTCAGAGCCTTGATATTTGGAAAAAGACTAAAATTATTCACACATATGTTTCTTTTAGAAGTGAGGTAGACACAAGATTCATTATTTACTATTCCTTAATTAATGGAAAAAAAGTTCTTTGTCCTATAATTAAAGGGGAAAATCTGCTTTTTGGTGAGATTAAAAGTCTTAATGATCTTAAAGTGGGTTCTTATGGAATCTTAGAGCCTCAAGAGCCTATAGATTTAGATCCTGAAGATATTGATATTATAATTGTCCCAGGTATTGCTTTTGATTTAAGAGGGTTTAGGTTAGGATATGGCAAGGGTTTTTACGATAGATTTCTGAAAGATTTAAAAAACCCTACAAAAATAGGACTAATTTATAACGAACTTATAAGGGATTCTCTTCCTACAGATGATAAAGATGTAAGAGTAGATATAGTAATAAGCGAAAAAAGGATAATTTATACTAAAAGCTATTGAATGCCTATACAGGAAAGACAAAGTAAAGTGGCATTTTTAAATATATAGAGATAATCCATATTTACAATTCCTGTTAAAATAAGAAGTAAACTTAGAAGTAAAATTAAAATTTTTATTATTTTTTTAACCATTTTTTTAGTTCAGATATAAACTCCTTCTCAGGAATGATTCCAATATAAATCTGTCTCAAAATTTGTGCCTTATCAATTAAAAAAGATGTAGGAATAGCTTCTACTTTATATTTAAAACCTATCACTCCGCTTTTATCTAAAAGAACTAAAAAATTAACAGGATTTTCTTTAAGAAAATTTTTTAATCTCTCTACATCAGTATCTAAGCTAACTGCAATAATTTCAAATTCAGATTTTTTATATTCTTTGTAAATTTTATTTAAAATAGGAATTTCTAATCTGCATGGAGGACACCATGTTGCCCAAAAATTTAACAAAACTACCTTTCCTTTAAATTGACTTAAGGAATAATTTTTACCTCTTATATCAGGAAGAGAAAAGTCTATAGCTTTCGAGTTTAATTCTAATTCACCACCAGCATAAGCTTCTTTTGGAACTTTTAGTTGAGTCAATAAAAAGACTATATTTAAAGAAATAACAAATGCTAAAATTTTTCTAAACATTTTTTCCTCCCCTACAACCTTCCAGGCGAGGTAGGGGGTGATGGGTGAGGGGGGAAGGGGACCCTCGCCTGGAAGTTATGTTTTAGGACTTACATATAATACTATTTTTGTCATAAATAGTCAAGGGAGGAGGTTCTCTGGCGATGACCTACTCTCCCACCCTGTTGCCAGGGCAGT
>JBNARO010000031.1:0-21209 GCA_049718665.1 Dictyoglomaceae bacterium | reverse complement strand
CATTCCCAATCCACGTCCAAAACCTTTCAATCATTTCACCTCCATATATATGCTATTTACATATATACACCTAAAAAATATATTTGTCAAGAGATTGTGTATAAATTTTTTTCAGCCTTTTTGCTCTAATACATTGAGTTATCTACTCTTTTTAAAGAGGTTTAAAAATGAATAAAAGAGATTTAGAAATAGGCAATCAAATTATAAAGGGAAGAAAATACTTCTTTCTTTTCACCCTCTTGCATGGACTTCTGTATGCTCTAAACAAATGCTTTCTCTTGAAGAAAACTATAATAAGTTTTTAGAACTCAATACCATACCCGTGGGTATAAGTGTTGATCCTGTACCATCTAAAAAAGCATGGGCCGAAAACCTAAACTTAAAAAACCTAAAAATTCTCTCTGACTTTTAGCCCCATGGAAGGGTAGCAGAGCTATATAACATTTTCCAAGAGGAAGATGGATTTTCAGAAAGAGCAAACATAATAATAGACGAAAATGGCAAAATAGTTTTCTTCAAAATATATCCCATAAGGGAACTTCCTGATGTAAATGAGATATTAGAATTTCTTAGTGAGAACAAATAATGATCAAACAAAGTTCTTAACCTTACTGATAAGATCCTTAAAAAAATCAAGCTTTTCAGTAAGAAGATAGAGCTTTTCGAGATCCACATCAATATAAGAGCGTTTCAACATCTCCCTTATATTTATATAGCTTATTAATTTCTCAACGGATGATTTGTCCAAGATGTTATTATCTCCTAATAATGCAATACATTCCTTATAGTTTTTAGCATTACCTAATTTTCTTTCGTCTATAATTCCACAAGCAATCTCGCCTATTCCGGTTATACACAGATAAATCCCATATTTTAATGCCCATTGAGTTATTTTATTCCTTTTTATATCTTCTAAGGAGAATCTATTTTTGAGTTCCTCAAGAGTATTGATAATTTCTTCAAGTTTTTTCACTCTATCTTTGACAATCATAAGAGACCTCTCCTTTTAAATTTTATTCAATGGGGTAAAGAAGGATACTCCTTCCTCTTTATTCTCAATAAAAAACTCTTTTACCCAATTTAAAATCTCATCTCTAACTTTTCTAAAAGCAGAAAGTTTTTCTTCATAACTTCCCTCTACGCTTGCTGGATCCATAAACCCCCTATGAATATATCTCTTACCTCCTGGAAAAAAAGGGACAATTTTCCTTGGCATTATCACAAACGGTAACTACATAGTCAAACTCCTGCCCCTTGAATTCTTCAATACTTTTGCTTCTATGATGAGAAATATCAATCCCTATTTCTTTTAAAACTTCTATTGCCAATGGATTTACCCCTTTGGGTTCTGTTCCTGCAGAATAAGCTTCATATCTATCTCTATATAAGGCATTCACAATTCCTTCTACCATTTGAGACCTTGCAGAATTATGGGTACATATAAAGAGAATTCTCTTCTTAATCATCTTTAACCTCCAACTAAAAGAATATCTTTATTATTATTTTCATCAAAAACCTTCAGGAGTTCAAGTATTAATTTTTCAGAAGATTTATTAATTTTGTTTTCTCGCAAAATTTCCCCTTGATAAAAACTAAAGCTCACCACAGGGTAATTTAAAACAAGATGCATTAGAGCTTCTTCACCTTGCTTTCCATCTATAAAAGCATCTACTATATTTCCATTATTAAAAAATATGACACCCTCATTATGATTCACCCCCAACATAAGAATACCACTTTTATTAGAGTAGGAGAGAAAACTTATCAACGTAAGAAGATCAAAAATCTCCAAATATCCTTCAATAATCATATAAAATCCCTCCTTCAAAAAGGGGGAAGGAGAGCCCTCCCCTAAAATTTTACTTGCTTAATGCTAATTCTTTAATGTTAGCCAAGGAAAGAGTATTATCTTTATAGGGATCTGCTCCTATTAAACTCATGAGTTTTTTGTAAAGATCGGTATTGTCATAATATCCAGCAAAAATATAGGATCCAACACCAACAGCATATACAGGAACAGGCATACCAGTATGAGAATAGGAAGTCCAAGATATTCCAGCTTTTTGATTTAGGATATGAGTTATAGTTACCGTTAAAGGATCATATCCACCATATAAGAGATATGTCTTATAATCATTTGGTCTTTCCTTAGGATCCATCATGGAAAGTCTGAAAGCTTTTTCAAGCTCATCAAGTTCCATATCATTTAGAGCAAGTTGCAACCTAATTTTTGCCTCTTTGTCTCCAGATTTTGCCTTATTTTCAAGCTCCTTCTTAACTTCAGGGCTCAGCACCTCAAGTCCAAAATACTCCTTAATTTGAGGAAGAAGATCAGAAAGTTTAGCTTCTTCTTTCTTTACCCTACCTCTATAATCATTAACTATCTTTGAAAACTCATCGTAGGATATCTTTTGGTAAGAAAGAACTTCGGGGTAAATTTCATATCTTGTTCCAGCATAACCTATACTCAAACCGCCTGTTTCATGATCTGCGGTTACAATGATTAGTGTCTCAAAAGGCTTCTTCTTATAAAATTCTAATGCCACCTTTATAGCCTCATTGAAATCTAAAACATCATAAATGACCGTAGCAGCATCATTAGCATGAGCAGCCCAATCTATCTTTCCACCCTCTACCATTATGAAGAAACCATTAGGATTGTCTAAGATTTCTATAGCTTTTCTTGTAAAGTCTGCAAGAGAAAGTCCCATATCTATTCCTCTCAAGCGGTTTATTGCATAGGGTAATGCCTTGGAAGAGTCTAATATTGGATTTATGGCAACTACTTTACTGTCTCCTTTTCTTAACTTCCAAAACTCATCAATCTTATCCACAATTCTGTATCCCTTCTCCTTTGCTATTTCATATACATCCTTTTGCTTTCCATCCTTTCCTTTTGGCTGCAAGAAACCTCCTCCTCCAAAATAATCAAATTTACTCTCAAAAAGTTCAAGAGCTATTTCATAATATTTATTTCTACTTGGTTGATGAGCATACATACCTGCAGGAGTTGCATGATCTATAGAGACACTGGTCAAAACTCCTACCTTATACCCTAAATCCCTTGCTGTTTCAGCTACAGTCTTATACTTAAACTTAAGTTGAGGATCCATATTAATTACTCCATCATTGGTCTTTTTTCCTGAAGCCATAGCAGTAATAGCAGAAGCGGAGTCGGTAATATAGCTATCGGCCGCATAAGTAGTCATCAATCCCGTATTGGGAAATTGAGTAAAACTTAATTTTTGAATAGAGGGAGACTGAGAATTTCTACTAAGAAAAGTCTCAGTTAAATAAACATGATTTAAACCCATTCCATCTCCAATAAACCAAAAAATATATTTTACAGGTTTCCCTTTGTAAAGGGAGGAGGAAGACTGAAGAGCTATCCCTAAAGGAGAGGAAAAGAAAACAAAAGTTAGGATCAGAACTGAGAGTAGCAGTGCTTTAGAAATAATTCTATCCATTTTCATCCTTAGAGACCCCCTTTCAAATTTTTCTTCCAGATTAGAGCATATACAATAAAATTTAAATAGCATTTAAAGTAAAATAAAAATTAAGAGAATGTGTGTTAAAATAAGATTAACATTTTATAAGGGAGGTTTACAAATGTCTCCAAAAAGAATAGTTGCCTACTTCCCCGAGTGGAAAGTAAAGGATGAATACCTAAATTACTCCGTAGAAGATATTCCTTGGAAACTTCTAACTCACATAAATTATGCCTTCGCCAAAATCGTAGAGGGAAAATTACATCCCATTGAGGAAGATCTTTTTTATTCCAACATGGAAAAGATAAAAGAATATAAAAAAGAGTATAGAGATGTAAAGGTGTTGATTTCTGTAGGGGGATGGACAGATTCTGGAGAATTTTCTGATGTAGCATTAAATGAGGAAAATAGGAAAAAATTTGCAAAAAGCGCTTTAGAATTAATAAAAGAATTTAATCTTGACGGGGTAGATATTGACTGGGAATTTCCTGTGAGTGGAGGACTTCCTACTAATAAAGCTCGTCCTGAAGATAAAGAAAATTTTACCCTACTTTTAAAGACTTTAAGAGACGTACTAAAAGAAGAAAACGAGAATTATCTCCTTACCATAGCAGCACCAGCAAGTTATACTCAAATCCATAATACAGAACCAGATAAATACCACATATTTCTTGATTTCATAAACCTTATGACCTACGACTTTCATGGTATATGGGACAAATATACTAACCATCATTCTCCCCTTTATGGAAATCCTAAAGACCCTGATGAAAAAAGTAGAGAAAGGGCAAATTGTGATTTTGCAGTGAAGGAGTATTTAAAATTTGGCATACCTCCAGAGAAGATTGTTCTTGGGGTACCTTTTTATGGAAAAGGATGGATATGTGAAGATGATGGACATAATGGACTTTTTGCAAAAGTAAAAGGAATCCCTTATGGAATATTTGATAACGAGGATCATCCTTCAGGAAGTAACCCCTTCTTTTTCATAAAGGGAGTTATTGAAAATGACCCCAACTACATCAAGTTCAGAGATAAGTATGCAAAAGTTCCTTGGCTTTGGAATCCAAAAGAAAAAATTATGTACTCCTATGACGATGAAGAATCTATTTTAGAAAAATGCAATTATGTGATCAAGAATAATCTTGGGGGAATCATGTTCTGGGAGGTAACTCAAGACTATCCCTTCAAGGGACATACCTTAGTAAAGCTCATTCACCAAAAATTTTGGGAGGGATAAAGATGGAGATCATAAGATTAAATCCTTCTTATATGGATGAATTAATTGAGCTTTGGAGCCAATCTTTTGCTTTTCCCTATGAGCAGGTAAGCACATGGGTAAATGAAAAGAGCATAAGAAATTGTATAGGAGCCATTGAAAATAATAGATTAGTTTCAGCCTTAAATATCATCCCTATGGAGGGTTATGTAAGAGGAGAGCTTTTTTCTTTTTCAGGAATAGGGGGAGTGGCAACTTTCCCAGAAAAAAGAGGCAAAAATTATGTACATTATCTACTAAAAGAGTCTATAAGAATCTCTAAGGAAAGTGGTAGTGCTTTTTCTTCTTTATATCCCTTTTCTTTTGAATTTTACAGAAACTTTGGTTGGGAGCTTGGAGGATTCCAAAAAAGATATAAAAGAAAAACCTACTCTATACCTAAATTTTCTGAGATGGAAAAAGTAAAAAGGATACCTCTTGAAGACTGGAAAATTATAAAACCTGTATATGACAAACACTCTAAAAATTTTTCAGGTACCATAAAAAGAACTGAAGAAAGATGGGAAAGTATAATTTTTAGAACTCGTACTTTAACCTATCTTTACATCTATGAGGACAAAGATATAGAAGGATATCTTCTTTATAGTGTAGAAAAGACAAATATAAACAAAGTTGTGGTTAGAGAAATGATATGCCTGAATAACTCTGCCTATAGAGGATTTTTAAGCCTTTTTTCAAGACAAGCCATGACCATAGAAGAAGTTGAATGGACCGTTCCTCTCAATGACCTTTTACCTTTCATTCTTCCAAATCCAAGAGGTGAATGTCTTGTTGAACCAACTTTATAAGGGTCATTGATGTGGAAAAAGCTCTTTCCTCGTTAAAATATGATGAGAATATAAAAGATAAGATTGTAATAAAAATTAAAGACGAGCATGCTAACTGGAATCATGGCATATGGGAAATAGAAATAGAAAATGGAAAAGTAAAATTAGAGAAAAAAGAAAATTTAGAACCCGAGATAGAACTCAATATAAATATTTTATCTCAGATAATTGCAGGAACCATTTCATCTCAAAAAGCTTATGAGCTTGGATACATAGAGGTCAATAATTTTAATTCTCTTCATAAATTCAATAATCTATTCCCAGAATATCCAACCTTTTGTTGGGATTACTTTTAAAAAAAGCAGATCTTGTTGCTCCTAATTCTCTTGCTAACTCTTCTTTTGTCGCCTATAAATTCGTTGTTAAATGGAGGACTGTCCCTACAAAAGAGGATAATGTAACAATTACCTTAGCCTGTAGAAACTCTAAAATAAAGGGTATATAACTTCTAAAGGGGGAACTTGGATTTTGTTCCCCCTATTTTCCTCTATAAACAAACTGAGTAGGACTTGCAAACCTTAAAGCAATCACAAGAAAGGTCATCGTAATCAAGAAATATACCACTGCAAGAGCATCAATAGCTTGGGGTGGACGAGTTCCAGCAGCGTAAGCATCGTAATAAAGGGCTACTACTACCGTTTGAGACTTGGGGCCTGCTACTAAAAAGGTTAACTCAAACATAGCAATTGTTCTTACAATAGACAAAAGAGCAGAAGTAAAAATTCCTGGTATTATTAAAGGAAGAAGTACTTTAAAAAATGTCTGAAACCTATTAGCTCCTAAAATTCTTGCTGCAGACTCATAACTAATATCTATCTGTTCAATAAAAGGCGTCAAAATTAGAGTTACATAGGGGACTACCGGCACAAGGTTTGCAAGTATAACCCCAGAGAGTTTTGTTGCAAGTCTCAATTTATAAAGTAGTGCAGCAAGAGGGATGCCATAGGTCATTGGAGGAATCAACATAGGAAGTAATAAAAAGGATAAGATTACATTTTTGAGTCTAAAATCATATCTTGCTAAAACATAGGCTGTAGGAAGTCCAATTATTAGAGCTATTAAAGCCACTGAGATCGCTACTATGAAAGTGGCGTAAAGAAGTTGAGGAAGATCATGTTCTCTTGCCATATAGGCGTACCATTCAAAGGTAAATATTTTGGGAAATAATTCTCCATACCACTCTTTACTTAAAGAGTTTAAGACTACAGTAAGTATAATCCCAAGAATATTAAAAGAATATACTATTATAGTAAACCAAAAAAGTGCTTTTGATAAACCCATTCTTTTCATTTTACTCCCCCTATCCTTTTCCTGCTACTGTAGAGCTTCTGTATAATCCTTGCCTAATAAACATGACAATAAGTATAAATATTAGCTCTACTATCCCCATAATTATAGCCACAGCTGAAGACATATGAAAATTAAATTTTTCAAAAGCCCATTGAAAAGCGGAAATAGATATTACCCTTGTAGGTCCAGAAGGCTGGCCCAGAAGTACCGCAGAAGGAAAAACTGTAAAATTCATCACAAAATTTAAAGACATAGCCATAGTAATCCCAGGAAGCCATAGAGGAAGTATAACTTTCCAAAATATATGCCACCTGTTTGCTCCAAGCACACTTGCAGCCTTCTCCAAATTAGGATCTATACCGGAGATATAACCAAGAAGCATAAGAAAGACAAAAGGAAAACCTTGAATAATAAGAGCTATCAAAACCCCCCAATAATTATGGGTCAATTTCACAGGTTTATCAGTAATTCTTAAAAACATCAAAAGTTTATTCAACCATCCATTAGGTCCCATATAAGTAAGCATACCTTCAGCAATAAATACACTTCCTAAGGTTATAGGAAGAATCAGCAACAAGGTAACAAATTTTTCGCCTCTTACTCCATGCCTCATATAATAAGCAAGAGGTATAGCAATCAATATGCTTAACAAAGTAGCAGGAATGGCTATTTTTAATGTAATCCATATGGTATTAGCATCCCAAGGATCACTAAAAAAGCGTATAAAATTTTCTAAAGTAAAATTGCCCTTTTCATCAGTTAAACTAAGATTTAGTCCATATAAAAAAGGATAAATAAACAGGAAGGATAAATAAAAAAAGGCAGGGAGCAGAAACAAGAGTATAGTAATAATATTACGTCTTCCCATAGTTTAATCCTCCCCGGAGAAGACGAGAATTCTTTCAGGAGGTATCCAGATTTTCACATTATCTCCAGGTTTTAGACTTATATCTGCATCCTTAGAAATTTCTATATTTATTCCATCAGAAGTTATGCCCCAAAACTGCTTATGTTGTCCTAAATATTCTATAACATCAATCTTTACTTCTATATTGTTTTCTGGACCTTCTCCTAACTCTATATCTTCAGGTCTTACAGATATATATGGTTTTTTATTGTTTTCAAAGATATTTCTTACATGGACTTTGTATTTCTCATGAAGAATAGCTTTTAGATTTATATTCCCCAAATTAATATGAACTTCTCTATCTCCTTCAAATCTTGAAATCTTTACCTCCCAGATATTTCTAAATCCCAAAAAATTTGCCACAAATAAGTTAGCAGGGTAAGAATAAATTTCTTCAGGAGTTCCTATTTGCTGAATTTTACCTTTATTAAGCACTACAATTCTGTCGGATAAAGCTAAAGCTTCTTGCTGATCATGAGTAACATAAATTGTAGTTATTTTCAATCTCTCATGCAGAGCTTTAAGCTCATATCTCATTTCAATTCTTAAAAGGGCATCTAAATTAGATAAAGGCTCATCAAGAAGCATCACCCTTGGTTCCATTACAATACATCTTGCAAGAGCAACTCTTTGCTGTTCTCCTCCTGAAAGCTGTCTTGGGTATTTGTTGATATGCTCCTCTAAATGGACCATTTTTAAGGCATCTATAACTTTTTCTTTAACTATATCCTTAGGTAGTTTTCTCAATTTTAAACCAAAAGCCACATTATCAAAAACGCTTAAGTGAGGAAATAAAGCATAATTTTGAAATACCATCCCAAAATTTCTTCTTTCAGGAGGAACAAATTTCTTTCCATCATCAAGACATTCATCATCAATATAAATACTCCCTCCATCTATAGGAACTAATCCAGCAATACAATTTAAAACAGTGGATTTACCAGAGCCAGAAGGACCTAATAAGGTTACAAATTCTCCATTTTTAATCGTCAGATTAAAATTATCTACAACCTTTTTGTTTCCATAATATTTATTTAATCCTGTAATTCTAAGCTCATTAAATTCCCTCATTTTTGCCCCCTATATTTCCAAGATTTTTTCTTTTACCCCCCTCCTTACTCGTCAATTTATCTTTTACTTAACCTTTGCTCCTATCATTCTATCCCACATATCAAATGCTTCTACAAGCTCCTTTGCACCAAGTTGTGTGGTTGATGGAAATTCCTTTATAGCCCTTTCATACTCTGTTCTCATGGCTGCTTTTATCTTATCCTTAGTCTCCTTTGGAGCAGCACTTAATGGTACACCCTTAATTGCAGGGCCAGGATAAAAATAGCCATCATCATAGGTTAGTGCTTGCATCTCAGCCCTCAAAAGCCATGACATAAGTTGTAGTGTAGCTCTCTTTCTTGCCTCATCAAGCCCCTTAGGCATACACATGAAGTGGGCATCTGTAACCCAAGTAGTATTCTTTAAGAAAAATGCCTTAAAATTTGAAGGAATCACACCCAATATTCTTTGATTCATATCCCAACCAAGATGGCTTGCTATAATCCATCTTGTACCTTCCGCTAATTCTCTAAAAGTTATAGCTGTCCCTGTAGGATAATAATCTATATATTTATCAAGCTCTTTAAGGTATGCCCATGTCTTTTCCCAAGTTTTAGGATCCTTTGGATTCTTATCTCCAAGAATATAAGGTAAACCCTGCAAGAAAGCTCTTCCAGGTCCAGAATTAGCAGGTCTTGCATACATAAACTTTCCTGGATTTTGCTTAGCCCATTCAAGTAATTCTTCGGCAGTTTGTGGAACCCTTTTAACCTTCTCAGGATTATAAGTAAACATAGGACCACCAGGACAATAGGTTACTACTATTCCATAACCTTTAAAAAGATCAAAAGCAGCTTTTGCTCCAGGTAAATATCTACTTTCTAAGTTTGGAAAATATTGTTTATAAGTGGGGTAAATGTTCTCCCAAAGATCCATTTCAAGACCAGAAGCCATAGCATCATATCCAGTAAGCACCATAGTAGTTGTAACATTTCCTGCCATTTGCTGTGCCTTTATCTTTGCTGGAAGTTCTGGAGCTGTAGCTTTAAGATATTCGATATCTTCGATTAAATCGGGATGAGCTTTTTTAAAAGCTTCAATGGCTGTTTTTGTTAATTGTAAATTACCTGCCACATCTATAATACTAAGTCTTACTTTTTTAGTCTGAGCTCCTAAATTAGCAATCATCAAAAATAAAAGAGTTATGGTTAGGATCACAAAAAGAATACTTTTCTTCCTCATAAGACACCTCCCACTTATTTTTTAACATGTTGATAAAAGTTTAAAAATATGTCCTAAAAATTAATTTCATAAAGCCTAAAACCTGATAGAATGAAGACATATAAAGGTTTATTAAGAATTAACTAAGGATATTTTAAAACGGCAATTTTTACGCAAAAAGAAATTATTTCTATAAACTAAAAATAAAAGAGGGAGGCATTGCTGCCTCCCTCTTAAAGCTTAATTAATTACCTCAAATTCATTCTGGAGGTAAGAATATTTATACAATCAATTACTGCTCCTTTTATTACAGAGCTTCCTGAGACAAAATCTCCGAAAAACCACATTCCATTTTTCACAACTCCAGTTTGGTCAAATAATACTTCATTTCCCTGTTGATCAAATACTCTTACAGCCACTACTGCTTCTCCTTGAACTGTAGTAATTGGAACTATAGGCCATATAGGTAAAATAAGAAACACCCAATTAAAACTTCTTCTACTGTTTGCGCTTACAATTATAAGATCAAGCATATAGTTTGCTTCATCCTTATTTCCTGTAACCACATATCCCTTAGACATCAAGATATCAATTAGTTTTGCTCTTGCAGGCTCAATTAATCCACCATCTGGACTGTTTATTTTGTTAATGTAAATCTTAGGACTTGTTTGAGCAAAATTAAGGCTAAAAAGAAGGACTAAAGTTAAAAAAGCACTAAGAAAAATTTTAGAGTACCTCTTCATAAACCTTCACCTCCAAATTTTAGTCTAACCCTATAATAAAAAATATAGGGGTCAAAATTGGTTCCTTAAAAAATGAGTATAAAGAAGTTTTAGTTTTATAAAAAATTTAATAGCTATAAAATGCGGTATCGTTGATTAGAGATATAAATTCCTATAAAAAGTCCGCCAAGAATTAGTTCCAATATCAAAAAGAAAATTTCCTTATAAGACAGCACTATTCCAAAGAGTAAATAAGGGGTAAATTGAAAAACAAACAAAATTATTAACTGGATCCCCGTTATAAGCAAGAACTTATAAAAAACTTTCTTATTCTTTCTATAAAAACTCTCAAGATAAACAATAAAACCAAGAGCAATAAAAGAAAGAGCAATAAATAAAAACTTATCTATCACATTTATAAGATAAAAATCCCGCATTAGAAAAGAAAAGACCTTTAGATAAAAACCTCTTGAGTAGAGGAGTAAATATATCGTTATCCCTGATGAAATAATCCAAAAAAGATAATTAATCATACATGTACAAGGATCTGAAAATCTATATCATCAATTTTATCATAAGAACTAATCCCTGCTGACCTTGTCTCCATTATACAATTTTCTATAATGACCTTTTCACAAAACCTCTCCCAATTAGTAATTCCTGTCAAGGCAATACACTCATCTCTACATTAAGAGCAAGAATTTATAAAAAAGGTTGATATTTTGGCAATCATAAAGGAAAATAGGCTGAGATTGAGAAATTTTAATTCCTTTCCCCTCTATAGAAATATTCTCTCCTCAGAGAGTGCATACAAAAAAGAAGTCACTTCTTCCCAAAGATATGATAATATCCATTTCAAAAGTTCCCAATAAAAAAGGTGCCACAGGCTCAACGGACCCTACTCAGCCTCTACCTTGCACCCTCTGAGACCTTTCATCCCAGATTCTTCCAGATTTCACAGAGGTACCGAGCTTTATCAATACCCCTGTTACTTTCTAGATCTCAAGTACTTAGTAAGGGTTTTTACCCCTTACCTTTCCTTGAGCCTCCGGGACTTACTTAGTCCCAGCCAAGTGCACTCAGGAGCCTTTCGGACCCCTTGACAATTTTTAAAGTTGTGTTAAAATTATAATTGCCACAGGCATCAAGGGGTCCGAAAAAAAATTTTTAAAATTATCTCCTTAAGTAAATATGTACCACACTCCCAAGGGGCACTTTTACAGCCTCCATTATAGCTTCGGGTAGTGTGGGATGAGTATGAATAGTATCCGCTACATCATCAAGGGTCAGATTATTTTGTATAGCAAGGGCAAGTTCAGCGATCATTACTGAAGCCTCAGGGCCTATAATTTGAGCTCCTATTATTACTTTATCTTCTTTTCTTGCAACCACCTTTACAAAACCATCGGTAGCATTCATGGATACTGCTTTTCCATTAGCAGAAAATGGAAATTCTCCTGTTATTACATCTATACCTTGTTCTTTTGCCTCTTCCTCGGTAAGACCACAGGCTGCAATTTCTGGAGATGAGAATATGGCCCAGGGTACTACTCTATAATCCATCTTTTTATTTTCTCCTGCAATGATCTCTGCTACTACTTCTCCTTCCTTCATTGCCTTGTGAGCAAGCAAAAGTCCACCTATAACATCACCTATAGCATATACATTTTTAACATTTGTCCTTAGATATTCATCCACTACTATTCTTCCCCTATCCACATTAACTCCTATGTTTTCAAGCCCTATATTGTCTGAATTTAATTTTCTTCCTATGGAAACTAAAACCTTTTCGCTCTCCAAAACTTCTCCTGTAGATAAAGTAGAATAAACTTTTCCATCTTTTACTTCCACACTTTCTATTTTTGCTCCTACCTTAACCTCAATACCTTTTTTGTTTAATATTCTCTGAAGGTAATTTGCTACTTTTTTATCCTTCAAAGTTGGAACTACTTGAGGCATCATTTCTACTATGGTAACCTTAGTACCAAAAGTACTATAAAAGGTTGCAAATTCAATACCAATAGCACCTGCTCCTATGATTACTATATCCTTAGGTATTTCTCCAAGAGTCAAAGCATCATCAGAAGTTAAGACATTTTTTCCATCAATTTTAAAGGTAGGAATCATAGCTGGTTCTGAGCCTGTAGCAATTACAATATTTTCTCCTTGAACTATTTCTTTACCTTCGGAAGTTTCTATTTCTACTGTTTCATTGTCAATTATTCTACCTCTTCCCTTTTTTATTACTACTTTTCTTGACTTTAACAAGTATTCAACCCCTGATACAAGTTTTTTTACTACATTTTCCTTCCAAGAGTAGATACCATTTACATCAAAAGAATAAGAGTCTACATTTACACCAAAAGTTTTTGCTTCCTTTACGGTATGAAATACCTCTGCACTCTTTAGAAGAGCCTTAGTAGGAATACAACCTCTATTCAGACAAGTCCCACCAAGCTCCCTTGCCTCAATGATACATACCTTTTTCCCTAAGTCTGCTGCCCTTATAGCTCCCACATAACCTCCAGATCCTGCCCCTAAAAATATCACATCAAACTTTTCCATCCCCTTTAATCCTCCTACGAAATTATTTTTTCATTCTTTTCTATTAATTCTACCCATCCTTCATAGTCTATACAAGGGAAAAGGCTTAAACTCTCAGAATATCCCCTTGCTTCTAAATCCTCTTTTAAAGCAAAAACTGAAACTCCACTTTTAATAAACTCTTTTGTAGTCTCATCTATAGCATATAAAACCCCATCCTGAACAAAAAGAATAGTGTCTCCCTCTACTGCAAGTTCTATAATTCTTTTACTAATTTCTTCCCTTGGACTTTTCTTTATAATTATTAATGCCATATCTTTTCACCCCTTTAGAAGATTATTACCCTATCAAAGGAATGGATAAATTCTGAAACTTCATTCTGAGATATAATCTTTGCTTTCCATGTGGGCTCAACATCTTCTTCTTTTATTTTTCTCTTTTCCAAATCTTCTTTCACTACATAAATTGGAGTTCCATATCTTTCAAGATATTTAAAGGACATACTCAAAGAGAGACACCCTAAATTTTCAGGATGGGTATTTTTATTTACTGCTACCACTGCATCTTCCATAAGGAGAATAGAAGGCTCCAGATCTTCTCCATACATACCAAAGGCACTTCTTAGTGCCTCATTTACCCATATAGATCCAGCTGGACTCTGGTAAACTACAAAGAGAACTCTTTTCATAAATATTTCCTCCCTTACGGCATCAAGTTTACATATCTGTCTGCATTAAATATTAAAGAAGCCATCTCTGGAACACCAGAGAATTTTGGACCTTCTACAGCATTCTCAGAACTAATACCTCTATACTCAGCACAAAGGCCACAAATATGTATTTCAACTCCCTTTTCAGAAAGTTCTTTCATCTTCAAAGGAATATTCCTATCAACCCTTAAAGGTTTTACCTTTGAGTTTATCGAAAGCACTGAATCGGCAAACAAGAAGATGGATACTTTATGACCCCTTTTAAGTGCTGCTTCTGCAAGATGAATAGCTGTATCCAAATCCTCATAGGTATAAGGTGGAACATTTACTTGAATAACAATATACATAATCTTAACCTCCTATTTTCTTGCATATAAATACCAATACATGAACCAATTACCAAGTACAAAAAAGATTGTAGCAAGGATAGAACTCAAAGCAAGATGGGGGAGTCCAGATAATATATGACCTATATTACAACCAGCAGCAACCCCTGCTCCAAAACCCATCAAGATCCCACCAAGAATAACTTGTAAATATGTCTTTGGATCCTTGGGAACTCTTAATTTAAATTCCTTAGAAGCAACAGCAGATATAAATGCACCTATAATTATTCCAAGAACCTCCATTCCAATCCAATTATAGGGAACTCCTGCTACAGTACCTTTCAAAAGATTTACCCATCCACCAGTAATCCCAAGGGCATAAGTCTTTTGAGATAAATATCCAAGGATCCCTACAACTCCAAGGGCAATTCCACCTGTAAGCCAGTTTAATCCCGAAACTTGCCTTTCGGTAGTCTTAGTGCCCCAAATATAAACAGCAAGAAGAATTGCAAAAATAATAGCTACAATCCAGGGATTTATACCAAAAACATTTGCAATAGTTGGACTAACCTTTCCTTCTACTGCGTTGTATATACCTGGATCTTGCATAGTTACAGTAATAGGAGATCCAAACCAAGAATTAACAAAATTCAAGACCCCACCTCTCACTGCTGCGGCAGTAACTCCAAAGGAAAGACCCGCTAAAATTGCAGTAATGTATCCCTCTCCAATTCTATAAGTCACACCACTGGCGCATCCACCTGCAAGAACCATACCCATTCCAAATAAAAATCCACCTATAATTTGAGCCAATGGAATAAAGGGAAGAGGATTAAGCTTTATCCATCCCAAAGACGCCACAAGATGAAAACCAAGGGTTTCTAAAAGAATAGCTACAGCAGCCATCTTAGCAAGGTAATTGTCTTTATTAAACTTAATATCCCTTATAGCAGAGTTAAAGCACATCCTTGATCTCTGCAAAACTACGCCAAAAAGAATACCCACTATTAAACCTTGCCAAATCATTCATAATCCCTCCCCTTTAGTTAATTTTACTTATAATTTCTTAATGAGAATTCTCCATTCGCTTGGTCCTATTTCCTCAATAGCCAAAACTTCTCCTCCTACCTCTTTAACCCCTTGAGGAATCCTTTCCTTAGAGAGAGGATAATCAATAAGAACCTCAAGAATCTCTCCAGACTGCATTGTCTTCAGCTTTCTTTTGGTTTCCACATCAGGAACTGGACAAACCTCTCCTCTCACGTCAAGGGTATAGTTAGGTTTTACATCCATAAAAAATCACCTCCAAATCGTTAAAACTTTAACGATATATTATAAATATAAATATGCTTATTTAATTAGTCAAGATATTAATATAATTAATAAAATTTGATAAAAATTAGATTAAAATATTTAGAAGTAAAATGTTCGATAAAAATATTCATGAAATTTTCATTAAAAATAACTTAAAAGTTCTATTGAATTTTTCATAAAAATTTTTTATAATTTTAAAGTAGAGGGGTGACATAGATGTCAAGAAGTAAAAAGAAAGTAACCATAAGCGATATAGCTAAAAAGGCAGGAGTCTCTGTAGGAACTGTATCAAGAGTATTGAATAAGGCAGACAATGTAAACGAAGAAATAAAAGAAAAAGTGTTAAAAGCTGCAATTACATTAGGATATGAAATGGAGATAAAAAGGAGAGGTACTCTTGGGACAGTAGGATTTGTAATAAGGGAACTGGAAAACGATCCTACTCAAAATGTTTACTTCTCAGCCATATTAAGAGGAGCGCAAAAAAGAACTGAAGAATTAGGGGGAAGATTAATATACACAGTAGTTCAAAACACCGACGATAAAATTAGAGAAGTGGTTTCAAAAGTTAAAAGCCTAAAGGTAGACGCCCTACTCTTAGTAAATTTATCCAACGCTAAATTAGTAGAAGAAATACTAAAATTATCCATACCCTCAGTAGTAATGGAAGACTATTTCCCTGAATTGGAGGTAGATTGTATAACTACTGATGCCTTTGACGGAGCATGTAAAGTCGCCAAATTTCTCTTAGAAAAACACAAAAAAATTGCCTTTATTGATGGGCCTCAAGATCAATATGATGTAGTTCAAAGAGCAGCAGGCTTTATCTTTACCTTAGAAAGAATGGGAAATCCTATAGATCCAGACCTTATTGAATATAGTGATTTATTGCCAGAAGGTGGTTATAGAGCCATGAAAAAACTTTTAGAAAAAGGAAAAAAATTCACAGCCGTATATTGCACCAACGATCATTCTGCTATTGGGGCTATAAGAGCTATTAAAGAAGAGGGATTAAGAATTCCAGAAGATATATCTATTGTGGGAAATGATGATATAGATATAGCTCAACATTTAGATCCTCCATTGACCACTGTAAGGGTATTTAGAGAAACTCTTGGCAAAGTAGCAGTAGATCACTTATATAACAGAATTATTAATCCCTATGATGTGGTTCTAAAAATTGTAATTCCTGAAGAGTTAGTAATAAGAAAAAGTACTATCTAAGGGGAGGTGATACTTTAAAAAAGTTTAAAGTCAAAAATTTTCAATTTTCTCTTTTCAAAATCTTTTAAGGGGGAGTGAGGTATGAAAAAATTTTCAATTATTCTAATTACTTTATTCGTTTTAGTTCTTTTAAGTATTGGCGGGGCTCAGGAGAAACCAAAAATCACCATATGGGCATGGGATCCTAACTTTAACATCCCAATAATGCAAGAAGCTGCACAAAGATATAAGAAAATTAATCCTAATGTAGATTTTGATATAGTAAGTATGGCTAAAGCAGATGTAGAGCAAAAATTAAATACTGTTCTTGCCTCTGGAGTAAAAACTAATCTCCCAGAAATAGTATTAATAGAAGACTACAATGCCCAAAAATATTTAACCTCTTATCCAGGTGCCTTTGCAGATCTTACTAACCATTTCAACTATAAAGAATTTGCCCCATATAAAGTACAACTTATGACTGTAAAAGGAAGAGTATATGGTGTTCCTTTTGACTCAGGAGTTACAGGTTGGTTCTATAGAAGAGATTACTTCAAACAAGCAGGACTTGATCCAGCAAAACTTCAAAATATAACTTGGGAAAAATTCATAGAAATCGGAAGAACTTTAAAACAAAAAACTGGAAAATACATGATATCTGGAGATCCATTTGATGGAGGATTAATGAGAATATTATTGCACTCCGCTGGAAGCTGGTACTTTGATAAAGATGGAAATATCACCATATCCAATAACGAAGTACTAAAAGAAGCTGTAAAACTTTACAAGACTCTAAGAGATTCTGGAATATCAAAAGAAGTTAGCGGATGGAATGAATGGGTTGCATCTTTTAATAGTGGTGAGGTTGCTTCTGTAATCACCGGAGTATGGATCATAGGTTCTATTAAGGCTGCAAAAGATCAATCTGGTAAATGGGGCGTACTTCCTATTCCAAGACTTAACGTTCCTGGAGCAGTAAATGCGTCTAACCTTGGTGGATCTAGTTGGTATGTGCTCCAAAACTCCAGGTATAGAGACGTAGCTATAGACTTCTTAAAACAAATATATGCAAAAGATGTGGATTTCTATCAGAAGATATTAATTGAAAGAGGAGCTGTAGGAACATGGCTGCCTGCTCAAAGAGGATCCGCCTATACTGCAGCTGATCCATTCTTTGGAAATCAAAAAGTATTCACCTACTTCTCTACATGGATGAAGAAGGTTCCTGCTATTAATTTTGGACTTTACACCTATGAAGCAGATGCAGCTATAATGGGAGTAATGCCTGATGTGTACAATGGGAAATTGACAATTGATGAAGCTCTCAAAAAAGCAGAAGAACAACTTAAGAATACCATAGGTAAGTAATATTTGGGGGGAAGTTTAAACTTCCCCCTTTCCAAAAGGGGGAATTTAAAAAATGAAAATTACATATAAAAGATATCTTGACCTATGGGGATGGTTATTTGTCATATTTGCTTTATTCTTATTAACTCTTTTTCTTTTATATCCTATTTTTTACTCTTTATATCTTTCTACTTTTACCACAAGAGGAATAGTTCAAACTTTTGTCGGCTTTGGAAATTACCTAAGACTAATTAAAGACTCAAATTTTATCCTTGCTCTTAAAAACACTCTTATCATTTTAATAATTCAAGTTCCTATAATGCTTTTCTTAGCTTTAATTCTTGCTGTCATATTGAATAATCAGAAGATAAAGTTTAATGGATTTTTTAGAACCGCTATTTTTCTTCCTGCAGTAACCTCTTTAGTAGCTTATACAGTGCTTTTTAAAATGATGTTTACCACCGACGGCCTGATAAATAGATTTTTAATCTCCTTAGGACTAATATCTAAGCCTATTCCATGGCTTTTGGATCCTTTTTGGGCAAAGGTAACTTTAATTTTTGCGCTTACATGGAGATGGACAGGCTATAATATGATTTTTTATCTTGCTGGCCTTCAAAACATCCCTACCGAGATATATGAAGCAGCAGAAATAGATGGTGCAAACAAATCTGTTCAATTTTTTAAAATCACTATTCCTCTGCTCAAACCAATTATCATATTTACATCTATAATGTCCACTATAGGTACTTTACAACTTTTTGATGAACCTATGAACCTTGCAGCAGGTGTAGTTACCGGATCAAGTGTAGGACCAGGAAACTCACTTCTTACTCCTTCGGTATATATTTATAATATTTGCTTTAAGTATGCACCAAACTTTGGTTATGCCTCAGCAGTCTCCTATATTTTAGTTTTAATTGTTGCTATTTTATCCTTCATCCAATTAAGAACGGTAGGTGAAAGAGAATGAAAAGGTTAAAAACAAGTACTATTTTTACTTATTTATTTCTCATAATAGTATCTTTTATCTCTCTTTTTCCATTTATATGGATGATCATCGGAACTACTAATAAATCAGTAGATATTTTGAGAGGCAAGTTTACTTTTGGAAACAATCTATTAGAAAATTTTCAAAATCTTTTAGCAAGTTATAATTTAGGAAAAATTCTCATAAATTCCCTAAAGATATCATTAATAGTTACTGTGGGTGCTTTATTGATTTCCTCCTTAGCAGCCTATGGATTTGAAATCTATGCATCCAACATTAGAGAAAAAATATACTCTATAATCCTTGGAACCATGATGATTCCCTTTGCAGCTCTCATGGTTCCACTCTTTAAATTGATGACCTCCTTCAATCTTATTGACTCCCATTGGGGAGTTATCCTACCCATGCTTTCCTCAGTATTCCTTATCTTCTTCTTTAGACAAAATTTCAAGATGTATCCAAAAGAAATTATCATGGCAGCAAGAGTTGATGGAGCAAACGAATTACAAATATTTTTCTCTATTGTTTTTCCTTCTATGAGATCTGCTTATGCAGCAGGTGCTATTTGGGCATTTATGAATAGCTGGAATTCTTACCTTTGGCCCTTAGTAATTCTACAGAGCGAAGAGAAGAAAACTATGACCTTACTTATATCCACATTAGCCTCTGGCTACACGCCAGATTTTGGCGTAATAATGACTGCTGTAGTTATAGCTACTTTACCAATGATTATTGTATTCTTTACCTTACAAAATTACTTTATACAAAGCATCTTAGGTTCCATGAAACAATAAAAAAAAGCTTTACCTCAAAACATACTTTGCTCTATCATAATAATTATATATAAAAAAACGAGGAGGTATTTTTTATGATAAATCCGAAACTGCCCTACATTTGGTATGGTGGAGACTACAATCCTGAGCAATGGGACAAAGAAGTATGGAAAGAAGATGTAAGACTTTTTAAGCTTGCAAACATAAATATTGCCACAGTGAACGTTTTCTCCTGGGCACTTTTACAACCATCAGAAGATATATATGACTTCTCTATGCTTGACGAAATCATAAACAATTTATGGGAAAATGGTATTCATATATGTCTTGCAACTTCAACAGCTTCTCAACCCCATTGGATGTCGGTAAAATATCCTGAAATTCTTCCTGTGGACATTAACGGGCATAAGAGAGAACATGGAGGAAGAGTAAATTTTTGTCCTAACAGCAAAATATATAGGTATTTTGCAGGAAAACTTGTAGAAAAACTTGCCGAAAGATATGCTAACCATCCAGGAATAGTAGCATGGCATATAGCTAACGAATATGGGACTTATTGTTTCTGTGAAAATTGTGTGAAGGAATTTAGAGATTGGCTAAAAAAGAAATATGGAACCTTAGAAGAACTTAACAAAAGATGGTACACTACCTTCTGGAGTCAGACCTTTTATGATTGGAATGAGATTAATGCACCTACTCTAAGAAGCGTAATGTTTCATCATTGGTGGACAGGAAAATTATCCACAGTAGCCCAAGGAATGGTTCTTGATTATTATCGCTTTATGTCGGAAAGTATCTTAGAATGTTATCTCAACGAATACAATATCATCAAAAAATATAACCCTAATATACCTGTAACCACAAATCTTATGGGTGCCTTTAAACCCCTTAATTACTTTGAATGGGCAAAACATATGGATGTAGTTTCCTGGGATAGTTATCCATACCTTACCGATGATTACGTAAACATCGCCTTTAGGCACTCCCTTATGAGGGGATTAAAGCAAGGTGAACCTGCTCCATGTTCAAAAAGATATTTAGCAATAGGATATCCTGACGCAATAGGTCCCATCATTATAGCTCCTGTTAAATTTCCTAAGATAATTCCTTTCAAACCTGAAAATCTTAAAAGGAAATTTCCTACCGCTTCTTTAGAAAGAAAGTTTTCTAAAAGACCTATTATTACAAATATGGCAAAAATTCTAATTGAATTTTGGA
>JBNARO010000030.1:0-23564 GCA_049718665.1 Dictyoglomaceae bacterium | reverse complement strand
GTTTCCACATATCCCATATATACATTAAGTTCCTTTGCCTTTTTAACTGCATAAATAAGAAGAGGAAAATTTAGAAAAGGTTCTCCTCCTGCAAAATGGATTCCATGAAAAAGAATATTTTTATTATATGGAGGAATATAGTTTTTCCAAATTCTTTTTATACTCTGAAGGAGAGAGTCTAAATACTCTTCACTTATAAAATCACTCCATTCAGGGCCTGACGCATATAGACAATGCCTGCATCTTGATGAGCATTTATAAGTAAGTATTATTCCAACTGAATCTATAGGAAGAAGCATAACTATGTTTTTCTTGTAAAAATATGAATTGCTTCTCCTAAGGCAGATTTTGCGGATTCCATTACAGCTTCTGGAAGAGTAGGATGGGTATGAATTGTATTTGCAATATCATCTAATGTAAGTTTTTTTTGAATAGCTAAGGCAAACTCTGAAATTAAAATTGATGCATCTGGTCCAAAAATCTGGGCTCCAATAATTTCTTTATTATCTTTTCTTGCCACAACCTTTACTACTCCATCAGTAGCATTTATGGATACCGCCTTTCCATTGGCAGTGAAGGGAAATTCTCCTATTACCACTTCTATCTCTTGTTCTTTTGCTTCTTCTTCTGTTAAGCCTACCGATGCTATTTCAGGTATAGAAAAAATTGCCCATGGAACTACTCTGTAGTCCATTTTCCTGTCATATCCTGCAATAATTTCTGCTACTACTTCTCCCTCTTTCATTGCCTTATGAGCAAGAAGAAGTCCACCAATCACATCTCCAATAGCATAAATATTTTTTACATTTGTTCTTAAATATTCATCTACTACAATTCTCTCTTTTTCTTTTTTTATCCCTATATTTTCAAGCCCAATATTATCCGAATTTAATTTTCTTCCTATGGAAACTAATACTTTTTCCGCTTCTATTGTTTTTCCGTCTTCTAAAGTAGAATAAACTTTACCATTTTTAACCTCTATCTCTTCAACCTTTGTTCCTGTAATAAATTCAATTCCTCTTTTATTCAAAACTCTTTGGATTAAAGATACTACTTTTTTATCTCTTAAATTTGGTATAATCTGGGGCATCATCTCTACTACTGTAACTTTGACTCCTAAAGCAGAAAAGAATGTAGCAAATTCAATTCCAATAGCGGACGCTCCTACGATGAGAATATCTTTTGGAAGAACTTTAAGATTTAGAGCGTCATCTGAGGTAAGAACATTCTCATGATCAATCTTAAAAGATGGAATCATTGCAGGCTCTGAGCCTGTAGCAATAATAATATTTTCCCCTTTAACTATTTCTTTGCCTTGAGGGGTAGAAACTTCAATAGTCTCATTATCGAGAATTTTCCCAAAACCTCTCTTAACTACAACCCTTCTTGCCTTAAGAAGAAATTCTATTCCGTTCACCAATTTTTTAACTACATTTTCTTTCCATTTATGAATTTCTTCGAAATCAAAGCTTATATTCTCAATATTAATTCCAAAAATTTTTGACTCTTTTGCCTCAAGATAAATTTCTGCACTCTTTAAAAGTGCTTTTGTAGGAATACAACCTCTATTGAGACATGTTCCTCCAAGTTCTCTATATTCTATCAGACATACTTTCTTCCCTAAATCCGCAGATCTTATAGCACCTACATATCCTGCAGGTCCACCGCCTAAAAATATAACATCAAATTCTTCCATATAAGATCACCTCTTTTTTAATATTATCACTTTTGCTCAAAATATCCAATATTTTTCTTCTGTTTCCTAAAATAACTATTTTTGATAAAATATACCATAAGTTAAGTCTTAAGGAGAGTAAGTTTATGCCTGTAAAAATTGCTTTTATTGGAGCAGGAAGTGTAAGGTATACCTTAAAGCTTATAGGAGATATTGCTAAAACTAAAGGTTTGCAAGGAAGTTATATATCTTTAATGGACATTGATAAAAGACGGCTTTCCGCAGTATATGAACTTTCAAAAAGATACATTAAAGAGCTTTCTTCTAATCTAAATATCTCTGCGACTTCTGAGTTAATCTCAGCAGTAAAGGATGCAGATTTTGTAATAAATACCGCTCTTCATGTGACAGAGGGGCATGAGGATGGGTATGTTCAGTATGAGATTACTCGAGAGATAGGAGAAAAACATGGATATTATAGGGGCATTGATAGTCAGGAATTTAATATGGTCTCAGATTATTATACTTTTTCCAATTATAATCATCTGAAAATGACTCTTGAGATTGCAAAGACGGTGGAAGAATTTGCTCCCAATGCTTGGTTTATGCAAACTGCAAATCCTGTGTTTGAGATAACCCAAATGATAAGAAGATTAACAAAGGTTAAAATTATTGGTTTTTGTCATGGATTTTATGGGGTATATGATGTGTTTAAAGCATTAGGAATTTCTTCTGAAGATGTAGATTTTCAAGTAGCGGGAGTAAACCATGGTATCTTTCTAAATAGATTTATCTATAAAGGAAGAAATGGGTATGATCTTCTTGAAGAATGGATAGAGAGAAATTCTAAAGATTGGGAACCAAAAGATCCTTGGGATCTTCAAATGAGTCCTGCAAGTATAGATATGTATAAATTTTATGGACTGCTCCCTATTGGAGATACAGTAAGAAATGGCTCTTGGAAATATCATTATAATCTTGAAACAAAGAAAAAGTGGTTTGGAAGGTTTGGAGGAATTGATAATGAGATAGAGCGTCCGAAATTTTATCAGATGTTAAGATCTATTAGAGAAAAGCTTATAGAGCTTTCAAAGGATCCTTCAATAAAGCTTACTGAAGTTTTTCCTTCTGAATTTACAAAAGATTCTTTAAGTGGTGAACAGCATATTCCTTTTATAAATGCATTAGTAAATAATGAGAAGACAAGACTGTTTTTAAATATTCCTAATAATGGAATTATAAAAGGAATTCCTGATGATATAGTAGTAGAAGTTCCTGTTTGGGTGGATAGTTCTGGGATCTTTCCTGAAGAGATAAATCCACCTTTGAATAAGAGGATAGTAAAAATGTATCTTACTCCAAGGATTATGAGAATGGAAATGGCTTTAGAAGCTTTTATAAATGGCGATAGAAGCGTTTTAGAAGAGGTCCTGATAAGAGATCCAAGGACAAAATCCTATAAACAAGTGAAAGATGTGTTAGATGAAATCATGGATCTTCCTTTTAATAAGGAAATGAAGAAGCATTATCATGGATAATTTTAATAAAAGAAAATTTTTTACACATCTCTTAGTGATTTTTATTTTATGTGGAGTTATATTCTGGAGAGGAGGATATAATTACATTACTCATTTATTTTTTGAGCTTTCTTCTGTTTTTTTATTTTTCTTTACCTTTCTCATGCTTATAACTATTCCTCAATGGAAAAGGACTTATTTTTTATACTATTTAGGTACTTTTTACCTTGCAAGTGCTATTTTAGATGTTCCCCATGCTATATATTATGAGGGATTTCCTGGAATAAGTAATACTTCTCTCTCCGTCTTCTATTGGATGCTTGCTCGTTTCTATCAATCTCTTGGCATGTTTATCTCTTCCTTCTATATTTATAAAGAATTAAAAGAAAAAAGATTTTTCTTGTTATTTTTTGTCCCTCTTTCTGCTTTTATATTTGTTTTAATTCCTTCTTATCTTCCTGCTTATCTTTTTTATAATCCATTCTTGGGAACAACTCCTCTTAAAAGCGGGCTTGAAGTTTTATATTCTTTAGCCTTTTTAACTTTTGCTTTAAGATTAAGAAAAGAATTTCCTCTTCTTGTGGGAAGTTTGTCCTTAGTGTTAAGTGAATTGTCTTTTATGAGATATGCTCATGTTTTTCAATGGAATCTTATGTTAGGTCATATGTTTAAGTTAGTAGGCTTATTTAGCATATTTTATTATATAGCAATGGAATTTGTATACAAACCTCTTTTGGAATTTAAAAAACTTACTGAAGAATATAGTGCTAATGGAAAAGAGTCTCTTAGTAAAATATTAGATTCTCTAAAAGAGTCTATTGAATTTATATCCTATCTTCTTACCTTAAAAAGTTCCCAAGAGATTTTGGAAGAAATAAAGAAGTTCTTTAGGGATGAGAATAAAACTATCCCTTTAGCAGTATTTATTAAAGATTCTCTGTTTTTTAAAAATTCTTTTTCTCTTCCTGAAAAGATAGAAGATTATAATGAGAATTTTGAGAGAATAGAATTAGAAGATTTAGGAACTGTTTTTTTGGAAAAGACTAATGAATTCTCTCTTAATCTTTATAAGATTGTTATTCTTTCTATCTTCTCTTTATATAGTACTTTTGAAACCATGGAATATAGAGAAAAATTTATTAAAAACATCTCCCATGAGTTCAGAAATCCTTTGTATGTAATCTTTGGATATTTGGAACTTTTAAAACAAAATACCTACGGTAAACTCTCTGAAAGAGGAAAAGAAGTTATTAATGAAATAGAATTATCTACACAAAGAATTAATGAGATAGTAGATAAAATCTCAGAGCTATTTAGATAAAGGCAGATTTCTCTATTTCAATAATTTTTCCCCATATGTTTAGTGCTACATCTACTAAATTTGGATCAAATTGGGTACCTTTACATCTTAAAAGTTCCTTTTTTACTTCTTCTGGGGGCATGGGATCTTTATATGGTCTTTTCGATAACATAGCATCTATAGCATCTACAACACCCACGATTCTTCCTTCTAATGGAATCTCCTCTCCTTTTAAACCTTGAGGATATCCTTTTCCATCCCATCTTTCATGATGAGTTAGAGCAATAACACTTGCCATTTTAAGAATAGGAGAATGAGAATTCCTTAATATTCTTTCTCCTATAATAGTATGTTTTTTCATCATTTCAAATTCTTCAGGAGTTAATCTACCAGGCTTTAAAAGTATTCTATCAGGAATCCCAACCTTCCCTATATCATGAAGAGGAGCAGCAAGCTTTATAGTATATGCATATTCTCCACTTTTACCTAAGGATACCGCAATTAATTCTGAGAGATTTCCTACCCTTACAGTGTGCTCATGAGTCTCGTCATCTCTAAATTCTGATAAAAGATTTATTTTTTCTAAAAGCTCAAAGGAAAGGGATGTATTTTCTTCCATTAATTTTGCTATGGTCTCTTTACTCAGGGAAAGGGAAGTCTCATAATAGGAGAGAAGAGCTCTTCTTGAAGAATAGAAAAATCTTGCCTTTTTAGCAAGATTTAATCTTGCAGAAAGCTCTGCGAGATTGACAGGTTTTGTAAGAAAATCATCAGCTCCAACTTCTGCTGATCTTTTCATGGTTTCTTCATCTCTATATGCTGTAAGCATGATCACTATACTATCAATATTTTTCTCTCTTATTTTCTTTACTGCTGTTATCCCATCCATAACAGGCATCTCTATATCCATAAAGACTATTCCAATATTTTCCTTCTCTAAAATCTCTAATGCTTTTTTCCCATTTTCTGCGGAGACAGGCTCATATCCTAAGGTTCTTAACATATCTTCCATCATTTTTCTTATAAAGGGCTCATCATCAACAATAAGGACTTTTTCCATTTTATCCCTCTAATTTTGTCTTTAATTTTCATACAATTTTTTATATAATATCACCTAAAAAAGCTTGTTAAAAGATAGTAGGTGGAAAGATTAAGAAAGTTAAGTTTACTATAAAAATTGTTTTTATATATTTAGTTTTAGGATTTTGCTGGATTTTCTTTTCTGATAGAATATTAGAATCCTTAGTGAAGGATATTAAGATACTTACTCTCTATCAAACTTTTAAGGGATTTCTCTTTGTGATTTCCTCTGCTCTTATCTTTTATTTTCTTCTTTCAAAGGAATTGAAAGCTCGTTTTGAAACAGAGGAAAAACTAAAAACTTATATAAACTTTGCCAATGATATAGTAGTGATTCTCAATAAGGAGGGTAAAGTCTCGTATATAAATGATAATGGATGTGAGATTTTAGGGTATAGAAGAGAAGAAGTTGTTGGGAAAGATTGGTTTGGCAATTTTGTTCCAGAAAAAACGAAAGAAGAGCTTACTTTTTATGAATGGTTTAAAGCTCCTTTAATTACGAAAAATGGCGAAGAAAAAATAATCCTTTGGCATAGTAATTATAATATTTTTAAGGAAGAATGGGGAGGGGAGGGGTGAAATCATATGTTTTGGAAAGGATATAACTGAAGAAGAACTTTTAGAGAGAGAAAGAAACCTTCTACTGAATTTAATTACAGATATTACAAATGTTTCAGACTTTGAATCCGCTCTTAAAATAACTCTTTTAAAAATTTGTAAGGACATGAAATGGGATTATGGTGAAGTATGGCTTTTAGATAGAAAGGAAAAAAACTTAAGACTTCATACAGCCCATTACGAAAGGGAAGATTTGAAAGAGTTTTATAGGGAAAGTAAAAGTTATAAATTTGGTTTTAATGAAGGAATACCTGGAATCTGCTGGTCAACCTTAAAGCCTTTTTGGGTAAAGGATATTTCAAGAGCAGAAGTTTTTCTTCGTAAAGAGCTATCCCAAAGATTTCATCTAAATTCTGCGGTAGGGATTCCTATGGTTTCAGAAGAAGAATTTATAGGAACTCTTACTTTCTTCACCTCTCAAATGGAGGAAGAAGATGAGAGAAAAATTAAAATTCTTTCTGCAATTTCCAAAGAGTTAGGGTTTTATTTTCAGAGAAAAATGGAGTTTGAAAAGTCAAGAGAGCTCTTAGAGCTTCTTAATCTATCAGTTGATGCTATTATGGTTTGCGATATAGACGATACTATCTTATTTTGGAATAAGGGAGCAGAAAAAATTTATGGATGGGAAAAAGATGAGGTGTTAGGGAGAAAAATAACAGATTTTGTATATAAAGATAGAAGTAAGTATGAGGAGGTGAAGAAGGAGCTTTTAGAAAAAGGAGAGTGGAGAGGAGAAGTAAGAAAGGTAAGAAGAGATGGTAAAGAAATAATAGTGGAAAGTTCCAAATCTCTTGTAAAGGATAAGGAAGGAAGATCCTATAGAATATTTATAAGAGACACAGATATTACTGGAATAAAGGCTCTTCAATCCCAAGTTTATAGAGCTCAAAGATTGGAAAGTATTGGAAATCTTGCAAGTGGAATCTCCCATGACTTAAATAATATCCTCTCTCCTATTATTATGGGATGTGGAATATTGAAGACAAAAATTAAAGACAAGGAAATATTAGACACCTTAGCTATGATGGAAAAGTCTGCTCAAAGGGGAATAAATTTAGTAAAGCAGATTTTGTCTTTTGCTCGAGGAGGAGAGGGAGAAAAAACATTGATTCAGGTAAAACATGTTATAAAAGAAGTTGAAGGATTATTAAAAGAGACTTTTCCTAAGGATATTAAGATAGAAGTGGATATTCAAAAAGATCTTTGGACTATACTTGGAAATTCCACTGAGATTTATCAGGTTCTTATGAATCTCTGTGTAAATGCGAAGGATGCCATGCCTTCTGGAGGAACATTAAAAATATCAGCAGAAAATATTATTATTGATGAGGATTATGCAAGGTGGAATATAGGAGCAAGGATAGGTCCTTATGTAGTAATTACAGTATCTGACACAGGGGTAGGTATTCCTCAAGAAATTATTGATAAAATCTTTGATCCATTCTTTACCACAAAAGAAAAGGGAACAGGACTTGGTTTATCTGTAGTTTATTCCATAGTAAAGGCACATGATGGATTTATAAATGTGTATAGTAAAGAAGGGGAAGGAACCAATTTTAAGATTTATTTTCCCGCGGTAGAAGTAAAAGAAGAAGAACTAATAGTAGAAGAGGAAATAATAAAAGGGCAAGAAGAGATCATACTTGTTGTGGATGATGAGAAATATATAAGAGAGATGATTAAAAATATTTTAGAGGTAAATGGTTATAAGGTTATACAGGCAGAAGATGGAGAAACCGCTCTAAGGTTGTACAAAGAAAATCCAAATATCTCCTTAATTCTTTTAGACTGTGTGATGCCTATATTAAATGGAGAGGAAACTTTAAGAAAACTTCTTGAAATAAATCCAGAGGTAAAAGTAGTTCTCATGAGCGGACTTTTAGAAGAAGCAAAAGGTTTTTCTGGATATAGATCTCTTCTAAGAAAGCCCTTTACTGTTAAAGAGCTTTTAAAAACTGTAAGGGAAGCATTGTGAAAGATATTTTTCCGAAAACAAAATTATTCTTCTTGCACAAATATAAATAATCGTTATATCATTAAAAAAACTAAGAAGGAGGGGAAAAGATGATTGAAAAACTTAATGATTTCTGGAAAGCCTGCTGTTTTCTCTCTGCAGGTATGATTTATCTTAGAGATAATCCTCTTTTAAAGGAGCCTCTCAAACCTGAACATATTAAGGAAAGACTCCTTGGACATTGGGGGGCAAGTCCGGGACTTTCTTTTGTCTATGTACATGGAAACAGGATTATTAATAAATATGATCTAAACTGCATATTTATAGCGGGTCCTGGGCATGGAGCTCCAGGAATTATAGCTCCCGCCTATTTAGAAGGTACTATAAGCGAGCTTTACTCCCAATTTAGCCAAGATGAAGAAGGGCTGAAGAATCTATTCAAGGCTTTTTCTTTCCCAGGAGGGCTTGGTAGCCATTGTACTCCTGAACTTCCCGGTTCTATTCAAGAAGGAGGAGAGCTTGGCTATAGTTTATCTCATGCCTTTGGTGCAGTCTTTGATTACAAAGACCTAATAGCTATAACAGTGGTAGGAGACGGAGAAGCAGAAACAGGCCCTCTTGCTACAGCTTGGCACTCCAATAAATTCTTAAATCCTGTAAGAGATGGAGCGGTACTTCCAATACTTCTTCTTAATGGCTACAAAATTAATAATCCTACAATCCTTTCAAGAATCGACAATGAAGAGCTCATATCTCTTTTCAAAGGATACGGATATGATCCTAAGATTGTAGAAGGAGAGGAACCCTTAGAAGTTCATGAAAAAATGGCTGAAACTATGGACTTTTGTATAGAAAAAATTCTTAATATATGGGACGAAGCAAGATCAAACAACAAACCTTTTAGACCATCATGGCCTATGATAATATTAAGAATTCCAAAAGGATGGACTGCTCCTAAAAAGATAGGGAATCACTATATTGAAGGATACTGGAGAGCCCATCAAGTACCTTTCTCTGATGCCAAAGAAAATCCTAAGACTTTAGAGGTTCTTGAGGCATGGCTTCGAAGTTATGAACCAGAAAAGCTTTTTGATAAAAATGGAAGGTTAAGAGAGGATTTAAAAGATTTACCACCTAAGGGGAATAAAAGAATGAGTGCCAATCCTTATGCTAATGGTGGTCTTTTAAGAAAAGAATTAAAGCTACCAAATATAAAAGAATTCTCTGTGGAAGTAAAAAATCCCACAAAAGATGAAGCTGAGAATACTCGTCCCTTAGGGATATTTCTTAAGGAAATTATAAGATTAAATCCAGAAAACTTTAGAGTCTTTGGACCAGATGAGACAAAATCCAACAGGCTTGATGCAGTTTTTGAATTTGGGAAAGCTTGGATGGCAAATATAATACAAGAAGATGAAGATGAAGGATTTCTTTCTCCTTTTGGAAGAACCATGGAGATGTTATCAGAACATACTTTAGAAGGATGGTTAGAGGGGTATCTTCTTACGGGAAGACATGGATTTTTAAATACTTACGAAGGCTTTGCTCCCATTATATCATCTATGGTAAATCAATTTGGAAAATGGCTTGATATATCTTCGGATGTCCCCTGGAGGGCTCCAATTTCTTCTCTTAATCTTCTTCTCACCTCAGTAGTGTGGAGACAAGATCATAATGGATTTACCCATCAAGATCCTGGATTCATAACATCTATTGTGGATAAATGGCCAAATGTAGTAAGAGTATACTTTCCACCTGATGCAAATACTCTTCTTTGCACTGTTTGGTACTGTTTACAAACTACTAATAGAATAAATATCATAGTAATTGATAAACAGAAACATTCCCAATATTTAAGTATTGAAGAAGCTTTTAAACATGCCATGAAAGGTATAGGTATATGGGATTTTGCAAGTAACTATCCCGATGAAGATCCTGATGTGGTCATAGCAAGTTGTGGAGATATTCCTACAAAGGAAGCAATCTATGCGATAAAAATACTTAAAAAATTATTCCCCGAGTTAAAGATTAGATTTATCAATGTGCTTAATCTATTTACATTAACTCCAAATACTGAACATCCTGATGGACTTTCCGATAGAGAATTTGATTCATATTTTACTAAAGATAAACCTATCATATTTAATTTTCATGGTTATCCATGGCTTATTCACAGATTAACTTACAGGAGAACAAATCATAAAAATATTCATGTAAGAGGATATAGAGAGAACAGAAAAATAGGTATTGAAGCAGGATATCTTGCTCCCTTCCTAAAAGGAAGAGGTGGAATAACTACACCTCTTCAGCTTGCCATATTAAATCAGATAGATAGATACAGCATAGCTATGGACGTAATCGAAAGAGTAGAAATTCTACAAGAAAAGAGTGGATACTTTAAAGATATGCTCAAGAACCAGCAGATTGAAGCTTTAGAATATGCTTATAACCATGGTGTAGATATAGAAATGTCCCTTCTTGTTTGAAAAGGTACCTTGCATTGAAAATTGAAGGAAAATGTAGAATTTGTGAAAAAGAATCTATTTTGATATCCTCATTCCTGGGGGTATGTAGAGATTGTATTTTAAATAATTTTGATAAGGCTCTACCCATAATTGAATCTGCTCATAAGAGAGCAAGAAAATATTTTAATCTTCCTTATCCCATAAAATCAGAAAAGCCTTATTGTAATCTTTGTATTCACAATTGCTCTTTAAATTCTGAGAAAAGTTTTTGTGGGCTTTTGGAGGATGGAAGAAGATGGGCAGGAACATCTCAAAAGGGACTTTTGGAATGGTACTATGATCCTCTTCCTACAAACTGTGTAGCAAGTTTTGTTTGTCCTGAGAAGGAGCATTATGGGTATAAAAATTTGGCAATATTTTATGCCAGTTGCAGTTTTAACTGTCTTTTTTGTCAAAATTGGCATTACCATGATTATTTAAGAAGAAAATTCCCCTTTTATTCTGTAGAAGATTTGATAGAGAAAATAGATAGAAAAACTTCATGTATATGCTTCTTTGGTGGAGATCCTACTCCTCAAATTGCCCATGCCTTATCCTTAGCAAGAAAGGTAAAAAATAGAGTGAGAATATGCTGGGAAACTAATGGTTCTATGAATCCTGAGATATTAAAAGAAATGTATGCTTTATCTTTGGAAAGTGGAGGGATAATAAAATTTGACTTAAAGGCTTTTGATGAAAGAATTCATATTGCTCTCACAGGAGTATCAAATAAAAGAACTCTTGAGAACTTTGCTATTATTGGGAGGGAAAGCAGAAAATATAAAAATATTACAGTAGTTGCCAGCACTCTTCTTGTTCCAGGATATGTAACTGAGGAAGAAATAGGAAAAATTGCAGAATTTATTTCTAATTTAAACCCTGAAATCCCATATTCTCTTTTAGGTTTTGCTCCGAATTTTTTCTTTGATAATCTTCCTACTACTTCTAAAAAACATGCAGAGAAAGCTTATGAGCTTGCTTTAGCTTATGGGTTGAGAATGGTGAATATTGGTAATAAATTTCTATTATCTGACGATTATTAACTTTATTGGAGGGGTAGTATGAAAATTCTTTGGGATAAACCTATAGATGTAAGTCTTTTAATTCATGAAAATATGCTTTTTTGGCCTAATGATCCAAAATTCCAGAGAGAATGGATAGCAAAAATATCTGAAGGAAAGAATGCTAATCTTTCTAAAATAACTTTAGGATCCCATACAGGTACTCATATAGATACCCCATATCACTTTCTTGAGAATGGCAAAACTCTTGAAAAAATTGATATTTCAAAATTCTATGGTTTTGCAAAGGTATTTGAGATAAAGAATGAAAAGAAGATTCTTTTACAAGACATAAAAGCTTTTCCTATAGAGTCTGGAGATATTGTTCTTTTTAAGACAAGAAATTCAAATTTTTTACAGGAGAGTATTTTTCACGAGGATTATGTAAGTTTATCTCTTGAGGCTGCGAAGTATCTTGTAGAAAAGAAAATTAAAACAGTAGGAATAGATTATCTTTCCATAGGTCCAAAAGGAGAAGAGGGGAGAGAGGTTCATAAAACTTTACTTATTAAGGAAGTAGGAATAATTGAAGGATTAAATCTTTTAAACGTGGAAGAAGGAAAATATTTTTTTATTTCTCTTCCATTAAGTATTAAAGGAGGAGATGGCTCTCCAGTAAGAGCAATTCTTTTCCCAGTGGAGGATTGGTATGGAATTTAGAGGGGTTTGTTTTTTTGATTGCTGGGATGCTTGTGGGGTTATCTTTAGAAAAGATGAAAATTTAAAAATTTTCCCTGATTCTTCTAACCCTTATACAAGAAATTTTCTCTGTCAAAAGATTTATAAATTTCTAAAAGATAGAGAAAGTAATGAAAGAATTTTATATCCTATGATTCGAAGAAATGGTAATTTTAAAAAGATATCATGGGATACTGCTTTGGATGTAATTTTAGAAAAGCTTAAAGATCTGAGGGATAAAAATAAAGAGGATTTAGTAGTTCTTGGAATAAATAGTGGGACTACTGGAATTATGAGATTTTCTGCTCTTAGATTCTTCTCACTATATGGAAAAATAACCCTCATGGATGGAAGTCTCTGCGATGATGCGGGAGAGATGGCACAAGAGCTTGATTTTGGGATATGTATAAACTATCCTCCTGAAAATATCCTTGAAAGTAGAACAGTATTAATCTGGGGAAGAAATCCTGCAAGAACAAATATCCATTTTATTCCTTTTATAGAAGAGGCAAGAAAAAGAGGAGCCTTTGTTTACCTTATTGATCCTATAAAAACCGAGACAGAAAAATTTGTAGATAAGTTTATTCAGGTAAAACCAGGAAGAGATATTTATCTTGCTCTTGCTATAGCAAAGGTTATTCTTAAAGAGGGATTAGAAGATAGAAAATTTATTGAAAATTTTACTTTTGGATTTGAGAAATTTAAAAATATACTTGAAAAATTTTCTATTGAGGAGCTTTCGGAAAATTGTGATGTAAATATAAAAGACATTTATGAGATTTCTGAAAGGATTTCTAAAGAAAAGCCAGCGTCTATTTGGCTTGGAATGGGAGCTCAGCATTATAGCCATAGTGTATCTACCTTTAGAGTTATTGATGCCCTTTCTGCTATTACAGGAAATTTAGGAGTTAAAGGTGGAGGGGTATCCTTTTCTCATTATAGTACTTACTCTTTTGACCTTTCTTGGACTAAACTCAAAAATGATTTTAATTTAATTCCAAAAGCAAAACTTGTTTCTGAATTTAAAAATAAACTTCCAGAAGTTTTATGGATCCAAAGCTTTAATCTCTTTAATCAAACCCAAAATATAAAAGAGCTTAAAGAGATAGCAAAAAATATTCCTTTAAAAGTAGTTTTGGATTTTAGATGGAATGAGACCACAAGATTAGCAGATATAATCCTTCCTGTTGCTACATATCTTGAGAAAGAAGATTTAAGAGGATCTTATTGGAACTCTATAATTGGGTATATGCCAAAGATTTTTGAAAATCGGGGAGAATCTCTTTCAGAATGGGAAATATATAAAGAGCTTTCAAGAAGAATGAGATTCGAAAATGAGTTTGGAAATTTTCAGGAGATCATGAATTTTAGCTTAAGAAAATTAACTCCATTTGGTATTAATCTTACTCTTTTAAAAGAAAAGGGATGGCTAAAATCTCCTCTTTTTCCTGAAATTCCTTTTGAGAATGGAGTTTTCTTTACTGAGGATAAAAAATTTCATTTTATAGATAACTTGCCTTCTTTAAATATTAAAATATCTCAAGAATATCCTTTTGTCCTTATTACTCCAAAATCTTTAACAAGGATAAATTCCCAAAGACCTATGGATCATAAAAAAGAACTTCCCGTATGCTTTATCCATCCCATATGGAAGAGTTATTATTCCTTTAAAGAAGGATATGTAGTATCCCCACGGGGGAAATTGAAAGTAAAATTTGTTTTTGATCCTAAGGTAAGACCAGACACTTTATGCATAGATCAAGGAGAGGAGGGAATAAATGAGCTTTGTGATGAAAGATTGGCAGAAGATGGGAAAGGAGCAAGTTTTTTTGAAACCTATGTTCGTATTGAGGGATGAAAATGAAAGTTGCTATTGTTCATGATTGGATTGTAAATATTGGGGGAGCAGAAAAAGTTCTAACTACTCTTCTTGAATTGTTTTCTTCCGCTGATGTTTTTACTTTAGTAGCTTCAAAAGAGACTTTAAGGAAATTAAACATAACTCAAAAGGTCCATGAATCTTTTATTTCAAATCTCCCTTTTGGAAGAAAAAATTACTCTATGTATCTTCCTCTTATGCCCTTTGCTATTGAACAGTTTGATCTTTCAAAATACGATTTAGTTATCTCAAGTAGTCATTGTGTAGCAAAGGGAGTCTTAACAAAATCTTATCAAATTCATATTTGCTATTGTCATACTCCTATGAGATATATCTGGGATCTTTATTTTTCATATTTAAAAGATAAAAAAGTAGAAAAAGGATTTAAAAACATTTTTGTGCGACTTCTCTTTCACTATCTAAGGATTTGGGATGTAACAAGTGCTAATAGAGTAGATTATTTTATAGCAAACTCTAAAAACGTAGCAAGAAGAATATGGAAATTTTATAGAAGAGAGGCAAAGGTTATATATCCTCCTGTAGAAGTAGAAAAATTTTCTCCTTCTGATGAGAAGGATGAATATTTTTTGGTTCTTTCAAGACTTGTTTCCTATAAAAAAGTAGACCTTGTGATAGAGACTTTTAATGAATTAAATCTTCCCCTTGTAGTAATAGGAGATGGGGAAGACATGAGAAAGATTAAAAAGATGGCAAGAGAAAATATTAAAATTTTAGGATGGCAAGATGATACCACGGTAAGAAAATACTTAGCAAGAGCTCAAGCTCTTATCTTCCCAGTAGAAGAAGATTTCGGAATTGTTCCTGTAGAGGCACAAGCAAGTGGAACTCCTGTAATTGCTTATGGAAGGGGAGGGGCTTTAGAAACAGTAATAGATGGAAAAACAGGAATATTTTTTTATGAGCAAAATGTAAAAAGTTTAAAAGAGGCAGTTTTAAGATTTCTAAAAGAAAGAGCTAAGTTTAAAAGGGAGGATCTTCTAAATAATGCTCAAAGATTCTCAAAAGAAAGATTCAAAAGAGAAATTCAAGATTTTCTAAGGCACATATTGATTCTCTCTTAATTTTGTGATAAAAATACTCAAGGAAAAACTCCTTTGGTAATTTTGGGTATTAATATGGCTTTGTTTTTGCTATTTTGGAGGTAATATGAGGGAAAAGTTTTTATCATTTTTTCTTTTTGTTATTTTAACTCTCTCTCCTATATGGAGCTGGAGTGGAAAAACTCATGAGAGAATTGTAGAAAATGCATTAAACTATCTCCCAAGGGAGTTTCAAAGAAAAATATTACCCTATAAAGAAGAGGTTCTTAAAGGAAGTATTGCTCCAGACAGGGTTTACAGAGATTTTCAAAACCATATATATGAGGTAGAGACGAGAAAAGGGAAGGGAGTGGAAAAGGTTAGAGAAAAATATTATCATATAATCTCTTTAATAAGAGAAAAAAGACCTTGGAGACTTGTTGCTTTCGAGCTGGGGGTTTTTTCCCATTATATATCAGATCTAAATCAACCTTTACATACATCTTCAAGCTACCAAGAGAAGGGTTTTCATAGTAAGTATGAGAAAGATGCAGAGCAGATTACTCCAAGAAAAGTTAAAAGTTTGTCTTTTATCTCAAAACCTGCGTTCTATATATTTAACAGTATAAAATCTGCTCACAGTTATTATAAAGATATTGAAAGGGCTTATACTAAGGGGGAGGGTTTTAGAAGTATTTCTTTTTTAACTCAGAAGCAAATAGATAAGGCGGTAGAAGATACTGTAAATTATTGGTATAGTGTATGGATAAGGGCAAATAGGGTTCCTACTTTGGAAGATTTATGGAATGACTTTGTTGACTTTTTATTTCTTTTTATAAATAAAATTTTTGCTATAGAGGTGAGATAATGAGAATAGCTATCATTGGGGGAACTGGAGTTTATGATCCAAAGTTTCTTGAAAATCCAGAGGAGTTGATAATAAAAACTCCTTATGGGGAAGCTAAAATCTTAAAAGGAGTTTATAAAGGAGAAGAAGTAGGATTTTTGGCAAGACATGGAGCAAAACATTCTGTTCCTCCTCATAAAATTAATTATAGAGCAAATATGTGGGCATTAAAAAGCCTTGGAGTAGAAAGGATTTTAGCAACTACCGCTGTAGGAAGTCTTAAAATGAATTTAACTCCTGGAGATTTGGTCTTATTGGATCAATTTATTGACTTTACAAAAGGAAGAGAATATACATTTTATGATGGAAGCGATGGAAGAGTAATTCATATAGATTTCTCCGAACCTTATTGTCCTGAGCTTAGAAGAATTCTTATAGAAGAGGCAAAGAATTTAGGCATTAAATTACATCCTTATGGGACTTATATCTGTACAGAGGGTCCAAGATTTGAAACTCCTGCGGAGATAAAAATGTTTTCTAATTTTGGGGATGTGGTGGGAATGACTAATGTTCCTGAAGTAGTTTTGGCAAGAGAACTTGAGATGTGCTATGCGGTTGTATCATTAGTAACTAATTATGCAGCAGGAATTTCTAAAAATCCTTTAAGTCATCAAGAAGTTTTAGATGCTATGGCGGAAAATATTGAAAAGGTTAGAAACCTTTTTGCTTCTGTTATAACTAAAATTCCAAGAGAGAGGAATTGCCCATGTAAATCCGCTCTAAGAGAGTATAAAGGGGAAGGATGAAAAATGAAAATTTTAGAGTGGAAGAATAATTCTTTATTTATTTTAGATCAAACAAAACTCCCTTGGAAGGAAGAGTGGATTCAGTGTCAAAAGTATCAACAGGTTATTGACGCTATTAAAAAACTGAAAGTGAGAGGTGCTCCCGCTATTGGGGTTGCAGCAGGGTATGGAGTAGCTTTGGCAGCTATAAAATACACAGGATACAATCTTCCTGAGTATTTACAGGGAGTTATTAGCGAATTTGCATTGTCTCGTCCCACAGCTGTAAATCTATTTATGGTTCTAAAAAGACAAGGAGAAATTATATTAAAGAACAAACAAAAATCGTCTACAGAGCTTAAGTTAATGCTTCTTGAAGAGGCACAGAAAATAGAAGAAGAGGAGAGGGAAAGATCCCAAGCCATTGCTAATTATGGGGCAGATTTAATTCCAGATAAATCAAATATTTTGACTCATTGTAATACAGGAAGTTTAGCAACTATTGGGTTAGGAACTGCCTTAGGAATAGTAAAAGAAGCGTGGTATAGAAGAAAAAATATAAACATGGTTTATTTCACTGAGACAAGACCTCTTCTTCAAGGAAGTAGACTTACTGGTTGGGAACTTGCTAAGGAGAATATTCCAGCAACCCTTATTACAGATAATATGGTAGGATATTTATTAGCAAAGAAAAATATTGATTTAGTTATAGTGGGAGCGGATAGAATAACTTTAAATGGGGATACTGCAAATAAGATTGGAACATATGGCTTGGCAATCTTAGCTAAATATCACAATGTTCCCTTCTATGTTGCAGCACCTCTTTCTTCCTTTGACTTTCAATTGGAAAAAGGAGAAGATATTGTTATAGAGGAAAGAGACCCTGAAGAAGTTCTATCTTTTGCAGGGAAAAGGATTGCTCCTGATGGCATAAATGCACTAAATCCTGCCTTTGATGTTACACCTAATGAACTGATATCCGCTATAATTACAGAAAAGGGAGTAATTTATCCTCCTTTTAGAGAGAATATAGAGAAATTAAGGGAGGCTTTAAAGACATGAATATATTAATCAAGAATATTTCTTTGCTCAAGGATGAAGAAGTTATCTCTGAGATAAATATTTTGATAAAGAATGACAGAATTGAATATATAGGGAAAGAAGTCCCAAAAGATTTTGATTATGTGATAAATGGAAAAGATAAAATTGTTATGCCAGGCTTAGTGAATACTCATACTCATCTTGCTATGACTCTATTTAGAGGTTTTGCAGATGATCTTCCATTAAAAGAGTGGCTTGAGACAAAAATCTGGCCTTATGAAGCAAGACTTACTGCGGAAGATGTTTATTGGGGAAGCCTGCTTGGAGCTTTAGAAATGATAAAAAGTGGAACCATTGCCTTTGCAGATATGTATTTCTATATGGATGAAGTAGCAAAAGTAGTGGAGGAAAGTGGTCTTAAAGCAAATCTTTCTTGGGGAATGATTGCGACTCTTGGAGATGAAGATAAAAGATTAAAAGAAAGCTTAAATTTTGCGGAAAGGTGGCATAAATCTTGTAATGGAAGAATTTTAGTAAGTCTTGCACCTCATGCTCCTTACACTTGTCCTCCTAAATTTTTGGAAAAAGTTATTGACAAAGCTATTCAATATAACTTAGGAATTCATACTCATCTTGCAGAGACAGAAGGAGAAGTTAAAGAGATAAAAGAAAGATATGGAGAAACTCCCATAAGACTTATGGAAAAAATTGGTTTATTTAATGTACCTACTATTTCTGCTCATTGTGTTTTTGTAGATTCTGAAGAGATAGATATATTGGCAGAAAGAAAAGTTGGAGTTGCTCATAATCCTCAAAGTAATCTGAAACTTGCATCAGGAATCGCTCCTCTCAAGGAAATGATAAAAAAGGGAGTAAAGGTTGGATTGGGAACTGACGGTCCATCAAGTAATAATAATTTAGATATGTGGGAAGAGATAAGACTTTCTGCAATCCTACATAAGGGCTGTACAAAAGACCCTACTGCTATTCCTGCAGTCTTAGCATTAAAGATGGCAACAAAAAATGGAATGGAAATTCTTGGTTGGACGGATTCTGGAAGTATAGAAGTGGGCAAAAAGGCAGATTTAATTTTGATTGATTTTAAAAAACCTCACTTTTTCCCAAGATTTAATCTAATTTCTCACCTGGTTTATAGCGCTAATTCTTCTGATGTGGATACAGTAATTGTAGATGGAAAAATTCTTATGGAAAAAAGAGAGGTAAAGACCTTAGATGAGGAAAGAATAATCTTTGAGACAGAGAAAAGAGCTTTTGAATTAGTGAAAAAAAGTTAGGAGGGAATATCTATGGCTACGCCTTGGGTTTATATTGAGGACATTCCAAAAATCAAAGAGGATGAAATAGAAATAAGAGGTTGGCTTGCTAATAAGAGGTCAAGTGGTAAAATTGTTTTTTTAATTATAAGGGATGGAACTGGATTTATTCAGGGTATAGCAGATCTAAATAATTTTTCTCAGGAAGAATTGGAGAAAATAGAAAAAATTCCATTGGAATCTTCAATAATTGTGCAGGGAAAGGTCAGGGAAGAAAAAAGAGCTCCTGGAGGATGGGAAATTCATTTGAATAAGGTAGAGATAGTATCTCTTTCTCAAGATTATCCTATTCAGAAAAAGGATCACTCTATAGAATTTCTTATGGAACATAGACACTTATGGCTTAGATCAAGAAAACAGCAAGCGATTTTGAGAATAAGAAGTGAAGTAATAAAAGCTATAAGAGATTTTCTTGATGATAGGGGATTTATTTTAGTAGATGCTCCTATTTTAACTCCCTCTTCTTGTGAAGGAACTACAACTCTTTTTGAATTAGATTATTTCGATCTTGGAAAAGCATACTTATCTCAAAGTGGACAGCTTTATATGGAAGCTGCATGTATGGCTTTGGGAAAAGTTTATTGTTTTGGTCCTGCCTTTAGAGCAGAAAAATCAAAAACCAGAAGACACCTTACAGAGTTTTGGATGGTAGAGCCTGAGATGGCATATTGGGATTGGCAAGACAATATGAGACTTCAAGAAGAACTGGTAAGTTATATAGTTCAAAGGGTTTTAGAGAAAAGGAGTAAGGAACTTGAGATTCTTGAGAGGAATACAAAGCCTTTAGAGAAAATCCTTCCTCCATTTCCAAGAATAACTTATAAAGAAGCTGTTGAACTTTTGAATAAAAAGGGAATTCCTGCAAAATATGGAGATGATTTTGGCGGAGATGAAGAAACAATAATATCTCAAGAGTTTGAGAAACCTGTTTTTATCCATCACTATCCTGCAAAAATTAAAGCATTCTATATGCAGCCAGATCCCGATAATCCTGAAGAAGTTCTTAATGATGATTTACTTGCTCCAGAAGGATATGGAGAAATTATTGGAGGAAGCCAAAGAATTCATGATCTAAATCTTTTAGAGGAAAAAATAAAAGAGTATAATCTGCCAAGAGAGGCTTTTGAGTGGTACATAGATTTAAGAAGATATGGAAGTGTTCCTCATTCTGGTTTTGGTCTTGGAATAGAGAGAACTGTCGCATGGATTTGTGGACTAAAGCATGTAAGAGAAACTATTCCTTTCCCAAGACAAATTTATAGAATCTATCCATAATTTGCCATTTTTCTTTTAAAGGAGTATAATTAAAAAATTTTATAAAAAAGGAGATTTTTTATGAAACTCCCAAATTTAAAAATTGGAGATTTAGTCGCTAAAATTCCTATAATTCAGGGAGGCATGTCCGTAGGAATTTCTCTCTCAGGATTGTCATCTGCTGTAGCTGAGGAAGGTGGAATTGGAGTTATAGGAACAGCAGGAATTGGTATGTCTGAACATGATTTTTCTTCAAATTTTTTATCTGCAAACATTAGAGCTTTAAAAAGAGAAATAAGAAAAGCAAGAGAAATGACTAAAGGAATATTAGGAGTAAATATTATGGTGGCTCTTACTAATTTTGCGGATATGGTAAAAACTGCTATCGAAGAAAGAATTGACATTATTTTTTCGGGGGCAGGACTTCCTTTAGATCTTCCCAAATTTCTTATAAATGAGAGTAGAACCAAATTGGTACCTATCGTGTCTTCTGGAAGAGCTGCAAGGCTTATAGCTAAGGTATGGAAAGAAAAATTTAATTATTTGCCCGATGCTTTCGTTGTAGAAGGACCTTTAGCGGGAGGACATTTAGGATTTAAAAGAGAAGAGCTGGAAAATCCCAATATTACTTTAGAGGAAAGATTAAAAGAAGTAATTTATGAGGTAAGAGTTTTAGAAGAAAAATATGATAGGAAAATACCTATCATAGCGGGAGGAGGTATATATACAGGAGAAGATATAGCAAGGTTTTTAAAAATAGGAGCAGATGGAGTCCAGATGGCAACTCGTTTTGTTGCTACCGAAGAGTGTGATGCATCCTTTGAATTTAAGAAAGCATATCTTGAGGCAAAAAAAGAAGATATTGTAATTATTCAAAGCCCTGTAGGACTTCCAGGAAGAGCTATTAAAAATGAGTTTATAGAATCTGTAGAAAGAGGAGAGAAAAAACCTTTTAAATGTCCTTTCCATTGTATTAAAACTTGTGACTATCAAAATTCTCCTTACTGTATAGCTATAGCCCTCCTCAATGCAAAGCGAGGAAACTTAAAAGAGGGATTTGCTTTTGCAGGAGCTAATGCATATAAAGTAAATAAAATTGTATCTGTAAAAAGTCTAATAGAAGAGTTAAAAGAAGAGGCTGAACAGTCTTATTGAGAAATTCTTCCTTGTAAGAAGAGCTCCCATGTAAACGGAAATCTAAGGTTCTCCATTTACGTTAACTCTGGATATGTAAATTCTCTATCGAATACAAAACTGTTTCCTTTCTAACAGGAATAAGAAGAATAGGTAAAGCTCTACCTCCTATAGGGACTGAAAGGAAAAGAAATTCTTAAACGAGCTAAGCTTATTCGAACATCAATAAAGTTCCACTTATGATTATGAAGAAATCTCCTAATTCTATTAACCAATAAAATTGCCTCCTTTGCCTACTTTTGCACTTGTTTTTAATACCTACAAGAAGATCTTTTGTATGCAATAAAATGTTAATTCCTAAAACAAAAATCGTATATCTAAGAATATAAAAGCTTTTGAATTTACTGAAAACGGCATTTTAGAAGAGGGAGTATGATCTTAACATTAATATATTTGGAGCTCATGGATTAACTCCCTTAGGAGATCCTTTAATTATTAGTAAATCAAAAGTTATGCCTTAGGGTTTCCTAAATCTTTTAATTGATAAGGAAAGAAAGTCTACTAAAAGAGCTCATAATGACTAAAAAGACTGTTTCTTACTGATGAACTAACAAATTTATACAATAGAAGAGGATTTCTTACTTTAGCCGAACAACAGCTAAGAATCTCGAATAGAGTCCAAAAATTAAATATTCTAGAAAATGATCTTATTGCTCGTATCACAGGAGATGAATTTGTAGTTTTATGTCTTGTACAAAGTGAAGATTATTTAGAAAAAAATATTGTCTCGTCTTAATTAGAGATTTATAATTCTACAAGAAATAGTCTCTTTAAAATGTCTATTAGTATAGGAGTTTCTATATATAATCCAGCAAATCCTAACTAATCGCCTATTTTAATTGTTTTAGAATTTCCTCCTTTATTTCATTCAAAATTATTTCCCTATTTTCATATGTTAGTTGATAAATTCTTCCATAATTTTTAAATTCAGATACAAAGTCCCTATGGAGAGAAGCAATTATATTTTTTTTACTATCTAAAAAATTGTATATCTTATTTTTAAATTTATTTGAAAAGAACTCCATTTTACCAATTTCATCAAGTATATAAATCTCTGCATCAATACAAAAAATGTCTTCCAAAACTTTATCAAATTTCTCAATATCAAGATAATACTTCCCAAATTTGTAAGGAGTAACTTTATAGATGGAAGCAAAATTAAATTTTTCATAAGTTTTTAAGGATAATAATTCAAATCCAACTCTATATTTTCCCTCTCTTACTTCTTCGGTAATAAAACCAGAGGTAGATATACCTTTTCCCCTACAAAATTCATTTATCTTTTTTAAAAGTGTTGTCTTTCCAACTCCAGGATTTCCTGTAATAAAAATTCTCATAGATTTATATTATACATCATAAGTAAGTAGAATGTTTATGTTAGAATGGGGAGACTGTTTGAAAATTTACAAAACGAGTCTTTTAGGACTTAAATTGCTAATAAAACTTTCTAAGAAATTTTTTGAGAAAAGAGAAGGAGGAGAGGAAGACCAAGATTTATCATTCAGAGAACTTGAAGAGATAGTAAAAGAATTTGTAACTTTTATAGGGAAAGAGATTATATCCTATCAAACTTGAGAGAGGAAGAAAAATAAAGTAAATCTGCTAAAGTCTTTATTAAAGAAGATGAAATTTAGGGGATTCTATAGGAAACTTTGTATTCTCTTTCTAAATTTGCTATTTATAATGTTATTTTTGCCTTATTTAAGCTTTCTTTTTAGCTAATATTACGATTTTTCAAACACTCTCCATTCTTCTATTGACATCTATATTTATAACATATATACTTCAAGACAATAAGAACAG
>JBNARO010000029.1:20046-26642 GCA_049718665.1 Dictyoglomaceae bacterium | reverse complement strand
TTTCATGTTTCCTTAATATCTACAAAATCTACATCCGTTTAAATCCCACATTGTTCAGATCAAACTTCTTCTTTATTCACGGAAAAAGAGCTGGTAAAAATGTTTAAATCCCACATTGTTCAGATCAAACATGCATTTGAAATATAAATCTTCCTTTACCTGATTTGTTTAAATCCCACATTGTTCAGATCAAACTTATTCTTTCTTTTTGTGAAAATTCATTAATTCCTTGTTTAAATCCCACATTGTTCAGATCAAACAGTACTTGCTCTAACGAGTTCAAATGTTACTCCTTTGTTTAAATCCCACATTGTTCAGATCAAACTTGGCGTTTTGATAAGACCCGAAAATCAGAAATAATGTTTAAATCCCACATTGTTCAGATCAAACCCACTTCTCAAAGTATAATTAATATCTTTGAAAAACCCTCATTAATACTCTACAGATTATATTATAATCCAGTTTTAATTAAAAGACAGCTAAAAGATAGATCCGCAGTAAACTTCAAGTTAAATTTTATTGTTAGTTTGAATCTTTCGCTCAAATTAAGAATCTTACAAGTTCTTAAAACTATTTTACTGAAAAGCAGGCTCACTGCAAATTTAGTAAATATTGTCAGTAACATCTTTTTCTATTCCTAAAGTGGTCTTTCTGAAACTGTACTTATTGTCTATTAGATAAAAATAAATAGAGTCTATCTCCTTTTCTATGATAAAACTCAGCTCTAATTTACATTTTTCAAGTTTTGATTCTGTTATTTCTCCTTCAAAAACTGAATTTTGAACCCAGTTAAGATATCTTTTTAAAATCTTTCTTACTTTATTTACTCTATCTTCACTTATGTCATAAGTAACAATTACATACATGATTACCACCAAGCCTTTAAGGGTTTATACAAATCATCTTCTAAAAGATGTTTTATGAGTTTATAACATTCAAGTCTTATAAGAAACCGATATGATACACTTCTATTCAATTTTCTATGTTTAATTGTAGTCTGAAGTTTTACATCAAACTCTTGAAGGAATTTTTTCCTTCCTTCTTCTTTGAGATAGCAGTAGTTTACATCCTCTTCAAAGTCTGAAAGTTTTATCATATTGTTATTTATGAGCTTAAATATCACAGGGTCCACAATTAGAGGCTTAAATATCTCAGAAATATCAAGACTGAGAGAATATCTTTTTTCTCTAACTTCATGAAGATAACTTATAGCAGGGTTCAATTGGGTTCTATAAATCTCCGATAAAGTAATAGAATAGAGAAGTGAATTCCCAAAAGAAATTAAGGCATTTATTGGATTTGTAGGAGGTCTTTTTTCTCTCTTTTTAAAGAAAAACTCTTTTTTAAGGAACACATTAAAGGCTTGGTAATAACTATCTCTTGCCCTTCCTTCACATCCCATAAGTTCTTGTATACTACTACATTGAGAAGATTTATTTAATTCTTCCAATATTTTCTCTATATAATCCTCCATTCCATCGTAATTTCTTAAATTTCTCATCATATGAAAAAGGGCTCCTTCTACAAAAGAGTAAGCAAGATAGAATCTTTTCTCTTTATCAAGATAGTGCTCTACTTGTCTTACAATAACCTCTCCTGAGATATTCTTTTCACGAGGTAGGTAGGACCCTGAGTAATATCCATAATAATTATATACATGAAGAATAACATTATTCTGAGCAAGAAAATTAAGGACCTTTGTATTAAGGTCGATCTCTCCAAAAAGGTGTATGTTATCTATATTCTCTACAGGAAAGTATTTCCTTTCACCATTTGATGTTTCAAAGTAAAGAGTGTTTTCTTTTCTTCTAAGAGAACCATTAGAAAATATATAATAATCTCTCCCCATCTCTACTCACTTACAAAACAAAACTCATAATAGGCACATTTTTTACAATAACTTTTCTTCACGACAGAAGGAGGTTTTTCCATCTTAATTATTTCTCCAACTCTGTAAAGAGCATCCTCTACCTTTCTTTCATCTTCGAGAGTAAGTTCTATTATTTCCCTTTTTCTTTGTTTTGGATAATTAAGTACTCCTTTCTTCTTTATTCCTAATTTCTTTAGATAATAAAGGTAATATAAAATCTGCATTCTGTTTGCCTCTTCCATCTTATTACTATACTTAACCTCTCTTATTTCATCTTCAGAGATAATATCTATACAAATTAAGTCATCAATTAAAATTTTTCTTTTCTCTTCAGAAAGATAACTACTATCTTCTAAAAGCTTTCCCAAAAGCACCTTCTCTGAGGTATGCTCCATACCAATACCTCTATCAAAAAGCCATAGCTTTCTTTCACATACAAAAAGATAATTTATTTTAATCCCAGTAATTCTAAGGTCTTGAGGAAGATTGTCCATAAATTAATCTCTTTTTTGTTTTGTAATAAAACCTTTTTCATTTTCATATTCGGAAGATCTATCGTAATATATGTCACTTAACCAGCGTTGTATTTTCCCTATCCTTTCAAAATTTCTACTTATTGAAATTTCAGGTAAGAGTTCTGTTGTCATTTTTAAATTGTTACTTAATATACCAATTTCTTTCATATATATTCTTAAATCTACATTTACGCAGTATTTTGATATTATTTGGGTTTTAAAATTTGTATAATTAAAGTTTTCTTTTTCTATAAAATTTTTTATATCATTTTTAAAATCTTCTAAAAGATTGTTAGGAACCACTTGAATCGAGTAAACCTCTCTAAAAAGCCTTTCCGCTTCGCTTTTTTTCTCAGACATCCATCCCGCATCAAGAAGATTTATCGTTTCATAAAACTTTTTAAGATAATCTCCATCAGGGTTTAAGCTTTTGTAAAATGAGTTAACCAGATAATATTTGTCGTATTCGGAGAGTTCAATTTCTATTCCATCTATTTCTTTTCCCCACTCATGCTCTAATATTTTTTGATAAAAATTCTCTTTTCTCTTTCCTTTACCTTTTTCATTGCTTACCAAATCTTTAAAAATCTCCTTAAGAATCTCTTCATTTAAATTATTATCTTCCAAAATTCCCCTCTCTTTTAGAAGGTTTTCCAAATCTCTAACTTCTTTCTTTTTCCAAAGCCACGCAAGAGAAAGATTAAGTAACTCCTTCAGATATACTCTATTACTCCCTGAACATAGATCCTTTTCAAATACCCAGATATAAACATTAGGTTCATTTTCATAGGTCCTAAATTCTTTTGTAGTAATATCATATTCTTTTCCATCACTTTTATTTATCACCTTTCCATCTCTATAGAAATACCTTCTCAATACTCTCCCCATTCTTTGTACTAAAGAGTCAAGAGGACATATTTCTGTAAATATAATATCTGCATCAAGATCAAGAGATGCCTCTACTATTTGAGTTGACACAAGAATTTTCCCTTCTTTTTCTGAGATATCCTTAGGATTTTGGAATTTCTCAAAAAGCTCTCTTTCTTTTCTTTTCCTATCATCAAAAGTAAACCGTGAATGCAATAGATATACATTTTTCTGAGTGTATTCTTTTATCCTATCAAAGACTCTCTGTGCAGAATCAATAGTATTTAAAATTACAAGTACTCTTTTGCCTTTTTCTGCTTCTTCGACTATTCTTTTTATCTCTTCCTCTGGTAACTCATATTTTTTCTCACTATTTTCGTTTTTTATTAGCTTAACTTTTATTTTATGCTTAAAAAACTTTTTAAAATTCTCTTTTTCCTTCTCATATATATTTATTATTTCAACATTATTTATTTCTTTTATCCTGTCTTTTACAAAGTTGGGAAGTGTCGCTGTCATCAGCAAAAATTTTCCACCCATCTTAGAGATCCACTCTACAAACTTTACAATAATTGCACAAGCAGAAGGATCATATGCCTGAACCTCGTCAATAATAAGCTTTGAATAGGAAAAAACAGAAAAAACCCTTTCATATCCAGGAGGTCTTAATCCATAAGGAAAAAATTGGTCTCCTGTTGATATCAAAACAGGATGTGAAATCTGCTTTGCAGTTTCATAAACCTTAATAGGATCTACCATATCTGAGGCTTTTTCTAATAAATAAACGTCAGCATCTGAGTGTAGAATACCTGTTTTTTCTTTACCAAAAACATCCACTGCCCTATCATAAATTTTATTTACTGCAGATCTCAAGGGTAGAGTATAGATAAATTTATTTCCTTTGGACCATAAAAAGGCAAATTCAGTTTTTCCGTATCCTGTAGGGGCAACAAGAATTAAATTACCTTCTTTTATAAAATTAAATTGCCAAGCTTTTTCCCCTATTTTATTCTTAACTTCTTGAAAGATCTCTTCCTGCCTTTTAGGTTCTATTTCAACATTGTTAAGATTTTCACCCTCCTCTTCACACCAAGATGCAAAATGATCACATCTCTGCAAAAAGCCAGATATTAAAATCCAATCTTTCTTAACTTCCTTTCTTAGCGGTTCGTAATCAAATTTATAGGGTGGAATAGCGTAATTCATAAAGCTTCTTCTTTTTATAATACCTTTAAGCCATGATCCATTTATGTCTATATAATCTTTGTAGCCATCAAAATCTGAAAATTCCTGAAGTAAATTTTCCCTTAAATATTCTCCCCATTCTTCTTTTATCTTTTTGCATAATTTAATAAAAATCTCATTATCTCTGGATATAAAGTCATCAAAATTTTCTCTCCAATGATGATATGAAACAGCAGATATTATGAAGTTAAAATATTCTTCCCCAAATTTGTTTTTTAGTTCATCCTTTTTAATCCAGAAAACAGAAAAGAGCGAATGGGGAATTTCATACACAACATCCGATGGTTCATAATCTCTGTTATTCAGAGACTTAATCTGAAATGCAGGTAATACCTTGCCAAGATCGTGTAAAAACACAGCAACTTTTATCGCTTCTATCAATCTTTTATCTTCAATCCTATTCTCTATATATTCAAAAACTTTAAGTGTATCCCAGGTATGTCTTGATAAAGTTATTTTTTCTCCATCCTTTTTAAAAGATTTCGCCAATATTTCAACCATTTTAACCCCCCTTTAAATCAGCTAAGAATATAGGAATATCTTCCTTTTCATCTAAATAACCCAAGATATCCCCTAAGTTTCCATCGTTTAATTTTGTCCTTATATAAACAAAATTTCTAATACCATCTTTTATTTTGTAAAAAGTAGGAAGATTGTATAATAATCCTTCTACCTTATCAAAATCAAACTTATCAAAAAAGATTTTTTCAGGTACCCAAAAGAAATATCCATAGTTTCCATTTATTTCATCTATAACTAAATCTACATAGTCTAAATCTTCTATTACAATCCAATCTTCCGCTCTTCCAAGATGTAAAGGAGATCTATCATTTACTGGATTTTCAAAAGTTTCTTTAATTTTTTCTAAAAAATTGATATCGTAATGGTAAAGGTAAATCAAAATGTTTACTTCATTTAATATATCAATAAAGGCAGGAATTTGACCACCTATATGCTCTATATATCCTCCTACGTATCTATTCTCTACCACGCCAAATCTTTTGGTATGAGCTTCTTTACTCAAATTTCTAAGCCATGTGTACTCGGTAGTTTTTGCTACAAATTTCCCACAAATAGATATCTTTACCTCTTTAAGTTTATGGTAGTCACAATTGCAATTTTCATTGATACATGGTTCTTCCTGGCCTGGTATGTTTCTTATTCCAAGTACATTAGCTATTAAGCCAAGGACTGTAGAGTATGGGGGAATAGGATATGTATGTCTTCGCCCATACGTAAAAGGTATCCTATAATGGGCTTGAGGCTGATATATCTTAATTTTCAAAGCCTTAATTTTATTATCCATTAATTATCTCCACCCTTTTCTGAACTATGAGAATCTATACCAAGAACTTTAAGAAAAGAACTCCAATCTTGCGTTACTTTTTCTCCTAATTTTTCTTTATCTACCCTTACCTTTTCGCTATCCATGAGAAAAACATCCCCATCTATCCAACTGTTTTGTAGAGCATCATTGACTCCTACAACTTGATAAGTTTTTTCAGATATTTGAACAAGATCCAGATAAGGATGAAAGATAGGAGATGGAACTTTTACATATCCCGCTATTAGGAATAAGGGAATAATTGTATTTTGTTCATTGCTTGATTGAGCGTATAGACCATTTTTTATAGCATTAATTATTTGTTCTATGCGCTTTTTCTTCTCTTCTTTACTGACTTCAAAGATTATTTTGTATTTGCCTTCAATCTCTTTCCACTCTATAGTCCCATTTTCCACCTTATATTTATCTCCTTCCTTTTCAACATTTTTTATAACCTTAATAATATTGTCTTCTTTTTTATTATCCGACTTATCTGTCAATGAAATCCTCAATTCTCCATTGTTAAACTCAGGCTTTTTACTAACAATCCATTCATCCCTTCCTAAAACATCCACATCAATAGTGAAACTTACTTTATAAAAAGATTGATGCTCTTCTTTACTATAAGGATTAGGAGTTACGTTAAGCCCCTGTTTTATTCCTCTATTTACTAAATCGTGATTTGCATAAAAAGCCATGTCCCCTTCATAAGGATCTAATCCAATAGCTTTGGTTATTCCAACGGGGGATTTTCTTGTTATAGATGCTTGTTGTC
>JBNARO010000029.1:0-19946 GCA_049718665.1 Dictyoglomaceae bacterium | reverse complement strand
GGGATTTTCTTGTTATAGATGCTTGTTGTCCTATAGTATACATATATCCAAATGCATCCAACTCAGGGCTTGACAAAATATCATCCTTAGTAATATCAAATTGAACAACTTCTCCTTGTCCTGTCACCAGGCTTGGTTTCCATCCATAAGCTTTTACTAATGTTTCAAAAAGATAATGTCTTATAGCTGGTTTTCCTATAAAGCTTACTATTTTATTCCCATATTTTAGTTTTTTAATGGAGAGAATATTTCCCCCCACTTTTTCGTCTCTATTTAATGCGGATCCCTCAAAAATTAAAGTAAGAGTTACATGTTTAAATTGCTCACTATTTTTGTTCATTTGCCTCTACCTCCTCTAATGATTTTTTATCCTCTTTTTTATCCTCTTTACCCCCTAAAAGCCCACTGAAAAATGAATAAAGTAATGTTCTAAAGCTCTCAATTGAATACTTAGGATTAAAGGCTCTTACAAGTTTTTCACTGACTTCTTCTCCAACGGCAATAAATTCTCTAAGGATTATATAGAAAACCTCTTCTCTTTTCCCAAGTCTCGACAACTCAAGTATTCTGAAAGTCATTCCCACAGGAGTATTTTTCTCTTTATCGTAAAATCTTTTATATAATGATTCTTTATCCTCAACTTCAGATTTTTTAAGTCTAAGACTTTCCCCATAACTTCTTAATTCATCACATAAATTAGCTATATTTTGGACCTTTATCTCATCATATAGTTTCCTAAATTTAGTAACATCAGTTTTAGCATTCTTAATCGCATATTCAAGTAACTTCTCTAAATGAAATCCCAGTTCCTTATACTGCTTAAATACTTCTCTAAAGTTCTCATATTCAATCTCGCCCTCTTTAATCTGCTCTTTTAACTCCTTTATGGTTTCTTCGAAATTAAAACCTTCATTCATACATAAACCTCCTTTCTAATTTTTTCCTCGATTAAAGCATAGAGTTTAAAAAGTTTTTGAGAATAAGAAATCAGATTTTCTCTATTTTTAGTTAGTTTAACTTTATTATTTATAAACTCATTTTCCTGCTTTCCTCTATCTTCTTTATGTTTTAGCCCAATTTTAAAAAGCCTTTCTGCAAGGTCTAATATTTCTTTATATTTACCATCTAAAATCAAATCTAAAATGTTTAGTTCGCCAATTTCATTTAGCAAACTTGCAATATCACGATCAGAAAGAAGTAAAACGGCCTCATACGGTAAATTAAAGAAATCTATTTTATCATTATCTCCCTCTTTATACTTACTTACAACTTCTATATTCATCATTGTCCATTTACCAAGTTGAATATTAAGCCTTAGAGCCATTTCAATAATTGATATTCCAAGAAGTTCTCTTACTCTTCCTATTTTTTCTTTTCCATAGACCTCCCTCATATATCTGTTCAAATACCACATCACTTTAAAAGAAGGAGCGTTAACAAAAATTTCTGATTTATCTGAAAGACTAGTTAAGGCAATATGATGATGAATAATTAAATAGGCACAAAGGGGACACACATTAAGACTTTGAGAGTTATTCCAGAAACTATTAGGAAATTCCGCCAAAGAAGAACCAATATTTAGCTTATGAACATACATCTCAGAAAATTTTTCAATTCTTTTTACAGTTTTCTCGGAAAGATATGGAAAGGAAGATGAATAGAAATTATTACAGATACCACAGATTCTACCCGGTTTTAATATAGATTCTGGAATTTTATTTATGAAATTGCTTAATGAATTTTCACTCCAGTCTCCTTTTTGAAAAAGATTTTGATAAGGCATGTCTGAATAAAATAGTTTATTCATTGCTCTTACATATTTATATCCCCATAATACATCTCCAAACTCTTCTGCTATTTGCTTATACTTTTCCTCATAAGAAATATTCTTCTTATCAGTTCTTTTACGCCAATTTTCGATATCTTCATCTTTTGTAAGAAATTCAACATAATAATATAAACAAAAAGGTACTTCTCTATTTCCAAGTCTTTTAAAATCAAAAACTCTTTTCTCTATCTCTACACTTCCGTCATTTTTTAACCACTCTTCAACTACATTATTACCTTCACCATAAGTAATTACTTCCAAAAATCCAATTACTCCTGCGTTATATAACCAGTTTCCTGGATATAATCTAATACTTTCTTTCATTCACAACACCTCCACCATGCCAAAACCTTGAGCTCTTCGCAATCCAAGTCCAAGCTGATACAAATAGTTTAAATCCTCCACATCTCCAGAAAGCTCAAAAATCCCTGAAAAACAGGTAAAGGTATAAAGCTTAGGTTCTACATTCTTTTCTCTTACCCTATGTTTAACCACCTCTTTTCTCAACTTTATAGGCTTAAAATCTAATCTTTCTTTTAACCCTTCTTTCCTTACGCTTCTTAAAATAGTATCCGATGTATAGTTAAACTCTCTTAAGAAGTAGACAAAATCTTCACTTTCTTCAAAAAGAGGTTGATTATCTTCTAAATTTATAGGAAGAAGTGGTTTATCATTTTTATCTTCTATAAGTATGGGGGAAAGAGTTTTAAAAACTACTTTATTCTCTTTTATTTTTCTTTCCCTAAGAAGTATTATGTTTCTCCTTTTTGAAATTCCTCCATCACCCATCTTAAATGGATATAATCTTTTACTTAATAGGCCATTGTAAAGAGCTACTAAGAATCCTGGATCTACAGTGGAAATATAAAATTCAATGGGGCTTTTAATATACAAAATATCTTTCTCCTTTTTAAACTCTTCTTTGTCATGCAAAAATCTCACCGCAAAACAAAAAGGTTTTCCTGCTTTATTATTCCTTATTTCACCCTCTTCTTCATACTTATATAGTTTTTCAAAATACTCTTTTCCTAAATCTGTTACCTTCAAAGCTTCTTTAATAAAACTCATAAAATGGGAACGATAATCGATAGGAAGAATATCCCCTTCTAAAATTGCTTTGATCCTCAAATTTTACATCCCCCCTTCAACATTATTTTCTTTATTTTAACCCAAAATTATTTTTAAGCATATAAGGGGAAGGAGATAATTCTCACCTCCCCTTAAAATCTCCTATCTTAGAGTAAGTCCTACCATGAGTTTATTTACACAATCTATAACTGCGTCTTTTTTAATAGAACTTTCTGAGACAAAATCTCCAAAAAACCACCTTCCACTTTTTACTGATCCTGCCTGTTCAAAAAACACCTCTTGCCCATATTTATCAAATATTCTCACAGCTACTATTGCATCCCCTTCTACAGTTGTAACTGGCACTATAGGCCATAATGGTAAAAGAAGTATTACCCAATTGAAGTTTCTTCTACTATTTGCAGATACTATAGTTATTTCTGCAATATAATCTGCCTCATCCCTACTATATGCAATTCCTATTCTCTTTTCTTTTATCTTCTCTATAAAGTAGATTTTTACTGGATCAATAAGGTACCCTTCCACACTGTTTACCTTTTCAACATAAAGCTTTGGGATAGAGCTTTGAGCAAAAGTGAAGCTAAGAAGTAAAACAAAGAGAATTAATAGAGAAAATAAATTTTTAAATCTCATCATATTACCTCCTCCCATAATTTTTTCAAGGCTTATTATATCCCCCTATAGGGTCAATTTCTGTCCTTTTTATTCCATGGGGAAATTTTTTTAAGACTTATAGATATCGCTCTCTTTTTCAAAATCTTTAAGCATAAGAAGCTTATTTTTCTTAGAAGATCTTGAGAAGGCACTAATTAATGCAGTTATCCTTTAAGATATAAATAGGGATTGTAAAATAAATTTTAAAAGAAAAAATTTTTATTTTTCTCGTGAGAATCACAACAGTATTGAGCCTAATAGAAAATAAAGATGATAAACTTGAGGAAGAAGTTCAATAGTTTGGAATTAGAAAAATTTAAGAGTATATGCAGATCCAAGAAGTTGTGCGTCTTCCTTTAATTCCGAGATAGTAATTTCAAAATTATTTTTAATAACAGGTGAAAGATAAAGATTCATAATAGGGTAAGCAAAAGGCTTGAAAGTCTCCCACTTTAATCCAATACTTCCTGAGAAAATTACAATATCAGGGTCAAAGATGTTTAAAAGAGAGGAAAGGGTTTTTCCTAAGATTTTTCCTACCTTAGAGATAACTTCTTTTGCATATTTATCTCCTTTCTCAAATAATTCAAATACTTTTTCAGTTTTTTCTAAATTTTTTCCTGAGATCTTATTATATTGTCTTAATATAGAAGGACCTGAAATTTGAGATTCCAATGTTCCAATCTTTGAAGAATAGGAATTTCTTTTTCCAATAGGGATCCAACCTATGGAACCTGAAACATTGTTTTTTCCATATAATGGCTTTCCATTAATAACAATGCCAAGTCCTACTCCTGTTCCAATGATAAAATATAAAATTATATCTTTATTCTGACCCTTTCCTCTCCAATACTCCCCAAGAGCTCCTGATACTCTATCGTCCAATATTTTTATAGGAATTTTCAATTTTTCAGAAAGAAAAGTTTTTAATGGAAATCTTTCTTTTGATATATTAGGGAGCCAAACTTCATCTTTAAAAACTGCTCCTGCCACAGAAATTCCTATAATTTCTTTTAAAAAATACTCCTCTCTAAAATTTTTATAATTCTCCTCAATAACCTCAGATATTTTAATAAAATCCTTAGGAGTTCCAAATCTTTCCTTTTTTAATATTTCTCCTTTGGAATTCAAAATAGCAATTCTTAAATTTGTCCCTCCAATATCTACTATGAAGAAATTCATACTTCTCCAAATCCTGAAAGGACAAAACCTTTTATGTAATATCTTTGCAAGAAAAGGAATAATGCTACCGTGGGAACAACTTGTAAAACTAAAGCTGTTAAAATTAAGTGCTGAGTCTCTGTTGTTGAAAATGCTAAAGACAGTCTTGATATTCCCACAGGAAGGGTCATCAGATGTTGGGAAGAAGAAGTTACAATAAGAGGCCATAAGAAGGAGTTCCACTGTCCTATAAATGTGAGGATTGCTAAGGTTGCTAAGGCAGGTTTTAATAATGGAAGTATTATTTTTAAATATATTTTAAGCTCACTTGCTCCATCAATTCTTGCAGAATCAAGAAGCTCATTGGGAATAGTTAATATAAATTGTCTCATAAGAAAAATTCCATATCCACTCACCATAAAAGGTGTAATTAAAGAAAGATAATTATTAAGCCACCCAAATAATTTCATAAGATAATACACAGGAATTAAGAAAATAAATACGGGAAACATCATAGTAGAAAGTACAAATCTAAAAAAAGCTTCTCTTCCTGGAAATTTTAATTTTGCAAAGGAATATCCTGCTAAGGATGACGTTAAAAGAACACTTAAAGTAACAGAAATGGCTACAATAAGGCTATTTTTGTAGTACATCAGTATTGGTATTTTCTTCACTACTTCAATGTAATTTTTCCATTGGGGCTCTGAAGGAAGAAATTTAGGAGGGAAAGCTAAAAGCTCTTGAGGAGTCATAAGAGAAGCAGAAAAAAGCCAAAAAAATGGTAAAATCATCCAAAAAGCCCCAAATATTATTACCGAATATCTAAAAGCTTCCCACAATAAATTTTTTACATTTCTATTCATAACCTTTAATTCCTCCTTTTCGAAAGATCCAAAGGACTATAAGAGTTATTATGAAAATAACAATAAATAATAAAAAGGCACCTGCGGAAGCTCTTCCCATTCTCAAATATTGAAAGGCAGTTTCATAAGTATACCAGGATACAGTCATTACGCTTTTTGCAGGAGCATTTCTCCCAAGCATATAGGGAAGATCAAATACTTGCCAAGCTCCTATTAATCCTGTAGCACTTAAAAAAAGAAGAGTAGGTTTTAAGAGTGGTAAAGTAATATACCAGAATTCCTTGAATCCGGTAGCACCATCAATTCTTGCTGCATCATAATACTCCTGAGGAATATTTTTTAGACTTGCTGTAAAAATTAACATAGAACCACCTATCCCTGCCCATATGGCTGTAAGAATAATAGAGAATAATGCAGTATTTGGATCTGTTAACCAATTTAGTCCTTTAAAACCAAAAAATCTCAATATGGCATTTAGTAGTCCACTATTAGGATTATATAAGTATCCCCATATAGTAGCTATTGCTACTTGTGGTGTTACTACAGGAGCAAAATATATAAATCTCCAAAAAACTGAGAATCTTGCTTTATTTATCATTATTGCATAGAAGAGAGAAATAGTTAAGGTGATACTTACTGTTAGAAGGGCATAAAGAAGGGTATTTCTTAGAGACATGATAAAAAGTTCATCTTTTAAAAGATCTAAGAAGTTTTTCCAGCCTACAAATGGTGCTTTTGTAAAAGGAATAAGCATGTTCCATTTTTTAAAAGATACCAATAGAGAAAATATTACTGGAAAAAGAAAGAAGATAGAGTAAAAAATTATTGCGGGGGCGAGGAAAGAATACCCCGCCCCAATTCTATTTTCAAGACTTTTCTTCATAACTTATCACCTCAATAGTTCTCCTTTAGAATCTCATCTATTTTTTTCTTTGCATCCTTTAAGGCTTGCTCTGCAGTTTTTCTTCCATTCCATGCTTCTACAATCTCTCTCATAAGAATTGTTTTTATTTCTTGCCCTTGAGCGACATTAGGTTCTTGAATTGTATGAATCAATTCTTTTACAAAGGTTGCTGTGTAAAGATCATTAAGTTCAGATGGGAATTTATCAAGATCACTTCTTCTTGGTGGAATAGCTCCAATATTCTTTGCCATAAGTTCTCCCATTCTTGTAGCACCATTTGGCATGGTTTGTATAGTCATCCATTTAATAAAGTCCCATGCCTGTTTCTTATTCTTTGAAGCACTGTCTACTCCAATAAACCAAGTATATCCACAAGTAGCAGGTTTCTTTAAATAAGGAATGGGAGCAACTCCTACTGTTTCTGCATATTTATCTTTAAAACCGATTTTCAAGCTTGTCTCATACCACGGTGCCATAATCATCATTGCAACCTTTCCTGCGGGAAAATTCCAGACGCTTGCGGAAGTATCTGTTCCTCCCTTTCTAAATAACTCTAATTCTGCCTCTAATGCTTCTATAGCCTCTTTTCTATCTAAGAGACACTCCTTGAAATCCTTAGTTAAGAATTCTCCACCATTGCTATAAAGTAAAGCTAAATATGGGTGAACTACCGCAGAATCCCATCCCGCTAAGAAAGCAAATCCATAGTAAGCTACAGAACCATCAGGATTTCTTTTTGTAAGCTTTGCTGCCATACTTACTAATTCAGACCACGTCCTTGGTGGTTTCTTAAATCCTGCACTTGCTAACAACTTTTTATTGTAAACTAAAGCATAGTTATCTACCTCTATAGGTATTCCCCAAATCTTTCCCTCTATAGTTGCTCCTTCTACTGCAGGTTTTACAAAGAGAAGACGAACTGCATTTTGAACATCCGCTGGCGGTTCATCCAAGATCCCAGATCTTACCAATTCTACACCCCATAAAGAGTAAAGAATATAAACGTCACTGGGAAGCCCTGCGGTATGATCTATAATTATTTTCTTTAGTAATTCATCAAAAGCTACAGATCTAATTTCAATTTCTACATCAGGATGAGTTTTCATATACTCTTCTACATATTGTCTTAGTCCTTTAACTACTAAATTTCCTTTTTCATCCTTTACTCCTTCTACTTGATAATCGGACCAGTGAACAGTAAATATGAGTTTTGTTTTTCCAAAACTTGCAGAAGTAAAGATTAGAAGGAGAATTAAAATGGGGATAAGTAACTTTTTCATGGAAAATCCCTCCTTTTAAAATTTTTATTCTATTTTTAAAACCTTAGTATCTTCAGAGGAGATTTCAAGAGAAATCTTAAATTTTTCCTCTATAATCTTTAATTCGTATTCTTCTTTAGTCTTTAAATCAATAATTTTTTTAGGAGTAAAAGGGAACAAATCCTTTTTAAATGTTATTTCTATATTCTGAGGATTATTAGAGTAATTAAATACAAAGAATACTCCTTCATTTTCTCTTCTACTACATTTTACTTCAACATCTTTTGATTCACTTTTTAACTCAAAATAAGGAGAAACTTGAGAATCTTTCAGTAATTTAAGAATAAAATCTATATTCTCATCATATCCTGCTTCAATAGAAAATCCCAATAAAGTCCCTATCATTATAGCTTTTCCTTTAAAATATTTATTTTCAATTATCACTGGAACATTTTTATAACTTCCTATAACCTTTCCAGAAGTTACATTATAAGAAGAGAGATAATTAATTCCTTTTATCATTCCAAAATCTTTTACTTCAATATCAAAAGGTTCCTTCATTTCTGTCATATAAGTCTCAATACAACCAAAAACTTCATCTAAGGAAAATCCAGGAATTTTATCCATTAACCATCCTTTATCATTAGTCCAAGCAATTCTTCCATCAGCAATTAATATTCCTCCAAATTTTACATATTCCTTTAATGAATTACTTCCTGATTCTGTAAGACTTATAGCAAAAGGAGCAAAAATTATTTTGTAATTTCTCAACTTTTCAATGTTAAGATCAAAAAGGTGGATAAAATCTACAGGTATATTTTCTCTCATGAGAGCCTTATATATTCCAAATATATCCTTTCTTATTATTTCTGCACTTTGAGCTCTTAGACATGCTAAAAGTTTATATGCTTCAATATCATAGAGAATAGCTACTTGAGCGGGAAGTGGTTTTATATCTAAAAAAGTTTCCATATTCTCTGTTATTATTTTTGACACATTTCCTGCGGAATAAACTCTTTCATTTCCACTTCCATCAGGATTTGCTAATCCAAATCCTGAAACCTCATATCCACAACTCATAGGAAACCATGCATAATAATTAAGTCCAGTAGCACCTCTTGAGACAGCAAGCCATGCCCATCTATCTACATCTTTCTCATTTACAGGTACACTAAAAAGCATTCCAGTAACCCCATGTCCTGTTTGGAGCTCTCCAATCCAGAAAGGTTTTCCCTTACTTTCGCAAGAACTTCTTGTCGCATCTAAAGCGACTCCCATCTGATGAGGCTTTAACGGCATCCAAGGACCTGTATGCTTAGGATAAAAAGATGTTCCCCAAACATCTACTTTTTCTGCTAATCTCCAGTCATCTGATGACCCATAAGAAATACCTGGAATACTGTAAATAGAGGAAATCGCAGCATGACTTGATACTATATGGTTTTTATCTACAGATTTTATTATGCTTACTTTCCACTCTAAATCTTCTGCTATTTTTTCTATATTAAATTGAATCCAATCTAAAAGATCAGAAAAGGTTGATAAAGAGGTATATCTTGGTATTACTACTTCCTCCCAATCTCTATGCTTTCTATACCATACTCTATTTAATTCTTCTATATCTTTATACTTTCTTTTTAGCCACCCAATAAACCTTTTCTTAGAATTTTCACAATAACAAAACCATGGATTATACATGAAATCAATCCAAGACCATTGCACAATGTGAGGTTCTGACCAAATATCCCACGCAAAGAAAGAAGGATGAGAAGATACTACTTGAGCAAGTCTTTTTAAATATTCTGTAATATGTTCTCTTACTCTGGGATGATCTGAACAATATCCTGGGGATGCTTGAGAATGAATTTTTAATCCTGCCCTATCTTCAAAAAGAGAATCAGGATATTCTATTTCTACCCAATTTGGTGCAGAATCAATATATACTTGGACAAGTGCTTTAATATTTAATTCATCTGTAATCGATAAAAGAATGTCTATCTCTTTAAAATTCCATTTATTTGGTTCTGGCTCTGCGGATGCCCAGTCATACCAAAATCTCACAGAATTGAATCCTAAGGACTTAATTCCTTCTAATTCTCTTCTTATTTGAGGTATATCCTTATTCTCAATGGGAAGGATCATTGGTGCTCTTACCCTTTTTGCTCCATACCATACTGATACTGGAAAAAATTTATTCAGAACAATTCCCCCTTTCTTAAATAAAAAATTTAAAAAAGTTTAATACTTAACAATTCCCCAGTAAGGTTCCGAGTCCCATGCTTTTTCAAATGTCAATCTCTTAATATTTTTTCCATTAGAGTCCATTATGTATATTTCTGAATTTCCATCTCTATAAGAAGCGAATACAATCTTTTTCCCATCTGGTGAATAACGACTCCAGTAATCATGAGCTATATTTGCTGTTAATCTCTTTTGAGATAGCCCATTTTTATCCATTACATAAACCTCTCTGTTACCATCTCGCTCCGAGGTAAAAGTTATCATGTTCCCATCTGGTGAGAAAGATGGAAATAGATCATTTGAGACATTAAAAGTCAATCTTTTCTCTATATCTTGTTCTAAGTTAATCATATATATTTCTTTATTTCCATCTTTTTCAGAAACAAAAAGGATACTTTTACCATCAGGAGAGAATGAGGGGGAGATATCATCTACATTATTATGAGTTACCTTATCAACTTTATTATCTTGTAAACTTAATATATAAATATCATAATCTCCATCAATATCAGAAACAAAAGCTATTTTTTCCCCATCAGGAGAAAATACTGGATACATATTATCATACCGATTTTGAGTAATAGGAACTATATTATTACCATGTATATCTTTTAAATATATTTCGTTATTGCCAGTCCTATCAGAGACAAAAACGATTTTAGAACCATCTGGAGAAAGGCTTGGATGAAATTCATTAAACTTGTTCTTACTTATATTTTCTTGATTACTTCCATCAATATCCATTAAATATATTTGTTTATTTCCATCTCTTTGAGAAGTAAAAATAATTTTTTCTCTAATATCATTTCCTATACTAAGTGATAACAAAACTGCAAAGAAAAAACATAAAAAAGGTCTAAATATTTTCATATCCAGCATCTCCTCACTCCTTTAATCCTGTAATTTTCATACCTTTAACATAATATTTCTGTAGTAATAAAAATAAAATCGTTGATGGAATAGTCCCAACAAAAAGCCCAGCAAAAATAAGCTGTTGATTTCTTGCGGGATCAAAAGCCATAGATAACATTCTCATTCCTACAGGTAAAGTCATTAATTTGGGGAAGGAAGTACTTACAATAAGAGGCCAAAAGAGATAATTCCATTGCGTAATAAAGGTTACAATAGCCACAGTCACAACCGCAGGTATGGTAAGTGGGAAGATAATTTGAAACAGTATTTTAAACTCATTTGCACCATCAATTCTAGCAGAATCAAGTAGTTCATCTGGAATTGTCAATATAAATTGTCTCATAAGGAATATTCCCCAAGGGCTTACAACAAATGGAATAATTAGAGCCCATAATGTACCCAATAAACTCCCTTCGCCAATTTTTATATTATAAAATAAATAATAATCGGGAACAGCAAAAAGGAAAAATGGCAACATCAACGTTGAAACAACTACTAAAAAAATAGGTGTCCTAAGTCTAAATTTATATTTAGCTAAAACAAAACCCGCCATAATGCTTGTAATAATGACAAAAATAGTTATAGAACTACAAACAATTAAACTATTTAAATAATATCTTCCATAAGGTACTTTCTTAAATACTTCAATAAAGTTTCCCCAGTGAGGATTTTTAGGAATCCAAACTGGTGGTCTTGCAATTATTTCCATATTTGTTTTTAAGGAAGATAAAAATAACCATAACAAAGGGAGAATAAAGGTTAATCCAAAAATAGAAAGTAATATATGATATATAGCTTGAACAATATATTCTTTTGTCTTTTTAGACATTTTCAAATCCTCCTTTATACATGGAGAGGAGAGAAATACAAGAGAAGACAAAAAGAATTGTAAATAAAATGAAAGCCATTGCAGAAGCTTTCCCCATTTCTAAAAATCTAAAAGCGGTTTGATACATATATAAAACAACTACTTGAGTACTATTTGCTGGTCCACCAGGAGTGGCTAATTTCTGCCCCGTAAGTCCTATTACTAAGTCAAAGACTTGCCAAGAATTGATAATATTTGTTATAAGTATAAAAAGAGTAACAGGTTTTAAAAGAGGTAAAGTTATTTTTAAAAATCTATTCAATGCATTTGCCCCATCAATTTTTGCTGCCTCGTAATATATTTGAGGAATATCTTGTAAACCTGCATAGAATATAAGTGAATTAAGTCCTAAAGAGGACCATATACCCACAATAATAACTGCAAGCATTGCATGTTTTGGACTAGCAAGCCATTCTAATTCAGGAAGTTTTAGAAAATTTAGAATTAAATTAACTGGTCCATAGGTAGGATCAAAAAGATACATCCATATCATTCCTATAGCAATTGGTGGGGATATTGCAGGAATAAATATAACATATCTCCAAAAAGTATTTTTCCTAACTTTAGTAAGTAAGACAGCAATCAATAAAGCTAAAGGAATGCCAATAAAGATAATTGCTAAAGAAAAAGTAAAAGTATTTATAAAAGCTTTCTGAAAAATCTGATCTTGAAAAACGTTTGTATAATTTCTTAGACCTATAAAAGGACTATTCCATGGGTAAGAAAGCATATTCCATTCTCTGAATGAAACAAAAAAGGAAAAAAATATAGGGAAAAATACAAGAACAACATAAAAATTTATTACAGGTAATAAGAATAGAAAGCCCCAAATATATTTACCTTTCATTAAACTTTATACCCTCCTAAAACTTGGGCTACCACCAAAAGGGCGGTAGCCCAAGGAAATTATTGTAAAAGTTTATTTATTTCTTTAACTGCATCTTTTAATGCTTGCTCAGGAGTTTTAATTAACTTCCATGCTGAGACAATTTCGTTCATTAAAATTGTTTTAATCTTAGCTCCATTAGGAATATTAGGTTCAGCAATAGAATTTTTAAGTTCTTCTACAAAGGTTTTTGTAAATTGGTCATACAATTGTTCAGGATGGTTTTTCTGATCAATAAGTCTACTAGGAATAGCCCCTACTTTTTCAGCAAGATAATCCCCAAGTCTCGTAGTATTTCTATCCTTCTGAATATCCGATGAAAACCACATTAAGAAATCCCAAGCTTCTTTCTTATGTTTACTCTTACTATCAACCATAAAAAACCATGTGTAAAGAAGAGTTGCAGGCTTTTTCATATATGGAATAGGTGCTACCCCTACATTTTTATAATTATCTCCCATGGTAGTTTTTAAGTTATTCTCAATCCAAGGTGCCATAATCATCATTGCAATATTTCCATTTGGAAAATCAAATACATTGCCAGATAAATCAGTAATTTTTTCTTTAAAGAGTTGAACTTCAGCCTCTAAAGCCTCTATAGCTTCTAGGGAATCCAATAAACATTTTTTTTCATCATCACTTAAAAATTTTCCTCCATTAGAATATACTAAAGACAAAAATGGATGAACCACAGCAGAATCCCAGCCTGCTAAGAATACAAAACCATACTGTGTTATTCTTCCTCTCGCGTCATATTTCGTAAGTTTCTTCCCCATCTCAACAAGTTCTTTCCATGTTTTAGGTGGAGCATTAAATCCTGCTTCTTTTAAGAGAGCTTTGTTATAAACTAAACAATAATTATCTATCTCAGTGGGAATCCCACGTATTTTTCCATCAATAGTAGCTCCTCTTACTGCAACAGGATGATAATTCTTTCTTACATCCAAAATGACATTAAACGGAGGATCAGAAAGAATTTTATCTCTAACTAACTGGACTCCCCACAATGAATATATGTGATATATATCTGCAGGATTTCCTGCTAAATGATCTGTTAGAAGCTTAGTCAAATATTCTTCGAAGGGAACTACTTCTTTTTCAAATTTTACATTTGGATGAAGTTTAGTATACTCATTAAGATATGCATCAAAACCCTCCCTATCAAAATCCGAATGTATAGCTATTCTTAAAACTATAGGTTTTTGAGCTAAAGAAATACTTAAAAGGATACTTAACACTATTAGGAACAAAATTTTAAATTTATTCATTCTTTCTTCCCCCTTTCTTAAAATTTTTCTTCAAATAACTTTAAATAAAATTCCCTATATGCTTTAAAAACATTATTATTGTGTTCTGGATCATTACAAATATTGGGAGACATAAATATTGGTGGAAGCTTTCCCATCTCATTTAAAATTTTCCCAGTCTCAGCAACAAGAGCCATAGTTATCACAACTGCTGACACTGTTGAGCCTGCAGATATTTTTTCTTTTCTTCCTTCAACTTCTACTAATGCGTCCTCTGGAGGAACCCCATTATCTATAGTAATATCTGCAATATCTGAGAGTTTTTTCCCTGAAGAATGAATCGCTTTTGCTTTTTTCTGATTCTCCATAGAAGTAATAGCAATAATTTTTGCTCCTTTCTTTTTAGCTTCTATTGCTACTTCAATAGGTGCGGGATTTAATCCTCCATGAGAATAAACTATAACTACATCTTTTCTCGTTATAGGATACTGATCTAAAACATTTTTTATATACCCTTCTGTCCTTTCTAACCACAGTAATTCTTTAACACCACCAGGACCTAAAATATTGAACCACATAAGCCTTGGATCAAGAATAGGCTGTATCCCCACAAAAGTGCCATATCTTGGAAAAACATCTTGGGCAGGAAGAACAGAATGTCCTGAACCAAAGGTATAAACTGCTCTTCCTTGGGAGATAGCGTCTGCCATAAGCTTGCTTGCCCTTTTTATATTTTCTCTTTGGGTTTCCTTTACTTTTCTCAATATCTCTATGATTTTTTCAAAATAAAGATCCGCACTCATATACTGCCTCCCAACTTGACATATTGATATAATAATTTTACATCATTATTTTCAAAATGTCAATGAAAAACTTTTCTTGCAGAATAAATTCAATTTAATTTGACAGAAAATAAGTTTATAGGTTAAGCTTTTCTCAAATGTGAATAATTTATAAAAATTTTGAGGTGGAAATATGGATTTGGTGGAAAAAATAAAAAAGTTAAAGAAAGAAAGAAATGCTATAATATTAGCTCATAATTACCAACTTCCTGAAGTTCAAGACATTGCTGATTTTGTTGGAGATTCCTTAGAGCTCTCTCGTATTGCAAAAAAAGTAGAAGAAGAAGTAATTATTTTTTGTGGCGTTCACTTTATGGCAGAAACTGCAAGTATTTTATCTCCAGAAAAAATTGTGATTTTGCCTGATATAAATGCGGGATGTCCTTTAGCAAATATGATTACCTCGGAGGATGTGAAAAGATTAAAAGAAAAGTTCCCAAAAGCATTAGTAGTAGCATATGTAAATACTTCTGCAGAAGTTAAGGCAGAAAGTGATTATTGCTGTACTTCTGCCAATGCTATATCAGTAGTTGAAAAAGTCCCATCAGATGAGATAATTTTTATTCCTGATAGAAATTTAGGATATTATGTGAGTAAACATACAAACAAAAAAATGTATATATGGAATGGATTTTGTCCTACTCATCAAAGAATTCTTCCTCAGGATATTGAGAAATTAAAAGGCGAGCATCCTAATGCAAAAGTTGTAGTCCATCCTGAATGCAGGAGAGAAGTTTTAGAGCTTGCAGATAAAATTGCAAGTACCAGTGGAATTATAAAATATATAAAGGAAGATAATGGAAAAGAATATATAATAGGTACTGAAATGGGAATCCTTCATAGATTAAGAAAAGAAGCACCTGAAAAAATATTTTATCCTGCGTCTTCCCTTGCAGTATGTCCTAATATGAAAAAGATTACCTTAGAAAAAATTCTATGGGCTTTAGAGGACTTAGAACCCATAGTAAAAGTTTCTGAGCCTATACGATCTAAAGCATTGAAAGCTATTGAGAATATGCTCTCATTATGAGAGAAAGATTTTTGGACATAATTATAATAGGAAGTGGAGTGGCAGGGCTAACATCTGCCTTCTATTCCCCTGAAAATTATAAAGTAGGTCTTTTTACAAAGGATAGATTAGAGGAAAGCAGTACATATTATGCTCAAGGAGGAATTGCGGTTGCTTTAAGCAAAGATGACTCTCCTAAGCTTCACTACGAAGATACTTTAAAAGCGGGAGCGGATTTTAATGAGGAAAATATAGTAAAGATTGTTGTAGAAGAAGGGATAGAAAGGATAAAGGATTTAATAAATATTGGAGTGAATTTTGATAAAAGCAATGGATTAGAGTTTACGAAAGAAGCAGCTCATAGTAGGAGAAGAATTCTCCATGCTCATGGAGATTCCACAGGTCTTGAGATTGCAAAAACCTTGATTTTAGTAATAAAAAATAAAGAAAATATATCTATCTTCGAAAATTATTTTCTTGTTGATCTTATAAAAGAGAAAAATAAAGTAGTAGGAGGAATTTTTTTAAATGATAAGAATGAATTAGAAATAGTTTACAGCAAATATACTATACTTGCTACAGGAGGTGCAGGACAAATTTATCTTTGTACTACTAATCCCAAAACTTCAACGGGGGACGGATTAGCTATTGCTTATAGAGCGGGAGCAAGATTAATGGATTTAGAATTTTACCAGTTTCATCCCACAGCGTTAAAAGTTGATCTTCCTCAGAGATTTTTAATCTCTGAAGCAGTAAGAGGAGAGGGAGGAATTTTGAAAAATTATTATGGAGAACGATTCATGCTAAATTATCATCCTCAAGGGGAATTGGCACCAAGAGATATAGTAACTCGAGCCATATATTTAGAGATGTTAGAGACTGAAAGAGATATATTTTTAGATTTTAGACCTATTGGAGAAAGAAAAATTAAAAGAAGATTTCCAAATATATTAAAAACATGTAAAGAGCATGGATTTGATATAACAAAAGAGCCTATTCCTGTTGAGCCTGCAGCCCATTATTTTATGGGAGGAATAGAGACCGATGAATGGGGAAGAACCAGTGTTAAAAATCTTTATGCCTGTGGAGAAGTAGCTTGTACAGGACTTCACGGAGCAAACAGATTAGCCAGCAACTCTTTATTAGAGGGATTAGTCTTTGGTAAGAGGTGTATTCAGGCTATTTGTCAAGATGAACCTTCTTATAGTAAGAGTTTTAAAATAGAAAAATTAGAAGAGAGAAAAATTTCTTTATCCTTTGATAAGAAGGAGCTTAAAAAATTGATGTGGGAAAATGTTGGAATTTTAAGAATGGGTGAAAAGTTGGAAAGAGTCCTTAAGATATTAGAAGAATGGGTAAGAGAGGTAGATAGATTTATTCTTGATAAAGAATTCTTAGAATTGAAAAATATGACCCTTGTTTCTTACTTAATAACAAAATCCGCTCTTTTAAGGGAGGAAAGTAGAGGCGCCCATTTTAGGATAGACTTCCCAATAACGAAGAAGGAATGGAGGAAACATATAATTTGGGAAAAAGAGAAAGAGGTGATATATCGTGATGTCAATTCCCCACCATCTTTTAAGGAAAATAGTTGAGAAAGCATTAGAAGAGGATATAGGTTGTTCTGATATAACTACTGAAAGTATTGTCCCTGAAGACCTTAATATCAAAGCTTATATTATAGCAAAAGAAGAAGGAATTATTGCGGGAATTTTTGTAGCGGAAGAGGTTTTTAAATTCTTAGATAAAAATATAAAATTTTTACCAAGAATTTCTGAAGGAGAAAAGGTAGAAAAAGGAGAAATTATAATAGAGATTTATGGAAAGGCAAAAGCAATTCTTTCTGGAGAAAGAACCGCATTAAACTTTCTTCAAAGACTATCAGGGATTGCTACTTTTACCAATTATTGTGTCTCTCTTGCAAAACCTTATAATGTAAAAATATTAGATACAAGAAAAACTACACCTCTATTAAGGATTTTGGAAAAATATGCAGTGAAGGTAGGTGGAGGAGAAAATCATAGATTTGCTTTATATGATATGGTTTTAATAAAAGATAATCATATAAAAATTGCGGGAGGAATCACTGAAGCTATAAGAAGAGTAAGAGAAAAAGTATCTCCTTTTTACAAAATAGAGGTAGAAACAGAAAATTTGGAACAAGTAAAAGAAGCATTAGAAAATAAAGTAGATATTATTATGCTGGATAATATGGATATTGAGACTATAAAAAAAGCAGTAGAAATTATTAATGGAAAAGCATTAATTGAAGTATCAGGAAATATAAAACCTGAAGATATAAAAATTATTGCTCCCTTAGGAATAAACTTTATATCCATGGGAAAATTAACTCATTCAGTAAAAAGCTTGGATATAAGCTTAGAAATAATGATGGGTTAACCCTTTAACCCTTGACAATTTGAATATAAATTATAAACTATATATGGTTTTAGCAGTCTCACCCCGAGAGTGCTAAAATTTAAAAATGAGGTGAAAATATGGAAGAAAAAGAAGTTTTAGGAAAAGAGGAAAAAGTTCCTGAAGCTTCTGTAGAAGACTGGGAAATAAAATATATAAGGCTTCAGGCAGAATTTGAAAATTTTCGTCAAAGATTAAGAAGAGAAAAAGAGGAATGGCAAGAGATCGCCAATGCAAGGCTTTTAAAAGAAATTGTAAATATAATGGATAATTTCTCCTTAGCTTTAGAAACTATGAGACATGCAAGAAAAAAAGATGCCATTATAGAAGGGATAAATATGATTTATAAACAATTTGAAAATCTTCTCCAAAATGAAGGAGTTATAAAAATGGAAGTTATTGGAAAACCCTTCGACCCATCCCTTCATGAGGCGGTGGGTATCGAAGAAATAGAGGATGGTGAGGATAATTTGATTGTTAAAGAAATTTCTCCTGGTTATTTATTTAAAAACCGATTACTAAGACCCGCAAAGGTTATTGTATCTAAAAAAATAGAAAAAAAGGAGGTAGAAGAAAATGGCTAAAATTGTAGGAATTGACTTAGGAACCACCAACTCTCTCATAGCATACTTAGAAGGAGGAAGACCTGTAATAATTCCTAATGCAGAAGGAAGCAGGCTAACTCCATCTGTTGTTGCCTTTACAAAGGATGGTCAACTTTTAGTAGGAGAGCCTGCAAAAAGACAAGCTATTGTCAACGCTGAGAGGACCATAAAATCCATTAAAAGACATATGGGAACAAACTATAAAGTAAAAATTGATGATAAAGAATATACTCCTCAGGAAATCTCTGCAATGATTTTAAGAAAACTTAAGAGAGATGCGGAAGCATATTTAGGAGAGAAGATTGAAAAGGCAGTAATTACATGTCCCGCTTACTTTTCTGATGCTCAAAGGCAAGCCACAAAAGATGCGGGTGCCATTGCAGGCTTAGAAGTAGTAAGAATTATTAATGAGCCAACAGCTGCTGCCCTTGCTTATGGTCTTGACAAAGAAGGTCATCAAAAGATTCTTGTATTTGACCTTGGTGGTGGTACCTTTGATGTATCTATTTTAGAGATTGGAGAGGGAGTATTTGAAGTAATTGCTACCGCGGGAAATAATAGGCTTGGTGGTGACGACTTTGATGAAAGGATTGTAAACTGGCTTATTGAAAACTTTATGGAGGAACATGGGATCAATCTAAGAGAGGATAGAACCGCTCTTCAGAGACTATATGAAGCAGCAGAGAAAGCAAAAATAGAACTTTCTTCAAAGCTATCTACAGAAATTAATCTCCCATTCATTGCCATGAAAGGAAATACTCCACTTCATCTTTCTTATACACTCACAAGAGCAAAATTTGAAGAACTAACTCATGATTTAGTAGAAAAAACTCAAGAACCTACAGAAAGAGCATTAAAGGATGCAGGACTTTCTCCATCCCAAATTGACAAAATAATCCTTGTTGGTGGAGCAACAAGAATGCCATGTATCCAAGAATGGATAAAGAAACACTTTGGCAAAGAGCCTCAAAGAAATGTTAACCCAGATGAGGCAGTAGCTCTTGGGGCAGCAATACAGGCGGGAGTAATAGGTGGAGAAATAAGGGATATTGTCCTTGTAGATGTAACTCCTCTTTCCCTTGGAATTGAAACCCTTGGTGGTGTATTTACAAAAATAATTGAAAGAAATACTCCTATTCCTGTTTCCAAGAGTCAGATCT
>JBNARO010000028.1:0-27051 GCA_049718665.1 Dictyoglomaceae bacterium | reverse complement strand
CGCCTGCTATCTCACAGGCGAATTAATTCTATCATATACCTCCACTTTTGACAAGGGGGTTTTTGAGCTGACCTGTAATCAGTATTGAAAAAGTGATGCCTCCTTATTTACCTCTGTCAAAAAACTTAGCTCGTTTAAAAAGTTCTTTCCTTTGCAGTTCCTATAGGAGGTAGAGCTTTACCTAAGAAAACAGTTTTTGTATTCGATAGAGAATTTACATATCCAGAGTTAAGGTTAAAGAGGAATGTATATGTAAATGGGAAACCCTTATGGAAATGTTTTAGTTCACAAGGTAGTAGCCAATGTTTTTGTTTCAAATCTGCCAGCAGATATGCTAAGCTATGAACTTTACAGAAAAAGGATGAAGATAGAAGAGAAGGTGTTAGGGAGATGGTTAACAGTATATATGTTTGCTTTTTTCACAGTTTATCTTTTAACGAAGATGGAGGAGAGAAGAAGGAGGGCGAGAGGACTTGTGGAAGAATTAGAGAAAGGGATTTATCCTGATAAGACTAAAACGAGTTTTTATTTCTCATGATCTTCTGAAATATTTTCTTTCTTCTGCTGAGCAAACATCTCTAAAATCTCTTCTACTGTGGTAGCTTGCTGTGGAGATTTATCTTCTCTTATAAATCCAATTACCCGAGGAAATCTTAAGGCATAGCCCAATTTTTCATTATTTTTCCCACATGTATGTACAGGACTTTTAGTTATCTCGTCAGCTTGAATCTCTATTACATATTTAGGATATACCCATACATCTGGGGTTATCTGAGACTCTACATTTTTAGGCTTTTCTTCTACTTTTATTTCATCCAATATCTCTCTAAATTTTACCCATTCTTCTTCGGTAGGTCCTGTCCCTATTTTTGCAATGGTTTCATATCTATCTTCTTTAGAGTTATAAACCCCCACTAATAATGCTCCTATACCAAATTTAGCTCTCTGTCCTCTCCCTTTAAAATATCCTAATATTACACAATCTACAGTATCAGTAAGTTGACTTTGATAGGATCTTTTTAACTTAATCCAGTTAAAGTTTCTAACTCCAGCTTGATAAGGAGCGTCTAATCTTTTTGCTACAATCCCCTCTAAACCCTCAGTAATACATTCTTCAAAAAACGTTTGAAGTTCTTGAGGATTGTTAGTAATAATATAATTTGTCAAAATTATAGTTTCTCCAGGAAGAATAATTTTTTCCAATTTCTCTCTTCTTCTTAAGTATGGTAAAGGAGTTAAATCTTCTCCGTCTACATATAGAAGATCAAAAACGAACAACTTAAGCGGGAAAAGATTCATCATTTTTTCTACATCATATTTTCTTTTTCTCTGAACTGTAATTTGGAAAGGATAAAATTCATTGGTTTCAGGATTATAGGAGATAGCCTCTCCTTCTAATATTACATTTTCTGGAGAAATTTGGTTAATTATCCCCTGCACTAAGTCAGGATACATGTGGGTATTATCTTCAAGATTCCTTGAAAATATTTTTACTTCCTTTCCTTTTTTATGAACCTGACATCTAAATCCATCAAATTTAGGTTCTACAATACATTTCCCTAATTTTTTAATAATCTCTTCCGGTTCAGAAAGTCTTTCTGCAAGAGCCATTCTAATAGGTCTTCCTACTTCAACCTTTATCTTCTTTAACGCTTCTATTCCTCCTTCCCAAAATATTTTTGCACAATATCCTAAATCAGAAGTTATATTATAAGCCCTTTCAATATACTGCCTTAAAGTCTTATCTCCTTTCTTTGCATAAGACAAAGAATCCATTATACTTGGTTCTCCTACTCCAAGCCGAAGTTTTCCTAAAATAATTCTTACTACATATTTTGCTCCTAAAGGGGTTAAAGAGTTGATAAGGTAAGAAAGCCTATTAACTTTTGCTTCTACACTTCCTTCTCCACTTAGAGCTGCAATATCATATAAAACTTTAAAAACCTCAGAGACTTCCAAATCTTTTTCTTTGGTTTTAGAAAGTCTAAAAACGATTTCTCCCAAGTCTCCTACTTCTTTATATAATGTTTCAATCTCGTTTATATCCTTCATAAAAGCTAAAGAGACAGATCTTATAGCCAATTTTTCAGAAATTCCAAATTCCAATTTTTCATAAGAAGGAGCAACTCTTCCATCAAGAAGATATATAATTTTATCAATTTCTTCCACTTTCGCCTGATTAAAAAGCTCTGCTAAAATTGTTACCATTTCATTTCTTTTTGAAGTAGCTTCTAATCTTTGAAAAAATATGGAAAGCTCATTAAAAAGCATATTTTTTATTCTCCTTTCTTTTTAGCCTTACTAATTTATTTTAACATAAATATATTTTCCCCTAAAAATCTGATAAAATATGTTAAAAATTTTACTGAAGAGAGGTGTAAGATGAATACATTTGTTAAAAGTCATGGTCTTGGAAATGACTATATCATATTTGATGAAGAAAAAATAACTTTTCCTCTTACCCCTAAAAATATTCAAAAAATATGTCATAGAAATTATGGAATTGGATCTGATGGAATTTTGTTATTTAGAAAAATTGATGACTTAACTTTTTCTGTGAGAATATTTAATCCTGATGGAAGTGAGGCAGAAAAGAGCGGAAATGGTATAAGAATTTTAGCGAAATTTTTATATGAGCATAAATACACAAATCTCACTAAGTTTCAGATAAACACTTTAGGAGGAAAAGTAGAAGTAAATTTAGAAGTTGAAAAGGAAAAAGTCAAGAGTATAGAAGTGGAAATGGGTAAAGTAAATTTTATAGATATAGATAAAGAGATTGAAGTTAACAACAATAAGATAAAAATTGTTTCTTTAAATATTGGAAATCCTCATTGTGTGTTTTTTGTAGAAAAAATAGATGAAGAATATATTAAAAATATAGGTCCTCACATAGAGAATCATCCATTATTTCCCCAGAGAACCAACGTCCAAATGGTAAAGGTTTTATCTTCTGATACTATAGAAATTAGGATTTGGGAAAGAGGGGCAGGCTATACCTTAGCTTCAGGGAGTAGTTCTTGTGCTTCTGCTTGCGCAGCATACAAAAAGGGATTTGTGAGAGAAAAAGTTAAGGTAGTCATGCCTGGGGGAGAATTAGAAGTAATAATAAAACCTAATTGGGAAGTAATTCTTAAAGGACCTGCTCAAGAGATTTTTAAAGGAGAATTAAGTGAGGAGTTTTTAAAAGATCTCATAGGAATTCCATAATGGCCCTAAAAATAATGATGGTTTGAAATTTCTAATATTTTTCTTAGCTAAATATATTAATGATGGACTTGTAATAGTAATTAAAGGAAGATTTTTATTCCAAATTCTTTGAATTTCATAGCATAAAATTTTTCTCTTTAAGATACTCTTTTCTTCTAAAAACTTATTAAATAAGGAATCTATATTCTTTTCCCACGGATAAAAGGGTTTCCTTTGAAAAGGATTCCAAAAATGATAACTTCCCTTAGAAAGAAAAATTTCTTTATCCTTTGAAGGATCAATATTCCATTTATGTTTTATAAGAACCAATTCCCAATTAAATGTTTGAAAAAGCTTCAAAGGGATAGAATTTTTAAAAACAATATTTAATTTTATACCTAATTTATTAAAATCTTCTCTTATTATTTCTGCTATTCCCTTAATTTGGTTATCATCTTCAACGACGAGTTCAAGACTTAAGAGGTTTCCTTTTAAATCTTCCAAGAATCCATCATTATTCCTGTCTCTAAATCCTATATCCTCTAACAATTTTTTTGCTATTTCTAAATTATAAGAATATTTAAAAGTATTCTCAGTATAATAAGGGCTTAAAGGATGAAAAGGACTATTTCGGGGATGAGCATATCCGTAGTAGATTTTCTCAATTATCAAATTTTCATTTATAGCATATGCCAATGCTCTTCTAAATTTAACATTTTGGAACCAACTTAATTTATATTTAGGTATGGGTGCATTAGGATTTTGATTTATTAACAATACGTCACTTTCCAAATTGGGTCCCAAATTATAGACTTTATACTCTTTTCGAAGATTCTCTATTTCGTTAAATTTATTAGAAGGCATTTTTATAATGTCCAGATTATCATTCAAGGAATAATTAACTTTAAAAACTATTCTATCCAAATAGGGTAGACTATTGCCCTCATTATCTCTTCTCCAATAATTAGGATTTCTTATTAAAACAACCTCTTTATTAGGAATGTACTCCTTTAACATAAAGGGACCTGTCCCTATTATTTCGGTTTTATTTAATGTTTTTTCAAATATATGTTTTGGAATTATCAAAGGAAGAGGGTTAAATATAGGATATAAAGGTTTTTCGGAAATCATTCTAATTGAGTAGTCATCAATTTTTTCTAAATGAAAATCTTTTATATCTTTGAAGGAAAAAACAACATCGTCTGCAGTAAAATTCTCTCCATCTGCCCATTTTACATCTTTTCTCAGATAAAAAATCCACTCCTTACCTTCTCGGTAAATTCTCCATGATTTTGCCAAGAGAGGTTTTATTTTAAAATTTATAGGATCTACCTCAAAAAGAGGTTCAAATATCTGATTTAGAATTTCTAAAGGATAAGTGTCAAGATTTGACAAATCAAAATTAGAAAAATTTAAAGATAAACCAACATTTATTTCTCCATTATATTTTCCGACAAATTGAGAACTTGAAAATCCTATATTAAAAATAAAAATTAAAAACAATAAAAAAAGTAAAGTTTTCTTGTTCATGGGATAAATTATAAAATCCTTAGAAAGAAGTGTCAAATATATTTTGAGCCCTGAGTTTTCTTAGGGCTCTTTTTCATTATAACAAAATTATTCAAAAATTTTAAAGCTTTCCTTCGAAGCACCATAGATACCACAAATATAGACTTTACCTAACTCTATATCCCTTCCTGTTTCTATAGCTTCTTTTGCCTTTCTATACATTTCTGCATGTATCTTTTCTACCTCCAACGCATACGTGGTAGATCTACCTATAGTTAGTAGCATGAACTTGCTCTGTATAAGCAATTGCTCTGAAAAGTCTTGCTACATTTTTCTTCCCCCCTTTCTGCTATATCTGCAAAGATTAGATATCTCATATGAGCTTGGCTCTCTCCTGCAAAAGCAGATTTAAGATTCTCTTTGGTCATCTTTCTCATGAGATTTCACCAGCTATATTTTCTATTTGTTTGATATAATTAAGATGGAGGTAATAAAGATGATTTGTGAAATTTTAAGTATAGGAACAGAAATTCTGTTAGGAAATATTTTGAATACCAACGCTCAATATCTCTCACGGAGATTAGCAGATTTAGGAATATTCGTATATTATCAAACAACTGTTGGAGATAATCCCCAAAGATTAAAAAAGGCTTTTGAAATAGCCTTTGAAAGAAGCGATATGGTCATAGCGACAGGAGGTTTAGGTCCTACTAAAGACGATATTACAAAGGAGATTGCCAGTGAATATTTTAAAGAAAAATTAGTACTCCAAGGAAGTATAGTTCTTCCTAATGATTATGGAACCGCACCAGGATTAATATTTGAAAAGAATGGTAAGATATTAATCCTTCTTCCCGGACCTCCGCGAGAGATGATTCCCATGTTTGAAAATTATGTAGTTCCCTATTTATCAAAATTTAGTAATGAGGTTCTATACTCTAAAATTTTAAGGTTATGTGAAATTGGAGAAAGCTATATGGAAGAAAAAATTATAGATCTTATTGAGAATCAAACAAATCCAACTATTGCTCCTTATGCAAAAGAAGGAGAAGTCATTTTAAGAATAACAGCAAGAGCAAAAAATGAAGAATTAGCAAAAGAGATAATTAAACCTATAGAGGAAGAAATTAGAAAAAGATTAGGAGAATATATTTATGGGGAAGGAGAAACAACTTTAGAAGAAACTATTGGGAAAATTTTAATTGAAAAGAAACTTACAATTTCTATAGCAGAGTCCTGTACAGGAGGAATGATTATTTCAAAGTTAATAAACTTTCCAGGTATTTCAAAAGTATTGAAGGAAGGAATAGTAGCTTATAGCAATGAATCAAAAATTAAAAGATTAGGAGTAAATGAGAAAACCATAAAAGAATTTGGAGCAGTAAGTAAAGAATGTGCTATGGAAATGGCAAGAGGAATTGCTTTAAGTTCGGGCACAAAAATTGGTCTATCTACCACTGGAATTGCAGGACCAGAAGGGGGAACATTAGAAAAGCCTGTAGGGCTTGTATATGTTGGACTTTATATAGATGGAAAATTAAAATATAAAGAATATAGATTTTCAGGAGACAGGGAAAAGATAAGAACCCTAACTACTATGTATGCTTTAAATTGGCTGCGAAGAGAAATCTTGTCATTTCCCAGCTATCATAATATCTTCAAGTTTTAAAGAAGGTGAGACTATAATATTATCAAACTTTATTTCCTTCCCTACATCTGCTATGGATTTTAACAAATCCTTTAGATTTCCTGAAATAGTTACTTCACAAACGGGTTCTGCTAACTCCCCATCTCTTATCCAAAGTCCCTCAGCACCTAAGGAGAAATCTCCTGAAATAGGATCTACAAGATGAAGCCCCATTAAAGAGAAAACATAAAATCCATTTTTTGTAGATTTTATTAGTTCTTCTTCTGTTCTTTCTCCGGGTTTTATATAAAGGTTGAAAACTCCTACTTTTGGGAGTCCTTTAAAGCTATCCCTTACTCCATTTCCTGTAGAGCTTTTTCCTTCTTTTTTAGCTGTATAAAGATCATATAAAAAGTTTTCTAAATATCCCTCTCTAATTAGATGTTTTTCTTTAGTTCTTACCCCTTCATCATCAAAATTTCTCCTAATAAAAGCTTTCTCATAAGTAGGATCCTCAATAATTGTAAGTTTTTCTGAAGCAACTTTTTCTCCCATTAAGCCCTTTAATATGGATTTCCCCTTCTGAACCATCTCACTGGAAAAAGCCTGAGAAAACACTTCTAATAATTCTTGAGCTTGAGAGGGAGGTAAAATCACAATAGTTCTTTGAGAGGGTTTTGGTTTTGCTCCTAAAAGGCTTAATGCCTTCCAAGTTACTTTATCTACTAAATCCTCGAAGTCTAAATCATACCACGTTTTTCCCGACTTAAATTCCCAGGCTCCTCTATCTTCTTTCCCATCAGAAACTCCTATATCCGCATATACGTATTGATATTGGTAATTATACTCCAAGTTTGTTCCTAAGGTATTTACAATATAATTTCTCCCTCTATAGACTTCCCAAACCACATTTCTAACGCTTTTTATTCGAGAATCTTTTGAGAAAATCTTTTTCTCCGTTTCTTTTAAAGCTTCTATTTTTTTGGTTATAGATGGATCTTCAGGATATTCTTTTAAATCTTTACCTTGAAAATTTTCAGAAAGGACCCAATTTTCGTCCGAAGGCATTACTTCCGCAGAATTTAAAGCTTTTTCAAAAATTTCCTCTATCTTTTCAAGATTATTAGTATATGCAAAACCTTGCTTATTATTCTTGATAATTCTTATTCCAACACCTGTTTCTTTTGCAGATTGAAAATTCTCAACTTCCCCCTTACTTATAGAAAGGTGTTCCTTTTCTATCTCCTGATAAAAAATCTCTGCCTTTTTAATACCTTTTCTCTCAGCGTAAGATAAAAATCTCTCTAAAATTTCCATAATTATTCCTCCCTTTTAGTTCCTCCCACTGTTATCTGAGGAATCAAAATTGTAGGCATTCCATCAGTTACAGGAACCCCCTGCATATCCTTTCCACAAGTTCCTGGTGTAAAACCCAAATCATTCCCTACCATTTCGATAGATTCCAAAATCTTAGGACCATTACCAATAAGAGTTGCTCCTCTAACGGGTTTTGTAATTTTGCCCTTTTCTATTAAGTATCCCTCTTCTACTGCAAAAACAAAATCTCCACTTATAGTATCTACTTGTCCTCCTCCCATCTTAACCACATATAGCCCCTTTTCAACCCTATTTATAATCTCATCAAAACTACTTTTTCCTGGTAAAAGATATGTATTAGTCATTCTTGGGATAGGAGGAAATCTAAAACTTTGTCTTCTGCCATTCCCTGTAGGTTTTACCCCCATTTTTCTCGCAGTAAGTCTTGAATGCATATATCCCTTTAATATGCCTTTTTCAATTAAAATATTATATTGAGAAGGAACTCCCTCATCATCAAAACTAAAGCTTCCATAGTTACCTTCTAAAGTGCCTGTATCTACCAATGTCACCAATTCTGAAGCAACCTTTTCTCCAATTTTTCCTGAATATACTGATACCTTTTTCTCTACAAGATCTCCTTCTAAGCCATGTCCCACTGCTTCATGAACTAAAACTCCACCCGCCTTTGAAGATATAACTACAGGCATAACTCCCGCAGGAGCTTCCTCTGCTTCCAGCATTAAAACTGCTCTTCTTGCAGATTCGAAGGCAATATTCTCTAATAATTCTTGATTAAACAATTCCCACCCAGAGAGCTTTGCATAGGACTCATACCCCGTTTGGATAATTCCATCCTTATAAGCTACAGAAAGTCCATAAATTACACTTCTTATTCTTCTATCTTCTTTAAATTCTCCCTCAGAATTTGCTATCACCACTTTCTGATCTGAACTTCTAATAACTCCAGTAAACTGTACTATCTTTAGAGCATATTTTCTTGCTTTTTCATCCATTAATCTTAAAAAATCAGCACCTTCTTTTAGCTCTACAGATCTTAATTCTCTTATTATCTTTACCATAGATTGGGATTTTTTATTTTCTAATGAGATTATTCTGCTAATTTCTCCTTCAAAAACCGCATATGAAATTTCTTCTGCAAGTTTTCTAAGTCCATTAGGAGTGATATCATTAGTGTATCCATAAAAGGTTCTATCGCCTTTGATTACACGAATTCCAACCCCAATATCTTCTCCAGAAGTCACTTCTTCTATCTTTTTATCATCTAATCTAAAAAGGACCGAGAATGTCTCCTCAAAAAAAACTTCTGAAAAATCTCCACCTCTTTTCAAAGATAAACTTAAAATTTCCTCAATAATTTTTGGAGTTATCAAAATATACACCCTCCTTAAAATATTAAAGAATAATAATCTAAAAAAAGGAAGGCACAAAGCCTTCCTTCCGAAATTAAAGACTAATTGCAGCTACAGGACAAGAGTCTGCTGCGTCTTGACAACATCCTGCGGAATCACAGTTTGCTCCCTCGATAACTCTTGCCTTTCCCTCATCATCAATTTCAAAAACATCAGGACAGAGGGAAGCACAAACTCCACATCCAATACATAAGTCTCTATCTACTTTTGGAGTGCTCATCTCAAATCCTCCTTAACCAAAAAATTTCTTTAAAAGAATAGAAAATTTTATTTTAAAAGTCAATTATTTTATCCTTTATTTTACCCTTGACTTTTAAAGAAATTAATAATATAATTTCAATGGAAACGGTTCAACAAAATTTTAAAAGAAGGGAGTGAGAGCACAAGTTTAACAAATTTTTTATTTTGAAACTTGTCTCTAAAATAAAACTTTTAAGGAGGTTTTAAAAAATGAGAAGGTGTATTTTGTTGACAATTCTTTTAATCTCTTTACTCATTCTGAGCTCTTTAACACCTGCCCAACAAAAAACATTAACAGTGATCAGTGGATGGGCAGGAGCTGAAATGGAAGGATTTTTACCTGTCCTCAAAGCGTTTGAACAAGAAACAGGAATAAAAGTAGAGTATAAGATATACAGAGCTGAAGATTTAGCAACACTTCTCCCTGCTCAGTTTTCAGCAAAAACAACTCCTGGTGATGTAATTTTTATGTGGGCATGGTTTATTAAAGAAAAGGCGAAAGAAGGACACGTCCTTGAGCTCACAAACTTAATAAATGAAAAAGATTTTATAAAAGGCTCCTTAGATGCAGTAAAAATTGGAAATAAGCTTTACGGTGGAGTATATACTGGAAAAGTAAAACCAGGATTTTGGTATAGAAAATCCTTCTTCCAAAAATATAATCTTACAGTTCCTAAGAGTTGGGTAAGCTTTGTTTCTCTATTAGGAAAAATAAAGAAAATTCCAGGAATCAAAGCTCCAATAGCCAGTGGTGATGGTGTAGGTTGGCCTCTTTCTGATGTTACCGAACATTTCTTAGCAACTTTTGGGGGACCTCAGTTAAACTTAGACTTAATCGCAGGAAAAGTTAGATGGACCGATGTTAAGGTAAGATCTATATTTGAAAATAGATTAGTTCCTTTACTTAAGGCTGGATATTTTGGAGAACCTACTGAATGGACAATGGCTCTTCAGATGTGGTGGAATGGAGACTATGGGTTATACTTTATGGGAAGTTGGATTACTGGAATGGTTAAAGATCCATCTGACTTAGGAGTATTTTCTCTTCCTGGAGCAAGAGGTATAGTATTTGGAGCTGACTACTTATTTGTTCCAGCATATACCAAATATCCTGAGGAAGCAAAGAAGTTAGCTCAATTCTTAGTTACAAAAGGGCAAGAAATTCAAGTAAAACAAGGTGGGCATATTGCTACCAATATTCACGTTCCTTTATCTTCCTACCCACCAGTAGACAGAGAAGTAGCTAACTTAATGAAAGGGAAAATTGCTCTTCCTGATCTCGATGATACTATTGGGGGTGAATTCCAAGCTACCTTCTGGGATCAATTAAAGCTTCTCTGGGTAAGACCTGAAAGAGTGAATGATGTATTAAAGACTCTAGATGAGAAAGCACCAAAGAAGTAGGGGATTAAAATGTTACGACTTAAGGAAAGAATTCTTCAAAGCACATTTTTTATACCAGCTTTAATACTTATAGTAGCTTTTGTATTGTATCCAGTTTTTAAAACTATTGGACTAAGTTTTTTAGCAAAAGATGGGAGTTTTGTATTTTTGAAAAATTACATAGAAGTATTAAGTCGTAAAGAAATAATAGATTTAGAAGGGTTCGCCAGGGGATTTCCCCTGGGAGCCCTTCTCCATAATTTTCTCTGGATTCTGATCCATCTCCCCCTAACCACTCTTTTAGGTCTTTTCTTCGCTATTTTATTTAGAGATTTAAAATACAATTTTATATTTAAGTCTGCCATATTCTTAGGAATGATCACTCCAATGGTTATTGGAGGAGTTCTTTTAAGATTTATGTTTGATAAAGATGTGGGGATATTAAATGCTTTCTTAAGACTTATAGGAATAACTCCAAAAACATGGACTGCCTACCCAGAAACTTCCCTTCTATCTCTTATCTTCGGTTCTATTTGGCTTTGGGCTGGATTTAGTATGATAATATACTCCGCAGGTTTGGAAACAATTCCAGAAGAAATTTATGAAGCTGCAAAAATTGATGGTGCATCTTCCAAAGATATTTTCTTTAAAATCACTCTACCCTTACTAAAACCCATGACTATAGTTGTTATAACTATGACCCTTCTTTGGGAATTAAAAATTTTTGATATTGTATATGTAGCAACTATGGGAGGACCTGGGGGAGCATCCAATGTATTAGCTCTTCAAATGTATTTTTATGCCTTTAGACAATTTGACTTTAACAGTGCAGCAGTAGTTTCTACATTTTTAATGCTTTTAACCTTATTAGTAAGTATTCCTATGATTATTAATACTCAAGGTGAAAAAAGATGAAAAGAAAGAACTTGATTTTATTACTAAAATATCTTCTTGCAGGAATTATTGCTATTCTCTGGATAATACCTTTTTTGGGAGTATTAATGACCGCTATAAGACCTTTAAATGAAGTAATATATGGATGGTGGAATTTCAAAAATTTTCACGTCTCTTTTGAAAACTTTTTTAACGCCTGGAGACATCCCACTGCACCATTATCTCAAGGGGTAAAAAATTCTCTACTTGTTGCCTTTCCTTCAACTATCTTCCCTATTTTTATTTCTGCATTAGCAGGCTATGGATTTGCAAGATTTAGTTTTCCTATTAAAAACTATCTCTTCATAACTATAGTTCTCTTGATGTCTCTTCCCCAGCAAATGATAGCAGTTCCAATTTTTCAAACTATGAATAATTTAAAATTATTAAATACATACTTAGGCTTGATAGTAGTCCATACCGCATGGGGATTACCTTGGCTTATCTTTTTCCTGAGAAATTTCTTTATTACTCTCCCTATAGAAATAGAAGAGGCTGCAAAAATAGATGGGGCAGGAAATTTTACAATATTTTTTAAAATTATTCTACCTATCTCTTTACCTGCTCTTCTCTCTGCGTCAGTTCTACAGTTCATGTGGGTATGGAGTGACTTCTTCTTAGCTCTTATTTTAATCTATTCTCCTGATAAGCTTTTAGTAACCCAAAGAATTCCTCTCATGAGAGGAATTTACCATGTAGATTGGGGTGCTCTAACAGGAGGAACAATTATCGCTATGTCTGTACCCTTATTGATTTTTGCCTTCTTACAAAGATATTATATAAAAGGAATGGTAGGTTGGAGTACAAGATAAAATGCAAGGTAAAAAAATTACTATAAAAGATATAGCAAAGATTGCAGGAGTTGGTGTTGGAACAATCTCCAGAGTATTGAATCAAGATCCTCACGTAAGTGAGGAGACAAGGAGGAAAGTCCTTCAAATCATTGAAGAGTTAAACTATACCCCTCATTACGCTGCTCGCTCCTTACCAAAAGGTAAAACTTATCTTATAGGTATTGTTGCTCCTATATTTACAAGACCTTTCTTCTTTGAAGTAATCAGAGGAATTAGTAGCGTTCTCTCTGATACTCAATATGATATAGTTCTTTTCAATTTAGCTAATGATGAAAGTAGAAATAGATTTTTTAAAATTCTACCTATAAAGGGAAAGGTAGATGGTTTAATAATAATTAGTCTTCGTTTATTAGATAAAGAAGCAAAAGCTCTTCTAAATCTTGGAATTCCTACGGTTCTTGTAGACTCTTATCATCAAGATTTTTATTCTATCTCTGTAGATAATGTATTGGGGGGATTTATTGCGACTGAATATCTCATTGAATTAGGACATAAAGAGATATTCCATGTAAATGAACCCTTAGAAAATCCCCCCTTTGGTTTTGCGGTAGGAAGCTTAAGATTAGAAGGTTATAAGAAGGCGTTAAATTTATATAACCTACCTTTTATTGAGAATAATATAATTTATACATCTACAACAAAAGAGGGGGGAAGAAAAGCAGGACAGCTAATATTAGAAAGGGGTAAAATTCCTTCTGCAATTTTCGCTATTTCAGATCTTCAAGCTATTGGTATTTTAGATTACTTTAAAGAAAAAAATGTAAAATTACCTGAAGATTTTTCTATCATTGGATATGATGACTTAGAAATAGCTCAATATCTTGATCTTACCACTGTCTCCCAACCTATTTTTCAAATGGGACAACTGTCTGCATTATCTCTTTTAGATATCTTAAGGGGTAAAAATTTAGAGACAAAGAGTGTTATTCTACAGCCTCAATTAAAAATAAGAGGAAGCTGTAAACCTAAAAAATAATAATCTTACTTTCTTCTATACTCTATTTTTGCTCCCTCTTTGAAGCCAAATCTTTTAAAGAAACCCATTTTTACCTCTAAAGCATATCTATAAGGTTTAGGGCTATAGTAGATTTTGTATTGATCATCTTTATATGGAAACATTTTTTGGATATTAAAGATAGTTTTATTAGAATCAATAAAAGCAATCTCCAAGGGAATGTAAGTATTTTCCATCCAAAATCCATAATCCACATCTTTTGAAAAGACAAAAAGCATCCCATAATTCCAAGGAATATCCTTCCTAAACATTAGGCCAAAAGTATAAAGCTCTTCTCTGTCTGCAATCTCAATGGGAATTTCTAAGGATTTGTTCCCTTGATAAATCAGAAGAATTCCTTTTGGAAATTCTGGAATTTTTATATTTTTTTCTTTCCCTATAGCAAGGAGAATTATAAAGCTTAAAGCTATCAATATTAAAAAAACTTTCCTCATATTATCGCCTCCTTTCACTAAGATGGTATAATTATACAAAATGCAAAGAAGATTTGCAGATCTCCCTTTACATTCTGGGAAAGCTCCTTACTGGCTTTTTCAGAGAATGAAAAAGCTTGCTAGAGAAATTATTCTTCTTTTTTACATAGAAAATAGAATTTCTGATTTTATAAGAAATTTATCTGATCCTTATTGGTTTCAGGCATTGGGCTGTGTTTTAGGGTTTGATTGGCACTCCAGTGGACTTACCACTACTACAGGAGGAGCATTAAAGGAAGGATTAGGAGAGTTATATAAAGAATTAGGCTTATTTATTGTTGGAGGAAAAGGGAAAACCGCATTAAAAACCCCAGAAGAGATAAGATTAATTGCTGATAAAGTAGGATTTGAGCCTGAGAAATGGACAAATATAAGTAGACTTGTAGCACGAATAGATAATAATGCATTGCAGGATGGTTATCAATTATACCATCATCTATTAGTTTTTACTAAAGATGGAGAGTGGTGCATAATTCAACAAGGGATGAATAATGAAACAGGATATGCAAGAAGATATCATTGGTTGGGAGAGGAAGTAAAAAGTTTTATAGAAGATCCTCATAAAGCAATCTGCTCAGAAAGAATAGAAAAATTTGTTTTGAATTTAGTAGCCAAAGAAAGTAAACCTGCTCAAGAAGTAATAACATCCTTAGCCTCTGAAAATCCCAAAATAACTTTATCCTTATGGGAAAAGGTATCTTTAAAGCTTCCCTCCCATCATCCTCTAACTATAAAAGAAATAAGACCAGAAAACTTGAAATCTATCTTGCTAAAAACATATGAAAATCCCCCTAAGGATTTTCAAGATCTTCTATTATATGAAGGAGTAGGAGCAAAAACTTTAAGAGCTTTGGCATTAATAAGTGAATTAGTCTACGGTAAACCTGGAAGCTTTAAAGATCCTGCAAGATTTAGTTTTGCTCATGGTGGAAAAGATGGACATCCCTATCCTGTAGATAGAAAGAATTATGATAAATCTATTGAAATTTTAGAAAAAGCTATTAAAAAGGCACAGTTAGGGAGGAGAGAAGAAGTTGAAGCCCTTAAAAAACTATCTTTCTTCTTTAAACTTTAACCATCCTATTTTGCTATAATGATGAGCAAACCTTATAGGATCAGGCAATCTATAGTTTGTTGTAGTTTTCAAAACAATATCCATAGCACTTTCAAAAGAAACTTTATGCCCAGGAGATACAAACACAGGTTTTACATTATCTTTTGTCCTTAAAACAATTCCTACTTTTTTGTTTTTATAATACATAGGTTCCCAATCTCCCTTTTTTAACCCAGGCTCCTTAAACTTTCCCACTAAAGGTTTTTTAGCACATCCAATAGTAGGAATATCTAAAACTACTCCAATATGGGATGCAATTCCTAAATTTCTTGGATGAGCATAACCTTGTCCATCTATTATCAAAACATCTGGCTTATTTTTTAATTTCTCCCATGAATTTACAATTACTATTCCTTCTCTAAAGCTTAAAAAAGAAGGTATATAAGGGAAAATTTCATCAGAAAAATCATAAGAAATTTCTATAATATTTAGGGTCTTAAAATCTAAAACTACAATTACTCCTAAGATTTTCTTTTCCTTTTCTGAAAAAGACGTATCTACACCACCAATTAAATCTATCTTTGCAAATTTATCTTCAAGAATTATCTTATTTGCTAAAATTTTTTGTAATTCTTTAGTAGTCTCTATACCTTTAAAAGTAAAATATTCTCTATAGTCCAATTATCTCTATCGCTCCCCAACACTCATCTTCTTTCCCCTTAGGAATATACTCCAACATTTCTAATAATTTTTGAAATACTTCCACCTTTTGCTGTAAAAAATAAAGATATACAAAACTCCTCAAAGTATCTCTTGGAAGTAAAATATATTTCCCATTTTTCTTTTCTACTTTCTTTAGTCCAAAACCTACCTGATAATTCTCCAAAATAAATCTTCGAAGCTCTCTTATTCCTTGAAGAATCAACCAAACATCATCCAAGTTCAAATATCTTCTTATTATTATACCTTGATATACTTTTTCTTCTCCCTGTGGAAGATTTTTATTAGAAGTTAGAATAATTTTGGAATAGGCATGATATAATTTTGTCTTATTTGGAATAAGGAAAGAAGTAATATGTAAATTTAGATTTAAATTCTCTCTTTGAGCTTTAACAATCTTTGTAAAGATTTCTTCAAGAAATCCAGGAATTATAAAATTAAAACCATTCTCCTTAGGGAAAATTTCAATAGAGTTTTTATCCTTAGAAACCACAACAGAGAAACTTATCTTTTCTCCCTTTCTACCCTCAAAATACTCTAAGGATATTGCCAATTCAAATATATTTTTTACCTTTATTTTATCTATCCTATCTATTAACCTCCACTTCTCTTCTCCAATTGCTTTCCATAATTCATATTCTTTCTCTTTTCTTATTCTTATATTTAAAGCCAAAGGATAGCCTAAAACCCTTTTCTCGTCTCTCAAATAAATATTTCTTGCAGTTTCCTGAGGATGCGAAAAGTAAATATCAATATAAAATCCTTGTTGGAAAAGTTCTAAGGGTGAAATATTAGAATCTATACGAAGATATAAGTTATTTAAGTCAAAAGCATAATATATACCTTTTAGTATTCTCCCTTCTCCTCTTATGAGATTTAGAGACGCATCTTGCCATTCCAATTCATTAGTTATTTCCCCATCTGTAATGGGAGTAGTAATTAAAGATTCCTTCTCAATCCATATGGGCTTTTTGATTACTATGGGTACATCAAGAAAAGAAGGTGGATCTTCTTTAAGAGACAAATAAACATTTTTTAGATGTAGTCTAAAGATAAAATCAAAGATTTCATCTCTTCCTGAATCTTGATCATCTCCAAACCACCAGAACCAATCACTTCCTTCTCCCGCATACAGGGAATACCAATCTATTATATTTTTTATTCCAGGATCAGACTTTATCTTCTCTTCTACAAAATCTCTTACCATTCTTAAATAGTTCCAGGCAATATTCTCTTCTTTTTCCCCTATCCATGTAGTTAAATCCCCTTCTATCCACGAACCTGTATAGATATGATCAAGTTCGTACTGCGGAGGAAATTTTTCTAAATATTCACTCACTCTAACAGTTTCAATTTCAGGATTTTCAGATAATAAACTATATAAATCTCTTAAAAACTCTCTCCCATCATTATCATAATATTCCCAACAGTTTTCCCCATCTAAGGCGATGGTTAAAAGATAGGGATAATCGTTGGGCAATTTATTTTTTATAGTTAAGATCCTAGTATAAAGGTCCCATGCAGAGTCCTTTGGAGAATAATGCATATAGGTAAACCCAATCCTATCAGAAAGAAACGTATCTCTAAATATCATATTGACTGACTTTTCTCCTATTTTTACTTTATAAGACTTATAAAGAATAGCAGGTTCTGTCATGTAACCATTAAGATCTCTTATAATGTCTTTATTCAAAGTTTTAAAAAGAATTTTTTCATCACTTATTAGCCATTGAATATTAAAATCTGAAGCTAATTCTACTACTTGGGGGCTTACTGCTTCTTCTGAGGGCCACATTCCCTTTGGATATCTTTCAAAATGTTCCTTATAAAACTCAATCCCTAACTTAATTTGTTCTACTGCATCCTGAGGATATTGAAAGGGAAGAGAAGGAAGAGGAAGATCTGGTGTTGCTATTCTTGCAGAATTTGTATCACAAACTAAAGGTAAAATAGGATGGAAAAAAGGAGAAAAGGTAATCTCGATCTGTCCTTTATCTTGTAATTCTTTATATATAGGAATAATCTTTTTCATAATCTCCCATTGTTTTTTTATAACTTCATATTTTTCTCCTTCAGAATAGAATTTTCCTTTCCTCCAAAGATTTCTTAAAAATTTATCTTTTTCTCTATATTCAGGATCAAACCAGCAGAGATTATAAAGAACTTGTAAATCCAACCAGTCCTGAGTAGTATATTCTTCTCCTCTTTGTTTTTTCTCCCATAATTCCTTATATCTTGGATGTATTAATGCCATCTTTTCTAAATTTAGCCAGAAGAATCTATCAATGATAAATTCTTTATCTTCTTTAGACAAATCTGTAGCAGGGATAAGAGTTTTCTCAAGCCATAAATCCTTTGCATTGTTGTAAATATAATCTTCAAGCTGTAAAATAAGAGCGGGAACAAGATTAAAAGTTTGTTTAATCTTTGGAAAATCATAGAGAATACTTACCATGTTATAATAATTTTTAATAGCATGAAGTCTTACCCAGGGAAGAATGTAGATATTTTTTTGATTATCCTTATAATAAGGCTGATGCATATGCCAAACAAAAGCTAAATATATTTTTTGCGCCATTTGTTTTCTCCTTTCTACTAACTCCTTTTAATTATCCTAAAATATTATAACTCAATTTTATAATTTTTATTGACATCGAATTATTATGGAATTATATTAAGTTTAGATCTTAGAAAGAAAGGGGGAGAAAGCAAGATCTATGAGTAAAGAAGACAATCCAGTCCCGAGGTATTCTCTTATTTTTGAAAAAACAAAAGAGAAAGGAGTTATAAGACAATGGAAGTCATTAGGCTTTCTCCCAGAATTTCCCTCAAACTACCGAGAAAAGGAGACCAGAGACCATGAAGAGAATAAACTGGTCTCCAATAGGCTATCGAAAGTTTTCTATAGGAGATGTACTGATACTCCTATTTCTTGGAAGTATTATATATGCTATTTCCTCTTTGAACACTTATTATACAAGACCTACTCACCCTTTATCTTTTGATCTTTCCCCCTCTAAACTTCCTCTTTATTCTCTATATTCCCTAATTAGAGTGATTTTTGCATATCTACTATCTCTTATCTTCACCTTAGTTTATGGTTATACCGCAGCATATAATAAAAAATTAGAAAAAATTCTTATACCATTATTAGATATCTTACAATCTATTCCTGTCCTATCTTTCCTACCACCTGTATTTATGGCAGTATTAACATTATTCCCTGGTTCCCGAATAGGGTTAGAAATAACTTCAATAATTCTCATATTTACAGGACAAGTTTGGAATATGGTCTTTAGCTTTTACCAATCTCTCATCTCTATTCCTAAGGATTTAAGAGAAGCAAGTAAAATTATAGGGCTTAATCCATGGCAAAGATTTTGGTATTTAGAACTACCTTATTCTGCTATTGGTCTTTTATGGAATAGCATGATGTCCATTGCGGGAGGATGGTTCTTCTTAATGGCGTGTGAGATGTTTACAATTACTAATCAAAATTTTGCCCTTCCGGGATTAGGGTCTTATCTTTCTTTTGCATCTATGAGAGGAGATTTATCTAAGATTCTTTTGGGACTTTTTACTCTTATTCTGGTTATTATTCTCCTTGACCAATTGGTCTGGAGACCTTTAATAGCTTGGGTTCAAAAATTTAAAATGGAATTTACAGAAAGTGAAGACACATTTGAATCTACGATTCTTCTTTGGTATCGTAGATCACAAATTTTAAATATATTAAGGGAAAAAATAGCCCATCCATTAAGGGAAAGAGTTAATCAATATTTTGTAGAGAAATATAAAAAAACAAAGATTTCATCTGCTTCAACTAATCTTGGAAGGATATTTAATAGCTTTATAGTAGTACTAATTTCTCTTTTAATAATAAGAGGATTTGTGGGATTAGGGGCTTTGATTATTAAACTACCATTGTACAGCTGGAAAACCATATTAATCTCAGCATTAATTACTTTTTTGAGGGTAGCCATTGCAGTAATAATTGGACTTTCATGGACTCTTCCTGTTGGAGTTAAAATTGGAATGAATCCTAAATTAGCAAAAATATTTCAACCCATCGTCCAAATTGTAGCATCTATTCCTGCGACTGCAATATTTCCTATTCTTTTAATGTTCTTAATAAATCTTGCAGGAGGGCTAAATATAGCAAGTATACTCTTGATGCTTTTAGGGACTCAATGGTATCTTCTTTTCAATATAATTGCAGGAGCTATGTCCATTCCAAAAGATCTTATTGAAGTTTCTTTTCTTATGGGAATAAAAAGGTGGGAGAGATGGAGAACTTTAATCCTTCCTTGTATATTTCCCTACCTTGTAACAGGGGGGATAACTGCAATGGGAGGTGCTTTTAATGCAAGTATTGTTTCAGAGTATATAGTCTTTAGTAACAAAGTTATAAAAACTGTAGGGCTTGGAGCATTGATTACCGAAGCATCATCAAAAGGGGATAATTCTCTTCTTGCAGGATCTACCTTAACCATGGCTATAATGGTGGTATTAATAAATAGATTCTTTTGGAAAAGGCTCTTCAGGCTATCTGAAGAAAGATTTAGTCAAATGGGAGGATAATTAATATGGAACTTTTAAGATTAGAAAATATAACTTTAAGTTTTAAATTTCCCGAAGGAGAGATGACTGTTTTAGACAAGATAAGTTTTAGTATAAATGAAGGAGAAATTGTTTCTCTTTTGGGACCTTCTGGCTCAGGGAAATCTACAATACTGAGAATAATTGCGGGCTTATTAAAACCAAAGGAGGGAAAAGTATATTATAAAGGGGAAGAGTTAAAGGGGATAAATCCTGGGGTTGCTATGGTATTTCAAAATTTCGCTCTTTTCCCTTGGCTTACTGTCTTTGAAAATGTAGAATTAGGATTAAAAGCCTTAGGACTACCTCCTGAAGTAAGAAGGGAAAAAGTTTTAAAAGCTATAGATTTAATTGGGCTTGATGGATTTGAGAATGCATATCCTAAGGAGCTTTCTGGAGGGATGAGGCAAAGAGTAGGATTTGCCCGAGCTTTAGTGATGGAACCTGATATTCTTCTTTTAGATGAGCCATTTTCTGCTTTAGATGTGCTAACTGCAGAGAATTTAAGAAATGACCTTATAGAACTTTGGATAGAAAAAAGAATTCCTACAAAAGCTATGATTCTTGTAACCCACAGTATTGAAGAGGCAGTATATATTGCAGATAGAGTATTATTGTTAAGTAAAGATCCTGGAAGGATAATTAGAGAAATAAAGATAGAAATTCCTCACTGGAGAGACAAAAAATCAAAAGAGTTTCTTGATTTAGTAGATATGATTTATGGAATCCTGACGGGAAAACCTGTAGAAAAAATTGCCTTTAGAGAGAAGAGACACCTTTTCATTCCTCAAGCAGGAGTTGGTGCCATTACTGGATTAATCGAATTGGTAAATGACATGGAAGGTCCTGTGGATATATATAAATTGGGAGAAGAATTGTTAATGGATATTGAAGATTTATTACCTATTGTGGAGGCGGCAGAAATTTTAGGCTTAGCAGAGATTAAAGAAGGAGATTTTGTTCTTACAAATGCGGGGAAAAAATTTGCAGAGGCAGATGTATTGGAAAGAAAAGAAATATTTAAAGAATTAGCAATAGAAAAAGTTCCTTTCTTAAAACAAATAGTAAGAGTTTTACAGTCAAAATCTAATCATAAAGCCCCTCGAGACTTCTTTTTAGATCTTCTTAAACAACATCTTTCAGCTCAAGAGGCAGAGAAACAATTAGATGTATTGATTGATTGGGGAAGATATGCTGAAATATTTGAGTATGATGACAATAAAGATGAACTTTATTTACCTGAGATATTAAGTATGGAGAGGGAAGTATGAGTGATATAATAATGGCTCGTATAAGACTATTAATAACTTTTCTTCTTTTTTCTTACTTTTTATATTTAGGAATGTTTTTAGAGTCCTTTGGGCTAAGAGTATATTTCATCATTTTATTTCTTTACAACTTACTTTTATATTACCTTTTCAAAAAAGAAATTATAAAAGAATCTTTTGTGATTTCTCTTTTTGATGAGACTTTCATCTATCTTCTTCTTTTTTTAATAAAAGGGATAGAGCTAAAATTCATATTTCTAATCTTTTTCCCAGTAGTTAAAGAGGTTATTTATGAAAGATATAATTTTGCGTATATATTAAGTTTCCTATCTTGGATTACTCTAATTTGTTTTTCAGTATTTATCTCTCCTTTTATTCCTTTAGAAGTTTCCATGTCTATTCTTCCTTTCTCTTTTCTTATTCCCTATATTAGTATATACTATTCCAAAGAGAAAGGAGGTTAAAAAATTTTTTTGAAAAAATTTTTAATAATTTTACTTCTGATTCTGCCTATATTCGCTTCTACTAGTACTGTCTACCTTATTCCTATAAAAGGAACTATAGATTTAGGACTAGCTTCCTTTGTGGAGAGAAGTATAAGAGAAAATCCTAATGCAAAAGCCTTTATCTTCGAAATAGATACTTTTGGAGGGAGAGTTGACGCAGCAGTTAGAATAAGAGATGCTATTCTAAATACCCCAATCTTAACTATTGCCTTTATAAAAGATAGAGCCTGGTCTGCTGGCGCATTAATTGCCATTGCATGTCAAAAGATAATAATCTCTCCAAGTGGAAGCATAGGTGCAGCAGAACCACGACCAGCGGATGAAAAAACTATTTCTGCATTAAAATCAGAATTTGAAAGTACCGCAGAAAAAAGAAAAAGAGACCCAAGAATTGCTGGAGGAATGGTAGATAAAAATGTAGTAATTCCAGGTCTTAAAAAAGAAGGGGAGATTCTAAGCCTTTCTGCAATTCAGGCAAAAAAATGGAAATATGCTGATGAAATCTTGGAAGATATAAATAGTGTGTTAAAATTTTATAAGTTAGAAAAGGAACCATTAAAAAAATTATCTCCTACCTGGTCTGAAAATTTAGCAAGATTTATTACTGATCCTACTTTCTCTAGTATTCTTTTAACTGTGGGAATGTTAAGCTTATATGTTGCTATTTTAACTCCTGGGCTGGGAATCCCAGAAATTTTAGCTCTTCTTTGCTTAGGGCTATTCTTTGGGGGACATATGTTAGCAGGATTAGCAGGCTGGGAACCCCTACTCCTTTTCATTTTGGGTTTAATCCTTGTTGTTATTGAGATACATACTCCAGGTTTTGGAGTAGCAGGAATAACAGGAAGTGCAGCAATATTTTTTAGTATCTTCTGGCTTATAAGTAGCACTGGGAATATTCTTCAAGCAACCCTTACCGCTCTTTTTACTATCTCCTCTTTAATTATCTTCTTAGCCTTTTATCTTCCTAAGAGTAAAGCATGGGAAAAATTAGGTCTTCCAGAGTCTCAAAGGAAAAATTTAGGATACGTAGCTGTCAAAGAAAGAAAAGATCTAATTGGGAAAAGGGGTAAAACTTTAACTATGCTAAGACCTACAGGTTTTGTTGAGATAGATGGAGAAAAATTAGAAGTTTATTCAGAATCTGAATACTTACCTCCAGAGACAGAGATAGAAGTAATTAGGGTAGAAGGGAATAAAATTTTTGTAAGGAGGGTTTAAAATGAATTTAGTTTATGCATTCTTTATCTTCATATTAGTAATAATCTTTTTCTCTATATTTTTCAGTTTTGTTCCATTAGGACTTTGGATCTCTGCTTTAGCAGCGGGAGTTTCTATAAGAATCTTTGATTTAATTGGAATGAGACTGAGAAGAGTTCCACCAGGAATAATTATTACATCAATGATTAAGGCTCATAAAGCAGGATTAGATATTACATTAGATAAATTAGAGGCTCATTATTTAGCGGGAGGAAACGTTGACAAAGTAGTAAATGCTTTAATTGCAGCTCAAAGAGCAGGAATTCCTTTAAGCTTTGAAAAGGCAGCAGCTATCGATTTAGCGGGAAGAGATGTATTAGAAGCAGTTCAGATGAGTGTCAATCCAAAGGTTATAGAGACTCCTGTGGTAGCAGCAGTAGCAAAGGATGGAATTGAATTAAAAGCAAAAGCAAGGGTCACAGTAAGAGCAAACATTGAGAGATTAGTAGGAGGAGCAGGAGAAGCTACAGTTATTGCAAGAGTAGGGGAAGGAATTGTAACAACTATAGGTTCTGCAGAAAGTTATAAAGAAGTATTAGAAAATCCTGATAGTATCTCAAGAACTGTTCTTGCAAAAGGTTTAGATGCGGGAACAGCTTTTGAAATTGTATCTATAGATATTGCAGATGTAGACGTAGGAAGCAATGTAGGTGCAAGGCTAAAAAGTGATCAAGCAGAAGCTGACATGAGAATTGCACAAGCCCAGGCAGAAAGTAGGAGAGCCTTAGCTATTGCGCGGGAACAAGAGATGAAAGCATTAACTCAAGAAATGAGAGCAAAAGTTATCGAAGCGGAAAGAGAAATTCCCTTAGCTATAGCTCAAGCCCTTAGAGAAGGGAAAATTGGAGTATTAGATTATTATACTCTCAAAAATATTATGGCAGATACCGCTATGAGAGAAGCAATTTCTCAAATTGCAAAAAAACCTGAGGAAGGTAAACAATAATGGAGTGGATTATTATACTTTATATAATTTTTATCCTGACTTCCGCTATAATTTCTGCTATAAAAGAAGCAGAGAAAGGAAAAAGAATTAAAAAAATTGAGCCTGTAATTGTAGAAAAAGAGTTAGAAAAAGAGAAACTTAGAGAGTATAAAATAAAAGAGGTTAAGGAAAAAAAAGTAGAAAAAGAAATATTAACTCCTATTGAAATTAAGCCAAAAGAAGAAAAAATTCCTTCCCCCTATCAATTAGAAGAGGAAAAAATTCCAGCTTTTTGGGAAAAAGACTTAATAGAGAAATTACCAGAGATTATAATTCTCATGGAGATTTTAGGACCTCCACGAGCTCTTCAAGGTTTTGGTCCACCTTATCGTCGGAAATCCCTATAATACTAAAATTAGAGAATCCATATTCTTGAGAAAAAATTCGAACAAAATCCCTCTTTACCCTTTTTAGGGGAAGAGGGATTTTTATTTCTTCATAAATAGATGTTACTCCTTTATCTTTTAATCCACATGGGACTATATAAGAAAAAGGAGTTAAATCGTTATTTACATTTAAAGCAAAACCATGAAAAGAAACTTTATTTTTTACTGCAATACCAAAAGCACATATTTTTTTATCTCCTATCCAAACCCCTGGATATTTCTCCAAAATTTGTGTTTCTATCCCATAATTTTTTAAAAGCTTTTGAATAGATTTTTCAATGGTAAGTACTAATTTTTTTACGCTATTTATTTTAAAAATAAAATATCCTACCAATTGTCCAGGACCATGATAAGTAATATCTCCTCCCCTTTCAACCTTATAGAAATCTATATTTAATTTTTCCAGTTCTTCTCTTGATTTTAATAAATTTTCTTCCTTTCCAAACCTTCCTAAGGTGATAACAGGAAAATGTTCCAAAAGAAGAAGAGTGTCAGGAATAATCTCTCTAACTCTATAAAAGTGAAGAGATCTCTGAAAATTCCAAGCCTTTTTATAATCTATACATGGTAAGTCTAAAACTTTTAAAGTCAAAAGCTACCCCTCACTTGTGGAGACTTTCACTATTAATTTCTTCCACGATTTCTTTATAGCAAAGAAATAGAAGTTAATTATAGCTTTAAAAGTTATATCCATAGCCATAGCAATCCAAGCCCCAGGAAAGCCTATTTTAAAAATATTTATAAAAAGATAAGAAAAAGGAATTCTAATAGTCCACATTCCAAGTCCGTTAGAGATCATAGGTAATTTTGACATTCCAGAGCCCCTTAAAGACCCTACCATAACCATATTAGTAGCTAATAAGGGTTGTATGAAAGCAATAATTCTTAAAGCAGAAACTGCCATATTTATTACTTCTTTTTCTCTACTAAATATTTTCACTAAATAAGAAGGAAATAAAAATAGACAAACTCCTACTGTTCCCATAAAAATCAAAGCTATTTTCCATGCTTCTATAGAAGCCTTAAAAGCTTTATCATCTTCTCCAGCTCCTCTAAATTGTCCTACAAGAGTTGTAGCAGCAACAGCAAAAGCAAAACCAGGTTGGAAAGATAAAGACTCAATATTTAAAGCAATTCTATGAGCAGCATAAGCCTTTGTTCCTAATTGAAGAACAATCGCCGCATAAACCAAAGCTCCTATAGAGAAAAATAATTGTTCCAAAGAAGTGGGAACTCCAATTTTTAATATTTGTTTCATCTTATCTTTTTCAAATCTTAATACCTTTTCCCATTGAAATTTAAACAATGAATTTCTATGATATAAAATAAAGAAAAGATAAATTAAAGCTACAAATCTTGATAAAGATGTAGCTAAAGCGGCACCAGCAACCCCCATAGCAGGAAATCCAAATTTACCAAAGACTAACACATAATCTCCAAATATATTTAAAACATTAGCTACCATAGTTACATATAAAGGTGTTTTAGTATCTCCAGCCCCTCTTAAACTTGCAGAAATTATAGGTATAAAGACTAAAAGAAAACCTGGAATAAGAATATACTTAAGATACACAGAGGTAAGGTTTGCTAAATCTTCTTTAGTGCCTAAAATAGATAACAATGGGTCTACAAAGAATATCCCAAAAACAAATAAGAGTAAAGATACAATTAGTCCAAGGGTTAAAGAATTTCCAAGATAATTTTGAGCCTCTCTATATTTCTTAGCTCCCACACAATGAGCTACCATTACTAAGGTACCTGTAGTTAAAGATGCCAATATAGCAACAAATATATTAACTATTTGACCTCCTAACCCTACTGCGGATAAAGCAGCATTTCCTAAAAATCCCACAAAAAACATGTCTACGAAACTGAATAAAAGTTGAAAAAAGTTCTCTATCAAAACAGGGATAGCAAGATTTAATAACTTTTTTCTTATGTATATCTCTGCATTATTCCATACTTCTAAGCTCCTCATCTTTATCCTCCTACAAATAATACTCTCAATAAAAAGGGGCGGCTGGAGTTGGTTTTTATTTTTCTCCAGCCGCCCTCAAGGAGGGGGGTATGATTAAATTATAAAACATGGAATTTTTTATGTCAAAAATTTTTAGAGGCTGACCTGTAATCACTTTTATCACCTCTCAAATATTAGGATAAATCCCTTTCTCTAATTCTTCCATAAGTCCTCTCGCTCTCCTTCTTCTCTCCTCCATCTTTGTTTATATTGTTAACCATCTCCCTGACACCTTCTCTTCTATCTTCATCCTTTTTCTGTAAAGTTCATAGCTTAGCATATC
>JBNARO010000027.1:0-27393 GCA_049718665.1 Dictyoglomaceae bacterium | reverse complement strand
AGAGAAAGGGATTTATCCTGATATTTGAGGGGTGATAAAAGTGATTACAGGTCAGCCTCATAGGATTATTGACAAAAACTTCTATATTGTCTATAGTATCCTAAGTGTCGATAAAATTATTAGAGAAAGAGAATAGATATGTTTGAGAATTTAACAGAGCGTCTTCAAAATATTTTCAAAAGATTAAGAGGAAAGGGCTTACTCTCAGAAAAAGATGTAGATGAAGCCTTAAGAGAGATAAGGCAAGCCCTTCTTGAGGCAGATGTTCATTACAAAGTAGTAAAGGATCTTTTAAATAAAGTAAAGGAGAAGGCTCTTCATGAGGAGGTTCTTAAGAGTGTTACTCCTTTTCAACAGATTTTAAAGATTCTTTATGAAGAATTGGTAAGTCTTTTGGGAAAAGAAAGAAGTGGAATTAACCTTGGTAGTATAAAGCCAGCATTAATATTTCTTGTAGGGCTTCAAGGTTCTGGAAAAACTACAACATGTGCAAAACTTGCCTATAAATTCATTCAAGAGCAAAGAAGAGTAATGTTAGTGGCAGGAGATATTTATAGGCCTGCTGCAATAAAGCAATTAGAAGTGTTAGGGGAGAAGATTAAAGTTCCTGTTATAAAAGAAGGAAATTCTTCAAAGGAGATAATAGAAAATGCTATAAAGATTGGAAAAGAAAAATTGATGGATATTCTAATAGTAGATACTACAGGACGACTTCATATTGATGAAGAAATGATGAATGAATTAGAAGATTTAATAAATACTTTTAATCCTTCTGAAGTTCTTTTAGTATTAGATGGCATGACAGGGCAGGATGCAGTAAATATTGCAGAAAAATTTAGTCAAAGAATTCCAATAACAGGAATTATTCTTACAAAGTTGGATGGAGATGCAAGAGGTGGTGCTGCTTTATCTGTTAGAGCGGTGACAGGAAAACCTATTAAATTTATAGGGGTAGGAGAGAAAATTAATGATTTAGAATACTTCTATCCTGATCGTTTAGCAGGTCGCATCTTAGGGATGGGAGATTTAGCAACTCTTATTGAGAAGATTGAGTCTAATATAGAATTGGAGAAACAAGCAAGACTTGAAGAAAAGTTAAAGAAATCTAAATTTGACTTAGAAGATTTTTATGAACAACTTAAAGAAATAAGAAAAGTTGGAACTTTGGAACAGATTCTTGATATGCTACCTGGAATTCCTAAAAATAAGATAAAACCAGAATTGGAAGAAAAGGAAATTAAAAAGTTCTTAGCAATAATTGAATCTATGACAAAAGAGGAGAGAAGAAATCCTTCAATAATAAATGGAAGTAGAAAATTAAGAATAGCAAAAGGAAGTGGCACAAAAGTTCAAGATGTAAATAGGCTCTTAAAGCAATACTTCCAGACCTTAGAACTTATTAAGCAATTCTCAAAAGGGAAGAGATCTATCTTTCCCTTCATATAAATTAGAAAGGAGGTGAAGGAATGGTAAAGATACGTCTTACAAGGGTTGGAGCAAAGAATAATCCAGCATATAGAATTGTGGCTATAGATAGTAGGAAGCCCAGAGAAGGGAAACATTTAGAGATTTTAGGGTTTTATGACCCTAAAACCGAGCCAGCAACTATTCAAATAAAAGAGGATAGAATCAAGTATTGGTTAAGCGTAGGAGCTCAACCATCAGACACTGTAAAGAAAATCTTGAAGAATTTGGGAGTTCTCGGTTAAACTTTCTTTGGTAAAGAATTAAAAAGGGGGATTTGGTTTTAATGAAAGAGCTTTTGGAATATATTATTAAGGCTATTGTCCAGCATCCTGAAGAGGTTGAAGTAAGAGAAGTGGAAGGAACAAAATCAGTTATTTTAGAGGTTAAAGTAGCTCCAGAGGATAGAGGAAGAGTAATAGGCAAACAGGGACAGACTGTAAAAGCCCTTCAAACTATTATTAGGGTTGCAGGATTAAAGAAAGGGAAAAAGGTAGTTATTGAAGTGTTACAGTAGAATGTCTAAAAAGAGATTAGTAAGGATAGCAAAATTTGGAGAACCTTTTGGAATAAGAGGGGGCATCAAAGTATGGCCTTTCTTTGATTTTCTTTTTGATTTGAAGAAGGGTCAAAAGCTATATATTTCTGAAGGTGATACAGAATATATTAGAAGAGAAGTTATTCTTGAGAATATACAAGAGCATGGAAAAGGATATGTAGTTTATTTTGAAGAATTTAAAGATAGAACTTCTGTAGAAAAACTTCGAGGAAATTGGTTGCTATTAGAAGAAGAATATCTTCCCCCTCTTCCTGAGGGCTATTTCTATACTTTTCAAATATTGGGTCTTCCTGTTTATAATCTTCAGGGAGAGTTTTTAGGAACTGTAAGGGAGATAATAGAAACAGGAAGTAATGATGTTTTTGTAGTAACAAATGAGGATGAGGAAATTCTTTTACCCTTTATAAAAGATGTAGTTAAAAAAGTAAATCTTGAAGAAGGAAAGATAATTATAGAGATAATGGAAGAGATATGATGAAAATAGATATTATAACTATATTTCCAGAAATGTTTAAAGGACCATTAGATATCAGCCTTATAAAAAGAGCTAAGGAAAGAGGTATTGTAGAGATTGATATTCATAATTTAAGAGACTATACTGATGATAAGCATAGAAGTGTAGATGATTATCCTTATGGTGGCGGAGCGGGAATGGTTATGAAACCAGAGCCTATATTTAAAGCTGTAAGAGCTTTAAAAAAGGAAGGAAGTGAAGTAATACTTCTTACTCCTCAAGGGGAAGTTTATAATCAAAAAATTGCGGAAGAATTATCTAAAAAAGCTCATCTAATATTTATATGTGGAAGATATGAAGGAGTAGATGAAAGAGTAAGAAATATTGTAACAAGAGAAATTTCCATAGGTGATTATATATTAAGTGGAGGAGAATTGCCCGCTTTGGTTATTATTGATTCTGTAATTAGACTTCTTCCAGGGGTAGTAGGAGATCCTGATTCTTTGAAAGAAGAATCTTTTCAGGGAGGACTTTTAGAATATCCTCAGTATACTCATCCCAGAAATTTTGAGGGAATGGAAGTTCCTGAGGTTTTGCTTTCTGGGAATCATGAAAAAATAAGAAGATGGAGGAGAAAGGAAGCTTTAAGAAGAACATTATTAAGAAGACCTGATCTATTAGAAAAGGCAAATCTCACAGAGGAAGATTACATATTATTAAAAGAAATAGAAGAAGAGTTAAGGAAGGAGGTAAAACATGGATTTAATTATTCAGAATGTAGAAAAAGAGTTAATGAAGAATAAAGAGATTCCTGAAATTTGGCCCGGAGATACTGTTAGAGTTCATTACAGAATAGTGGAAGGAGATAAAGAGAGAATACAAATATATGAAGGAGTTGTTATTGCTAACAAACATGGAGGAATAAGAGAAACAATTACAGTAAGAAAAGTAGTTCAAGGGGTAGGAGTAGAAAGAATATTTCCTTTGTATTCTCCTTTTGTAGAAAAGATTGAAGTGGTGAGAAGAGGAAAAGTAAGAAGAGCAAAACTTTATTACCTTAGGAAATTAAGTGGGAAGAAGGCAAAGATAGCTGAGAAGGTGGAAGAATGAAGGAAAAGGTAGAAGAGGCTTTTTTTTGGATTAAAGATAAAATATCATTTTTATTAGCAAAGAGGCAGGAATTAAAAGGTAAAGAATGGTATGAGTTTGTGGAAACTATCCTTTTTGCTTTTATCTTAGCTTTTCTTATTAAAAGCTTTATATTACAAATCTCTTATATCCCTACAGGTTCTATGATTCCTACTTTAAATGATGGAGAAGCAGTCTTAGTGGTTAGAATTCCTTATTATTTTAGGGAGCCTGCAAGGGGAGAGATTATAGTTTTTAAGTATCCTTTAGATCCTTCAAAAGAATATGTAAAAAGACTTATAGGTTTACCTGGTGATACTGTAGAGATAAAGCATGGAGATGTGTATGTCAATGGGAAGTTGCTTAAAGAGGATTATGTAAAGAGAAAAAGTGATGATAATTATGGACCTGTAAAAGTTCCTAAGGATAGTTATTTTGTATTAGGAGATAATAGACCTGTGAGTGTAGATAGCAGATATTGGGGATTTGTTCCCAAAAAAAATCTTGTAGGAAAAGCAATTTTATTATTATGGCCTCCTCAAAGAATTCAGATAGTTCATTAGAGAATAAGGAGTTACAGCTTTGGCAAAAATATAAGATTATTGCAGGAGTAGATGAGGCAGGAAGAGGAGCATTAGCGGGTCCTGTTTTTGCTGGAGCTGTAATTCTTTTTCCCTTCTCCTCTTTACCCTTGAAAGATTCTAAGCTTCTTACTCCAAAGGAGAGAAAGGAATTATTTTTATTAATAAAAGAAAGGGCTATATCTTGGAGTTATGGATATGCAGATGTGGAGGAAATTGAAAAATTAGGGATTCTTAAGGCAACATTATTAGCTATGAAAAGAGCTATTCAAAATTTAGTTGTGAAACCAGAATATATTTTAATAGATGGAAACAGAATAATTCCAGACTTAGATATTCCTCAGGAAGCAATTGTTAAAGGAGATAGATCATGTAAAAGTATATCTGGAGCATCCATAGTAGCAAAGGTTTTAAGAGATGAATTTATGGAAAATTTGGATAAAAAATATCCTCTTTATGGATTTAAAAAACATAAAGGGTATCCTACGAAAGAGCATAGGAAAAATATAATCAATTATGGTCCATCAGAAATTCATAGAAAAACCTTCAAATTGATATAATGAATAAAAAAGAATTAGGTAAGATTGGAGAAGAGTTTGCATTGGATTATTTTAAGAAAAAAGGTTTTGAGATCTGTGAAAGAAATTATAGGACTCATTTTGGAGAAATCGATTTAATTGTGAAGAAAAAGAATCTTTTAATTTTCATAGAAGTGAAAACAAGAAAATCTTTAAAGTTTGGAGAGCCTATAGAAGCTGTAGATGAAAGAAAACAAGAAAAAATTAGATTTATAGCAGATTATTACTTAGCTAAGATTAAAAATAAATCTTTACAGGTTAGATTTGACGTTTTTTCTATAATATTAGACAAGGATAATAAAATTTCATCTTGGGAGCATATACCTAATGCTTTCTAAAGTTTTCTCAGGAGTTTTAGTAGGATTATCTTGTTATAAAGTAGAAGTAGAAGTTGACCTTTCCTCTGGAGTTCCCAGTTTTAACATTGTAGGATTAGCAGAACAAGCAATCCAAGAAGCGAAAGAAAGAGTAAGATCTGCTATAAAAAATAGTAATATTGAATTTCCTTTAAAAAGGATAACTGTTAATCTTGCTCCTGCAGATCTAAGAAAAGATAGTTCCTTGCTTGACTTACCCATTGCTATAGGAATTTTATCTGCCCAATTTAATTTAAATATTGATTTTGATGACATTGCTTTTTTGGGAGAATTAGCTTTGGATGGAAGAATTAGAAAAGGGAAAGGATTATTACCCTTAGTTTGGGGACTTAAGAATAAAGGATTTAAAAAGATTATTATTCCTAAGGAAAACAAGATGGAATGTGGCTTGGTAAAAGATATTGAAATATATCCTGTGGAAAATCTCACTCAGGTTTTGAACTTCTTAAGTGGAGAAATAGAGATATCTCCTTTAGAATTCAAGATTCCTGAGTATAAACCATATTTTGATGAGGATTTTTCTATAATAAAAGGGCAAGAAGTAGCAAAAAGAGTTTTGGAGATTTCTGCAGGAGGAGGGCATAATGTTCTCTTAGTGGGACCTCCTGGAACTGGAAAAACCCTTCTTGCAAGATCTCTTCCTTCTATTCTTCCCCCATTAACATATGAGGAGGCTTTTGAAGTAACCCAAATATATAGTATAGCAGGACTATTAAAAGACGAATATCTCATACAAAAAAGACCTTTTAGAAATCCTCATCATACTATTTCTTATGCAGGACTTTTAGGAGGAGGATCAACTCCCCAAGTAGGAGAAGTGAGCCTTGCCCATAGGGGAGTTTTATTCTTAGATGAACTTCCTGAATTTAGGAGGGATGTACTGGAAGCTTTAAGGCAACCCTTAGAAGAAGGAAGAGTAATAATATCTCGCTCTAAATATACTGTTTCTTATCCTGCTCAATTTATTCTTATCTCTGCAATGAATCCTTGTAAATGTGGGTATTTTGGTGACAAAGAGAAAGAATGCACTTGTTCACCTTATGAGGTAAGAAACTATTGGAGTAAAATATCGGGACCTCTTCTTGATAGGTTTGATTTGAGAATATATGTGGGAAGAGTAGAAAAAGAAAAAATCTTTCAAGAAACAAAAGGAAAAAGTTCTGAAGAGATAAGAAAAAGGGTGGAAAGAGCAAGAAAAATTCAGGAAGAAAGATTCAAAAGAGATAAAATCTTTACTAATTCTCAAATGACTCCAAAACTTATTAAAAAATATTGCCCACTATCTCCTGAAGTGAGGAACTTTTTAGAAAATTTAGTAGACAAGATGAAACTATCCTTAAGGGGACTTGATAGGATAATTAAAGTTTCAAGAACTATTGCGGATTTAGAGGAAAGCGAGAATATAAAAGTGGAACATATAGCAGAAGCAGTTTCTTATAGAGGACTTGAAGAGTTTATATTATAAAATTGTTTTACAATAATACTTTTTCAGAGGAAGATAAGCCTTATTTATATGCATTAAGTTTTTTCTCTCCATTATTTAGGAGATGGGGAGAGTGGAAGGGCTTTGTTCAAATTAAAGATCTATTTCTCCTTCCTGATAAAGAGCTTCTTAATATTTTCTCTTCTTCTGCTATAATTCAAGAATTTTTAGTCTTTAGAAGGAAAAACTCTTGGGAAAAGTTATGGGAGGAAGTAATTAAGAGAAATATAAAAATGACTGTTTTAGGAGATAAAGATTATCCTTCTCTTTTAAAAGAGATAAAAAATCCACCACTTTATCTTTTATATCAAGGAGACTTAGAAGGAGAAAAATTTTTTGCTATTGTGGGAACAAGGAGACCTACCTCTTACGGGATAAAGATTGCAGAAAACTTCGCAAAGGAGCTTGCAAGGCTTGGGTTTATTATTGTAAGTGGACTTGCCTATGGAATTGATACTTTTGCCCATAAGGGAGCTTTAGAGGGAGGAAAGACTTGGGCTGTTCTTGGAAGTAGTTTAGATCATATATATCCTAAGGATAATAAATTATTGGCAGAGAAAATTAGAGAAAACGGAGCTTTAATCTCTGAATATCCCTTAGGAACAAAACCTTCTTATTATACTTTTCCCCAAAGAAATAGAATCATAAGTGGAATATCTCAAGGGGTTTTAGTAGTTGAAGCTGGGGGAAAAAGTGGAGCATTAATTACTGCAAGCTTTGCTTTGGATCAAGGAAGGGAAGTTTTTGCTATACCAGGAAGATTAACAGATTCTAAGAGTCAGGGAACAAATAAGTTAATCCAAGATGGGGCAAAAATGGTTTTAGATATAAAAGATATATTGGAGGAATTTAATATTCCCTATATTATAGAAGAGAAAAAAGAAATTGATTTGACTTCTGAAGAGGAGATGGTATTGCAAAAATTATCTTTTGAACCTATATTTATTGAAGATATTATGTATGAGGTAAGAATGCCTATTTCACGGTTAATGTTTATATTAATATCTTTACAAAGTAAAGGACTTATAGAAGAATATCCGGGGCAAAGGTATGCAAAAAGGAGTGTATGAGAATGAAGAATAATAAAAAGATAGTTATAGTAGAATCTCCCGCTAAGGCAAAAACTATTGAGAAAATTCTTGGAGAGGATTTTAAAGTAGTAGCTTCTTATGGACATGTAAGGGATCTTCCTGAAAAGGAAATGGGAATTAAAATTGAAGAGAAATTTAAACCTATATATGAAATTCTTCCAGGAAAGGAAGAGATAATTAAAACCTTGAAAAAAATGGTAAAATCTGCGGAACATCTATATTTAGCTACAGATCCTGATAGGGAAGGAGAGGCTATTGCATGGCATATTACTGAAGTTTTGGGACTTAAAGAGGATAAATATTCAAGGATTGAATTTCATGAGATTACTCCAAGGGCAATTAAGCTTGCTTTGGAATCTCCACGAAAATTAGACTGGAATAAGATAAATGCCCAACAAACCAGAAGAATTTTAGATAGAATTGTAGGTTATGAATTAAGTCCATTTTTATGGAATAAAGTAAGAAGAGGTCTTTCTGCAGGAAGGGTTCAATCTGTTGCCTTAAGACTTATCTGTGAAAGAGAAAAAGAGATCGAGAATTTTATCCCTGAAGAATATTGGCAAATTTTTGCTTACCTAACTAATGAACATAAGAAAAAAGAATTAATTGCAAGATTAATTTCTTTTAAGGATAAAGAGATAAAAATAGAAAATTTCGAATCTGCAAATAAAATAGTTAAGGAGCTTAAGGATAAAGAATTTATAGTTAAAAATCTCATTCCAAAAGAGGAAAAGAAGTCTCCTCCCTTTCCTTTTATAACAAGCACTATGCAACAAGAGGCTGGAAGAAGATTTGGATTTTCTGTAGAAAAAACTATGAGAATTGCTCAAAGTTTATATGAAGGAATAGATATTGGAGATGAAAGGATAGGATTAATAACTTATATGAGAACAGACTCCACAAGAGTGGCGGAAGAGGCAAGAGATGAGGCAGAAAAGTTTATAAGGGAGAGGTATGGAAAGGAGTATTTAGGAAAAGAGAGAAGAGAAAAGAAAAGATTGGGAGTTCAAGGAGCTCATGAAGCTATTCGTCCCACTTCTTTATATAGAACTCCAGAGAATGTAAAGAATTACTTAACCTCTGATCAATATAAGCTATATTCTTTAATATGGGAGAGATTTTTGGCAAGTCAGATGGCATCTGCTGTCTACGATGTATTGGAAGTAGAAATTTCTGCAGGGGATTATCTCTTTAAAGTAAAGGGAAAGACATTAAAGTTTCCAGGATATTTAATTTTATATAAAGACGATGAGGAAGAAGAAACTATTCTTCCTTTCCCTTTGGAATTAAATCAAAGATTAATTTTAAATAAACTGGAGCCAAAACAATTCTTTACCCAACCTCCTTCAAGATATACTGAAGCAACTTTAGTAAAAACCTTAGAAAAAAATGGTATTGGAAGACCCAGCACCTACGCGGTTATAATATCTACCCTTAAGGAAAGAAGATACGTAGAATTAAAAGAAAAATTTTTAGTCCCAACTACCTTGGGAAGGATTGTTAATGACCTTTTGGTAAAAAAATTCCCTCATCTTATTGATGTAAAATTTACAGCAAATATGGAGGAAGATTTAGATAAGATAGAGGAAGGAAAAATGAATTGGGAGGGAGTTCTTTACAAGTTTTATCCTGCCTTTAAGGAAGAACTGGAAAAGGCATATGAAGAAACAAAAAAAATTTCTATAGCTGAGAAGACAGAAAAATTTTGTCCCGAATGTGGGAGTCCCTTACTTTTGAGAGAAAATAAGTATGGAAAATTTTATGCATGTTCTAATTATCCAAAATGTAAATATATATTGGGAGTACCAGAAGTTGCAAAGGGACCATGTCCTTTATGTGGAGCAGAGGTTTATAAGAAAAGAGCAAAGAAAAATGGGAAAAACAATGAATTTTGGGGATGTAGTAAATATCCTGAATGTTCCTTTGCCTCCATCTATGAACCTATAGATAAAAAATGTCCAAAATGTGGAAATATTCTTCTTAAAGGTAAGAACTTTTTAAAATGCTCAAGTCCATCTTGCAATTATATCATTTGGACTAAGAGGGGAAAAAGGACATGATCCCTGTGAAAATTATTGGTGGAGGACTTGCAGGTTGTGAAGCAGCGTGGCAACTTTCCAAAAGAAAGATCCCTGTGGAAATTTATGAGATGAGACCAATAGTAATGACACCAGTTCATAAGACTGGCTACTTAGCAGAGCTTGTATGCAGTAATTCTTTTAAATCCAAAGAATTAACTAATGCGGTAGGATTGTTAAAGGAAGAGATGAGGCTTTTAGATTCTTTACTCCTAAGAGTAGCAGATGAAACTCAAATCCCAGCAGGAATTGCTTTGGTTGTAGATAGGGAACTTTTCTCAAAGAGAGTAGAAGAGGTTCTTTCTCAAAATCCGTATGTGACTATAATTAGAGAAGAAGTAAAGGACATTCCAAAAGAAGGAATTGTTATCATTGCAACGGGTCCTTTAACCTCTGATGATTTTGCCAAAAGACTTCAAGATATTTTAGATACTGAATTTTTATACTTTTATGATGCAGTTTCTCCAATAGTTTCTGCAGATTCTCTTAATTATGAAAAATTATATTATGCATCTCGTTATGGAAAAGGAGAAGAGGAATATCTTAATGCTCCTTTAAATGAGGAAGAGTATAAAAGATTTGTAGAGGAATTAGTAAAAGCTGAGGTTGTAGAGTCTCATTTTCCAGGAGAAGAGAGATTTTTTGAAGGATGTCTTCCCATTGAGGTCATGGCAAAAAGAGGAATTAATACTTTAAGATTTGGACCAATGAGACCTGTAGGACTTCCTGATCCAAGAACAGGAAAGGAACCATATGCTGTGGTTCAATTGAGACCTGAGAATAAATATAAAACTCTTTACAGTCTTGTAGGATTTCAAACTCGTTTAAGATGGCTTGAGCAGAAAAGAATTTTTCGTATGATACCAGGATTAGAAAGAGCGGAGTTTGTTAGATATGGAGTAGTGCATAGAAATACTTATTTTTATGCTCCACGATTTTTAGAACCTACCCTCCAATTTAAAAAAGATAAAAGAATATTTTTTGCGGGACAAATTATTGGAGTAGAAGGATATATGGAATCTGCAAGTATGGGGATTGTTGCAGGAATTAATGCCTACAGATTAATAAAGAGCAAGCCTCTAATAATTTTCCCTCCAGAGACCATGATTGGTGCCCTTTTATCCTATGTTTCTTCCTCTACTCCTATAAAGGATTATCAACCTATGAATGCCAATTTTGGAATATTGCCTCCTTTGGATAAACCCACTATAAAGAATAAGAAAGTAAAACATGAGATTATGGCGAAAAGATCTTTGGAGTCTCTTCGTGATATAATAAAAAGGTTTGATATTTGATATGAAACTTTTAGAAGAAATAAAGGAGTTCTTAAATTATCTAAGATTTGAGAAAAATTATTCGGAAAATACTATAAGGAGTTATAGAATAGATCTTATAGATTTTTGTAATTTTTGTAAAAAAAACAGACTTAATTTTAATAACAAAAAAACTTTTCGAAGTTTTTTACATTATTTATCTCAAAAAGGATATAAAAGGACAACTCTTGCGAGAAAAATAATAAGTCTTAGAAGTTTTTTAACATATCTTCTTAGATCTGATAAGATTAAAGAAGATTTATCAATATATCTTTCTACACCTAAAATAGAGAAAAGACTTCCCAACTTTCTTTCTCAAGAAGAAGTAAATAGACTTTTATCAATACCATCCTTTGGAAAGATCTTAGAAATAAGGGATAGGGCTATTATAGAGACTCTGTATGCTACAGGAATTAGAGTAGGGGAACTTGTAAAAATTAAAGATAAGGATATTAATTGGGAGTTAGGAGAAATAAAGGTTTTTGGAAAAAGATCTCGAGAAAGAATTGTGGTTTTAGGAGAAAAAACCTTAGAAATTTTAAGGCTTTATTATGAAAGGGTTAGACCAAAACTTCTAAAAGAAGAAACTAATATTTTCTTTCTCAATGCTAAAGGTAAGCCTTTATCTGATAGAGGGGTAAGATTAATTATTTCTAAGTATTCTAAGATTTTGAAAAAGAAATTTACTCCTCATACTTTAAGACATACCTTTGCTACTCATCTTTTGGAAGGAGGAGCAGATTTAAGATCTGTCCAGGAACTTTTGGGACATGTTAGAATCTCAACCACTCAAATCTATACTCATCTAACCAAGGAGCAAATTCAGAGGATATATATAAATTCTCATCCTCGTGCTACTAAAGAATGATTAAAAGGAGGGTTTATTCATGAATAGAAAATTTATTGTTATTTCTTTTCTTATTTTGTTGATTCTTAACTTAGGAATAGCAAAGGATATATATTATTTAGATTTTTCTAAAGAAAATTTTTTAGGAAACTTAGTATATGAAATATCAAAAGGGGTAAGAAGAGAGAGGGAAAATGGGACTTATCATTTAGCTCTTGTGAGACCTGAGAGCTTTTTAAAAATATATACTCCAGTAAGTAAAGATTTAATTCCTATCCGAGTTATTTTAAAAATTACTATAATGTCACCTCTTCTCCCATATACAGGAAATTGGACTCCAATTGAAATATTGGTAAATGATAAAAGTATAGTGCGGGGATGGGATATAGGTAGCAATATTTATATTTCACCCTCTTTTGATATAACCTCGTATTGGTTAAAAGGCTTTACCAATAAGATAGAAATAAGGTTAGAAAAAGAAGCTAATGGAGAATTATGGCTAAAAAACATTGAGATCACAGTTTACGAGAGATGAAAAATTAAATTAAAGTTTTGAGAATCTAAAATAAAAAAATCTTTATGGGATTCTTTTAAAATAATTTCATAAGGAAGGGAAAATTTCTTAATCCCTTCCTTAGATGGAAATCCTGAGAGGTTTATTAAGAGATTAGATAAAAAATTTTTTTCTTCTTTTAAGAAATAAATTTTGTCTAATTGATAAATCCTTTCTCCTTCGTAAATAAAAGTTGAATTTAATTCAGGGAAAAAATTAAAATTAATGGAAAAAGTTATAAATTTAGAAGCTTTTAAATACCAAGTTAAAATTTCCCAAAGATAGTTTTCTATTCCTATCTCTTTTTTGGGAAAAGTCAATAAGTCAGAGGATAATGGAATCTTGTTTTTCTCTATAAAATTTTTGATATCTTCCGTAAGATTAATTATTTCTCTCTCTTCTCTAAGTAATTCTCTCCTTTTAATTAATAAGAAGGGTCTGAAATCCTTTATTCCATTTAATATCTCTATAAATTCTTCTAAGATTCTTAGATGTTTATTTCCCCAATTTTGAAAGTCTCTAACCTCTTGAAAAGATCTTAATAATTCCTTTTCTTCTCCCTTTTGATAGTAATATAAAAACTTGAGAGTCTCTTTTCCCCAAGAAAAGGGAAAGAAAATATTTTCAAAGGCTTCTTGCAAAATCTTATCAATTATTTTTTTATCTATCGCCTTCATTTTTCAAAACATTTTCTAAGAACTTCAATGCGTCTTCTTTACTATTTACTAAGCCCTCCTGTTGAGCTTGTAATAAAACTCCTTTAAGTCTTCCAATTAATGGTGACGGCTTTAAAGAAAAATATTTCATAATTTCATCACCAGAGATTATAGGTTTTATCTCTTTCTTTTCTAAATATAAATCTAAGATTTCATGAGAAAAAGAGATAATTTCCTCTACAGGTTTTATGGAGAGTTGATCTCCTAAGAATAGTAATATTGTCCCAATAGTTTCTTCCTTTAATTTATTCAAAAGTTTAAATCTATTTGCTTTTTTATCTTTTAAAATAAAAGCAGGATAAAGATGAAATTTAATTAATTTTTTTAGAAGTTCTTTTTCTTTCTTACTAAATCTTAATCTTTCGGAGATATTCTCTATTATTAAGACTCCTACATTCTCATGACCATAATAATGGACCTTCCCCTCTTCGTCTATGGAAAAAGCTTTTTCTTTCCCTATATCGTGGAGTAAAATTGCAAGTTTTAATAATTCCTTTTTAGTAAATTCAGAATAAACCTCTTCTTTTAAATAATCTTTAATTATTTTTTGTTTTTCTGGAAATATCTGATCAAGATAATAGTAAATGTATTCTAATTTTCCAAGAGCTTCTAAAGAATGGAATAATGGATTTGTATGATGAGGTTTATTCCAAGGTATGTCCTTTAAGGATGTTAATTCAGGAAGTATTTCTTCTAATATACTTAGATCATGCATCTTAAACCAAATTTCCTTAGTAAAAGCCCCTTTTAAAATTCTATATATTTCATCATGAATTCTTTCTCCTTTTATTTTCCCTAATTTCTTCTTATTAACTATTAAATGCTTTTCGGTATCAGGAATAATCTTAAATCCCAGATTAGAGACAAATCTAAAAGCTCTAAGAATCCTCAAGGGATCTTCAGAGATACTATACTTAGAACAGACTCTTAACTTTCCTTCTTTTATATCTTGTATACCATTTAATGGGTCTAAAATTCTAAAATTATTTAGATCAAGGAAAATAGCATTTATTGTAAAATCTCTTCTTTTAACCTCTTCTAACAGGTTCGCTCTTGTTAATGATGTAAAATCAAATACATAGTTATTACTTTGTAAATTAGCAACAACTCTAAAATACTTTCTTTTTTCGTCTAAGGGAAAGATTTTCCCCCTAATAATCTTAGTAAAGTTTTCTAAAATTTCATAAGAGAAGGGATATATGACAAAATCTAAATCTTTACTTTCTTTACCAAGAAAAAAGTCTCTTAAAAAACCACCTACTAAATATATCTGTACTCTTTCGTCACATAAATTATGTAATATAGTGAAAACCTGTACTAGCTCTTTTTGAAATTTAAAATACATTTCTCCTTCTCAAGAAGTTTTTTTATCTCACTTATCTCTTCTTTTTTTAGTAATCTTGGAAAGTTATATGGGGTTATTCTTGGACTCTCGTTATAATAAGGTCTATTACAATGAGGACATCCCATAGTTAAAAATATCTCTTCAAAATAGGGATATGCCTTTCTTAACCACCATTCTTCAATAATTAATCTTTCTCTTTCGTCAAACTTTAAGTCTTTAAAATTTATTAAGTTTTTCTTTAAAAGATAAGTAATAACTTGAATTTTTCTATAAGTTAAGTAATCTGGTGGATTCTTATTTTCTAATTTTGTCCCTGGTAATGGGATAAAGGCAAATAAAGCGATAGTGATTTCTTCTTTTATTAGTTCATTAATAATTTCTAAGGCAGATTTTTCTTTTTCTCCTAACCCAATTATTATATGAGTAGTAATTTTCCCTTTATATTTTTTACTTGCTTCTTTTAATAATTTTTTTCTTTCTTCCCATAATTTCTCCTTTAGTTTAGTAAATAATTCTTTATCTACCACATCAAGGGATATATTTATTCTGTCAACTCCTAATTCAAAAAATTCATCAAGCTCTTTTAAATTTTCTATGGGAGCAGATAAAGAAACAGGTAAATTAAAGATTTTTAAATTAAGAAGCAAGTTTTTAATATTTTCTTTCCAAAATTTTGTATTTGTAACTTGTATACATATTCTCTTGAAAAAATTTCCTCTTTCTCTTAATAAAGAGAATAATTCTTTATCCTCTATAGGAGGCCATATTATTCTTGAGAGATAGAGACTGTTACTATTACTTTCCCTTGCTTGGCTACAAAAGGCACAATTATTTTGACATTTCCCATAAGTTAGAAGATACAAAGTTTTTGGTGAATCTTCTTTTATCCTACCAGTTTTTAAAACCTCTAAGCTTCCATAAGATATTCCAATTTTCATTTCAGAAAAGCACAACACTCTTCAAAGTAATCCTCTACTAAATTGTTCTTTTTTAAATATTCTAAAACCTCAGGATGTGGATTTACAATAGCTTTAAATCCTATTTCATATGCCAAAAAATCTATATTTTTCCTATAATCTCCTTTGGGTCTTACACATCCCAAATAAAGATTTACTCTTGGCATTTTCTCCTTTGTAAAAATGAAAAATTTTCTAAGAGATTCAATAGTTGGTGGAGAAATATTTTCCATTGGGGTATCTTTAATAGGAGTAAAAATGATAAAAATTATTTTTGGAAGTTCAAATTTTGATAAAAATTCAATGGCTTCATACTCCTTACTAATCTTCCCATTGTTTAATCCCAAAACTATATGAGGACTTACTGAGAAATATTCTCTTAATAATTCGAAAGTTTTTTTATAATCCCTTGAGGATTTTTTTAGGTGAAAGATATTTTCAATAATATCCTCATCTAAAATAAAATCAAAAGATACTTCATCCACAAGCCCCAAAACATCTTTAATATCCCTTTCTTCTACTAAGCCTAAGTGGTAGTTTAACTTAAACCCTCTCTTTTTTAAATTTTCTAAAAGATTCTTTGGAATATATGGTAATTTTCCATTGAGATCAAACCCACCACTTATCAATACACTTTTATAATAATGGTTTTGAATTTTCTCTATATTATAAATAGAGGCCATCCCTTTTAGAAAATGACCTCTACAATGGTCACATTGAAGACTACATTTTCCCCCAGTAATACTTAAGGGCAAGGTCTTATTTGGTTTTACAATTATTAATCCCATTTTACTTTTAAAACTTTTGCAGCAAGAGTTTCATCCAATCTTTTTACAGGAGTATTGTGAGGTGAGGTTTTAACTATCTCTGGATTTTCATTAATTTCCTTATTTATCTCTTCCAAGATAGAAACAAAATTATCTAAGGTATATTTACTTTCTGTTTCTGTTGGTTCAATCATTAATGCTTCTTCTACTATTAAAGGGAAATATATAGTAGGAGCATGAATTCCAAAATCTAAAATTCTTTTTGCAATATCTAAAGTTTTTACTCCTTTTTCCTTTTGATTTTTTGCTGATAATACAAATTCATGTTTACATAGAGAAGGGTAGGGGAGATAGAAAATATCTTTTAGCTTTTCTTTAAGATAATTTGCATTAAGAACTGCCATTTCAGTGCTTTGTCTTAATCCTTCCTCTCCCAATAGTCTTATATAAACATAGGCTTTGATTAGGACAGAAAAGTTTCCATAGAAAGTTCTAACTCTTCCAATACTTTTTGGTAAATCATAATTCAAGAAGTATTTTTCTCCATCAAATTCTACTAAGGGATTTGGGAGATAAGGAGTCAAATATTCTTTAACTCCCACCGGTCCTGCTCCAGGACCTCCTCCACCATGGGGTGTGGAAAAGGTCTTGTGAAGATTTAAATGGACCACATCAAATCCCATATCTCCAGGTCTTGCATATCCCATAATTCCATTGAGGTTTGCTCCATCGTAATATAATAAAGCTCCTTCTTCATGAACTATTTTTGATATCTCCTCTATATCCCTTTCAAAGAGGCCTAAGGTGTTAGGATTAGTTAACATTAATGCTGCAGTATCCTTATTTACATATTTTTTTAAAATCTCAGGATTTACTAATCCTCTCTCATCTGATGGAATTTCAATGGTTTTAAAGCCTGCCATAGAAGCGCTGGCAGGGTTAGTTCCATGAGCAGAATCAGGAACTAACACAACATGCCTTTCTTCTCCTCTATCCTTTAAATAAGCTTTTATTACGAAAAGGCCAGTAAGTTCACCGTGTGCTCCTGCAGAGGGTTGAAAAGTAAATCTGTCCATTCCAGTAATATTACATAAAGCTTTCTCCAATTCATAGATTATCTGCAGACATCCTTGGCTTAAATCTTCAGGAGTATAGGGATGAATTTTAGTAAAACCAGGAAGATTTGCTAATTCTTCACTTATCTTAGGATTATATTTCATAGTACAAGAACCTAAGGGATAAAAACCTAAATCTACCCCAAAATTTCTCAGAGAAAGATTTGTAAAATGTCTAACTACCTCTATCTCACTTATTTGAGGCAATGGTAAATTTTCTCTTAAAAGTTCCTTTGGAAGTTCTTCTTCAGGAGAAAATTCTATGTCTTCAGGGAGGGATATAGTATCTCTGTCTTCATTGCTCAATTCTGAGATTAATGGAATTTCCTTCATTTTAAGACCCTCCTCATATTCTCAGCTAAAAAGTTAATATCTTCTTTACTATTCATCTCCGTAAAGGCTAAAAGAAGTTCTTTTTCTCTTTCAGGAAAAAATCTTTCTAAAGGGATTCCCGCAAGAATTCTTCTTTCTTTTAGAGATTCAAAGACAATTTTAGCAGGTTTTTTAAGTTTAATTACAAATTCATTGAAAAAGTAGGATGGATAAGCCATTTCTATACCATCTATCTCTAAAAGTTTCTTCTTTGCATAATGAGCCCTATCGTAACATATTTCTGCCACCTTTCTAACTCCCCTTTTCCCTAAGAGGGAGAGATAAACTGTAGCTGATAAAGCGGTAAGAGCTTCATTACTGCATATATTTGATGTTGCCTTTGCTCTTTTTATATGTTGTTCACGGGTCTGTAATGTAAGGACAAATCCTCTTTTCCCTTCTCTATCTCTTGTTTCTCCTACCAATCTTCCGGGAATTTGTCTTATAAATTCTCTTTTTGTAGCTAATATTCCTAAATATGGTCCTCCAAAATTTAAAGGTGAACCAAGACATTGTCCTTCTCCTACTACTATATCTGCATTGTATTCTCCAGGAGGTTTTAAGATTCCAAGGGATATGGGATATACAACTGAAACTAATAATGAATTATTTTGATGAACTCTTTCAGAAATATCTTTAACTTTTTCTTCTATCACTCCAAAGAAGTTTGGAGTTTGAATTATGAAACAAGATGTTTCGGGGGATAAACTTTTCTCTAAAGCATTTAGGTCTGTTTCTCCCTTTTCATTTATGGGGACTTCTTTATAGATCAATCCACAAGCTTTTAAATATGTCCTTAATACCTCTCTATATTCTGGATGAACCCCAGAGGATATCAATATTTCCCTTTTCCCATTTATCCTATATGCCATCAAAGATGCCTCTGCTACTCCTGATCCCGCTTCGTAAAGGGAAGCATTAGCTACTTCCATTCCTGTTAATGCACATATTAAGCTTTGATACTCAAACATGGCTTGAAGAAATCCTTGGCTTATTTCTGGCTGATAAGGTGTATAAGCGGTGTAAAAAGTAGGATAGGAAATTATTGTCTTCACTACAGAAGGAATATAGTGATTATAAGCTCCTCCACCCATAAAAGATGTATAATCTTTCCCTTTATTCTTTTTAGAAATCTCTTCTATCTCTTTAAAAATTTCTATCTCAGAAAGTGGTTTCGGAAGCTTAAAATTTTCTTTTGCCTTTTCTCTTATAGATTTTGGAACATCTTCAAAAAGTTCTTCGATACTCTTAATCCTTAAGAAGCTAAGCATTTCTTCTATTTCCTTAAGAGTATGAGGGAAATATACCATTTGCTATTCTCCTATGAGCTTTTTATAGTCTTCTGAAGATAAGAGATTTTCATATTCATTTATATCGGAAAACTCTAATATTACTATCCATCCATTATTATATGGGTCTTCATTTATTAATTCAGGCCTCTCCTTCAAATTTTCATTTACCTTAGTAATTTTTCCTGAAAGGGGAGAGTAAACTTCAGAAGCAGTTTTTACTGACTCTAAAGTAGCAACCACTTCTCCTTGCTTAATTTCTTTTCCAACTTGAGGAAGTTCTACATACACTACATCTCCCAACTCTCTCTGGGCATAGTGTGTAATTCCAATTTTAGCTATATTTCCTTCTATTTTTGCCCATTCATGGTCCTTAGAATATTTTCTATCCTCAGGGTACATTCACTTCACTCCTTTCTTAATAGAAGTATTTTTGACAAAAGGAAGTTTAACTATTTTTATCTTAACTCTTTTGTCTCTAATTGCAACTCCTAAATTATCCTCTAAAACTTCTCTTTTTATATACCCCATTCCAATTCCCTTTTTCAGAGATGGTGAAAAGGTTCCGCTGGTTACCCAACCAATTCTCTCACCATTATAAACTATTTCATATCCTTGTCTGGGAATTCCACTCTCTAAAAGTTCAAAGGCAATTAAAAATTTTTCCTTTTTATCCTTTAATTCCATTAATGCCCTTTTTCCAATAAATTCATAAGGTTTTTCTAATTTTACTACAAAATGAAGATTTGCTTCCCAAGGAGTAGTATTTTCATCAATTTCATGTCCATATAAGGGATAACCCATCTCTAATCTTAGTGTATCTCTTGCTCCTAAACCGCAGGGGATAATACAAGGATTTTCTATAAAATAATTCCAAAACTCTCTTGCTTTGTAATTAGGGATAAAAATTTCAAACCCATCTTCACCTGTATATCCTGTTCTTGAGAGAATAACTTCAGCTTCAAGAATCTTTGTTAAAAGAAAGTGATAATATTTTAATTTTGAAAGATCTTCTTTTACTACTGTTTGAAGAATTGATTCTGAGAGGGGTCCTTGAAGAGCAAGTAAGACTAAATATTCGGTTTGATCTTCAATCTCTAAATTCTTAGTTTTATTCTCATTAAGCCATCTCAGAATTTTTTCTCTATTCCCTGCATTTACTACTAAAAGATATTCATTTTCATCTATCATGTAAACAATAATATCATCTAAGATAGTTCCTTTTGGGGATAAAATAAGGGAATATTGAGCTTTTCCAGGGCTTAATTTATCAATATCGTTAGAGGTAATTTTTTGGAGGAAGTCGTGGGAATCTTTTCCCTTTATCCTTATTCTTCCCATATGGGAGATATCAAATATTCCCGCTTTGGACCTTACATGAAGATGCTCTTGAATTACACTTTTGTACTCCAAAGGCATATTCCAACCAGAAAATTCTATAAAACGAGGATTTAATTTTTTATGCTCTTCTTCTAAGAAAAGTCTCTTTGGCATATTTTTCACTCCTTTGTCATGTACCCACGGCTAAAGCCATGGGCTTGCAGTTGTAGCATGCGCTACACCGCGTACGGCTGCATGACTTCAGTCCGGCAGCGAATATTCACTGCCGCGATGGTGTCGGCGGGGCCAGCGAACCCACACGCGACACACCGGAAGTGGTCTCTGTCTGGTCGGTTCCGCTTATCCACATGTCCGCACGATGGGCATGTACGAGATGTGTTCTTTGGATCGACCAAGACCACAGGAACGCCTGCAAGACACGCCTTATATTCGATGAAGGAGCGAAGCTGATGGAACGCCCACGAATGCTGAGTGCGACGCTGAGCCTTCGAAACCATTATCCGGTCACGGATGCCCTTGAGATCTTCAAGCGCAATTCCACGCCCGGTGTCTTTGGCCTTCGCAATCAGCATCTTTGCAACCCGATGGTTCACATCGGTTGCAAATCTGGCTTCCTTGTGGCGACGCTTCTTCAACAGGCGCTTGGCAGACTTTGTGCCCTTCTTTTGGAGGCGCTGGCGAATGCGTGTGTACCGATGCCTTAAACCTTTGACATGGCCGCCGGAAAACACTTCTCCGTCGCTGTCGGACGCGATGTTTCGGATGCCAAGGTCTACGCCAAGAAACTTTTTGGGTGTGCCTTGTGGTGGTTCCGGTACATCGACAACGACAGCGAGGTAGAAGGTCCCATTGCGGTAGATCAGGTCGGCTTGTCCACGAATCCGCTTGAGGCGGGCCATTTGGTACTCGCCAAACACGATGGGTACTAAGATACGGCCGCGAAGCGTCAAGATGGACACGCGATCAAGGCCCTTCCACGAAAGGATGCGTTGGTCATAGACGATAGCACCATGTGGTTTTAATGTCGGCTTGACAGACTTGTTCACTTTGTAAGCTTCGCAAGTTTTTGCAATGGCGCGAACCGTCATTTGCGCCGACAAACCAAACTCCTTGCGGATGCGGTCATAGACGAGCTTTTGCAACCGGATTTTGTTCGCGGTGCGATGCTCGAATGCCACTTTCGCAATGGCGTTGCAAGCCGCATTGAACCGTCCCATCGTCTCCAGCAACGCCTGATGCTGTTCAATTGTTGGCATGAGTTTGACCATCAGTGTCAGGTTCATGCCTCAAGTATAGCACAAAGCATTCAATTCGGAAAGAAGGAAGCAAATCTATCGCATTCCTCCAACGCCTAAAGGCGTGGGCTTCCTGCGACGGATTCTGTGAAAATTTCAGGCTGGGAGGAAATCCCCCAGCCTGAAAAGGGAATCTATTTCTTTACTGCTTCTCTTAGTTCTTTCCCAGGACGGAAAACAGGAACCTTTGTTGCAGGAATCTTAATTGGTTGCTGAGTACGAGGATTTCTCCCTTCTCTTGCTGCTCTTTTTCTTACAGAGAAGGTTCCAAATCCTACAAATTGGACTGGCTCTCCTTTTGCAAGAGCCTCAGTTATGGTCTCTATTACACTATTAACTACCTTAGTAGCTTCTTTCTTTGTAATTTTTGCCTTCTCTGCTACTTTAGCAATAAATTCTGCCTTCTTCATATTTTTTCACCCCCTTTCCAGGCAGGTTTTTAAAGAATATTTTTAGAAATTTCCCACCATTTATCCATTTCTTCTAATGTTAAGTCTTCCCACTTTTTCCCTTCTTCTTTTACTTTTCTTTCTAAAAATCTAAATCTTTCAATGAATTTTTCATTAGTATTTTTTAGCGCAAGCTCTGGATTAATTCCTAAATGGCGGGAAAGATTTATAATACTAAAAAGCAAATCTCCAATTTCTTCTTCTATCTTTTCTTTCCTACTACTTTTTATGGCCTCTTCCAACTCGGAGATTTCCTCCTTTATCTTTGGGAAGATCTCTTCTGCATTTTTCCAATCGAATCCTACATGAGATACCTTTTCCTGAATTCTTAAGGAGGCTAATAATGAAGGCAGAGTTTTTGGAATACCATCTAATATTCCCTTGTCATTTTCTTGTTGTTTTATATTTTCCCAATTTGTCAAAACTTCTTCCACGTTTTTTACTTCCCTATTTCCAAAAACATGGGGATGTCTCGTGACAAGTTTTTTACTTACAAATTCACATACATCAGATAATGTAAAACTTCCTCTTTCTTCCGCCATAATGCTCTGCATTATTACATGAATAAGAACATCTCCCAATTCTTCTTTTATCTCTTCCTCTTTATTTTCGCTTATACTTTCTATAAGTTCATAGCTTTCTTCTAAAAAGTAAGTTAAAAGGGAACTAGGAGTTTGCTCCCTATCCCAAGGGCATTCCTTTCTTACTCTTTGAAGAATATTCACTAATTCTATGAAATTTTTACATAAATTTTCCATCTGATCTCACCTATATTCTCTTTTGTTAAAATACCCTTGATTTTCCCTATAATTATAGCATTAATTTTAAAAAAAGCAAGGGATACCCAATATTTTTAAAGGATTTTTTTTCTAAAAATAGTATTTTCCTATATTATAGATGTACGATTTTTCTTAATTTTTCACTTATGTTTCATCAGTGATCGGTAATGGTGTTTTAGCATCTTTCCTATAGAAAAGCTGTTGAAATTGAATTAATTTTCTCCATAATGTCATCCATATATCCTTATCGGAAAAATCTTTTTCTATTTTGGCTTTTTTATATTCTTCTTCTAACCACTTATTAAATACTTTGCTTCTCTTTTCATCGAGAATCGTCTTTTCAATCTCTGGTTTTGCTTGAATATATGGAATAGTATATGCTTCTTTTATCTCACTTACAGTGGTAATATAGTATCCCCTATCTGTTTTTATAGGATTACTTACTTGATTTAGAGGAAGAGTAAAAGTGACCTTTTCAACTTCTGGTGGCAGATCCCCAGAAGTAATATATCCTAAATCTCCACCTTTATCTTTAGTTTCAGTATCTTCGGAATATTTCTTTGCAGCATCAGCAAAGGAGATTTTTTTATCTTTAATTTCTTTCACTACTTCCTTAGCCTTCTTTTCATCTTTGATCAAAATTATAGAGACTTTATATTGTTTTGGATTCTCAAAAAGATATTTATTCTCTTCATAATATTTCTTCATCTCGTCCTCACTTACTTTCTCATCCTTTCCTATTTCTGCCATTAATTTAGAAGATAATAAACTCTTCCTAATTTCCTTTTTAAAAGAATTAGGATCTAAACCATATTGTGCTAAGGCTATTTCAAATTGAACTTTCGACTTAAATTGTTTTTCAATCTCTCTATATTTGTTCTCTACCTCTCTATTACTTACCTCAATGCCTCTTTTTTTAGCTTCAACTTCTATAATTTTCCATTGAGCTAAGGTTTTTATTGCTTCCTCTTTTACCTTAGGTAATAATTTCTTTCCATCAGTAGAAGTAAAATCTACTCCAAACATCATGACATATTGATCTTTAGCTCTTTTGAACTGTTCTCTATATTCCTCTCGGGGTACAGGATTGCCATTAACTTTTATTACAGGATATTTATTCATCTGATAATAAACAAAAGCAACAGAAGCTCCTATTAGGACACCAATAATTACAAGAATGATAAAAATTGTTTGAAATACTCTTTTTGGACTCATCTCTCTATCACCTCATCAATTAAGATTTTTTTACTTTTGGGATTATAGCACGCTTTTTATTAGTAAACCAGAGACATTTCTTTAAGAAATTTAATTATAAACTCTCCTTGTTTAATAAAATTTTCCTTAGGGAGGGAAATTTCTTTTCTTCCATTAGCAAAGTAGAATACTGCATTATTTGGAGAAATCTCAATTTTTGATATTCCTATCTCTTCCGCTCTATATTTGATCTCTGCAAGAACAAATAGAGACTGAACTTCCTTAGGAATTTTTCCATACATATCTTCCATCTCTTTTTTTATTTCCTCCAAGGAGTCTAAGCTTTCCAAGTTTACAAGTTTTTGATAAAAATAGATCCTATCACTGGTATTTTCTATGTAACTTTCAGGAATTATTATGGAATAAGGTAATAAAATTTTACAATTTATTCTTTCCTCTTTTTTCTCCTGCTTTAATTCCTTAATAGCTTCTTCTAATAACTGCATGTAAAGATAAAATCCCACTTCCTCCATATGTCCATGTTGCTCCTTCCCCAATAAATTTCCTGCTCCCCTTATTTCTAAATCCCTTAATGCTAATCTTAATCCAGAGCCTAAGGCAGAAAATTCTCTTAATGCTTCCAGTCTCTTTATACTCTCAGGTGATAAAGATTTCCAAGGAGCGTGTAGAAAATAAGCATAAGCTTGTCTTGAGGATCTTCCTATTCTTCCTCTAAGTTGATAAAGTTGAGCCAATCCCATATGTTCAGCATTCTCTACAAATAAGGTATTGGCATTAGGAACATCTAATCCAGATTCAATAATTGTTGTAGCTATAAGAACATCTATCTTCCCTTCATAAAAGTCAGACATTACTTTTGTCAACTCTTCTTCTTCCATTTTTCCATGAACAATTCCAATCCTTGCGGAAGGGACTAAACTATTTATCATCTTTGCTATAGATTCTAATCGAGAAATATCATTACATACATAATAAACCTGTCCTTTTCTTTCCAATTCTCTTTTAATTCCTTCTTGAATTATCTGTGGATTAAATTCTACTACAAAAGTTTCTATGGGAAGTCTATTTTGAGGTGGAGTTTCTAAAATGGAGAATTGTCTTATTCCACTTAAGACCATAGATAAAGTTCTTGGTATAGGCGTAGCAGAAAGGTATAGAATGTCCACATGAGGATATCTCTTTTTAAAACCCTCTTTTTGGAAAACTCCAAATCTATGTTCTTCATCTACTATTATCAATCCTAAATCCTTGAATTCCACATCTTTTTGCAAAATCCTATGAGTTCCAATGAGAATATCTATCTCTCCCCTTTTTAATCTCTCTAAGATTTTTTTCTGCTCTGAAGGAGGCTTTAATCTGCTTAATACTTCTACTTTTACTGGAAAGACTTCCAATCTATCTTGAAAAATTCTCCAATGTTGATAAGCAAGAAGAGTAGTGGGAACTAAAATTGCTACTTGTTTCCCATCTAAAACTGCTTTAAAACTTGCCCTTAATGCGAGCTCTGTTTTACCAAATCCAACATCTCCAATTAGTACTCTTTCCATAGGTTTCTTAGATTCCATATCTTTCTTTATCTCATAAAGAGCTCTTATTTGATCCTCTGTTTCTTCATAAGGAAAACTTGCTTCTAATTCTTTCTGCCATTCAGTATCCTTTGAGAAAGCAAATCCTTCTTCTATTTCTCTTCGTGCATACATTTTTATCAATTCTTGAGCTATCTCTTTTACTGACTCCTTCACTTTTTTCTTTGTTTCTTCCCATTGTTTTGTCCCTAATCTACCTAAGGTTGGAGGTTGCCCACTTGGAGAAAGATATTTTTGAATAAGATGCATTTCTTCTAAGGGAACAAAAACATAGGTTTGGTTTGCATATTCTAACTGTACATATTCTTTTGTTTCTCCTTCAATGGTAAGTTTTTTTAATCCTAAAAATTTTCCTATGCCATAATTTATATGGACAATATAATCTCCTACTTCAAAAAGGCTTAAATCAAAAGGCTTTATTTCTTTTCTTTGAGTTTTTACTGGTCTTTTTCTTTTCCACCCAAAGATTTCTTTATCTGTTAATACTAAGACTTTTGCCTTTTCCCATATAAATCCCTCTTTAATCTCATAGGAGATAAGAAATTTAATATCTTTTACAACTTTTTTAATTCTTTCCTCCAATATTTCTCGATAGTCACTTTGAATAAATATTTTCCAACCCCCTCTTATATACTTTTCTAACTCTTTCTCTAAAATCTCTCCTCTTCCTCGAAAGGAAGGTGGAGAATAAAAAGAAAGAACATAGTGAGGATTAGGAGAATTCATAAATATTTTGGGAAAGTTCTCTATATACTTACAAAATTTATCATCAGCTAAATACAAATCCTGAGGAAGATTCTCTTTATAATTTGTTCTTCTAATAAAATTTTCTTTCCCTTTTTCTCTCCATTTTTCTAATAAAGTTATACTTTTCTCTCTATCCTCAAAAACTATTAAAGTATCTTTAGATAAATAATCAAAGAAGTATTTTTTGTCTAATATTTTTAAGAATAACTTTTCTTCATCCCTTCCTCCTAAGAGCTCATTTACTGGAGATAATGTAAACTCATTGATTAGTTCAACAGACCTTTGGGTTTCTGGATTAAAGAATCTCATAGATTCTATTTCGTCCCCTATGAATTCAATTCTTAAAGGAAGGGAATGAGATGGAGAAAATATGTCTATAATACCTCCCTTTATACTAAACTGTCCTACTCTTTCTACTCTATCTACTCTTTCGTAGGAATTTTTTCTCAAATATTCCAAAATTTTTTCCCTTCTAATTTCCATCCCCTTTTTTAAAAAGATGAAACTTTCCTTTAATTTTTGTGGGGGAAGCATAGGATATATAAGAGATCTTAGAGGGGCTAATATAAAAGATTTTTCATTTTTTAAAATCCTCTCTATAACCTTAACTCTTTTACTCTCTATTATAGGAGATCTAAGAGGTTTCTCATAGGGAAGGTGGACAAAGGGCAGAAAAAGGCAGAAATTTTCAATAAATTGAGAAAGAAAACTCCAGTTTTCTAAATTATCCTCTTCATTTATGATCCACAGAATAGAAGAGTTATAGTGGGAATTTAAAAAATATAAAAATAAAGGCAAAGCTCCTTCTGAGATTCTGGAAACTTTTATCTCCTTTTCCCTATTTATATTTTCTAACAGAGCTTTTAATTCATCATCTTCAATGTACTTTGAAACTAGAATACCATTACTATTCAT
>JBNARO010000026.1:0-28785 GCA_049718665.1 Dictyoglomaceae bacterium | reverse complement strand
AGAAGAATTAGAGAAAGGGATTTATCCTAATATTTGAGGGGTGATAAAAGTGATTACAGGTCAGCTTAAATTATTCTTTAAAGATTTCCTTAGGTAACTCATATATTTCAATTATCTTCATTTTTTCTAAAAGTCTAAGAAAGTCTAATATTTCAAGAGACTTAGTTTCATAACCTAATATTTCTCCAATTTTTCGATAGTATTGGAAAAATTCAATAAGACTTGATTTCGGAGACAAAAGTTTTTGACATAAGAGGAGAATTTCTCTTGGATTCCCAATAGCTAATATAGGGACATTTTCCTTTATATTACTATCCCTATCCTTTTCCCAAATTAATACCAAAAAATGAGAAGAATTTTCTACTTTCAATTCTCCAAAATTTTTATCTATTTTAATTTAAAGTATATCATAAAAGTACTTGTAATTAAATATTGTTCATGATATACTTCTTTTCGAATTAGAACACACCCTCTCTGATTCTCTCAGGGGTGCTTTCTCATGAGAGAAAGTTCTGAGAGAAGATGAGGAGAGGGGTGGGAAAAACCAAAAGGATAGTGGAGGTGTAAATGGCACACGTATTAATGAAACAATTATTAGAAGCGGGAGTTCATTTTGGACACCAAACAAAAAGATGGTGTCCAAAGATGAAGGAGTATATCTTTTCTGAAAGAAATGGTATACACATTATCGATCTTCAAAAAACCTTAGTAAAATTAGAGGAAGCTTATGAATTCTTAAAGGAACAAGCAAAAGAAGGAAAGACCTTCCTATTTGTAGGAACAAAGAAACAAGCTCAACAAAGTATAGAGGAAGAAGCAAAAAGATGTGGGGCTTTCTATGTAACTCAAAGATGGCTTGGTGGCATGCTTACTAATTTTGTAACTATAAAATCTCGAATTGATTACATGATTCAACTGGAAGAAATGAAAAAGGATGGAAGATGGGAAAAATTTCCTAAAAAAGAAGCCTTAAAGTATGAGAGAGAATTGGAAAAATTAGTTAAAATTTTTGATGGCTTAAGAGGGATAGAAAAACTTCCTGATGTAGTCTTTATCGTAGATCCAAAAAGGGAAGAAATTGCAGTAAAAGAGGCTCGAAGATTAAACATTCCTATTGTTGCTATAGTAGATACAAATTGTGATCCTGAATTAATAGATTATCCTATTCCTGGTAACGATGATGCTATTAGGGCTGTTCGTTTAATAGTTTCAAAGATGGCTGATGCAATTATTGAGGGTAAAGAATTAAGAGAGAAAGAGTTAGAGCTTCAACAAAAAGAAGCAGAAGTAGGATAAGGAGGTAATGAAAAAATGGAAGTTTCCTTAGAGATGATTAAAGAACTTAGAGAAAAAACTGGTGCGGGAGTGATGGAGGCAAAACGTGCTCTTCAAGAAGCTAATGGGGATATGGAAAAAGCAATCCTCATTTTAAGAGAAAAGGGGATAGTCAAGGCTGCAAAAAAGGCGTCAAGAGTCGCCAGAGAGGGAATTATAGAATCTTATATTCATACCGGTTCAAAATTAGGAGTTTTGTTAGAGCTTAATTGTGAGACAGATTTTGTAGCAAGAACTGATGAATTCAAAAACTTGGCAAAGGAACTTTGTCTTCAAATTGCGGGTATGAATCCTTTATATGTAAGTAAAGAAGATGTACCTCAAGAAGTTATAGAGAGAGAAAAAAGTGTCTACATGGCACAACTGGAGAAGGAGGGGAATAAGCCACCGCATGTAATAGAAAAAATTATTAATGGAAAACTTGAAAAATTCTTTGAGGAAGTTTGTTTATTAGAACAACCCTTCGTAAGAAATCCAGAGATCAAGGTTAAAGACCTTATAACAGAGGCCATTTCAAAATTGGGTGAGAATATTGTGGTAAGAAGATTTACAAGATATGTGGTGGGAGAGGAAGAGTAATTTATGTCTTCACCGAAATTTAAAAGAATTTTACTAAAACTTTCTGGAGAAATCTTTAGTGGACCTCAAGGATTTGGTTTAGACCCTACAAGAGTCTTTCAAATAGCAGAAGATATAAAAGAAGTTCATAGTTTGGGGGTAGAGATCGGAATAGTAGTAGGAGGGGGGAATATTTTTCGGGGTAGAGAGAGCAAAAGTTTAGGTATAGATAGAGCTACCGCAGATTATATGGGAATGTTAGCTACAGTAATAAATGCTTTGGCGCTTCAGGATGCTTTAGAAAAATTAGGAGTAAATACTCGAGTTCAGACTGCAATAGAAATGAGACAAATAGCAGAACCTTTTATTCGTAGAAGGGCTATAAGGCATTTAGAAAAGGGAAGAATAGTAATTTTTGCAGCAGGAACAGGAAATCCCTTTTTTACCACCGATACAGCAGCAGTTTTAAGGGCTTCTGAAATAAAGGCGGAGGTAATTTTAAAAGAGACAAAAGTTGATGGTGTTTATTCGGAAGATCCTCTTGTGAATCCTAATGCTAAAAAATTTGATACTATTAATGCTTTAGATTTTCTAAAATTGAGACTTTCTGCTTTGGACGCTACTGCTGTTTCTTTATCTATGGAAAACAAGATACCAATAATAGTTTTTTCTATGTTGGAGAAAGGGAATCTTAAAAGAATTATAATGGGTGAGAAAATAGGGACATATATTGGACCTTGAAAAATAAATAGGGGGGATAATATGGGTAAAGAAAGCTTTAAAGAAATAGAAGAAAAGATGAAAAAAACTATAGAAGCTGTTAAGAAGGAATTCCAAGGCATTAGAACAGGAAAACCATCTATCGGACTTTTTGATGAAATAAAAGTAAGTTATTATGGTAACATGATGCCTTTAAGTCAAGTGGCTTCATTAAAGATAGGTGATGGAAGAACTGTAGTTATTCAACCATGGGACAAAAATATTCTCCCTGAAATTGAGAAGGCAATTTTAAAATCAAACTTAGGATTGACTCCTCAAAATGATGGTCAAATAATAAGGGTTAATTTCCCACCTCTTTCAGAGGAGAGAAGAAAAGAACTCGTAAAGCTTGCTCATAAAGAGGCTGAGAATGGAAGGATAGCTATAAGAAATATTAGAAGGGATTATTTAGAAGTCTTTAAAAAAGAAAAACAACAAGGAAAAATTTCTGAAGATGAGTTTCATAGATTACAGGAAGATTTACAGAAGCTTACAGACAAGTATATTGGAGAAATAGATAAATTATTATCTGTAAAAGAGAAAGAAATCATGGAAGTTTAGAATGGAAAGCTTTCTTGGATGGAAAATGAAAGATATTCTTAAAGTTTTATCAAAAGACAAGATGACTTTTGATTTAGATTATCCTTTTTCAATCCAAGAATCCTTTGGAGATTTGCGGGTTATAATGGAAAAATTTGAAAATGGAAAATGGTTTTTCGTTTTATCCTATGAGAATTATCAGGAAAGAAAATAATGGAAATTGAAATTCCCAAGGATAAACTTCCAAAGCATATTGCCTTTATAATGGATGGAAACGGAAGATGGGCACAACAAAGAATGCTTCCCAGAATTATGGGACATAGGGAAGGAGCTTTAGTTGTAGAAAGAATCTCCGAAGTAGGGTTTAAGTGGGGTATTCCTTATTTAACCTTTTTTGCTTTTTCTACAGAGAATTGGAAAAGACCAAGAGATGAAGTAGAAGGTTTAATGAGTCTTTTAGATGAAGGTATCGATAGATTTAAGGATAAACTTATAGAAAATAGCATTAAATTAAAGGTCATAGGAGATGTTTCTGGAATTCCTAAATATTTGCAAGAAAGAATTGAAAAGGTAATTTATGAAACAAAAAGGGGAGATAAAGGTGTTTTAACAATCGCTTTAAATTATGGAGGAAGATGGGATATAGTCTCTGCATGTAAAAAAATTGCTTTAGATTTTTCAAAAGGGAAAATTTCTATAGATGATATAAATGTAGAAAGTTTTAGTAAATATCTTTCAACTTATGATATTCCTGATCCTGATCTTCTTATAAGAACTAGTGGTGAATATAGAATAAGTAATTTTCTTCTATGGCAATTAGCATATACTGAACTTTGGTTTACAAATAAATATTGGCCTGATTTTAATGAAGAAGATTTAAAACAGGCATGTTTGGAGTACGCAAGAAGGAAAAGACGTTTTGGAGGACTATAAGTGATTGCACGAATAATTACAGGACTTTGGGGTATACCTTTTATTCTTTGGACTATTCATTTAGGAGATCAAGTTTTATTTATTTTAGTAATGGCATTAGCAGGATTTGGATTATGGGAATTTTACACTTTATTAGAAAGATATAAATTTCAACCTCTTAAGTTAGAAGGAATAATTTTTGGTCTTCTTTACTTAACCTTTATATATTTTGAATCTAGAAAGGCATTAGTAATATTCTTACCAGTTTTTATCTTAGTATTATTGATATATGAACTTTTTAGAAAGAGAAGAGCAATTGCAGATCTTTCTTTAACATTCTTAGGCTTTTTCTATATACCTTTTCTTCTAAGTTATCTTTTAATGCTTAGGAATCTACCTTACGGAGAAAAAGCATGCTATTTTACATTTATATTAGTTTGGATCTCAGATTCTTCTGCATTCTTTTTTGGAAAAGCCTTTGGAAAACATCCCTTAGCTCCATCTATTAGTCCTAAAAAAACTATTGAAGGAACAATAGCTGGTATTATTTCTTCTGCTTTAGCTTCTTTAATTTTTTCTTTAATCTATTCTTGGAATCCTATTTTTACTGTAATTCTTGGGATTACTATAGGAATTATGGGACAATTGGGGGATTTAGTAGAGTCTATGCTAAAAAGAGAAATTGGAGTAAAAGATTCTTCTTCTCTTCTTCCTGGGCATGGTGGAGTTTTGGATAGGTTCGATAGTCTCATTTTTTCTGTTCCTACTGCATATTATTTTCTCCATCTTCTAAGGTTAATCTGATGTATGAAAAATGTAGTAATTTTGGGTGCTTCAGGATCCATAGGATTTCAAACTATTGACATAATAAGGAAACATAAAGATAAGTTTAGGATATTAGGCTTAGCAGTTAAAGAGAATGTTTCTATATTAAAAGATTTAGCAGAGGAGTTTAAGCCTCCTTATTTGGCTATTTATAACTCTTCTGTAGAAAAACCCTCCCTTTCTTATACTCCCAAAATTCTTTTTGGTAGAGAGGGAATAGAAATTTTAGCAAGTTTAAAAGAAGCTGATTTAGTAGTAATAGCTATTTCTGGAATTTCTGCAATTTATCCTACAAGACAAGCTATATTGAATAATAAAAAAATTGCTCTAGCAACAAAAGAGGTAATTGTTACTGCTGGAAAATTTTTGAAAGAGTGGTTAAAGAATTCTAAGTCTGAGATAATTCCAGTAGATAGTGAACATAGTGCTATTTTTCAGCTTCTGCAAAATAGGAAGAGTGTAGAAAGAATTATACTGACAGCATCAGGTGGTCCCTTTTTCGGAAAAGATAGAAAATATATTGAAGAAGTAAAGTTAGAGGATGTTTTAAAACATCCTCGTTGGAAAATGGGAAAGAAAACTACTATTGATTCTGCAAACCTTGTAAATAAAGCTTTAGAAATTGTAGAGGCTCATTATCTTTTTGATTTTCCATATGAAAAAATTGATGTTCTTATTCATCCCCAAAGTATTGTTCACGGAATTATTGAGTTTATTGATGGAAGTTTTATAGCATATCTTTCTCCCCCAGATATGAAATTTGCTATTCAATATGCTCTTTTTCATCCTGAAAGAATAAGTTATAAATGGGAAAAACTTAACTTAATGGATTTAAAACTGGAATTTTATCCTGTGGATGATAAGGTTTTTCCTATTATTAGCTATCTTTATGAGATGGTTAAAAGGGGAGATGTATATCCACCTATACTCGCAGTCTCCGACGAAATTTTTGTTTCACACTTTCTTAATGGAGATATAAAATTTTCTCAAATAGTTCCTTTGATAATTAAAGTTATGGAAAACTGGAAAGGAAAAAGTAAAATAGAAAGTATAGAAGAATTATTTGACTTAATAGATTGGGTTAAAAGAGAATCTTTAAGGTTATTGGGGAGGTATTAAATATGAGGAAATGGAAGATGATAAAAAGAGTAGAAAAAAAAGAAGATGGTAGACTAATGTACTATTATGATTTTGAATTAGAAGGAGAGATTGAGGATGAGCAGTGAATTAAGATGGCATCCCTTTTTAAAAGAGTGGGTAATAGTTGCAGGAAAAGTACAAGAGCGTCCTGTTCTTCCGCCAAAAGAGAAATGTCCCTTATGTTATGGGGGAGTTGAAATTCCAAAACCTTATGATCTTGCTGTTTTTGAAAATAGGTACCCTTCTTTAACGAAAGAGACTGATGATATAATTCCCTTTGAAGATGAAATATATAAACTTAGAGGAGGTCAAGGGGTTTGTGAAGTAGTTTTATATACTATGGATCATGATTCTTCCCTTTCCCGAATGCCCCTTACTCAAATTGAAAAATTAATATTAGTTTGGGAGGATAGATTTAAGGATTTAAGTTCCTTAGATTTTATTAAATATGTCCTCATCTTTGAAAATAGGGGAGAAATTATAGGTGTAAGTCTTCATCATCCTCATGGTCAAATCTATGCCTTTCCTTTTATCCCTCCAATAATCGAAAAAGAGTTAAGTTCTTCAAAGGAATATTATGAGAAAATTGGAAAATGCCTTTTTTGTTCTATTTTAGAAAGAGAAAGAGAGGAAGAAAAGAGAATAGTTTATGAAAATAAATATTTTTCTGCTTTTATGCCCTTTTATGGAAAATATCCTTTTGAACTTCATATATACTCAAAAAGACATTTAGGATCTTTAACAGAAATGACCTATGCTGAAAAAATGTATTTGGCAGAGATTATTCAAAAAATAACTAAAGCTTATGATAATTTATATGGCTTTAATTTTTCCTATATGATGGTCCTTCATCAAGAACCCTCAGAGGGAGAATATCCATTCTATCATTTTCATATTGAATTTTATTCTCTTCATAGGGACAAAGATAAGATAAAATATCTTGCCAGTGTAGAATCTGGGGCAGGAACCTTTATAAATCCTTTACCTCCTGAGGATTCTGCAAATTTATTAAAAGAAAGTTTAAGGGGGATAAAAGATGAAGGATAAATTGAAAGAATTTTTTGGGAGTCTTGAGAATGTAAGAGGATTTAGGGCACCTGGAAGAGTAAACCTTATTGGAGAACATACGGATTATCATTTAGGATATGTCCTTCCTTGTGCCATAAATAGATATTTTTATTTTTATTTAAGGGAAAATAAGACAAAAAAAGTTAAAATTTTTTCTGAAAATTTTTCCCAAGGATTTGAATTTGAAATAGACAAGATTGAATATAGTTATCAGTACCCTTGGAGTAATTATTTACAAGGAGTTTTAAAGGAGATAAAAGAGAAAGTAGGAAATATTCCAGGATTTGATGGATATATTTACAGCAATATTCCCATAGGGGCAGGCTTATCAAGTTCTGCAGCTTATGAGATTTCCGTTTCTTATGGTATTAAAGAATATTTTCAGCTTCCCTTAACTTTAATAGATATTGTTAAATTATCTCAGAAAGCTGAAAATGAATTTGTAGGAGCAAGATGTGGAATAATGGATCAGTTTATCTCTGCTTTTGGCAAGAAGGATCATGCTCTTTTGTTGGATACACGAAGTTTACATTATGAATATATTCCCTTCGATGTAAAAAGTAAAGGGCTTGAATTGGTAATTGTAGATACAAAGGTAAAACATTCCATTGCGGGAGAAGGGTATACCAAAAGGAGAGAAGAAGGAGAAAAAGCTTTGGAAATTTTGAAAAAGTATATTTCTATAAATTCATTAAGAGATTTAGATGAAAATGGGTTTAGAATTTCCCAAGAAGTTCTACCTGAGCCTTTGAGAAGAAGAGTAGAACATGTATATAAAGAAAATAAAAGGGTTCTTGATTTTGTTAAGGCTTTAAAGGAAGATCGATGGGATGAATTAGATAAATACATGGTAGAATCCCATAATAGTTTAAGGTATCTTTATGAAGTAACATGTGAAGAATTAGATTTTCTTTTTGAAAAAGCCCATGAGTTTTCTGCCTTTACAGCAAGAATGACTGGTGGTGGGTTTGGGGGTTCTACAATAAATCTTGTCCCATCAGAAATTCTTGATACTTGGTGTAAAAAGATTGAAACAAGCTATAGAGAAAGATTTGGTTCCTTACCTGAGATTTTAATTTTAGAAACCGCTGATGGAGCAAGGGAGATTTAATTTTTCCCTTGCTTTTTATAATCCTCCCTTCTCTAATTGCGCCAATACATAATTTATCTGATCTCTTGCTACCCTGGGAAGTCCTGGAATTTCAAGATTCAAAAACCCACGGGTTATGGTTGACATGGCTTCATCTTTATCAAATCCTCTTGTAGTTAAATATTCAATTTCTTCTTCTCCTATAGGTCCAATAGCAGCTTCATGGGAAAGTTCACTATCAGGGTTTTGAGCAATAAGTGTTGGAATAGCGATGATTTTTGCTGTAGGTTTTAACAATATTCCTCTACAATCTAAATGTCCCTTTGTTCTTCTTTCCTTACCTATGAGTTCTCCCCTGTTATATACTTCAGAAGAATCATCAGCAATAATTCTTGAAACTATTTCTCCCTTTGCGCCTTCTCCTTCTAAAACTATCCTTGCCCCTAAATCTATATAAGAGTTTTTTCTCCCATATATAATACTATAGAATCTTGCAGTCCCATTCCTTTCTACATAAGCAGTGGGATAAGTTTGAATAGATTTTACTGGTTTTAGAGAAATATAATTATTTATAAATAATCCTCCTTCTTCTACTTTAACTACTGTTCTTGGTCTTACATGGAATTCTTCAGCCCAGTTATGGATCATTGTAAAAAACAATTTCGCACCCCTTTTTACAAAGAATTCAGATATTCCAATATGAACTCCTGGTTCATTTTTAAGATGGGTTAAGCATCCTGTGGTTACAAATACTTCTGCCTCTTCTTCTACAATTATTATATTGTGTACATTTTGACTTATATTTCCTTCTTTTATATATAAACAAGCTTGTACAGGAATGGTTATTTTTTGATGGGGATACACATAAATAAAATATCCCCCTGTAGATCTTAATTCTGCCCAGGCAGTATATTTATCTGTATTAGGAGAAACTAATCTTCCATAATACTCTTCTAACCATGAATATTTATTAAGAGCGGTTTCAATAGAACTTATTTCCAATTTTCCTTGATAAACATTCTGTAATTTCTCATATACCACACTATGATTTATCTGAAAAAAAGTTCCTGCTCTTTCTTCCTCATTGGAAGAGATTCCAGAATATTGAATATTTTCAATAATCTCAGAAGGGAGCTGGGATAAATTTTCAATGGGATTCTCTTTTACCTCTTTGAAAAATTCCTCTAAATTAATATCTGGACCTAAAGGAGAGGCTTTGTCCTTCGCTTCTAAAGCTTTCTTCCTAATTTCCAGAAGATAAGTTTTCAACATATAACCTCCTCCTTATAAAATCATATCCCCTTTCCTCAATAATATGAATAATCTCTTCTCCGTCCGCATATATGTACTTACCGTCAATTAAAACTAACACAGAGTCAGGCTTTACATAATCCAAAACTTTTAAATTATGAGAAACGATTAGTAAATTGCTTTCTTCTGAGATCTTTTTTAAGGCTTTTCCTATAAGTTTCAATGAATCAATATCTACCCCAGAATCAGGCTCATCCAAAAGAGCTAATTGAGGTTTTGCTAATAAAACTTGAAGAATCTCGCTTTTCTTTCTCTCTCCACCTGAAAAGCCTTGATTTACTTCTCTTTCTAAGAAAGATTCGTCAAGCTCTAATTCATTAAGATAGTTATAGACTTCTTTTGGGAGATTTTTTTTAGGATCTATATTTAAAATCTTCTTAAGAATGTCATTTAGTTTCACCCCTCTTACTATTGGTGGTAACTGATAAGCTAAAAATATTCCCCTTTGAAATCTCTTATCAGGAGATAAATTTGTTATATCTTCTCCTTTCCAGATAATTTCTCCTAAGATTTTGTATCTATTAAGTCCCATGATAGAACCTAACAAAGTAGATTTCCCTGCCCCATTAGGTCCCAAAAGAATATGAATTCCTGGGCTTAATTTAAAATTTAAATTTTGGAGTATAACTCTTTCTCCTATACTTACATTAAGATTTTTTAACTCTAAGATAAATTCTTTCATAGGGATGTAAGTTCCTCCTTTCTTTCTATTCCAAGGATCAAGTCTTCTAAGGTTAAACTATCTAAAAGATTTGATATCTTTTTCTCTAAATATTCCCAAGCTTTTTTGTGAGAACATACTTCCTGCAACTTACATATTCCCTCAGAGATATGGATACATTCAATAATATTTATGGGACCCTCCACAGCTTCAAATATCTCTTTAAGAGTTATTTGAGATGGATGCCTCTTTAAAACATATCCTCCTGATATTCCTTTATAGCTTTCTACTATATTTTTTCTTTTTAAATCTAACATAATTTGAGCTAAAAAATCCTTTGAGATATTCTCTTTTTGAGATATCTTATTAAGGGAAAGAATCTCTCTTCCATAAGCCTTTCCTAAAAATATTAAGGCTCTCAAACTACAATCCAATTTTGCTGATACTCTTAACATCTTTTTCTCCTAAAATATTGACTAATTTACTCAACATTTAACATTATAATGGGACTTTGTATTTTTGTCAAATAAAAGTTATAATTGATTGAAGAAAATTATTTGGAAGGAGGATGAGGATAGAGAATGAAGTTTATTACTCAGCAAGAAGATTTAAGTCAAGCCTTACAAATAGTGAAAACTGCAGTAGCTACAAAAACTACTATGCCTATTCTTACATATATATATTTGAAAGGGGAGAATGATACTCTTTATCTTCAGGCAAATAATCTTGAAATTGGATTATCTTTAAGTATGCCTGTAATAGTAGAGGAACCTGGAGAAGTTTGTCTTCCTGGAAGTCTTTTTGTGGACATTGTAAATAAACTTCCATCTGTGACTTTGGAATTTAATGTAAATGAAAGGAATAGAGCAATTATTCATGCGGGATACTCTGATGTGGAAATTCAAGGAGAAAGTGTAGAAGAATTTCCTAAATTAGATTTGGGAAATATTCAACCACAGATCTACTTAGATAGAGAAAGCTTCGTAAAGGGAATAAAACAAACTATATTTGCTGCCGCAGAGGATGAAATCAAGCAAGTTCTTACAGGTGTTTTAATGGAGAGTAAAGAGGGACATATAAATCTTGTAGCTGTAGATGGACATAGGCTTGCTTTAACTAAGATTTCCAACTCTTCAGAGATTCCTGCTGTCATAATACCTGCAAAAAGTCTTAAAGAGTTTCAAAAAATCATTTCAAAAGCAAAACCTCAAGAAATAGGAATCGCAATCCTTGATAGCCAAATTCTCTTTAAATGTGATTCTATATTCTTTACCTCACGCCTTCTTCAAGGTCAATTTCCTTCCTATGATAAAATAATTCCTACAGATTTTGCTATTGGATTCCGTTGTAATAGAGAAGAATTATTGGAAGTTTTAGGGAGGATGGAAGTTTTAGCAGAAGCTGATCAGACAAATACTGTAAAGATTACAATTTCCCCTCAGGAGGTTGTTTTATCTTCTTTAACTTCAGAAAGAGGTGCAGGAAGAGAGGTTATTCCATCAGAAATTTTTGGAAGCGAGGAAAATTTAGAAATTGGGTTTAATGTAGAGTACCTTATTGAACCACTGGAAAATTTAGACTCTGATGAAGTGGAATTAAAATTTACTTCCAATTTAGGCCCTGCATTAATAAAAATTCCTGAAGATGAGAGTTATATTTATGTCTTGATGCCGGTGAGATTATGAATGTAAAAGAAGTTGAAATATATACTTCTACTATTACTTTAAATCAATTTTTGAAATGGGCTCAAATTGCTGAGACTGGAGGGCAAGCTAAAAATCTTATTATTTCTGGAAAAGTTAAAGTAAATGGGGAAGTGGAACTACATCGTCATAAAGTTCTAAAAGATGGTGATCTTGTGGAAATTGATGGGAATATCTATAAGGTGGTGCAAAAGAAATAATTGTTCTTGGAAAGTCTTAGAATAGTTAATTTTAGAAATTTGAAGAATGTCAAGGTAAATTTTTCTAATATTAATATCTTTTATGGAGGAAATGCTCAAGGAAAGACTAATTTGTTAGAATCTATCTATTTTCTCTTTACAGGAAAATCTTTTAGGACTTTTCAGGAGAAGGAATTGATAAATTGGAGAGAAAATTATTCTTATATTAAAGGAAAGGTTTTTTGGCAAGAGCAAAATATCTTTATAGAATCTGCCTTAAGTATTAATGGGGAAAAAAGAATAAAGATTAATCAAAAAATTGTGAGAAGAGAGAGAGAGCTTATCTTCTTATTCCCATTGGTCCTTTTTACTCAAGATGAAGTTCAAAGTATAAGAGAAGAACCTGCAAGAAGAAGAGTTTTATTGGATAGACTTATATCAACCCTATATTATCCCTATAATAAAGTTCTAATTGATTATCAAAAAGCTTTATATCAAAGAAATTTAATACTTAAAAATCCCGAAAGGAAAAAGGATTTAGAAACATGGAACATGTTGATTATAGAAAAGGGGAGTAATATTTTGTATTATCGCTTATCAGTTCTTAAAGAAATAGAAAAGCATATAAAAGAAGTAAGTAAGGAACTTTTAGGAAAAGAAGTATTAGAGATTGAATACCAAGGAAGTATTCCTTTAGATAATAATGATGAAAAAAGAATTAAAGAGTCTTTTGAAAAAAGTTTAAAAATTTCAGAAAAGGAAGATTTACTCAAGAAATATACCACTCTTGGTCCTCATAGAGATGATATTATTTTTTATTGGAAAAAGAATGGTGATAGATATAGCTTGAGAAATTTTGGCTCTCGAGGAGAGAGAAAAATGGCTTTTCTAATTTGGAAACTTTCAGAAGTAAGGCTTCTTTCAGAAAAGAGAAAGGAGAAAGCTATTTTATTGATAGATGATCTTTTTGCAGAATTAGATGAGGAGAAACAAGAGATAGTATGGAATTCTATAAAAAATTTCCAAGTTTTTATTACAACAGCATATAAACTAAAAATATTAGAAAAATTTCCATTTTTTGAAGTGATTTCTGGAGAGGTTTATTATTATGCCTAAGCTTATTTCTGAAGAACTTTGGGAAGTTTTTGCTAAATTAAAGATAGATAAACATATATGCGAATATCTTGCTATAGAAAATTGGGGAAAAATTGTAGGTGAGACTTTATCTTCTCATACTCATCCCAGGGCTGTGAAAAATGGAGTTTTATATGTAGATGTGGATAGCAGTATATGGGCTCAAGAATTAAGTCTTTTAAAACCTAAGATTATAGAAGATTTGAATAACTTTTTAAGATATCCTGTTATTAAGGATATTGTTTTTTTAGATAAAGGTTTTAGCTTTAGGAAAAAAACAAAGAAAGCTTTTACAAAATCTAAGGCGAAACTTTCTTTGCGAGAAGAAGAAAGAATTGCTAAAATAGTTGAGGTAATTAAGGATGAAGAACTTAAGGAAATCTTTAAAAAATATTTTCGAAGCTTATTAATTCTTCAAAAAGGAGGAAAAGATGGCAGTGCCGAAGAAAGATAGCTATACTGCTGAAAGCATTCAGATTCTTGAAGGAACTGAAGCGGTAAGAAGAAGACCTGGAATGTATATTGGAGATACTGGAATCCGGGGACTTCATCATTTAGTTTTTGAATTAGTTGATAACAGTATTGATGAAGTATTATCTGGATTTTGTAATTATATACTGGTTGTTCTAAAAAGAGATGGGGGAGTCATTGTTCAAGATAATGGAAGAGGCATTCCTGTAGATATTCATCCTCAAGCAAAAAAATCTGCCTTGGAAGTTGTTTTAACCACCCTTCATGCGGGAGGAAAATTTTCTAATTCTATATACAAAATAAGTGGCGGACTTCATGGGGTTGGACTTTCTGTAGTTAATGCTCTTTCTTCCTATCTTGAGGTAGAAGTGAGGAGAGATGGGAAAATTTATCATCAAGTTTATGAAAAAGGCAAACCTAAAACTTCTATTAAGATAATAGGAGAGAGCTTGGAAACAGGAACTAAGATTCTTTTCTATCCTGATCCTACTATATTTGAGACTATTAAATTTGATTATGACATCATAGCTAATAGATTGCGAGAGCTTGCCTTTCTTAATAAAGAAGTGACTATTGAGCTAATAGATGAATCTTCAAATAGAAAAAATGTTTTTCATTTCGAAGGTGGATTACTAGAATTTATTGAATATCTTTCTAAAGGAAAGGATACTTTACACGAACCATACTATTTTAAAAGAGAAGAGAATAATTTAGTTTTAGAAGTAGCTTTTCAATATAATACAAGTTATGATGAGCTTTTATTATCTTATGTAAATGGAATTCATACTATAGAAGGTGGTACTCATGTTTCAGGATTTAGATCCGCTCTAACAAAGGTTGCTAATAATTTTGCGAGAAGTTGGAATTTATGGAAGGAACAAGAATCCTTATCTGGAGAAGATGTTAGAGAAGGATTAGTGGTAATAATAAACACAAAAATACCAGAACCCCAGTTTGAAGGACAAACAAAGACAAAGCTTGGAAATTCAGAGGTAAGAAAATTTGTTGAGGCTGTAACAGAAGAGGGGTTAACTAAATTCTTCTCTGAAAATCCTGAGAAAGGCAAATTAATTCTAAATAAGGTTATTGAGGCATATAGAGCAAGACAGGCAGCAAGAAAAGCAAGAGAATTAGTAAGAAGAAAAGGGCTTTTAGATTCAACTCTTCTTCCCGGAAAACTTGCAGACTGTAGTGAAAGAGATCCAAGACTTTGTGAATTATTTATAGTAGAAGGAGAATCTGCAGGTGGTTCTGCAAAACAGGGAAGAGATAGAAGATACCAAGCTATCCTTCCTTTAAGAGGCAAAATCTTAAACGTAGAAAAAGCTCAACATCTCTCAAGAATTCTTTCCAGTGAAGAGATAAGAGCTATAATTTCGTCCTTAGGGACAGGTATTGGACAAGATTTTGATTTATCAAAACTCAGATATCACAAAATTATAATAATGACTGATGCTGATGTAGATGGTGCTCATATAAGGACTCTTCTTTTAACCTTCTTTTATAGACATTTAAGACCTCTTATTGAGGGAGGATATGTGTATATTGCTCAGCCTCCCCTTTATCTTTTAAAAAGAGGGAAAGAAACGAGATATGCATATAGTGAAGAAGAGAAAGAGCAAATTTTAAAAGAATGGAATTACCCTGATAATGTATATATTCAAAGGTATAAAGGATTGGGAGAAATGGATCCAGAGCAATTAAGAGAGACCACTATGGATCCTCAAAAAAGAGTTTTGTTGCAGGTAACTATTGAAGATGCCTTAGAAGCAGAAAGGATTTTTTCTGTATTAATGGGAAATAATGTAGAGGAAAGAAGAGCCTTTATTGAAGAAAGGGCAAAGTTTGTTAGAAACTTAGACATTTAGGTGATTTTTATGATAGATCTTTGTAAAGAAAAAATTAGAGAAGATGAGAATTTTATAACTTATAAGATTTATTTTTCTTCTTGTGATTTACCAAAGATTTTAAAGGAAAATGGTATAGAAAAAGTTTTTAAAGGAGACCAAAATATTTTTTGGGATGGTCTTATAACGGATATTGCTTTAAAAAAAGCTCTCAAAGATGAGATTCCTTTTTATCCTTTTATTCATGATGAAAAATTGGGAACAGGAGATAAGAGACTTATCCCTTTCTATAAAGATGATTTAAGATTTACAATAACCGAAGATTACGCCCAGAAGATTACTGGGGCGGTTTATATAAATCAAGATATTTCCTATGGATTATTTTATGCTGTTCCTATAGAGCCTAAGGAATACAAAGATTTGGGATTTCGTCTTTCTTGGTTAACAGAAAAATGGGGAGAATTTAGGGAGATTTTAGATAAAGATAAAGAATTTAAAAAGGCTTTAGAATCCCTAAGTTTTTCCTGGGATTATGAAAGAATATCAGAGAAAACTTATGAGGGGCCATGTGCCAATAAAGATGCATTAAAAAAATACTTTAAGAAAAATCCATCTTCAGAAATATATTATCTTTTCTCAAAATCCTTAGGATGGTATGGTATAGTTCCAAAATATCCGGAGGAAATAAGCCTCTCAAGTATATATATTGATGAATCTAATCTTTTAGATTTAATTAAGAAGCTTTTCTTCCTTGCTGTAAAGGGATGTTTAAGGCAGGTTAAAAATAGGAATAAAAAGAGAGAAATAATTGAGAGAGCAAAGAAGTTAAAAAGCTGGTTTGAGGAATTACTTAAAGAAGAAAAACCTATTTCCTTAGTTGATTTACATAAATATCTGGCTCAGAAAATTATAAGGGATCTTTATTCAGATTCTATAAATTTAGAATTTACAACTACTTCTGAAATGTTCAAGGTCTTGCCAAATGCTAAAATTAATGATGATCTTTATTACTTTTTTAATCTTTGTTTGAAGCATCCTAATATCTTTATAAATTCATATAACACAGCTTTAAACAAGACGAAATTACATCTTAAAAGACTAAATATTAAAAATGATTTATTCCATCCTCCATTTTTTATTGAAATATTTTCTAAGGATAAATCTGGAAGAGACATTTTGACTCGATGTAACATAGAGATAAAAAATGGAGGAGAAGGAGTTTGGATTAGACTTTTTTCTCCTCACTGTTCATCTAATACATTTATCTCTAACTTTTCCTTAGATAGTGCCTATAAATTCATAAAAACCTTGATTTCTACAAATAATTTTCCTCATGGTTTTGCCATTATTGGAAAAGCAGGTCCGTTTATGGCAGAGATGAGAAGAGTTCCCCGAGTTTTAGCAGTTCCTGAAATGGGCTCAAAATATTCTCCTATGGTGGATTACTTCTTAGGAGAATTGAAGAGAAACAATATTGAGATCCCTCCTAGTCATCTTATTAGAATTAGAATTAATCTCTTAGATAACTTAAAATTTTTAAAGGATTATAGATTTAAACTTCCTAAATTTCTTTCTATATATTTTGGAGAAGAGATAACAAGTGAAGAATTTTCTAATTCTTGGAGGAAGAAAATTAAGAAAATAGGAGATATTTTAAAAATCTTTCCTAATACCGAACAAGGAGAATATTTTCATTTAGCAACTGTTCTTTTAGTGAAAAAAGGATACCTTCCAAAAGATTTTCTTGAAAATCCTAAGGTCAAAAGATATATAGAAAAGGTTCAAGCTTATATAGATTTACTCTCAGATATAAATCTTCCTTTTGAGTTTTTAATGAATTTGAAAAACTTACTTGAAGAAAGGTTAAAAATTCTTTCCATATTAAAGAGAGAAAGGGAAAAAGCGGAGAAAAAATTACATAAAAAAAGGGAAATTATTGAATATAAGATTCTTTTTCTTTTTGCAGTATTAATTAGAAGTTTACTATTGGTAAAAGAATCTTTAACTTATATAAATTACCGCCCTTATTCCCTTTCCATATATCTTTTGGGAGGGGCAGATTTATTTAAGAATTTAGTAGATAATGCTTGTTTCAATTTAGAAAAAGTTATTTTTAAGATTTAGGAACAAATTGCGGGCAAGAGCTTTCTGCCTTTACGGGGATGCCAAAACACATACCTCTGCTAGGATCAGAAGGATTAGGTTGGAAAAACTTACAGTTTTTACATTTACGTTCTTCCATTTTTCACTCCCCCTTTCTTTAAACTCTCTTATATATTTTACCACAAGTTGTGAAAGATTTACTTTTTTCTTTTCTCAGTGTATTCTTTATAAAAAAGTTTTGTAAGAAGGAGAATAAAGAATGTTTGCAGTAATTGATTTTGGCTCTCAATATACTCAGTTAATTGCAAGAAGATTGAGGGAACTTAATGTATATTCTTTAATTTTTTCTCCTGAAGTAAGGAGAGAAGAATTAGAAAGAAATAGAGTTGAAGGCATTATTCTATCAGGAGGACCTGGAAGTGTTTATGAAGAAGATATTAGTATAGACATGAGTATTTTTAACATGGGAATACCTATTTTAGGAATTTGTTTTGGCTTTCAATTATTGGCAAAGATTTTTGGGGGAAGAGTTAGAAGAGGAGAAAAGGGAGAGTATGGACTTACACGAATAAAAATTATAAGAGATTCAATTCTTTTGGAAGGATTAGAAAAAGAAGAAATTGTATGGATGAGCCATCAGGATGTAGTAGAAGAACTGCCCAAAAATTTTGTTCCTTCAGCTTATACAGAGAACGGCTATATTGCAGGGGCAGAGGCTATTGGTTATCCTTTTTATGCTCTCCAGTTTCATCCTGAGGTAAGTCATACAAAAAAAGGGAAGGAAATTCTAAAAAATTTTGTTTTTAAAATATGTAAAGCAAAGGAAAGTTGGAACCTAAATAGATTTGTTGAAGAAAATATTGAGGAAATAAGAAGAAAAGTGGGAAATAAAAGAGTTCTCTTGGCAATTAGTGGGGGGGTGGATTCATCTACATTAGCGGTTCTTCTTCAAAGAGCTATTAAAGAACAGTTAACTGCAATTTTTGTAGATCATGGATTATTAAGAAAGGGGGAGAGAGAAGAAGTAGAAAAAGCATTGAAAAGTTTAGGAGTAAATCTTGTGGTATTAAATTGTGAAGATAGATTTTTGGAGAAGTTGAAAGGAATAGAAGATCCTGAAAAGAAAAGAAAGATTATAGGTCATGAGTTCATTAGAGTTTTTGAAGAAAAGGCAAAAGAATTAGGACCATTTCATTTTTTAGCTCAAGGAACTCTTTATCCTGATGTTATTGAAAGTGCTAAATCATTCACAGGAAAACCTGCAAAAATAAAAACTCATCACAATGTAGGAGGACTTCCTGAAAATTTAAATTTTGAAATCTTAGAACCTTTTAAATATCTATTTAAGGATGAGGTAAGAGAGATAGCAAAAATATTGGGACTTCCTAATTCTTTTATTAAAAGACAACCTTTCCCAGGACCTGGATTGGCGGTAAGAATAATTGGAGAGGTTACTAAGGAAAGATTAGAAATATTAAGAAATGCAGATGCTATTCTTCAAGAAGAACTTAAAAAATGGAAAGATTATAAAAAAATTTGGCAGTCTTTTGCAGTTCTTTTACCTGTAAGAAGTGTAGGAGTTAAAGGAGATCAAAGATCTTATGAATATACTATTGCTATACGAATAGTAGAAAGCGAAGATGGAATGACTGCCCAATGGGTAAAGGTTCCTTATGATATCTTAGAAAAGATTTCCACAAGAATAACTAATGAAGTTTCGGGAATAAATAGAGTGGTTTATGATATTACTAATAAACCTCCTGCTACTATAGAATGGGAATAGAGAGGTGAAAAAATATGAAGGAATTGGAAAAATGGTTAGGAGAAAAGCAGTTATTAAAAGTTGCGAAATTTTTAGAGGGAAGAGGATTTAATACTTTCTTGGCTCCTGATAAAGAATCTGCAAAGAATAAGATATTAGAAATAATTCCAGAAAAAGCGAAAGTGGGTATTGGGGGAAGTATAACTATAAGACAATTAAATATAATAGAAGAATTGGAGAAAAGAGGATATACAATATACCATCACTGGAAAGAGGGACTAAGCTTAGAAGAAGACTTAGAGATAAGAAGAAAAGAACTTACTTCTGATGTATTCTTGTCCAGTGTAAATGCTATAACTTTTTCAGGAGAACTGGTAAACATAGATACTGTAGGGAATAGAGTAGCAGCACAAATCTTTGGTCCAAAACAAGTTATTATTGTGGCTGGAAAAAATAAGCTTGTAGTGAATTTGGAAACTGCGTTATGGCATATAAAGAATGTAGTTACTCCTTTAAATGCTAAAAGATTGAATATAGATGTCCCGTGCGGAGAATTAGGATATTGTGTAAATGAATGTAATTCTCCAAAAAAAATGTGCAGAGTAATAACTATATTGGAAGCTCCACCCTCAAGGACTCCTTTTTGGGTAATTTTAGTGAATGAAGAGTTAGGATTCTAAGGAAAGAGTTTCAAAAGAAGAATTATGAAAATTAAAGATGGGAGGAGATTTGCTACTTTGACACTTTTAATTTCTAATAAATTTAGAGAAATTCCAAGGATCAAAATTCCTCCTACTGCAGTCATTTCTTGAACTACAAGAGGAGTTAAAATAGGATTAACAAAATTAGCAAAAAGAGTTATACTACCTTGTACTACTAATACTGAAATAGAAGAGAAAGCTACCCCTATTCCCAGTGCAGATGCTAAAGCAACAGATGCGGTACCATCTAAAAGAGATTTTGTTAATAAAATAGTAGGGGTTTGTCCTAATCCATCTTGAATCGACCCCATAATGGTCATAGGTCCAATACAATAAAGAAGGCTTGCAGTTAAGAAACCTTTTGCAAAAGTTCCTTTTTCTTTACTGAATTTTTCCTCTACTTTAATAGAAAATCTTCTAAATGCTCCATCGATATCTAATAATTCTCCTAAAATTCCTCCTAAGACAAGACTAAAAATAAGATGTAAAAATTTTTCTCCCTTTAATGCCATTTGCAATCCAAGAAATATGCAAACTAACCCCAAGGCATCCATAAGAGTCTTTCTCATACTTTCCGAAAAGCGATTCTTAAGTAGTATTCCTACAATACTTCCTATTAGTACAGCTATACTATTTATTATTGTACCCATTTGAGAATATAAAATATCATAAAATCCTAATTAAGTCAAAAAATTTTGAAGTAGGAAGTAAACCTTTAGTTGGAAGATTAATTCCTTTCCCCTGAGACTGTTTAAAAAATCGTAATATTAATTAAAAAGAGAGCTTAAATAAGGGTAAAAATAACATATTTGGAAAGAGAATATAATCTTGCTAAATTTTTTCTCTTTGTACTTTCATAGCGGACTAATGCTTGCTTTATATTCCCAAATACCCCTTCTATTCTGTTCCTTATTACTGGCTTGAATCCTCTAAATTCCATCTTCTTTAATAAAGACCTCAGCAGATTTTAATATGAGAGTTTATTTCCCTTATTTTTCTCCTCCTCTCAACTTTGATAGGATATATCTCTTTCCCTATAAAAGTTACAAATTCTTTTGCTATCTCTTCAAGATCTCTGAAGGATAAAAAATAAGATAATCAGGATAAGATTTTGGCCTTCCTCTCCTCCTTCCTTTTTCTCAAAAAATTTCTTAGAAAGTTTTATTAGTAATTTAAGTCCTAAAATACTTGTTTTGTAAATTTTCAAACAGTCTCCCTTTCCCCTTGACAAATTTTCAAAATGGGGTTAATATTTGAGTAAGAAATCGGTTTCAGAAGAAGAAATCGGTTTTATAAAATGGTCACTTTAAAAGATATCGCTTTAAAGGCAGGAGTTTCAAAAAGTACTGTTTCCCGAGTCCTTAATAATAAGGGAAATGTAAATCCTACTTTAAAAAGAAAAGTAAAAAAGATTGCAAAAGAATTAGGATATTATCCTAATATTTTGGCAATAAGTTTAAAGAAAAAAAGAACATACACCATAGGTGTAATTATTTCAAATATTTTGAACCCCTTTTTTACATCTGTAGTAAGAGGGATAGAAGATACCGCAATGAAGAATAATTTTAATATCATTCTTTGTAATGCTGATGAGGATCCCAAAAAAGAAGGGGTTTATATAGATTTACTACGATCTAAAAAGGTTGATGGAATGATTATAGCTACAACAGGGGAAAACAAGGAGCATTTTTCTGCCTTAGAAAGAGAAAAAATTCCTGTGGTATTAGTGGATAGAAAAGTAGAAGGTTCAAATTTTGACACAATAATTACTGATAATAAAAAAGGAGCTTTTGAGGCAGTAAAACATTTTATTGAGACAGGTTATACAAGGATTGGAATTATTACAGGTCCTATAAATATAACTACAAGTTTTGAGAGATTAGAGGGTTATAAGCTTGCTCTTAAGAGATACAAAATTCCTTTTGATGAGAAGCTTATAAAGATTGGAGAATTTAAAGAAGAAAGTGGATATAAAAACATGAAGGAATTATTGAAGATAAAGAATCCCCCTAAGGCAATTTTTGCAGGAAATTACTTAATTGCCTTAGGAGTTTATGATGCTATAAAAGAATATGGCTTAAAAATTCCTGAAGATATTGCAGTTATAACTTTTGATGATTTCCCATGGTTTAAACATTTATCTCCATCTTTAACAGCAGTTTCTCAGCCAACTTATAAATTAGGAGCTTATGCAGTAAAAAGATTATTAAAACTTATAGAAGAAGGAATCCCTTATTCTACTGAGAGAAAGCAAATAGTTTTAAAAAACTCTTTAGTTATAAGAGAGTCTTGTGGATGTAAAAATAATCTCTCCTAAAGAAAGGGGGTGTTAAATCTTTATTGGGTTCTATTTTTACTAAGGTTCCTAAAAATAATTTAATTAAGGGGGGACAATTTCATGAAAAAGTTTACAAGAGTTCTTTCTCTCCTTTTAATTTTAGTGTTACTTCTATCTTTTGGTTCTGCCCAAAGACGTTTAAGATTTGGTCTATTTATTTGCAGCCTTGCTCATCCTTTCTTCTTAGATATGAAAGATGGAGCTGAAGATGCAGCGAGGAAGCTTGATGTTGCTCTTGCTGTTTTTGATGCAAGAAATGATGTAGAACTTCAAACAAAACAAATTGAAGATGCAATTACTATGAGATTTGATGCTATACTATTAAACCCCATAACCGCAGAAGGATTAGTAACAGCAGTTAAGAAAGCTAATGCGGCAAGAATTCCTGTATTTACTTTAGACAGAGATGTTATAGGTGGGGAGAGAGTGTGCTATATAGGAACAGATAATGTAAAAGCTGCAGAGCTTGGTGGAAAAAAGCTTTGGGAACTTTTGCAAGCAACAAAGAGACCAACGCCTTACAATGTAGTAATTCTTGAGGGACTTCCAGGAGCATCTTCTGCAATTGAAAGAGAAAAAGGCTTTAAGAATGCATTGAAGCCTCATATAGATGCGGGACATATAAAAATAGTTGCTGATCTTACTGCAAGATTTGATAGAGCGACAGGGCTAAAAGTAATGGAAGATATTATAGCAAGAGAAAAGAAGATAGATGCAGTTATTGCAGCGAATGATGAAATGGCTCTTGGAGCTTTGGAGGCTTTGAAATCAGCAGGATTTAAAGTTGGATTCCCTGACGGAGTAATTATTGTAGGATTTGATGCTATAACTGACGCAGTAGAGGCAGTAAAAAGAGGAGAGTTTGCCGCGACAGTAGCACAAGCTCCATATCTTATGGGATACTGGGGTGTTGATGCAGCATATCAATATAAGAAGTTGAGATGGACCCCTCCAAAGGATACTCCCATTTATGCACCTACAGGAGCAAAATTATTAGGAACTCCTGTAATGGTAGTAACGAGGGATAATGTTGGAAAATTAAGTGAAGTAGTAAGAACTCCTGTCCCTATTCCAGGAAGCAAAAGGTAAAAAATTAATTAAGGTAGGGAGACTTTCTCTCCCTACCTCAAATTTTTATATGGGGGTTGATACATGGTAATTCTAAAATTAGAGAAGATTAACAAAAGTTTTCCAGGAGTAAAGGCACTCTCAGATATTTCTTTAGAAATAGAAAAGGGAGAAGTCCATGCTATTGTAGGGGAAAATGGTGCAGGAAAAACTACTTTAATGAGAATTCTTGCAGGAATTATACCTAAGGATAGTGGTGAGATATATTTAGAAGGAAAAAAAATTGAGAATTTAAACCCTACTTTAGCAAGAAAATTAGGAATAACGATGATACATCAAGAACTGATGCTTTATCCTAATCTTACAGTGGCTGAAAATATATTTATTGAGCATGATTCAGACAAGTCTTTCTTTACAATAATAAGTTATGAAAAAATGTTTAAAGAAGCAAAAAGAATTCTTGATCTTTTAGGAGGAGAAATTGACCCCCACTATAAGGTTTCTCGCTTAAGTATAGGAGATCAACAAAAAGTTGAAATAGCTAAGGCTATTTCCCAAAAAGCAAAGGTTATAATTATGGACGAACCTACTTCTGCATTAACTTTTGCAGAAATCACAAAGCTTTTTGAAATAATCAAATCTCTAAAAGCTCAAGGGATAACAGTTTTATATATAAGTCATAGATTAGACGAAGTTTTCGAAATTTCTGATAGAATTACAGTTTTAAGAGATGGACGAAAGATTGAGACTTTAGAAACAAAAAAAACTTCACCATCTTATGTAGTTCAATTGATAACAGGAAGAACCTTGGATACTTTTTATCCTTTCTCTTATGAACCTTCTTTGCAAGAAGAAGTGATGAGAGTTGAAAATTTAAATGTCTCTTCAAATTTTGTTAAGGTAAAAAATCTTAGTTTTAACCTTTATAAAGGAGAGATTTTAGGAATAACTGGTCTTTTAGGGGCAGGAAAAACTGAGACTGCAAGAGCTATATGGGGTATAGATAAAAGAGATAGTGGAAATATATGGATTGAAAATAAAAAAGTAGAAATAAGAAGTCCTTATGATGCATTAAATCTTGGTATAGGATTTGTTCCAGAGAATAGGAGAACTCAGGGACTTATTGGGCAGATGAGTGTTTCTCAAAATATTACTCTTCCAAATTTATCTCAGATTTGTTGGTGGAATTTAGTTATTAGTCAAAATAAGGAAATAGAAGTAGCTAAGAGGTGGGTAGAGCAGTTAAAAATAGTAACTCCTCATTTAAAACAGAAAGTTGCAAATCTTTCTGGTGGAAACCAACAGAAGGTAGTTTTAGCAAAATGGCTTTCTACGAATCCTAAAATTCTTATAGTAGATGAACCTACTAGAGGAATTGATGTAGGTGCTAAGGTTGAGATAAGGAAATTGCTTATAGAGCTTTCTAAAAAAGGGATATCTATTCTTCTTTTTTCTTCTGAAATTGAGGAGGTCCTAAATTTAGCCCACAGAATTTTAGTTCTTTATAAAGGAAAACTACAAGGGATTTTGCCAAGAGAAAAAGCCACAAAAGAAAATATTTTATCTCTTGCTATGGGATTAAGAGAGGAGGCTAAGATATGAAAATAATAGAAAGATGGCAATGGATCTTTGAAAAAAGAGAAGTCTTTCCCCTTTTTGCTCTCTTAGGACTTATTATTGTTTCCTCTATTATTTCTCCATACTTTTTCACTGTAATAAACTTTAGAAATATTTTGGCACAAGTTGCAGTAATAGCAGTCTTAGCAGCTGGTGAAACCTTTGTAATTCTTGTTGGAGGAATTGACCTTTCTCCAGGATCAGTTCTTGCTCTTTCAGGGGCAGTAGTAGCTTATCTTATGAAATTTTTAGACGTTCATCCCTTTCTTGCTATAATTTTTGCTTTATCTGTAGGAACCTTCGCTGGATTGATCAATGGATTTTTGGTGACAAAGGTAAAAATTCCTTCTTTTGTTGCTACTTTATCTATGATGGCGGTAGCAAGAGGTGGAGCACTAATAATTACTGGTGGTTCTCCAATCTCTCTTTTTCCTCCTACATTCAGATTAATTGCAAGATATTTAGGACCAGTCTCAGGCTTAACTTTTATAATGCTTTTCATTTATATCTTAGGACAATTTATTCTTTCAAAAACTCGCTTAGGAAGGTACATATATGCTTTAGGAGGAAATGAGGAAGCTTTAAGATACTCTGGAATTAAAGCAGATAAAGTGAAACTTTTTGTATTTGCTTTTTCAGGTTTTTGTTCTGCCTTAGGTGGAGTTATGCTTACTGCAAGGCTTGATTCTGCATATCCTATTGCAGGAGAAGGATATGAGTTAGATGCTATTGCATCTTCTGTACTTGGAGGAATAAGTTTTGTGGGGGGAGTAGGATCTTTAATAGGAACTTTTATGGGTGCGCTAATCATGACAATTCTTGGAAATATTTTAAACCTTCTTCAAGTTCCTCCCTTTTATCAATATTTAGCTCGAGGATTAGTATTAGCAATAGCTGCAACTTCTTTAGCAAGAGGAGTGAGATTTGCTAAGTAATTTAGTAATTAGTCTTCCGTGTAAAAGCTCCATTTTTTCGGGCTTTTTGTTCTGCAATAAGGAAGATAAAAATTCCAATAATTATGGTTATTATGCTCGTTAAGAGGCTGTAATAGATAAGTTTTTCTGAAGAAATTTCTTTTATGAAAAAGGAAGAAAGTCCAAGGGATCTTCTTCCTCCCTCAATGAGATATAAAAAGGGATTAATAAATGCAATTTTCTGTAAAAAATTAGGAAGAAGATCTGGAGCAAAAGATACTCCTGAGATTAGTTGAAGAGCAGAAATTGTCCCTTCAATGAGATATCCCGCTCCTTCTCCCATGAATAAGGAAAAGGAGGCAAGAATTAGTCCAAAACCTATTCCTGTGAAGAGAAAAAGTAAAGTGTAAAAAATGAATGAAAGTTTAAGTAAATATGGAGCTCCAAAGATAAAGGAAAGAAATAAAATGAAAAAAGAAGTAAAAATTCCTGTTATTCCTCCACCAAAGGATCTTCCTACAATCTTTTCTAAGAAACTTCCAGGAGCAATATATATAGGAACTAAGGTTTCATAGAAATTTCTGTCATCAAAAATTGTCCAAACTAATCCTGTACTTGTCCCTGAGAGAATTTGAAATAGAGCATTTCCCGCTAACACCCAGAAGAAAAAGTCTATAGCTTTATTTCCTTGAGCAAAATAAATAACCATATAAAATATAGCAACTCCAAAAATAGGTCTTATCAGTAAATATCCTAAAAATACCCACCATTGAGCCCAATTACTCCATATTTTCCATCCAAGAATAAAGGAATAGTAAAATCTTTTTATTACTGCCATCTTGTTACTAATCTTCCCTCTCTTCTGGCAATTTTCTCAATCCTTCTTGCCAATACAAAGGAAGAATTAATATATATTACTGAAAGAAGAATTAAAAGAATAATCTCAACGTTAAAAGAAAGAAAAGCGAAGGATTTACTTTGAGGAATTAAACTTTGACGAAGAGCATCCAATCCTAAGGTAGCGGGAATTAATGATGCCAAAGAAGCGAGCCAAAAACCTAAGGTTTTTATAGGAAAGAAAAACCCGGAGAAAAGATAAATGGGTTCTTGAAGAAGATTAGAAAGATGCCATGCTTCTCGACCTGATAAAAGAAAGACACTACTAAGCATCATTCCCATTCCATATAGAGCAATTAAAGTAAGAATAAATGCTACTATTCCTTGAGGAAGCCCCTGCCAATATATAGGAATTTTAAAAAAAATTATTCCAAGTAGAAAAATAGATAAAGCTCTAACAGATGTTGTATATATTCCTCCTATTGCCATTCCAATAAGAATACTATTTATAGAACATGGAGCGATGAAAAATAAAGGAAGATTCCCTGTCATTCTTTCCCAGTAAAGTTGAGATGCCATGGACCATAGAATATTTAACCAGTAGGCGATCATTGAACCTCCTAAGATCACAAAGGTATAAGTAATAGAAGGCATGTTTAATGCTTTATAGATGAAAATAAAAGTAGATACTCCCAATAATGGTAATAAAACATCAAAAGGAATCCAGTACAAATCTCTTTTCAAACCAATAAATCTTACTTGAGCTCTTCCTAAGCAAGCCCTAATGTTTAATTTAAGATTTTTCAATTTCATCTTCCTCAATGGGTCTCCCTACAATATTTATAAAAGCATCTTCTAAAGATATCTCTCTTTTTCTAAGATAAAGAATTTGGGAGTTATTTTCTGAAATTTTATTTATAACATCGCTAATAAGTCCCTCGTTTTCTAAGGAGATTTTAAAAGAAATTTTTCCATCAAGATATTCATTTTGGATTATAGAAATACCTTTAACATTAATTAATTCCTCAAAAGGGAAAGGTGTAGTTTCAAGCTCATATATAATTTCATTACTTCCCATAGATTTTAATCCTGCTGGAGTATCAAGGGCTAAAATTTTTCCTCTGTCTATTATCGCAATAAGATTGCACAATTCTTCCGCTTCTGCCAAATAATGAGTAGTAAGAATTACTGTTTTTCCTGTTTCTTCTACCCACTTTTTTACAAACTGTCTTATAAATCTTGATGATTCCACATCCAAGCCTACGGTAGGCTCATCTAAAAATAAAATCTCAGGGTCATTTATTAATCCTCTAATAAGTTGCATTCTTTGTTTTTCGCCAGTAGAAAGAGTATTTACTAAATTATTTGCTCTTTCTTCTAATCCAAATTCTTTAATATATTTCTCAATCTTTTCTTTTGCTATTTTCCTTGGAATTCCATAAAGTTGAGAAAAGAAAAATAGATTCTCTCTTACATTTAATATTCCATATCCTGGATTTTCTCCACCAGAAACAAGATTTATATATGGTCTTATCCTGTAATATTCACTCTCTACATTATGTCCCAATACATATGCAGAACCAGAGGTAGGGAGAAGAAGAGTGGTAAGAATTCTTATTAAAGTAGTTTTGCCTGCGCCATTTCTTCCAAGAATTCCAAAGATTTGCCCTCCTTGAATTTGTAAAGAAACATCTTTCAATGCTTCTATTTTTTTCTTATTTTTCTTATTTACAAAAACTCTACTTAAATTAATAGTTTCAATAATATACATAGCTTTTGAGTATATCATGAATAAAAAATATTGCAAAGGGGATAAGCTCTGACCTGTAATCAGTATTGAAAAAGTGATGCCTCCTTATTTACCTCTATCAAAAAACTTAGCTCGTTTAAAAAGTTCTTTCCTTTGCAGTTC
>JBNARO010000025.1:0-28817 GCA_049718665.1 Dictyoglomaceae bacterium | reverse complement strand
ATCTCAATATGAGATATCTTACCCATGAAGGGGGAAGAATCTCTAATATTTCATTAATAGGTATGGCAATACCTTTTGAACTTGACATTGCACCTTTTCCTTTTAAATATATCCATTCATATATAAAAGGATATGGTGGCTCATACCCAAATATTTCTTTTGTAATTACTTTGCCAGTATCGTAAGAACCCCCTGTAGTAGCATGATCTTTTCCAAAGGGCTCTACAGTAATTCCAAATATTTTCCATCTTCCTGGCCAATCAAGTCTCCAAGGGAGTTTTGCCTCTCCCCTGCTATAATCTGCTACCCCTTGATATCCACATTTACATTGATATTCTACTTGATGTTTCTTAATATCATAAGAAATAATCTTTGTAGTAGTTAATTTCCCGCATTTTTCGCATTTAGGAAGGAGAGGAACAAAATCTTTCTCAAGATTTCTTCCCGCAATCTCATTAAGAATCTCTGTTATCCTTTCATTATTTTCCAAAGTTAAATCAATTATTTCCGTATATAGTCCACTTTTATAACTTTCGTGGGCTTTAATTACTCTTGGTTCTATTCCTAAAACTTTTATCGCCTCTAAAAATGGCTCTAAGAAATGTTCAGCATAGTTTTCATGACATCCTTCAGGATCTGGAATTTCAGAAATAGGCTTTCCCACATGCTCTGCATAGGATTCGGGGAGAAAAGGATAAACCTTGCGCAGGGGATCAAAAGTGTCGGCAATATAAATTAGCTCCACTTCAGAACCCTTTTCTTTTAGCGCTCTTGCCAATGCATCACCTGTTAAAATCTCCCTCAGGTTGCCAAGATGAATAGGACCTGAGGGAGTAATACCTGTAGCAACTACATTTTTATTACCTTTAATTTTTATTATTTCCTCAGCTGCTAAATCCGCCCAGTGAGGAACCTTTTCTACCATACTGGATATTTCCCCTTTGCAAGTTCTTCACAAAATGTTCCTATATTTGCTAACTCCTGATCAATAATGTCTTCTACAGGCTTTGCTACATCATAAATAGATACTCCATCTTCCAATATTAATTGGGCTGTAGCAATCTTTGGTTGATCAATAGGCTTTCCAATTTGGCTACATAACCAAACATAAACCTCACGAATCCCAGGAACATTTTGATAAATCTCATTAGCTAATTTATGCGTAAGAATGTTATATATTTTTCCAACATGACTCACAGGATTCTTTCCTGCAGCAGCTTCTGTCCCCATGGGACGATTTAATGCAATTACTCCATTTACCCTATTCCCTCTTCCTACTTGTCCTGAATCTCCATCTTCTGCAGAAGTTCCAAGAACGCTTAAATATATCCCATCTAAGCCTCTTTCGGGATCATCTAAGGTATTAATATCAATAATTATTTTTTCAAAAGATTGATTTTTGCTTTCCACAAACTTTTCTATCTCAGCTTTTATTATCTCTTTTTTATCAAAATAATCCTTAACACTATTTACAAATCTGTCAATTAAGGGCATAGCAATAGTAAGCTGTAAAACTCTTCTTTGTCTAAATGCCATTATTTTTATATCTTCTCCCACTTCAGGATGAATACCCTTAAATTCAGGAGAATTTAAATATCTTTCCAATTCAATAATTAATTTTTCTGTAGCAGTTAAAGGAGCATATCCCACTGCTGCAGAAGTATCATTAGCAGGAAGAAGTCCCTTTCTTCTTCTAAATATATCTGTTAATTCTGGAGAACCTGGTTTTAATTCCACTTGAAATTTTATATGATTCTCTGGGTTCACAAATCTCAAATTCTTTCTTATCCAATCCTTTGCTGTCTCTATGGCAATTTCTTCTACAGGAATCTTAATACCCTCTACCTCTGATGTAGCTCTATCTCCAATAACTAAAAGCATTGGCTTTATGACCCTACCGCCAATTCCAATTCTTCTTTCTACTTCGCCAGCCACAAGTAAACTTTTATCAATATTATGATGGAGGATATTCCCCACCCTCTTGATATATTCTTGAGATAAATTTACAGAAATTTGGTCCATAATAGCATCACAAATGGAGTCTGGATGTCCTACTCCTTTTCTTTCAACAAGTTCTACTCCATGTTCCTCCACAGGTAGAGAATTAAGTTTTTCTACAAATATATTCCTCATTCCCTTTGCCTCCTTTTTTGAAAATTTATCTCTATTAAAAACTCAAAAAAGAATACCATAACTTAAGCTTAATTACAATAAACTTTATAGTATAAGTTTTCCCTATTTATTCACTTTTCTCTTTGACTCTTTTAAAGATGTTAAAGCAATTAAGGTAGAGATTAAAGAGATAGAGGTAAGAAATAAATACATTCCAGGAAGTCCTAAAAGATCTGCAGAAAAACCAGAGATTAAAGGTCCAAAAGTAGAAGATAATGCCATTGTCATACTCAATACTCCTTGTGCTGTACCTCGCTCTTCAGGAGAGACTAAGTCATTTATATACACTATAGGAATCGTACCTATTACTGCAAAGGTCAAACTATGCATAAGCTGTATGAGAATAATATGAGAGGGATTCTTCGTAATGGAATATAAAAAGATTCTTAAAGGAAGCATAAGAGAGGAGAATAAAAGTATTGGTTTTCTACCAATTTTATCAGAAAGAGTACCCCATATAATCATAAAAGGTATCTCAGACGCCGCACTTACCGCATATGCAAAGCTTATATGCTGATTCGTACCACCTATATATTTTATTAGTAAATTTACATTAGAGGACGCTCCAACAAGAGCTGTAAAGTAAAACAGATAAAACAAAAGAAAATTTCTTAGCTCAGGTCGAAGAATTAACTTCTTAATATCTCTAAACTCTATAGGTTGAATACCAACTTTTATTTCAGGTTCCTTCACCAAAGAGATAACAATAATTCCTAAAAGATATATTATCCCAATGGCAGGAAACATAATTCGAGGACTTGTAAGATGAGAAAAGAAACTTATAATAATCATAAGAATAAGAAAACCCAGGCTTCCCCATATTCTTGTAGAAGCATAATCCCTTCCAATCTTTTCTGCTACGGAAAGGTCTATAACAAGAATATTTGAAGAAGTAGTTACCGCATTTATAAATATCCCTAAGATTGGATAGAGTAATAAAAAGGAAAAATAAGAATTTAGCCTTGGGAAAACGAAAGAGTATATAAAACTCAATATAGTAAGTCCAATAATTATAAAAGGCTTTCTTTTTCCTATTTTATCAGAAAGATATCCAATGAAAATCTGGAAAATAGCACCTACAAAAGAAGAAATTGCTGATAATGATCCTATCATACCAATGGAGAAGCCTTTCTCTCGTAAGTAAACAGGTATAAAAGAGAAAATAAAAGTCCATGCAGAAAAAAATATAAAAAAGAAAAACCTCACTAAAATTATATTCTTCATGTCTTACTATTCTAAAAATAAAATTACATATAATCAACTTTTCTCCCTATAAACTTTTTAGTTGAATGCTTACAAGATTTAATATATAATTTCTTTTCGAGAGGAAGATCAGGCAAAAAAGCCGGGCCTTTTTGGGCAGCAAGTTACTAAGCTTGCGGGACTTCCTGCAAAAGCAGGAATTTTTTATTTTTCGGGAGGTAAAATATGGGATTTAATGCCTGGTTTTTTAAAAAACTTTTTCCAGGTAAAAAAATAGAAAGAAAATTAGTGGGTTATCTTGAGGGTTGGATAAGCATTATTGGGAATATAATACTTTTTCTCTTTAAATTCTTTGCGGGTCTTTATCTGAATGGTATATCTTTAATAGCAGATGCTTTTCATTCTCTTTCTGATGTGCTCACATCTATTGTAGTAATATTAGGATTTAAGCTTGGAGGAAAACCTGCAGATAAGAAACATCCCTTTGGACATGGAAGAATTGAGCAAATAGCTACTATAATTATTGCTTTTATGCTCCTTATAATAGCTTATGACCTTGGAAAAAACTCCATAGAAAGAATTCTTCATCCTCAAAAAGTTAGTTTCAATTTTTTGGTGATTTTTCTTATGTTTTTCTCTACTATATTTAAAGAGTGGATGGCAAGATTCTCTATATTTCTTGGAAAAAGAATAAATTCTCCTACTCTTATTGCAGATGCATGGCACCATAGAAGTGATGCTATAGCTTCTCTATTGGTAGGAATAGGATTGATCTTTATAAATCTTGGCTTTTACTTCTTAGATGGAGTCTTAGGAGTAGGGGTAAGTATCCTTTTAGCCTGGGTTAGTATAGATTTAATTAAGACTTCTTCCAGTTTTCTTATTGGAGAAGCCCCCAATGATGAACTCTTAGATAATATAGAGGAAATTGTCTTATCTACCCCTGGTGTCCTTAATATACATGATGTAATGGTTCATGATTATCACAACAACAAAGTAATTTCTTTGCATGTAGAAATTGATGAAAATCTTTCTGCAAAGGAAGCTCATAAAATTGCTTTAGAAGTTCAAGATAGATTAAAGAAAAATATAGAAAATTCTAATGTTTCTGTTCATATTGATCCAAGAGGAGAGAGGGAAGATTAATCCTTCCCTCTTAAGGTTTATTTATAAAGGGAGACAAATCTTCTTATGGATCTATCATAAGTCCTTTCTACTTCAGGAGGAAAATAACAAGCAGGAAGCTCTCCATGACTTCTATGATAAGCTAAACATTCACAACATATTCCTTTTCTTGGGCAAGGTTCATAAGTACAATTACAATTTTTTAAATTTTTCTGAACCTTACACTCTGCCATTTTCCAAAACCTCCTTTTAAAGCTTTATTTTTTAAATACGTAGCTTTATAATTATAACATTCTTATGGAGAGAGAATTTGCCTTTCAATGGCATATAACAGATCTATGTAATTTAAGATGTAAACATTGCTATCAAGAAAGATTTGATAGCGAAAGAGATCTTTTCTTAGAAGAAGTCAAAAAAATTATATGGAATATAGCTTATTTTTTAGAGGAAAAGAGCTTCAATAAATTAACCATTAACCTCACAGGAGGAGAACCCTTAATTTCTCCTCTTACTTTTCCTCTCTTGGAGGAGCTTGAGAAAATTTCCCTTGTAAAGGAAGTAAATATTATTACCAATGGAATATTTTTGAAAAATTTTTATTCAAAAATTAAATCCTTCAAAAAAGTTAAGTATATAAAAGTATCTTTGGAAGGGGCAAGTGAAGAAACCAATGATAAAATTAGAGGAAAGGGAAACTTTGAAAGAGTAATGGAAAATATAAAAGGTATTTCAGATATTATTTTTATGTTTACATTAGCAAAATACAATTATAGAGAGTTAGATGAGATGTATAGATTAGCAGAAAAATGTAAAGCAAAAGGATTTATTTTAGAAAGATTTATACCCTTAGGAAAGGGAGAAAAGATAAAAGAGATGGTTCTTAGTAGTTTTGAGTGGTATAAGGTAATAGAAAAAATAGCAGAATGGGAAGAAGTAAATCCTAAGGATCTTTTCCCCTATAAAGCCTTTTATATAGATTTTGAAAATAATGTTACCTTAGGAGCTCTTTGTAACTTAGGAGAAGAATCTATGGCTCTTATGCCCAATGGAGATGTTTATCCTTGTAGAAGACTACCTATAATCTTAGGAAACCTTAAGAGGGAAAGTTTTAAAGAGATTTATGAAAGATTAAAAATTTTTAGGAATCGATTTACAAAAGAAAATTTAAAAGGAAGATGTCACTTCTGTCCTATAGAAGATTGTATAGGATGTAGAGCCCTTTCCTATGCTCTTTCTTTAGATATTTTTGAGGAAGATTTTCAGTGTTGGAAAATTTAAATATCTATAACAATATTCTCTCCTTTATCCTCTACTTCTATAGGTTTTCCTTCTAAAGGAATAATCCTAAATAGCTTTCTCTCAGAATTATACCCTTTATGTATATATTCAACATGTAATTTATTTTCTTTTAGCTTGAATTTTATTAAGTTATATTCTCCCTTCTCATAATTCCAACTTATCCCATCATCTTCATAATAGATAAATTCTCCTTCCCCTTTATAAACTCTCAAATTAAGAATCTCTTTTCTTTTCTCTTCTACATAATTTTGAGGTTCCCACATGGGGATAATGCTTCCCTCTTTTACAAATATTGGAATAATTTCCAGTGGTGCAGAGATAACAAAATAGTTAGGTCCTTCCAATCTCTCCTCAGTCCAAAAGTTATACCAACCTCCCTTTGGAAGATACAGGGATCTTACTTTCATTCCCTCTCTATAAATAGGCGCAATCAGTAAATTCGGACCAAAAAGAAATTCATCTTCATTAAATATACTCTCAGGATCTTCTGGATACTCTAAAATTAGACTTCTTAACGGAGGAATCCCTTTCTCTTTTGAAATCCAAAATAAAGAGTATAAATATGGAATTAATTGATATCTAAGAGTTATATATCTTTTTACAATTTTTTCTACTTCTTCTCCAAAACTCCAGGGTTCTTGAGGTCTCGTATTTATAGCAGAATGATTTCTAAAGAAAGGATAAAAAACTCCAAGTTCTATCCATCTCACAAAAAGCTCCGATGTGCAATTTTCTCCAAATCCTCCCACATCTGCTCCTACAAAGGGGACCCCAGATAAAGATAAATTTTGAAGCATAGGAATACTCATATAAAGATGTTCCCACCAGCTTTTATTGTCTCCTGTCCATACCGCAGAATACTTTTGAATTCCAGAAAATCCTGCCCTTGAAATGATTAGTGGTCTCTTTTCACTATATCTTCTCCAGCCTTCATAACTTGCTTTTGCCATGAGAAGTCCATATACATTGTGAATTTCATCATGAGTATATTTTTTATCTCCATGAAGAATATCTCTTGCAAAAGTTTTTAGATAAAATACTTCCTCTTTTTGATCTTTCACTTTCCCCCAAAAAGTTGAAGAACTCTCAAGAGTATCTAAAAAGGAATTAATAGGGTGTGGAAAAGATGCGGGTTCGTTCATATCATTCCATATTCCAGAAACCCCTTTTTCAATTAACTTCTTTTGCTTTTCTCCCCACCAATTTCTTACTTCTTCTTTTACAAAATCTGGAAAGGCACATTCTCCTGGCCATACATACCCTATGTATACTTCTCCTGTACTTCTTCTGCAAAAATACCCCTTCTCTATCCCTTCCTTGTAAACTTCATAATTTACATCCCTCTTTACTCCTGGATCTATTATCACTACTACCTTGAAACCTTCTTCTCTTAGATCTTTTATCATCTTCTCAAAATTTGGAAATTTTTTCTCATCTACAGTAAATACTCTAAATCCATCCATATAATCTATATCAAGATATATAACGTCACAGGGAATTCCTTTCTCTCTAAATTTCTTCGCTATTTCTCTTACCTTCTCCTCACTTTCATAACTCCATCTTGATTGTTGATACCCTAATGCCCATATGGGTGGCATATAATATCTTCCTGTTAACTCTGTATACCCTTCTATCACTTCTTTTGGCGTTGGTCCATATATAAAATAATAATCTAATTCCCCTCCTTCGCTCTCAAAATACCAGTATCTCTCATCTTCTTTTCCCATATCAAAATAGCTTCTGTATGTATTATCAAAAAATATTCCATAACTTTTTTTGGAACTCCAGGAAATAAAGAAAGGATGAGATTGATATAAGGGATCTGTTGTAGGATAGTGATGAGGATCATCAGTATTCCAATTTGTTAATCTTTTCCCTTTCTTGTTTAAACTTCCCGTCCTTTCTCCAAATCCAAGAAAAGCAATCTCATCCTTTATCTCTTTATAACAGTAAATCTTGTTTTTGAATCTTTTATATCCCCAATCCTCATAATCAGAAAGGATTAAATCCCCTCCTTTATCAAAGATCTTTATACTCCCATTTTCTTTGTCTATAGATATTTTTAACTCAGAAGTAATAATTAAAATTTCTCTCTCCTTTTCCTCGCTCTTTGCATCAATGGGAATAAATCCTTTCTCAATAGCAAAAGAAAAATTTTTACCCCATTTTTTATCCTTTGAAAAATAAAACCTTATAATTTTGCTATTTATAACTTCTATCTTTAAATTTTCATTTTCCCCATATAAAAAGAAATTCTTATCTTTCTTCTCAAAACCCAATACTTTACCAAAAACCAAAAACATCCCTCCCTTAAAACTCCTCCAATCTTTCCCTAATTAATTTCAGATTGTACACATCTTCTCTATTATATTCAAGAAGGAGAGAAAGAGCATAAAGGTCATTATGGGAAATATATCTATACCAAAGTTTTACTGCTACTTCCCCATCTATATTCCTTAATCTTCTCTCAATACCAAGTTTTTTCTCTACTACTTTAAGTCCACCGTAAAGTCCCCTCTCCCAGCAAAGATACATAAGATCTATATGAGGAAGAAAACTTTTAAGATCTACATCAAGCTTTGCCTTTATAAAAGGAAGATCAAAACGAGATCCATTATAAGTGTATATCTCTTTTATATCTCTCACAATATACAAAAGATTAGAGGGAGTTATTTCTTCTCCTACTAACTGAATAAACCTTTCCTCATCCTCTTTTTCCATATAAATTCCTATAACAGTGATATATGAGAATTCTGGAAAAAGACCAGTAGTCTCTATATCTAAATATGCTCTAAATTTCTCCATATTTTAATATTCATACTTTATTTCTACCCTTTTTCCTGTCTCCGCGGATTCTAAAATAGCATCACATATTACCGCACATCTATAACCATCTAAGAAGGTAGCACCATAAGGTTCTACAGGCTTATTATTGATTATACAATCTATAAAATGATAAAGTTCATGCACAAAGGTATGTTCCCACCCAATTATATGTCCATGTGGCCACCATTTATCCCAGAAGGGATGATAAGATTCTGTAACAAGAACATTTCTAAATCCCATAATCTCTTTTCTATCACTGTTAAGATAAATTTCTAATTCATTCATTCTCTCAAGATTAAATACTAAGGATCCTTTAGATCCATTTATTTCAATTACCTGATGATTTTTCCTTCCCGCACAAAAACGAGATGCTTCTAAGGTTCCAATAGCACCATTTTCAAATTCTACAACCGCAACAAAAGCATCATCAACATCTACCTTTTCTTTTTTAGAAGGATCACTTTCTGATGGTCTTTCCTTTATAAAGGTCTTTACAATAGCACTTACACTTTTAGGTTCTCCTACAAGAAATCTTGCAAGATCTATAATATGAGATCCAATATCTCCCAAGGCTCCACTCCCAGACACTTCTTTTCTCAATCTCCAAACCATAGGGAAATTAGGATCCATAATCCATTCCTGAAGATATTTTGCTCTAAAGTGATATATCTCTCCAAGAGTGCCATCTTCGATAAGCTCCTTTGCAAGCCTTATAGCAGGTACAAATCTGTAATTAAAGGCTACCATATGTTTTGCAGAAGATTTTAAAGCAGATTCTAACATCATTTTTGCTTCCTTAGAGTCTCTTGCCAAAGGCTTTTCACATATTACATGTTTTCCCATCTCCAATGCGGTAATAGATGGTTCTGCGTGAAGATTATTTGGTCCACCATTATCTAATATCTGTACATCAGAGTCTTTTAGAAGCTCTCTCCAATCAGTATAATATCTCTCAAATCCGTATCTTCTTGCTGCTTCTTTTACCTTCTCTTCAGACCTTCCAGATATAGCTACAAGGCGAGGAATAGCAGAAGGAGGCCAATATATGTATGGAATTTTCTTATAAGCATTAGCATGAGCCTTTCCCATAAAGGCATATCCAATCATTCCTATTCCAATTTGAGGAATTTCCCCAGAAGGTCCCCTTACATCTCCCATAGTTACAAATCCGACTTTTTTATCGTTTGCCATTTTAAATCCCTCCCCCTACCACCAAACTTCTTTTAAAGGAGCTTTAATAATAAGAGGCTTTAAAAATTGAATGCACTTTTCACATCCATCTTCACGGGACATAACAGGATCCTCATGTTCATAGGAAAGAACATAATCATATCCCACAGTAACAAAAGCAGTTATAATTCTTTTCCAGTTTACATCTCCCCATCCAGGAACCCTAAATCTGAATCCCCTATCAGGTCTCATCCACGAGCCTGTAGGTATCACACCCGAACGAGAAACCTCATCCTGCTGAAGCTCTGAATCCTTAGCATGGGCATGAAAAATTCTATTTCCAAGCCTCTTTATAAATATTACTGGATCGATGAGTTGCCAAACAAGGTGAGATGGATCAAAATTAAATCCAAACTCAGGTCTTCCATCTAACGCCTTAATAGCCCTTTCTGCAGTCTCAATATTATATGCAATCTCTGTAGGATGAACTTCAAGAGCAAATTTTACTCCATATTCTTTAAACTTCTCCAATATCTTGTTCCATCTTTCTGCAAAAATATCCCATGCCCTTTCATAAATTTCTTCATTCTTCGGAGGGAAAATATACCACTTGTCCCAAACATGAGAACCCGTGAATCCATTTACTATGGGCCTTTCCTGAATTCCCACTTCACATAAAACAGACACTGCCTGGGCAGTTTTAATCATTCTCTCAGTACCATATTTAACCTTTTCTTCAGGATCTTTTGATGGTGCCCAATCATCTGTAGATTCATCTAAGGGACCAAGAACCAATTGCCCCTCTAAATGATTTGATACTGCAGAGATTTTTAAATTGAATTTTTCTAAGGTCTCTTTTAATTCCTTTACATAATTTTTATCAGAAATAACTCTATCAATGTCAAGATGATTGCTACCCTTCCATGCGGGAAGTTCTACCATTTCATAACCAAGAGAAGAAACATATTGAGCAACTTCAGAAAGGGGTTTCTCATTAAAAAGAATAGTAAAAATGCCAATTTTCATAAAAAATAAGCCTCCTTTCAGGTGATCTTAATAGTCAAATTATATCTCTTTTTCTAACGTTGAGAAAAGAGGGATTGAGAGACAAATATTATTATCATGAGTATAAAAAGCATTTAACCTGTCTTCCATCTATATTAACCATAGGAACTTCCTCTTTTTCACATTTCTCCATTTTGTAAGGACATCTTCCCGCAAATTTACATCCCGCTCTTAGATATTCTTCATGCTCTATTTCGGAAAGGCTTATTCTCTTTTTCCACTTTATCTTAGGATCTGGCACTGGGATAGATTCCATTAGAAGCATAGTATATGGATGTTTAGGATCAATTAAAACTTTCTCTACAGATCCTAACTCTACAATTTCTCCTCTTAGCATAATAGCTATTCTATCACTTACATAATATGCAGTAGCTAAGTCATGAGTTATATATATCACACTTACATTATGTTTTTCTTTTAGTTCCTTAAAAAGGTTTACAATAGACATTCTTAAAGAAGCATCTACCATAGAAACTGGCTCATCTGCTATTAGTAAATAAGGATTTGTTATTAAAGCCCTTGCTACAGAAATTCGCTGAAGCTGTCCTCCGGAAAACTCACTGGGGTATTTATCTTTTACTTCATCTAAAGATAATCCTACCGCTCTTAAGGCATTATCAACTATTTCATCCATATTTTCTTTTTTCATGTTAAAATTCCAAAGAGTTTCATATAAATAATTTGAAACTTTTCTTAAAGGGTTAAAGCTTTCAAAGGGATTTTGAAATATTGCCTGGACTTCCTTTCTAAAGAAGATTCTATCTTCTTTTTTCAAATGAGTAATATCTTTATCTTTGTAAATTATTCTTCCTGATGTGGGTTCGTGAAAACCAAGGATAATTCTTGCAACTGTGGTCTTTCCACTTCCACTTTCTCCTGCTAAAGTGAATATTTCTGAGGGACTTACCTCAAAAGAAACATTATTTACTGCAGTTATCTTTATTCTTGAGAAAATACTACCCAAAGTAAATACCTTAGTTAAGTGTTCAATTCTCAAAAGCTTGTCACTTTCTATCATGATTCAACCTCCTTAGAATATAAAAAACATGCAACTTTATGTTGAGGTTTTATAGATATAAATTTAGGAACATTAATTTTACATTCAGGCATTACATAGTCACATCTCGGATGAAATCTACATCCTAAAGGAGGATTAACTAAAGATGGGGGAGTCCCAGGAGCACTTACTTTATAAGATTTATCACCTATCTTGGGTAAGGAACCAATTAAATACTTTGTATATGGATGAAGAGGATTTTCATATAGTTCCTCAGTCTTAGCCTCTTCAATTATATTTCCCGCATACATTATAGCTATCCTATCAGAAATCGTTGCATGAACCCCCATATCATGCGTAACAAGAATTATAGTATTTTTCTGAGAAGATTGAATATCTTTAAGAAGTTGTATTACACCTCTTTGAGCTACAACATCCAAAGCGGTAGACGGTTCATCAGCAATTATTATTTTGGGTTTTAAAATTGTTGCAAGAGCAATGGTTACTCTTTGTCTCATCCCTCCCGAAAGTTGGTGAGGATATGCTTTTAGTATTTTTAAAGGTAGTCCTAAAGCACTAAGATGTTCTTTAATAGAATCTTCTATTTCATCTTTATTTTCTGATTTGGAATGAGCTTTTATAAAATCCCAAAAAGTATCTATAATTCTTGTAACAGGATTAAGGACACTCATGGAACCCTGAGGAATATACGAAATATATTCCCATCTAATCTTATCAAGTTCTTCTTCCTCTAAAGCAAGAATGTTAATAAATTCATCATTAATTTTATAAGTTACCTCTCCATCAATGACATTTAAAGGTGGTTCTATCATTCCATAAAGAGTCTTTATCAGAGTAGTTTTTCCACATCCTGATTCTCCAGCTATTCCATAGATTTCATTTTCTTCTATTTCTAAGGATACATCATCTACTGCCTTTACTATTTGTTTTTTCCCTAAAACGTCTAATATATAATAAGATCTTAAATTTTTAGCTTTTAGTACTATCATATTCTCACTCCTTTGCCATTCCAATTCTTTGAATCCTAGTTCTTGGATCCAAATATTCACTTATACTTACTGAAAGAAGATATAAACTAACAAATAGAAGTACTGAAATAACTACTGGAGTAAAAAGCCACCACCATATTCCAAGAAGCATAGCTTGGTATCCAATCGCCCAATATAACATAGTGCCAAGAGTTGGAATTTCAAGATTTGAAAGTCCTAAAATAGACAAAGTAATTTCCATACCCACGGCCCAAGCCATATTGTTAATTATTGTGGCAAAAATCAAGGGAACTACGAAGGGCAAATATTCCTTCATAACTAAATTAAAAGTTTTTGTTCCTGACAATATGGAGGTATAAGTAAATTCTCTTTCTCTTAAGCTTAAAATTTGAGACCGAATTAGTCTTGCATCCCATGCCCATCCAAAAATACCAAGAATTAATCCAAGGGAAAAAAGATTCATATGTCCTTTAATTAAAGAGGATATTAATATAAGAATGGGAAGCAAAGGAAGAACTAAAAAACTATCATTTATAGACATTAAAAACCTGTCAAGACTTCCTCCAACATAACCTGTAATTAAACCTACAATTACTGCAATAATTCTGGAAAATATAGCTGCAATTAATGCAACAATTAGAGAATTTCTAATAGCAAAAGTAGCTTCCCAAAATACATCTTGTCCCTTTGAGTTTGTTCCTAAAATATGTTGAAAAGAGGGAGGAAGATCTCGAGGGAAAATATTCCACTTAGTAAAACTATAAGGAGAGAAAAAGGACAAAATAGCAAGAAACAAAAGAATACAAAAAACTATAAAACCAAATCTAAACTTACTATCTCTTAAAAGATCTTTAAGTAAACTCACAAGCCTAAAACCTCCTTTTTATTTATATCTAACTCTCGGATCAAAAAGAGGGTATAAAAGATCGATTATTAAAATAAATGTAGATATTCCTAATATAGAAATAGTCGTTATCCCCATAATAAGATTGTAATCTCCAGTAACTATCGCATTATAAAGGAGTGTCCCCATTCCTGGATAGGAAAAAACTATCTCAGTAATTAAAGCACCACTAAAGATTTGCCCCATAGAAAGGGCAAGTCCAGTAATTTGAGGAAGCATTGCATTTCTTATCACATATCTAAAAGCAATAGTATTTTTCTTCAAGCCCCCAGCTTTTGCATAAACTACAAAGTCTTCTCTTAGAATATTCTGAACTATTAACCTCATAGTCTGTAACCAAACAGAGGTTCCAAGAATTACCATAGATAAAAGAGGAAGAAAAGCATATTTAAAAATATCTTTTATAAATTTCCAGCTAAAAGAAGGAGTTAATCCTACAGAGTAGCCTCCCCCAAGAGGAAGAAGTTTTAAGATATAGCCAAAGATTATCAAAAGAATAAGTGCTAAAATATAGTAAGGTATAGGACGAATTACCATAGCTATATTTTCTAAAAATCTTGCCCACCTTTTTTGATAGAAAAATCCACAAAGTCCCCCTAAAACATTTCCTATAATCCAGGAGAGAATAGTAGACAAACTCAGAAGTCCTAAGGTCCATGGAAGAGAATCCCCTATTAATTTAGAGACAGGAACAGGGAACCTAAAGAAAGAAGGTCCAAAATCACCTTTTAAAAGCCTTTTCCAAAATTTTAAATATTGTTCCCAAAGAGTTCCCTTTAAACCATAAAGCTCTTTTAAAGTATTAGTTAATTTTTCTACCGCCTCTGGTTCTAAATATGTTCCTTGAATAGTGATTATATTAATTACTTGTTGAATAGGGTCTATAGGACTTAATCTAGGAATAATAAATACTATCGTAATACCCACAAATATTACAACAAAATAACTTATAAGTCTTGGTATTAAATATCTTTTGATAAAACTCATATCTTTCCTCCTTTATCATCCCCCTCCCTTTAAAGGGAGGGGGGTTTTTTCGTTCTTACTTTCTTCCAGTGGCTTTCAAATAGGGAAGTACATATTTAAAGTTAGGCCAGTGATGATAGACAATTTGATAAGAATTTTCAGCTGTAGGATAGTTAGTCCAATAGTATTCATCTAAGCTGATTACTCCAGGATATGTAAAAGTAGGTATTGTAGGCATTTCTCTCACTAAGATCTTTAACCCTTCTAATCCTAAGTTTTTATTCTGTATACTATCCCAACTTACTTTTTCCATTGCTTCTATAATTTTATCTAATTCTGGATTAGACCATCTTGAATCATGCCCAGGATTTGTTTCTCCTAAAGGTCTCATATATTTTGAATGGAAGGTAGAGAGAGTTCTATATAGATCTGGATGTCCACCCCAAGGTTCTGTAGCTGGCCATGTTCCCGCTGTAGCTACTTCGTATTCTCCTCTATCTACTATAGTGTCTGCATTTTCTAAATTCAAAATTTCTACTTCGATACCAAATCTCCTCCATTGTTGAGCAGCTGCAACCGCATTTCTAAACATAGGATGAGCAGGGCTTATATGAGAGATTATTGTAATTTTCCAGGGTTTTCCATCAGGAAGTAGCCATTTCCCATCCTTATCTCTCTTGAATCCGTGCTTCATTAACAACTTCTCTGCTACATCTGGTGCATACTTCCACCATCCATATCCAAATATCTCCTTAATTTCTGAAGGCTCTGTTGGTACTTTATATCCTCTCTTTCTTGCATATTCTGCTACTCTTAGTGCTGCATCGGGATCATATGGTTTAAATGGCTTTCCTTCTACATCAATAGTAAAGTTTCTTAGCCAATTCTCCAAGGGTTTATAATACCATTTGAGATGAGCAGGAGTCGATGGCGTATGAAGAGCTCCCATAGTTGCCGCACCATCAAAGGCTATTCCAATATAATCTGCTATATCTATAGCGAGAGCAAGAGCCCATCTTACATCTTTTATATTATATGGGAATTTAACTGTATTAAAAGTAATTCCTGTTATACATGGATCGTTATTTACCACCCAAGGATATTCCTTTCTATATCCTCTTACATATTTGTTAGCTGCAAACGCGGATCTCAATGCTTCCATATTTAAATCTGCTATATCGAGTTGGTGATTCCCTATAGCGAGAACTTTTTTCTCTGGAGGTCCATAGTAAATATATAGAACATATTTAGGCTGAGGCATTCCAAATAATTTTCCTGTAGGAGTTCTCTGCCAGTCTTCTCTTCTTTCCCATAATGTCCAATATCCACCTGGATCATAGCTTTTTAATACATATGGTCCAGAAGATATTGGGGGATTAAATTCAAAACTTACAGGATCTTTAACTTTTTCAAAAACATGTTTAGGAAAAGGTCTCCATCCACCCCATCTATCTAAGAAGTATGCATGAAATCTTGCATTAGGTTTTTGGAGATCAAAAACTACAGTATATTTATCTGTTTTATAGACCTTCTTTATATATGTAACAAATTCTGGATTATATGCTAACTCAGGATTTTTCATAACTAGTTGAACTCCAAATACTACATCGTCTGCTGTAAATTCTACTCCATCACTCCAATAACATCCCTCTCTCAATTTTACAACCATTTTTGTAAAATCTCTGTTGTAAATTGGTTTATCCTTTGCTAAAGCATTTATAATTTTCCCTGTTGCAGGATCAACCATCCACAAGGGTTCTAACATTAGCTGTTGAATACCACGATCTGGGGATCTCCATGTAGCTGCCCATGTGTTAAAATTATCTGGAGTCACCGCTCTTCCACTTAAGATGTCTACTATCAATGTTTCATCTCTTGGAATTCCTGGCGCAAGCTGTGAAAAACTAACTTGAGAAAAACTTATTAAGGAAAGAAAAACTAATAGAGAAATTAAGAAAAACTTTTTCATTTAACTCCCCCCTTAAAAATTTTTATTTTTTTGTAAAAAAATTTAAATTTTTCTCACCTCCCTTTTTCTATAAATCAATTACGCAATCGTTTATTATAAAGATAACACTTTTTATCTTCCCTGTCAAGCATAAGAATTCTTTTAATTTGGCTCTTTAAAATTGCCCTTCTAAATATATCATTTCCCCTTATTTAAAATTTTTTTGAACAGTCTCAGCATAAAATCTCCTACTATTTCTCACTTAGAGCTTCAATTATTGCTTGCAAAAATTGAGGTAAAGAGTCTGGAACTCTACCTGTGATTACATTTCCATCTCTTCTTGCTGGAAAGGGTTCAAAGTCCCCTCCCGCATTTTTTACATCATCTACTATAGCATCCCAACAAGTAACCTTTCTACCCTTTATAAGGTCTGTTCCAAAATTTCTATCTACAGAAATAAAAACTTGAGGTCCATGACAAATAGCAGCAACTATTTTCCCCATTTTATACATATCTGCCACAAGTTTTAATGTGGTTTTATCACATCTTAAAAAGTCTGGAGCAAATCCTCCAGGGATTATAACTGCATCATAATCTTCAGGTTTTGCTTGAGAAATCTCTATTATATTGTACCTTTCTCCTTCTCCCATGACCACAATAGGAACTGTAGTACCAAATCTACCTGTTATTGGCTTATCTGCCCACCAAGGTCTTGTATGGAATCCAGGTCCACTCTTTGGTAAAACTCCAACAGTAACCCTTGCTCCTTCCTCACTAAGTCTTAAAACAGGATATAGTAATTCAATATCTTCAAATTCGTGGGCGCATAATATTAAAACATGTTTTCCTTTTAGCCTATTACTTGGGTTCTCAATATAATCTTTAATGTCCATAAAGAAACACCCCCAAATTTCTTATTCTACAAAAACATCACTTTTAAACTTTCTTTCCTTAGTAATAATTTTTGTTTCTGTGACTTCAAATTTTCCAGTAAGTCTTATATCTTCTGAGGAACTTCCTATAAATACTTCAAAAGTTCCAGCTTCCACTATGAATCTCATAAACTCATCATAAAAGGCTAATTGTTCAGGATATAATCTAAAAGTTATTCTTTTCTCCTCTTGAGGTCTCAAATATACCTTCTTAAATCCTTTTAACTCTTTTATAGGTCTCTCCACGCTTGCCCATTCATCATGAATATAAAGTTGTACTACTTCTTCTCCTTCTCTATCTCCCGTATTTTTAATCTTAAAACTAATATCTACAAAACTTGTAGGAGAAATTTTTTCAGGATTAATAACCAAATCTGAATACTCAAATTTTGTATAGCTTAAGCCATGACCAAAGGGAAATAATGGTCTTGCGTCTTCATCTATATACTCAGAGAAAGCAGATGGCTTTCTATTATAATACACAGGTATTTGTCCCACTTCCTTTGGGAAGGATATAGGAAGTTTTGCAGAAGGATTATAATCTCCAAATATTACCTCCGCTACCGCATTTCCTCCTTCTTCTCCTGGATACCATGCTTCTATTATGGCAGGAATATTATCTTTTGCCCATTTAATTGAGAGTGGTCTTCCATTAACAAGAACTAAAATTAGTGGTTTTCCTAATTTGTGAAGTTCTCTAAGAAGTTCTTCTTGAACTCCAGGAAGATTCAAATCTTTCCTATCATTTCCTTCTCCAGATATTCCTCTCTTAAATAATCCGCTATTTTCTCCTAAAACTGCTATTATTACATCTGCATCTTTTGCTATTTCAATGGCTTCTTTAAATCCCTCCTTAGATTCTCCCATAAGTTCACATCCCTTTGCATAAAGAACTTTAGTATTTGGGGATACTTTATTCCTTATTCCCTCCAAAATACTTACTGTTTCCACTGCTACTTCATATTTTACAGCTTCTCCTCTAAATATTTCACTAACCACTGGGATATGGACAGAATAACTATAATCTCCATGAAGACCTAATTTATTATCCGCATTAGGCCCTATAACCGCTATAGTATTTAAATCCTTTCTTAATGGCAGAACTCCATCATTTTTCAAAAGAACTATAGATCTTTTTGCTACTTCGAAAGCGAGTTTTCTATGCTCAGGAGAATTTACTACAGTAAAAACTTTCTTAGGATCCACATAAGGTTTTTCATCAAAAAGACCCAACATGAATTTTACTCTTAATACCCTTGAAACTGCTATGCTTATAACTTCTTCAGAAATTATTCCTTCCTTTACTGCTTCTAAAAGAGGCTGTCCATAACACTTTACATCTGGAAGTTCTATATCTATTCCTGCCTCTAATGCTTTAATTCCCGCTTCTTTTAAATCTTTCGCTACCTTATGAAAAGTGTTAAGCATTTCTATAGCAGAATAATCAGAGACCACGTATCCTTTAAATCCCCATTCTTCTCTCAAAATTTTTGTTAATAAAAATTTAGAAGAAGCACAAGGGATCCCATCAATCTCATGATATGCATTCATAAGAGAAAGTGACCCACCTTCTCTTATAGCAACCTCAAAGGGGAACAAAAATACTTCTCTTAATTCTCTCTCTGATACCCTTGCAGGTCCTAAGTTTCTTCCACCTTCTGAGATACCATAAGCTGTAAAGTGTTTCACTGTAGCAATAATCCCTTCTTTTATATTTTCTCCTTGAAGTCCTTTAACATAGGAAACTGCCATTCTTGATACTAAATATGGATCCTCTCCAAAAGTTTCCTCTGTTCTTCCCCATCTTGGATCTCGTGGTATATCAAGAACTGGTGCTAATCCTTGGTGAACTCCTACTATTCTCATCTCTTTTCTTATTACTGATGATACTTTCTCAATAAGTTCTGGTTCAAAAGTACTTGCCATCCCTATAGCTTGGGGAAAGGTCGTTGCGGATTTTGCCATAAATCCACTTAGACACTCTTCATGAATAATTGCAGGAATTCCAAGTCGTGTTTCCTCAATTAAAAATTTTTGTATTTCGTTAGCAATTTCAGCTGCCCTTTCTAAATCCATATCTTTATCCCCAGCAAGTCTTGTAATCTGTCCTATTCCATTCTTTAATAAGATTTTTGCTTTCTCTTTTGAGAATCTCCCATTTTCAATAAGATTTCTTGCATGTATAGCACAAAGTTGAGAAATTTTTTCCTCAAGAGTCATTTGCGATAATAACTCTTGAACTTTTTTCTCCAATTCCCAAAGACTCATTTTCAAATCCCTCCTCAATTTAATTCTTAGGAGAGGTACAAGACCCTCTTATAATCAAGTTTGTAGGCAAAATAACTTCTTTTGGTCTTTTCCTTCTCCTCTTTAACCTTTCTATTAAAAGTAATCCTGCGGTTTTTCCTAACTCGTAAGAAGGCTGAGATATGGCTGTTAAAGGAGGGGAAAAATATTTGAACCATTCCATATCATCAAAGGATATAATAGAAATATCTTCTGGAATTTTAAGTTCTCTTTCAGAAATAGCAGAGATAAGTCCCAATGTCATTAGGTTGTTTGAAGATATTATTGCGGTAGGAGGATTTTCCAAATCAAGAAGTTCTTTACCTTTCTCGTATCCTCCATCTCTTTTGAAGTTTCCTTCCCTTATTAAATCTTTTTCCACAGGGATATTATATTTTTCCAGTGCCTTTAAATATCCATCTAATCTTTCCTTCCCTGTAGTGGTATCTAAGGGTCCTGTAATAATTCCAATTCTTTTGTGTCCTAAATTTATAAGATACTCTGTAGCGGAAAAGGTTCCAAAAACATTATCCGCCAAAACTACATCAGTTTCTATTCCTGCGATTCTTCTATCCACTAAAATTACTGGGATATCTTGAGAGATAAATAATTCCAAATTTTTTCTTGTTTCAGTACTCTTACTTGGAGTGATTATTATTCCATCGACTTGTTTACTATATAAAACTTCTATATACTCTCTTTCTTTATCAATATCTTCATCAGAATTACATAAAATAATATTATATTTGTGCTCCAATAGAACATCCTCTATCCCTCTCACCACTTCAGGGTAAAATAAGTTCGCAATGTTTGATACAATTAATCCAATAGTATTTGTTGATTTTTTCCTTAAACTTCTTGCCACAATATTGGGTCTATATCCTAACTCCTTTATTGCAGAAAGAACTTTTTTCTTTGTCTCCTCCTCTACATACCTTGTTTTATTTATGACATGAGAGACAGTACTTACAGATACCCCTGCCCTCTTTGCTACATCTTTCATTGTAGGCGGTTTTAAATTTTTATTTCTTCTCATACCACAAGCTTCCTTCCTTATTTTCTACTGATTAATTACGCAATCGTTTTTAAGAAAATTATAACATATAAAATTTAAATTTACAAGGAAAAAGTGAATTGAAAATTCTCATCGATTTCATGTTTCACTTCCCTGGAAAGAAGAGAATTTAAAGCATCCATAGGAGATTTACCTTCATAAAGGACCTCATATACTTCCTTTGTTATGGGCATAGAAATATTATGCATCTTTGAAAGTTGATAAGAAGATTTTGCGGTATATATCCCTTCTGCTACCATACCTTTAAGTTCTAATATGGCTTCTTTTAAACTTTTTCCTTCAGATAGAAGCTTCCCTATTTTCCAATTTCTGCTTAAAGGGCTGGTGGCAGTAAGAATAAGATCTCCAAGTCCAGAAAGTCCTGTGATAGTAAAGGGATTAGCACCAAGAAATGTTGCAAGTCTATTTATTTCTACCAATCCGCGAGTAATTAAGGCAGATTTTGCATTATATCCAAAGTTCAGTCCATCAGAAAAGCCCGCAGAAATAGCAATTACATTTTTTACAGCCCCTCCTATCTCCACCCCTATTATGTCTTCGCTTCTATATACCCTCATAAAATGAAGGTTAAATATTTCTTGAAGTTTCTTTGCAGTCTCAAGATGAGAAGAGGCAAGGACTAATGCGCAAGGACGTCTTTCCATAACTTCCTTAGCAAAACTTGGTCCAGAAAGAGTAGCAATTCTTTTCTCAGAAATTTCTAATTCTTCCAAGATAATTTGAGATGGCCTTTTTAATGTATCTATTTCTATTCCTTTTCCAGTATTTACAAAATATTTAATGCTTTTTAAAACTTCCTTATACTTCCTTAAAAAGCTTCTCAATTTTTGTATAGGAATACTAAGGACCGCAATATCAGCAAAAATGGCAGCTTCTTCTATATTTGAAGTTATCCTCAACTCGTCCTTAAGTTTATACCCTGGAAGATAAAAAATATTTTCTTTCTTTTCACAGATTATCTTCTCCTTTTCAGGATCTCTCACCCAAAGATAAACAGAAAAGCCTTTTTCAGTTAATATATCTGCCAAAACTGTTCCCCAACTTCCTCCACCAAAAACTGCTATCTTCATTTAACTCCTCCTAACAGTTTTGATAGATTATAACATTTACAAGAAAGAGATAGAAATGTTATAATTTTTAATGTCTTCCAAGAGTAGATTCTGCGGGAAAAGGGAATTTTATGGAAAATGAGAAAATAAAAGTAAATCTCATATTTAAAAATGGAATATTATCTGCAAGTAAAGTAGGAAGTGGAGATAGGTCTGTATGTTTCATGCTTTATGAAGCATTAAAGAGGAGGGAAGATGTAGAGGTTTTTTTTAATGCAAAGCCAGAAGATGGCCCCTTCGATGTTATCCATTTCCATTCTCTAAGTGACTTCTTAGGAGAATATAAAAGTAAATATCCTGAAAAAATAATTTATACTGCCCATATAATACCTGATACTCTAAATGGAAGTACCTCTTTTTCTGAAATATGGAAGCCTATCTATTCTCAATATCTCCTTTTATTATATAATCGCGCCAAAGTAGTGATAGCGGTTTCTCCTTATGAGAAAATTAAGCTGGAAGAAATGGGAGTTAAATCTAAAATTGTTTACATCCCAAATGGAGTTGACCTTAGAACTTTCAAACCTGACCCTGAAATTAGAAAAATAATGAGAGAAAAATTCAATATTAAAGATGATGATATTGTCATCCTTAGCGTAGGACAGACTATAAAAAGGAAAGGATTTGATTCCTTCGCAAAAGTAGCAAAGGAGCTTTCCGAGTATAAGTTCTTTTGGGTAGGAGGAATTCCATTCTCTATTTTAAGTAGTGGTTACTCAGAAGTAAAAAGAATTAAGACAAATCCTCCCCCTAATCTCTTTCTCATTGGTCCACAGCCTCATGATGAAATCCACAAATTCTATAACATGGCAGATATATTTTTCTTCCCATCAAGACAAGAAAATTTTAGCATTGCAGTTTTAGAAGCATCTTCCTGTGGTCTTCCACTTCTTTTAAGAGATCTTCCTGAATACAGAGAGCCTTTATCCCCTTTTTATATACCCTCTAAAGAAGAAGATTTTGTTAAGAATCTTAAGATCTTGGCAGAAAATCCTCAGCTTAGAAAAGAATACTCAGAAAAAGCTCTTAAACTTGCTTGGAAATATGATATAGATAGAGTCGCAGAAGAAACTGTTAAGATTTATAAAGAAGTTGCTTCTATGGTATAATCTAAAATATGAAAATGAGAGTAAACATAATTTCTGAAGCCTTAGCTTGGGATATACAGGGACAAGGTGTATATACTGCAAGTTTGTCTCTTGCAGAAGCTTTAAAAAAAAGAGAAGAATTAGAAGTAAGTATAAATGGAAGAGGACTTTATGATATTGCCCATCTTCATACTCCAGGTCCCTATGCTATTAGTAGAGGAATGATATCGGGGAAAAGATTAATAATCTCAGCCCACGTAGTCCCTGCGTCTATGATTGGAAGCCTTGTACTCTCAGAGTTCTGGGTGCCTCTCTTTTCTCGTTATTTAAGATACTATTATAATTTAGCAGATTGTGTAATAGCTGTCACTCCAAAAGTTAAAGATGAATTAGAAATTTTTGGGGTTAAAGCTCCTATAGTGGTTGTTCCAAATCCTGTTAATTTAGAAAGATTTTATCCAGATCCTGTAAAAAGAAAAAGAACCAGAGAAAAATTAGGACTTAGTTCCTCAGACTTTGTAGTTATAAGTTCTGGGCAAATACAACCAAGAAAGGGAGTTGATATTTTTATAGAAACCGCCAAGAGATTGCCAGATATGAAATTTATATGGGTTGGAGGTCAACCTTTTTCTGTCTTAACTGCAGGTTATATAGAACTCCAAGAAAAGATAAAAAATGCCCCTCCAAATGTAATTTTTACAGGGATTGTTCCTTACGAAGAGATGCCTGATTATTATAATGCAGGAGATGTATTTTTCTTCCCATCACATCAAGAAACCTTTGGTATGGTAATAGTAGAATCTGCGTCCTGTGGTCTTCCACTTCTTTTAAGAGATCTTCCTGAATACAAAGAGCCTTTTGGAGGTTGGTTTATTCCTGTTAAAAATGATGAGGAATTTGCAGAATATTTATTAAGGCTTAAAAACGATAAGAAGTTTTATATGGAATACCAAAGTAAAGCTCTTCAATTAGCAAAACATTATAGTTCAGATAATGTTGCAGATAGAATGGTTGAAATATATAAAGAAGTATTAAACAATCCTCCAAGATATAAAAGAGACTGGATAACCTTAGAAAATGTGAGAAAAGAAGGAAAGAAAATTTGGAAATTTTTTAAATATTCTCCTATTAATAGAAGAGATGAGAAAACTAAGAGTAAACCTTATTTTTAAACCTGGAATACCTTCTGCGAGGAAAAAAGGCGGGGGAGATCAAACTGCCTGTAAGATGCTTTATGAAGCATTAAAGAGGAGGGAAGATGTAGAGGTTTTTTTTAATGCAAAGCCAGAAGATGGCCCCTTCGATGTTATCCATTTCCATTCTCTAAGTGACTTCTTAGGAGAATATAAAAGTAAATATCCTGAAAAAATAATTTATACTGCCCATATAATACCTGATACTCTAAATGGAAGTACCTCTTTTTCTGAAATATGGAAGCCTATCTATTCTCAATATCTCCTTTTATTATATAATCGCGCCAAAGTAGTGATAGCGGTTTCTCCTTATGAGAAAATTAAGCTGGAAGAAATGGGAGTTAAATCTAAAATTGTTTACATCCCAAATGGAGTTGACCTTAGAACTTTCAAACCTGACCCTGAAATTAGAAAAATAATGAGAGAAAAATTCAATATTAAAGATGATGATATTGTCATCCTTAGCGTAGGACAGACTATAAAAAGGAAAGGATTTGATTCCTTCGCAAAAGTAGCAAAGGAGCTTTCCGAGTATAAGTTCTTTTGGGTAGGAGGAATTCCATTCTCTATTTTAAGTAGTGGTTACTCAGAAGTAAAAAGAATTAAGACAAATCCTCCCCCTAATCTCTTTCTCATTGGTCCACAGCCTCATGATGAAATCCACAAATTCTATAACATGGCAGATATATTTTTCTTCCCATCAAGACAAGAAAATTTTAGCATTGCAGTTTTAGAAGCATCTTCCTGTGGTCTTCCACTTCTTTTAAGAGATCTTCCTGAATACAGAGAGCCTTTATCCCCTTTTTATATACCCTCTAAAGAAGAAGATTTTGTTAAGAATCTTAAGATCTTGGCAGAAAATCCTCAGCTTAGAAAAGAATACTCAGAAAAAGCTCTTAAACTTGCTTGGAAATATGATATAGATAGAGTCGCAGAAGAAACTGTTAAGATTTATAAAGAAGTTGTGGAAGGATTAGAATGAAAATAGCTTTTTTTACTAATAATTACCTTCCTAATACTGGTGGCGCAGCTATTTCTGTTGAAAGTTATAGAAAAGCATTGGAAAAATTAGGGAATGAAGTTTATGTTTTTGCTCCCCATTATCCTCCTTGGTTTCCCCCTTACGATGACTCTGACAAAAAAGTTTGGAGATTCCCTTCCCTTTTTATAAAGCAAATTACGCCTCAACCTATACCTCTTTGGTTTACAAGAAAAGTAGATAAAGTCTTTGAAAAAATAAAGCCTGATATAGTTCATTCTCATCATCCCTTTATAATTGGAAAGGTAGCTCTAAGATTAGCAAAGAAAAATAATCTTCCTATAATATTCACTCATCATACTTTATATCATAAATATGTTCACTACATTCCTCTTTTTCCTGAAAGCTTAAAGGCGAAAATAGCTATAAGAAGCAGTGTGAATTACTCTAATAGAGTAGATTTAGTAATAGCTCCATCCCCTGAAATTAAGGAAATGCTTTTAGAATTTGGGGTTAAAACAAGGATAGAAGTTCTTCCTACAGGACTTGATCTATCTTTATGGAATAATGCAAAACCTGAAAATATTCTTCTCGGAAAACCTTGGCAAAATAAAAAGATCCTTCTTTATACTGGCAGATTAGCTAAAGAAAAAAGTATTGATTTTCTTCTTATTTCTCTATCTTCTCTTCTTAAAAAGAGAGAAGATACTGTTCTTCTTATTGTTGGCAATGGAGACGAAAGAAAAAATCTTGAGAGCCTATCAAATAAATTGGGATTAAGTAATAGAGTCTTTTTTCTCGGTTGGTTTCCTCGAGAGAAATTAGTAGATTTCTACTCAGCCTCACATATTTTTGTCTTTCCTTCCACTACTGAAACTCAAGGATTGGTTACCTTAGAAGCTATGGCTGGTGGATGTGCGGTGGTTGCAGTAGATGCTACTGGGAGTAAAAGTCTTATATCTAATGGCATTGATGGGTTCTTAGTTCCAAAAGACCCTAATATCTTTTCTCAGAAGGTAGAATTTCTTTTGAATAATTCTGAGGTTCTTTATAAGATGAAAGCTAATGCAAAGCTCAAGGCACAGAGTTTTTCTATAGATTTTCTCGCCAAAAAATTATTAGATTTTTATAGAGAAATAGTGAAAAAGAAAGAAAAATAAAGAAAAGAGGCAAATTTTTGCAAAAATTTCTGTTTAAAAGCCAATTTTTTGTGTATTCTCCTATTGAACTTAAATCTTATTTTTAATATATTTACAACTGGATTTAGCACTCACTTAATATGATTGCTAACAAAATTTTGGGAAAGGAGGTAATAACTGTGAAGCTAAGACCTATTGGTGATCGTGTTGTGGTCAAGGTATTGGAACAGGAAGAAAAAACAAAAGGAGGTATTGTACTTCCTGACACTGCTAAAGAAAAACCCCAGCAAGGAAAAGTAATTGCTGTGGGAACTGGAAGGATCTTAGATAATGGTCAAAAGGTTCCTCTTGAAATCAAAGAGGGAGATAGAGTTATTTTTGCAAAGTATGCGGGGACCGAAGTAAAAATTGAAGGTGAAGAATATTTAATTCTCAGTGAAAGAGATATTTTAGCAGTAGTAGAAGGATAAAAAAATTAAAAAGTAAAGGAGGGTGATAAAAAATGGCTGCTAAAATGGTAAGCCTAAATATGGAAGCGCGTACTGCTTTAATAAAGGGATTAGACATAGTAGCAGATACTGTAAAAATAACCTTAGGGCCAAGAGGAAGAAATGTGGTATTAGAGAAAAAATTTGGAGCACCAGTTATAACTAACGATGGAGTAACCATCGCTAAAGAAATCGACTTAGAAGATCCATTTGAAAATATGGGAGCACAACTTGTAAAAGAAGTAGCATCAAAGACAAATGATATAGCAGGAGATGGAACAACTACAGCAACAGTTTTAGCTCAAGCATTGGTTCATGAAGGATTAAAGAGTGTTGTTGCTGGAGCTAACCCAATGTATGTGAAAAGAGGAATCGAAAAAGCAGTAGAAGCAGTAGTTGAAGAGTTAAAGAAGATTGCAAGACCTGTAGAAACAAAGGAAGATATTGCTCATGTAGCAGCAATCTCTGCAAATAATGATGAAGAAATTGGGCAATTAATTGCTGATGCTATGGATAAAGTAGGAAAGGATGGGGTAATAACTGTTGAAGAATCTCAAGGTATTGGTACTACCCTCGAAGTTGTTGAGGGAATGCAATTTGATAGAGGATATATTTCTCCATATATGATTACTGATGCAGAAAGAATGGAGGCAGTCTTAGAAGAACCATATATTCTAATTACAGATAGAAAGATTAGTGCAGTAAACGATATTATCCCAATCTTAGAAAAAGTAGTACAAACTGGAAAACCCTTAGTGATCATTGCAGAAGATGTAGAAGGAGAAGCCTTAGCAACCTTAGTAGTAAACAAACTCCGTGGAGTATTACAATCTCTTGCAGTTAAAGCACCTGGCTTTGGTGATAGAAGAAAGGCAATGCTCCAAGATATAGCAATATTAACTGGTGGAGAATTTATTTCTGAAGAAACAGGAATTAAACTTGAGAACGTAACATTGAATATGCTTGGTAGAGCAGAAAAAGTAAGAGCCAATAAAGATAAGACTACTATTGTTGGTGGCAAGGGAAATAGAAAGGATATTGAGGCAAGAATTGCTCAAATTAGAAAACAGTTAGAAGAGACTGATTCTGAATTCGATAGAGAAAAACTCCAAGAGAGACTTGCAAAACTTGCAGGTGGTGTTGCAGTAATTAAAGCAGGAGCTGCAACAGAGGTTGAATTGAAAGAGAAAAAGCACAGAATTGAAGATGCATTATCTGCAACAAAGGCTGCAGTAGAAGAAGGAATTGTTCCTGGAGGTGGTGTAGCACTAATTAGAGCAATGAAGGCATTAGATAATGTAAAAGTAAACAATGAGGATGAAAAGATCGGTGTAGATATCGTAAGAAGAGTTTTAGATGTACCATTAAAATTGATAGCAAATAATGCGGGTAAAGAAGGATCAATAATTGCAGAAAAGGTAAAAGAAATGGATGGACCTATGGGATATGATGCAGCAAGAGACAGATTTGTAAATATGTTTGAGGCTGGAATTGTAGATCCATGTAAAGTAACAAGATCCGCCTTACAAAATGCTGCAAGTATAGCTGCATTGGTACTTACCACTGAAGGTCTCGTAGCTGAAAAACCTGAAAAGGAAAAGCAAACCCCTCCTCCACCACCCGAGTACTAAACATGAAAAAGCCCCCAGAGAAATTCTCTGGGGGCTTTTTCATTTTCATATTAAACTTGGTGGCCCTACGGGGATTCGAACCCCGGTTTTTGGGTTGAGAACCCAACGTCCTAGTCCTCTAGACGATAGGGCCTTTTTGGCTGGGGAGGATGGATTCGAACCATCCCTACCTGATCCAGAGTCAGGCGTCCTACCAGCTAGACGACTCCCCA
>JBNARO010000024.1:0-29562 GCA_049718665.1 Dictyoglomaceae bacterium | reverse complement strand
CTTCGTCCTTACAAATTTCTCCTTTGCCATCCTTTCCTTCCTCCTATCAGTTTTTTTATTTTTTATTTATTTGTAGAAAGAATTTTTTCTTGTATATTTAAAGGAGTCTCTTCATAATGAGAGAATTCCATAGAGAAGATTCCTCTTCCCTGAGTTAAAGATCTTAAGGTAGTAGCATAACCAAAAACTTCAGCAAGAGGCACTTTTGCTCTAATTACCCGAGAATTTTCTACAAATTCTATGCTATCAATATGCCCTCTTCTACTATTTAAATCTCCAATTACTTCTCCCATATATTCTTCAGGAACAATAATCTCCATTTTCATAATAGGCTCTAAAATTACAGGATCCCCTTTTGATACTCCGTCTTTAAACGCTTGAGAAGCTGCAATCTTAAATGCCATATCTGAAGAATCTACTTCATGGAATGATCCATCAAATAGGGTAACCCTTACATCTGTAACAGGATACCCTGCTAAAACTCCTCTTTCAGCAGCCTCTCTTACCCCCGCTTCAACAGCAGGAATAAATTGCTGAGGAATAACGCCTCCTACAATTTTATTAACAAACTCTAAACCATTACCCCTTGGAAGAGGTTCTAAAAGAAGCCATACATGACCATATTGACCCCTTCCACCTGTCTGTCTAATATATTTTCCTTCCACTTTTACAGGTTTTCTTATAGTCTCTCTATATGAGACCTGAGGTTTACCTACATTAGCGGATACTTTAAATTCTCTTCTTAGTCTGTCCACAATAATTTCTAAATGAAGTTCTCCCATTCCATGAATAAGAGTTTGACCCGTTTCTGGATCAAATGTAACTCTGAAAGTAGGATCTTCTTCAGATAATTTCTGAAGAGCCAAGCTTAATTTATCTTGCTCTTCAGTACTCTTTGGCTCAATAGCCACAGAAATAACAGGTTCTGGGAAAGTCATTGCCTCTAAAACAATAGGTCTATTTTCATCACAAAGAGTGTCCCCTGTAGTGGTGTATTTCAAACCAACTACCGCAGCAATATCCCCAACATAAACTACATCAATATCTTCTCTATGATTAGCATGCATTTGAAGAAGTCTTCCAATTCTTTCCTTCTTCCCTTTTGAAGCATTATATACATAAGTTCCCTTTTCTAACTTACCAGAGTAAACTCTAAAATAAGTAAGCCTTCCTACATAAGGATCTGTCATTATTTTAAAAGCAAGAGCACAGAATGCCTCATCTTCACTTACTAATCTTACTTCCTCCTCATTAGTTAAAGGGTTTATTCCTCTTGCAGGAGGAAGATCTAAGGGGGAAGGAAGATAATCTATAACTGCATCTAAAAGAGGTTGAATACCTTTATTTTTAAAGGCAGAGCCACAAAGAGCAGGATATAACTTCCCTTCTATTGTTGCTCTTCTTAAAACTCTTTTTAAATCTTCCACAGGAAGTTCTTGTCCCTCTAAATATTTCATTAAAAGTTCGTCGTCCAGTTCAACAATTTCTTCTATAAGTTTTTGTCTATAAAGTCCAGCTTCTTCTTTTAATTCATCAGGTATAGGAATTGTTTCCCATTTTACTCCTAAATCATCGTGATAAACGATAGCCTTTTCTTCTAATAAATCAATTACACCTCTAAACTTATCCTCACTTCCTATAGGAATATTCACTGGTACAACTTTAACTCCAAGCTTATCTTTTATCATTTCTACTACACGGTAAAAATTAGCACCAACCCTATCCATCTTATTAACAAAGATTAAACGAGGAACATTATATTTTGTTGCCTGTCTCCATACTGTTTCAGATTGAGGTTGAACACCCGCAACGCCACAAAAAACCACAATTAATCCATCTAAAACCCTCATTGATCTCTCCACTTCTACAGTGAAATCTACATGTCCTGGTGTATCAATAATATTTATTACATGTTCCTTCCATGTACATGTAGTAGTAGCAGCAGTAATGGTAATACCTCTTTCCTTTTCTTGCTCCATCCAATCCATTACTGCAGTTCCTTCATGGACTTCTCCTAATTTATAGGTTTTACCAGTATAAAATAATATTCTCTCCGTAAGAGTTGTCTTACCTGCATCAATATGTGCTGCAATACCTATATTCCTTAATCTTTCCAATGGTACCTTAGGCAATTTAATCTTCCTCCTTTATTACCATCTATAATGAGCAAAAGCTCTATTTGCCTCAGCCATACGGTGCATCTCATCTCTCTTCTTTATTGCACCACCAGTATTATTTAAGGCATCTAAAATTTCATTTGCCAATTTTTCTTTCATTGACATTCCTTTTCTTTCTCTTGCAGATCTAACAATCCATCTTAAAGCTAAGGAAAGTCCCCTTCGAGGAGAAACTTCTATAGGCACTTGATAAGTAGCACCGCCCACTCTTCTTGGTCTTACTTCTAAGAGTGGGGTAACATTTTGAACGGCTTTTTCTATAACTTCTACTGGGTCTTGTTTAGTTTTCTCCTTAATAATTTCCATAGCTCCATAAACAATTTTTTCAGCAATGCTCTTTTTACCATCAAGCATTACCTTATTAATCAATTTCTGTATCAAAACACTATTATAAACAGGATCAGGTAGAATTTCTCTTGGAGTAACAGGACCTCTACGAGGCATTATTTCTTACCCCCTTCCTTAGGTCTTTTTGCACCATATTTTGATCTTCCTTGTTTTCTTCCTTCTACTCCTGCAGCATCTAAGGCTCCCCTTATTATATGATAACGAACACCAGGCAGGTCTTTTACACGACCTCCTCTCACTAATACCACTGAGTGTTCTTGTAAATTATGTCCTATACCTGGAATATAAGCCCATACTTCTACTCCATTTGTTAATCTTACACGTGCAACTTTTCTTAAAGCAGAATTAGGCTTCTTTGGAGTTTGTGTTGTAACACGTAGACAAACTCCTCTTTTTTGTGGATTCCCCATTAAAGCAGGAGATTTGCTCTTTCTCTTCTTTAATGTTCTACCTTTTCTTACTAATTGATTAATTGTTGGCAAAATTACACCTCCTATTCCTTAACTTTAGAAAGCTAAACCCTAAGATAGATAAGCGTGAAAGTTTATCATTTAATACACATCCTTGTCAAGATCTGTTTGAACTTCCTCCCCACCATTTTCAAGAACTTCTGCGATTTCTCTTGCCAAAACTTTTTTAGGAACAATATCTTTAAACAAACCTGAACCCGCAGGTATTAATCTTCCAATTATTACATTCTCTTTCAAACCTTCCAAACTATCTTCTTTACCCTTTACTGCAGCCTCAGATAATACTCTTGTGGTTTCTTGGAAGGATGCAGCAGATATTACACTTTCTGTTGTAAGAGCTGCTTTTGTTATTCCTAATACTACTGGTCTTCCCTCAGGAGGTTTCTTACCTTGCTCAGATAATTCCTTTTGTATTCTTTCAAAAGTTACTCTGTTCACTAACTGTCCCATTAAGAAGTCACTATCTCCAGGATCTTCTATTCTCACTCTATTTGTCATCTGTCTTACTATTACTTCAATATGTTTATCATTAATTTCAACTCCTTGTTTACAATAAACTTTCTGAATCTCATCTACTATATATCTTTGTACTGCAGCTAATCCTTCATTAGCCAATATTTCTGCAGGATTTTTGTAACCTTTTGTGATTTCTTGACCTGCTTCTACAAATTCTCCTTCTTTTACTAATAATTGGGAATTTGGAGGAAGAGGAATATCTCTTTTTTCTCCTTCACTCTCAATTATTATTTTTTCTCCCGCCTTTGTTCTAACTATTTTAACAATTCCACTTATAGGAGCAATTATAGATCTTCCCTTAGGTTTTCTTGCTTCAAATAATTCTTCTACTCTTGGTAATCCTTGAATAATATCCTCAGTCTTTGCAGTTCTTTGCATATATGAAGGGGAATAAGCCAGAACAGTGCCAAATTCTACATTCTCTCCCTCATTTATATTTATTCTTAATCCTCTGGGAACAGGATACACTTCTTCACCATTCTTAGTTTTGATATATATTAAGGCTTCTCCTGTAGTAACCACTTTTTCTATAATTTCTCCATGTGCTTCAATCTTTACCACTTTACCAGGAGAACAGGCTTGAATTCTCAAGTTTTCTCTATTATACTCAGCAATTATATCTTCTTGATAAATTTCATCACCAATATTGAATAAAAAGAAAGCCCCTTGAGGAATTGATATTTCTTTTTCCCTTCCATCTTCTAATTTTATAATTAAAGTTGAAGACCAAGGAAGATTTTCTTCACTTAGAGTAATTTTTGTTTCATTCTTCGAAGAGTCATAATTTATGTTTTTAAAAGTAAAATCTTTATAGCGTTCCTCTTTTTCTTTACGTATAGCTATTACTTTACCAGTATATGGGGAGGAAATATATTTTAGAGATGGATCTAAAGAAGCTACAACCATTCCTTTTGTTAATTCCTCTCCATCATATATATTTAACATCGCTCCTTGTGGAAGAGATATTTCTTTAACCTCGTTTTCACTCTTAACTAAGACCTCTGCACCTATATTTCTTACAATTTCATATTCAATCCCTAAAATATCTTTCTTCTTGAAGGTCCTAACTAATTCCCTATCAATATAAACTTTTCCAGAAAGTTTGGTTTGAATATTTTGGTAATTTAGAGATGTCAAAGCAACTCCACCTGTATGGAAAGTCCTCATAGTTAATTGAGTTCCAGGCTCTCCAATGGATTGTGCTGCAATAATTCCTACCGCTTCTCCAATATTAACTAAGTTGTGAGTTGCTAAGTCTTCTCCATAACATTTCTGACAGATACCCTTTTCTGCCCTACAAGTCATTGGAGAACGTATTTTCAATCTCTTAACTCCAGACTTTTCAATAAGTTTTGCTTTTTCTAAGTCAATATATTCATTCTTCCCTATTAATAATTCCCCAGAAGGAGAATAAACTTCTTCAGCAGTAAATCTTCCAATTATTCTGTCTTTTAAGGGCAATAAAACTCTTCCTTCATCTACTAAAGCTTCTACATATATCCCATCATCAGTTCCACAATCTCTCATCCTTATGACAAGTCCTTGTGCAACATCTACTAATCTTCTGGTTAGATATCCAGAATCTGAAGTTCTTAAAGCGGTATCAACTACTCCTTTTCGAGCTCCATAAGAAGATATAAAATGTTCTGAAACAGTTAGTCCTTCATAAAAGCTTGATTTAATAGGTATATCCATAATTCTTCCAGACGGATCTGCCATTAATCCTCTCATTGCTGCTAATTGTCTTACTTGATCTACATTTCCACGAGCTCCAGAAAATGCCATCATATAAACTGAATTTAATAGATCAAAATTTGCAAGCATTATTTCCTTTACTTCTTCACTGGCTTTTGCCCATATTTCTATACTTCTATTATACCTTTCTTCTTCTGTATATCTTCCCTCTTCAAATGCTTTCTGTAAATTGGCTGACTCTTCTTCTGCTTTCTTTATTACCATCTCCTTTGCTTCTCTTGGCATCTCAATATCTACAATAGAAAAGCTTATTCCTGCTTTTGTTGCATATTTAAATCCTATTTTCTTTAAATCATCTAAGAATTCTGCTGTCTTTACCCATCCATATTCCTGGAAGCATCTTTCTACTATCTTTCTTATTTCCTTCCTATTTAATACTCCATTAAAGTACCTTAATTTTTGAGGAACAATCTCATTAAATATTAACTTTCCCGCTGTAGTTTCCACAAATTTACTTTCTCCAAAACTTACATTAAAAGTTTCTTCCATACTTTTTGAATAAATCTTAATCCTTGCATGCATATCAATTTCTTTGTTATCTAATGCCATTAAAGCTTCCTCTGGTGTTGCAAAAATTCTCCCCTCACCCTTTCTATTAGGAACTTCAAGAGTCAAGTAATATAATCCAATGACTATATCTTGAGCAGGTAATGTCAAAGGTTTTCCATGAGCAGGAGAAAGTAAATTATAAGATGATAGCATCAAGAGTCTTGCTTCCGCTTGTGCTTCGATAGACAAAGGAACATGAACAGCCATTTGATCTCCATCAAAATCTGCATTGAAAGGTGGACAAACTAATGGGTGTAATTGTATAGCATTTCCATCTATTAATTTCGGCTCAAAAGCCTGAATACTTAGCCTATGTAATGTAGGCGCTCGGTTTAATAAAACTAACTTCTCTTTTATTATTTCATCTAATACATCCCAAACTTCTGGGCTTTCTCTTTCTATCTTTTTTCTTGCATTTTTTACATTAGCAGCAAACCCCTTTTCTATTAGCTTATTTATTACAAAGGGCTTAAATAATTCTAGTGCCATTTTCTTTGGCAATCCACATTGATGCAACTTTAAGTCTGGCCCTACGACTATTACCGCTCTACCAGAATAATCTACTCTCTTTCCCAAAAGGTTTTGTCTAAATCTTCCTTGTTTTCCCTCTAATATATCAGATAAGGACCTTAAAGGTCTGCCACTGGCATTAGTTACTGGTTTCCCTCTTCTTCCATTATCAATCAACGCATCTACAGCTTCCTGGAGCATTCTTTTCTCGTTTCTTACGATAATCTCTGGAGCATTAATTTCTAATAGTTTTGTAAGACGATTGTTTCTATTAATCACTCTTCTATATAAATCGTTTAAGTCTGATGTTGCAAATTTCCCTCCTTCTAATTCCACCATTGGTCTTAAATCAGGAGGAATAACAGGTAAAACTTCTAATACCATCCATTCAGGCTTATTTCCAGATAGTCTAAAGCTTTCTACTATCTCTAATCTCTTAATAAGTTTTGCCTTTTTCTGACCCTGAGCTTCTTCTATTTGTTTTTTCAACTCAAAAGATAGTCTTTCAAGATCAAGTTCCTTTAATAAATACTTTATAGCTTCTGCTCCCATCCCTGCTTTAAATTCATTTCTATATTTCTTCAATGCTTGCTCATATTCTTCCTCATTTAAGGTCTGCATCTTTTGAAGTTCTGTATCGCCAGGATCTAATACAATATAGCTGTGGAAATAAATTACTTCTTCTAAAGCCTTACTACTGATATTGAGCAAAAGAGCAATATAATTAGGAACATTCTTAAAATACCAAATATGAACTACAGGAACTGCCAATTTTATATGCCCCATTCTCTCTCTTCTCACAGAACTTCGTGTTACAGTAACACCACATCTATCACAAGTAATACCCTCAAATTTTTGTCCTTTATATTTCCCACAATGACATTCATAGTCCTTTACAGGTCCAAATATCTTCTCACAGAATAAACCATCCCTTTCTGGTCTTAAGGTTCTATAATTAATTGTTTCAGGTTTTTTTACTTCCCCATAAGACCAACTTAATATATCTTCTGGGGAAGCTAAGCTAAAAACTAATTTATCAAAATCTTTTATCTTCAAGTTTAACTCCTCCCCCTTTTCTAAGAATCGTCTTCAACTTTATATAAATTAACGGGTTTTCCACCTACAAAGGCAGATACTTTAATTCCCAATCCTTGAAGTTCTCGGACTAATACTTTAAAGGATTCAGGAATACCAGGCTCTTTTATATTAGAAGCATTAACTATTGCAGAATAAACTTCAGTTCTTCCTTTTATATCATCGGATTTATAAGTTAGCATCTCTTCTAAGGTATGAGCAGCACCATAAGCCTCTAAAGCCCATACCTCCATTTCTCCAAATCTTTGACCCCCAAACTGAGCTCTTCCACCTAAGGGCTGTTGAGTAACTAAAGAGTAAGGTCCTACAGATCTTGCATGTATCTTATCATCAGCCAAGTGTATTAGTTTCATTATGTACATATATCCTACTGTTACTTTTTGATCAAAAGGCTCTCCAGTCCTTCCATCATACAAAACTACCCTTCCATCTTCAGGCAATTTTGCTTTTCTCAACATTTCTTTAACAAGATTAGCAGATCTATTTTCTTCAATAACCTCATCAAAGGGAGGGACAATAGCATAAATGCCTAATTCTTTGGCCGCCCAACCTAAGTGAGTTTCTAAAATCTGTCCCACATTCATTCTTGAAGGAACACCTAAAGGATTAAGAATAATATCCACAGGAGTTCCATCTTCTAAATATGGCATATCCTCTTCAGGAAGAATTGTTGCAATTACTCCTTTGTTCCCATGCCTTCCTGCCAATTTGTCTCCTACAGAAATTTTTCTTATCTGAGCAACCCTTACTTTTACAATTTTATTTACCCCAGGAGGTAATTCATCTTTATCTCTTGTTAGAACTTTTACATCAATTACTTTCCCCCACTCACCATGGGGCATTCTTAAAGAAGTATCTCTTATTTCTCTTGACTTCTCTCCAAAAATAGCTCTTAATAATCTTTCCTCAGGAGTTAATTCTGTTTCACCCTTAGGCGTTACCTTTCCTACTAAGATATCATTAGGGCCAACTTCTGCTCCAATCATAATAATTCCATCTTTATCTAAATATCTAATGGCGTCTTCACTTATATTAGGAATATCTCTCGTTATTTCCTCAGGACCTAATTTAGTATCTCGAGCTCTTACTTCATACTCTTCAATATGTATTGAGGTAAAGATATCTTCTTTTACAAGTCTTTCACTTATAATTATTGCATCTTCATAATTGTAGCCACCCCAAGGCAAAAATGCTACTAATACATTCCTCCCCAAGGCAAGAGAGCCATGAGAAGTAGAAGGTCCATCAGCTAATACATCTCCTTTTTTAATTCTATTTCCAACTTCCACAATAGGTCTTTGATTCCAGCAAGTTCCCTGGTTTGTTCTCCTATATTTAATAAGATTAAACACCTTTGTTTCTCTATTATCTGTTTCTACTACAATTTCAGAAGAAGTAACTTTTTTAACTACACCATCTACGTCAGATATTACTAAAACTCCTGTATTTCTTGCTACTATCTCCTCTATTCCTGTTCTAACTAAAGGTGGTTCAGGATTAATCAAGGGGACAGCTTGCCTTTGCATGTTAGCACCCATTAAGGCACGGTTTGCGTCATCATGTTCTAAGAATGGAATCAAGGCTGTGGAAATACTTACAGTCTGATAAGGAGAAACTCCAATGAAATCTACCTCTTGAGGGGAACATAATATGAATTTTCCTTTTTTCCTTGCGTTTACTAATCTATCAATTATCTCACTATTTTCATTTAAATGTACATCAAAAGAAGCTATAGTATACTCTTCCTCCTCAGTAGCGGAAAGATAAACCACTTCATTAGTAACTTTTCCATCTTTAACTCTTAAATATGGAGTTCTTAAGAAGCCATATTCATCGACTATAGAAAGAGTAGCAAGGTAGTTAATTAATCCTGCATTAGGGCCTTCGGGAGTTTCAATAGGACAAATTCTTCCATAGTAAGAAGGATGAATATCTCTAACCTCAAAACTTGCCCTCTCTCTTGTCAGTCCTCCAGGACCCAATGCACTAATTCTTCTTTTATGAGCTAATTCTGAAAGTGGGTTTGTCTGATCCATAAACTGAGAAAGAGGATTTCTGGTGAAAAACTCTCTAATAGCTGAATTTAAGGGACGAGTACTAATTAAGTTTTGTGGAGTTGCATCTTCAGGTCCCTGAAGAGCCATTCTTTCTTTAACAATCTTTTCTACTCTTGCAAGACCTGTTCTAAATTGCATTTGAAGAAGTTCTCCTACAGATCTTATTCTTCTATTCCCTAAATGGTCTATATCATCCTCCTCTTCCTTTCCATTTTTTACCCAGATTAAATGTTTTACAATCTCTATTAAATCTTCTTCTGTAAAAGCATAATTATCTAATGGTATATTTAAACGTAGCTTTTGATTTAGTTTATATCTTCCTACTTTTCCTAAATTGTAGCGCTTTGCATCAAACAGTATTTGTCTTATCTGATCTAAAGCATCTTTTTCTTTACTTGGCACATCACTTGGTCTTAATCTTGCACATGTCTCAAATATAGCTTCTGTTCTTGAAAGACCTCCATCCTTATCAAAAGTATTCTTAAGATACACTAAATCTTCTTCTGGCAAAATATTTCTAAAGAAGTCTAAATCATATCCTAAAGCTTTTAACAATAAAGAGATTAAGAATTTTTTCATTCCATTAGGATGAATATATATAACTCCACTATTATCCAACTCAAACTCTATCCATCCTCCACGTGTAGGTATTAATGTGGCAATTATACTATGCCCTTCTTCCTGGAAATATACTCCAGGAGAACGGGTGATTTGGTTTACTATAACTCTTTCTGTCCCATTGATAATAAATGTTGCTCTTTCAGTCATTCTTGGGATATTACCAAAGAAAACAGGTTGTATTATAGGATTATCTATATCCTTTCTAATAAGCATTGTATCTATATAGAGAGCAGATTCATAGGTAAGCCCTTTTTCTAAGCACTCTTCAGGTGATTTTAATGGCTCAGAAATTTTTATGTTTTCTTCACCTGTTAGAAAATATAAAGAAAGACCCTGGCGAGAGGATTCTATAGGATTAAATTCTTCAAGAACCTCTCTTAATCCTTTTTTTAGAAACCAATCAAAAGATTCATATTGAATTTTTAATAAGTTGGGCAATGCTTCAATATTATGTCTTTCTGACCAAAAGACTTCCTTTTTAAAATGCCTTTTATCCATATCTTCAGACTCCTTTTTCTAAATTAGATTTTCTTTTTCTAAAGATTAGACAAAATTATATTTTACTACAAAAATTCAAAATAACAAACTTTAAAAAAGAAAGAAATAAAGAGGTTATTCTCAAAAAATGAAAAAAAGCGTAAAAATACCTTCATAAATCAAAAACTTAATTAATTTTTCCTCAAAATCATTAAAATTCCAACAAAGATAAAAAATAAACCAGCAATTTTTTCAATTACATCTCTTGGAATAAATCTTACTAAAAACCCTCCTAAGTAAGCTCCTAAAAAACTTAATAAAGATAAAGCGATAGAAGCTCCTAAAAACACAAAAAAGGGAGAATTTGTTTTAGCTGAAAGAGATACCACTGCTAATTGAGTCTTATCTCCCAATTCAGCTAAAAATATTGTTCCAAAAGCTAATAACAAAGTAGTTATATTCCCCACGATTTTTCCTCCTAAAATAAACTTACATAAATTTCGTAGGAATTATACTATCAACAAAGTGAAAAGTAAATATTTTTATGTTATAATTCTTCAGAAAATTAAGAGACGGAGGTAGTTTTTATGTGGAACATTATTATAACAGGATTGGGAAGCTTTTTTACAGATATAAGCACTGAAATGTTTTATCCTTTGATTTCATTTTATCTCTTAGCTCTTGGAGCAGGACCTTCTATTTTAGGTTTTGTAGAAGGTATTGCAGAAAGTCTTGCGTCTCTTCTTAAGGTTTATTCAGGATATCTATCAGATAAAGTAAAAAGAAGAAAACCGTTAGCTATGTTAGGCTATTCTTTTTCTTCTATTGGTAAGATTATTTTATATTTTGCAGGAAGTTGGATAGGTGTATTTTTTGGCAGATTTATAGACCGTTTTGGAAAAGGAATAAGAACCGCTCCAAGAGATGCTCTTATTGCAGAATCTTCAAGTGAAAAAGAAAGAGGCAAATCTTTTGGGCTTCATCGAGCAATGGACACTTTGGGAGCAGTTGTAGGAGTGGTATTAGCAATTTATATTATACAAAGTTTTCATTTGAGTGAAACTGCAAATTTAAAGGAGTATATTCCGATCTTTAGGAAAGTAATTCTTTTTAGTTTGATTCCTGCCTTTTTAGGAGTAGGAATTCTTTTTCTTCTAAGGGAAACAGGTAAAGGATCTTATGGGAAAAGTTTACCTCGATGGGAATGGAAAAAATTAGATCCAAGATTAAGAGCATTTTTAATTTTTACCTTCATTTTTACATTAGGAAACTCCTCAAATCAATTTCTACTTTTAAGAGCTAAAAACTTAGGGGGAAATGTGGTTGATGTATTAATACTATATTTACTTTACAACCTGATATATGCTCTATTTTCTTATCCTGCAGGATATATATCTGATAAAATTGGAAGAAAAAGATTATTAGTTTTAGGCTATTTATTTTATGGCTTGGTATATTTAGGTTTTGCATTAGCAAAAAGTTTCAACACTTTATGGTATTTATTCGCTCTCTATGGATTATATATAGCCTTTACTGAGGGGGTAGAAAAGGCTTTAATATCAGACTTAGCTCCTTCAGAAATAAAAGCTACCGCTATAGGTCTACATGCTACCTTAGTTGGTATAGGACTTTTCCCCGCTTCTCTCTTCGCTGGACTTCTTTGGTCTTATTTTGGCCCTCAAGCCCCTTTTTATTTTGGAGGGCTTTTAGGTATCTTTGCTTCTATTGGGCTAATGTTTATTTTATAAAAATTGGGAATGCCTATTTTATGGCATCCTTTCTTTATTTTTAATCTCCTCATAAGCAAGACGAGCTAATGCTCCCGCAATATGTGTTCCAATCTTTTCCTCTTCATTAAAACCTTCCTCCAATCTCTTTTTAACAGCTTCCACATCAGCTCTTAACATATTCCGCACACTCTGTTTACCTATTCCTAAAAAACCTGCAATCTCTTCTGAGGTCTTTTTCTCTTCTTCATATAATACTATGGCATAAGAAGCTGCTAAAAGAGAAGGAACCCAAGTAAGATTTCTTAATTCGATTAATTTCCTTGGACCACCAGCTATTTCTAAACTTTTTAAGAAAACATCCATAGCAAGTTTATCTATATCAACTTTCTTTACTGAGATTTCTTTCATTCTTCCTCATCCTCCTCCCTCTTTCCCATTTGTATTTTGTGTAATGGGGGACCTATTTTTACAAGTCCTGATTCTGTTATTTCCATTATTCTTGTAGAAGTATCATGCCCACAAAGCCTGCATCCATCAATTCTAAATAAACGAACTAATTCTCCTATTGGTTTTTTAAATATACTTTCTTCATATTTTTTGGTAACAGTAAATTTTGATAGGACAATAGAACAATCTACTATATGAGATACCGCATATCCTCCTGCAGCCTCTGCAGATAACTCCTCATGTCCTGAGCGCTTCTGAGAAACAAATATAGCAGTTTGATGCCATTTCTTCATTAAGTTGAAAAATTTTCTTACTATTCCTCTTGCTAACATCTCTTTTTCCTCAAAAAATCCTGTGATAGAGTCTATAACTGTACATTTAATTCCATATTCTTTTATAGCCTCTATTATTGTTTTTTGAAGAGTCAAAAAACTTTCCCTAAGCTCAGAATTGGAGGCTGCATCAATTAAGAAAATCTTATCCTTAATAGACTCATATTCAATTCCCAACGCCTTTGCCCTTTCCTTTAAGGAGACTGCGACAAAGGGGGCAGGAGATTCTACAGTAATAAAGAGCACAGGATTTCCATAAGATGCTTGAGTGACAGTGAATTGTTCCACCATTAAACTTTTTCCCGTATCTGAGATTCCAGTCAAATTAATAACAGAATAAGCTGGGTAACCATCTAAACTCTCCTTAAGAGGTTTACCATTTACTATTTTCGTTGTAAAAAAAAGACTATCTAACCCTTCAACTCCTGTTTTTATTCCATAAAGTTTTGGAGTTTTTTTCTCAATATCTTTTAAAGAGACTACAAAATCCTCCTTTATTTCTTCGGTAATTTTTTCTTCACTTTTTTCCTCAATGTTATCACGCATTACAATGCACCTTCCCCCTTAAAATTTATAATTATTATGTTTATTCTGTGAAGTATTATATCATACTCTTAAGAACTATGCAAAAGTCTTATTTTGAAAACTTGAATTAACTATTAATTAATTATTTTTTCTGTTATAATATTAAGTTAAAAAATTAGATATGAAAGACGAAAGACGATTGTTTGAAGAACTTTTAAGAGAGACTCGAGGGAAATATTCCATTGAAAACCTGGAGAAAGCTTTCCTCTTTGCTCGAAATGCTCATGCGGGACAAAAAAGAAAATCAGGAGAGCCATATATTATTCATCCATTAGAAGTTGCTAAAATTCTTGTGGACTTAGGAATGGACGAAAATGTTGTTATTGCTGGTCTTCTTCATGATGTTTTAGAAGATACTAATTTAACTCCTGAAATGATCGAGAAAGAATTTAATAAAGATATTCTATCCTTAGTAGAAGCTATAACAAAATTAGAAAAATTAAGTTTTTATCCTACAGAAGCATATAGAGCTCAAAATCTAAGAAAGATGTTAATTGCTATGGCAAAAGACATTAGAGTTGTAATTATAAAACTTGCAGATAGACTACATAATATGCAAACCTTACAATATCAAGAACCCGAAAAGCAAAAAAGAATTGCAAAAGAAACCTTAGAAATCTATGCACCGTTGGCTCATCGCTTAGGAGTTTGGGAAATTAAGTGGAGATTAGAAGATTTAGCCTTCAGATTTTTAGATCCTGAAAAATATCATTGGGTTGCTAATAAAGTTGCAGAAACAAGAAAGGAAAGAGAGAATCTTATTCAAAAAGCAATCCAAGTAATTAGAGAAGAATTAGAAAAAGCGAATATAAAAGCAGAAATAACAGGAAGACCTAAACACCTATATAGTATCTATCAAAAAATGGTTAAAAAGGGAATTGAAATTGAGGAGATGTATGATCTTTTAGGAGTAAGAATTATAGTAAATACAGAGAGAGAGTGCTATGAAGTTTTAGGAATAATTCACAACTTATGGAAGCCTGTTCCTGGAAGGTTTAAAGATTATATTGCTAACAAAAAAACTAATAATTATCAATCTTTACATACTACTGTCATAGGAATAGATGGAAAACCATTAGAAATTCAAATTAGAACGTGGGAAATGCACAGAATTGCAGAATATGGAATTGCAGCTCATTGGAGATATAAGGAAGAAATTAAAAAATTAGATGTCTTTGAAGAGAAATTGTCTTGGTTAAGACAGTTATTAGAATGGCAACAAGATTTAACTGATGACCAAGAGTTCTTAGAATCTGTAAAAAGTGATTTATTTGAAAGAGAAATTTATGTATTTACACCAAAAGGAGATGTCATTCCCTTACCCCAAGGTTCAACTCCTATAGACTTTGCCTATGCTATTCATACTGAAGTGGGACATAGATGTAGAGGAGCGAAAGTAAATGGGAAAATGGTCCCATTAAACTATATTTTACAAAATGGAGATATTGTAGAAATTATCACAAGTAAGGAGGAGGGAAGACCAAGTAGAGATTGGTTAAATATAGTTAAAACATCTCAGGCGAAAACAAAAATAAAACAGTATTTCAAAAAATTAGCAAAAGAAGAAAAAATTGCTGAAGGGAGAAAAGTATTAGAAGAGGAGCTAAAAAAGAATGAAGATTGGATTCAGAAAATTTTGAATAAGAAAGAAGAGGTTTCTTTAAATGATCTTTTCGAAAGCCAAAACTTTAAAAATATATTAGAAGAATTAGGTTTCAAAGAGAAAGATATAGAATCTTTTTTAGCAGGAGTTGGCTCAGGTGAGATAACTCCCCAACAAATTTTTGAAAGACTTAAAAGAGACTATAAAGAAGAAATAATAATTCTTTCATCAAAATCATCCACATCTAAGCCTATGGAAAACATAGCTATTAATGGAATAGATAATATTATGATAAGAATTGCTGAATGTTGTAACCCAATTCCAGGAGATAAAGTTTTAGGATATATTACAAGAGGGAGAGGTGTTGCATTACATAGAATAGACTGCCCGAACCTTGTAAATTTAAAAGAAAGGTTTCCGGAAAGAATTGTAGAGGTTCAATGGCAAAATTTCCAAAGAGGTAATTATAAGGCAGGTCTTGAAATAAATGCCATAGATAGAGTGGGCTTACTAAGAGATATCATAGAAAGAATAAGCCAAGCCAGAATGAATATTGTAGATTTACAAACTAAAGTTACAAAAGATGGAATTGCTCATATTAAAATTGTATTAGAAATTGACAATCCTAATGTTTTCTATTATCTTATGGAAGAAATTCATCGTTTAAGTGATATTATTTCTGTAAGAAGGTTAGTAAAGATATAATATGAGATGTGTAGTCCAAAGAGTAAACTTTGCAAGAGTAAAGATTAATGGTAACCTTGTAGGAAGCATTGGGAAGGGTATTTTGGTTTTCTTAGGGATAGATAAAGAAGACGAAGAAAGTGATATCTATTTAATGGCAGAGAAAATTAGAAATTTAAGAATTTTCAATGACGAGAATCAACAAATGAATCTTTCTTTGAAAGATATTAATGGGGAAATTTTAGTAGTTTCCCAGTTTACTTTATTAGGAGATTGCAGAAAGGGAAGAAGACCAAGTTTTTCAGATGCGGCTCCTATAGACAAAGCTAAGGATTTTTATAAGAAATTTGTAAATTATCTTATAGAAAAGGGAGAAAAAGTAGTCACGGGAATATTTCAGGCATACATGGAAGTAGAGTTATCAAACGATGGACCAGTAACACTAATTATTGATTCCAACGAGCTTAAAAGACCAAGGAGGCAAAAATGACAAACTTAAGCCTGCCCAGAGGTGTACAAGATATAATGCCTACTGAAGTTAAATTATGGCAATTTGTAGAAGAGACTGCAAGAGAGTTATTTGAAAGTTATAATTATCAAGAAATAAGAACTCCAATCTTTGAATTTACAGAACTTTTTGTAAAAGGCACAGGAGAGACTAGTGATATTGTTATAAAAGAAATGTATACTTTCCAGGACAAAAAGGGAAGGTCTTTAACTCTACGCCCTGAAGGGACGCCAGGAGTAGTTAGAGCTTATCTCATGAATAAAATTTATTCTCTTAACATCCCATGGAAGGTCTATTATATAGGTCCTATGTTTAGATATGAAAGACCTCAGGCAGGAAGATATAGACAATTCCATCAATTAGGAGTTGAGGTCTTGGGAATAAAAGATCCCATTGCTGATTTTGAAGTTATAAAAATTGCAGTGGAACTTTTACAGAAATTAAATCTTTCTAACATAGAAGTAGAAATAAACTCCCTGGGATGTATTAGATGTAGACCAAATTATAAAAAAGTGTTAACTGATTACTTTTTATCCTTTAAAGAAAACCTTTCTGATATTGATAAGGAAAGACTTGAGAGAAATCCACTAAGGCTATTAGATTCTAAGGATGAAAGAGTGATAGCATTGAAAGAAAAAGCACCTCAATCTTTAGATTATCTCTGTGAAGAATGTCAAGAGCACTTTGAAAAGGTAAAAAACTATTTAAGTATTGCCAATATCTCTTACCAAATTAATCCTAAATTAGTAAGAGGTTTAGACTACTATACGAGGACTGTCTTTGAAGTAACTACAGATTTGTTAGGAGCTCAAAATGCAGTAGTAGGTGGAGGAAGATATGATAACTTAGTGGAGACATATGGGGGACCCTCTATCCCAGGATTAGGCTTTGCATTAGGAATTGAAAGATTAATTTTATTACTTTCTAAGACTAATGTAAATATAAATCAAAAAGAAAAGAAATTGATATTTTTAGCGATTTTAAATGAAAGTTTTATAAAATTTGCCATAGAAGTATCTTCAAAATTGATAAAAGAAAATTGGAGAGTAGAATTAGGAAGCCCATCATCTTCTTTAAAAACCCAGCTAAAAATAGCTGATAAATTAGGCGCAGAATTTCTTTTATTTATTGATTCCCTAATTAACGAAGATAAAATTAAAGTTAAAAAGCTTAATACTGGAGAAGAGAAAATTATAGCTTATAAAGATTTAATCTCACAATTAAAACTTATGTTATAATTACAGAGATTTTTCTAAAAAAGAAAGGTGGGAAATTCAGTTGAAAAGAAGTAACTACTGTGGAGAAATTGATTCTTCTTTTATAGGTAAAAGAGTATGTTTAGCGGGATGGGTTTACAGAATAAGGCATCATGGAAGCCTTATTTTTGTAGATTTGAGAGATAGAAGTGGTATTATTCAATTAGTGTTTAATCCATCTATTTCTCAAGAGGCTTATGATAAAGCAGACACTTTAGGATTAGAGTGGGTAATAACCGTTGAAGGAATAGTAAAAGAAAGACCTGAAGGAATGAAAAACCCAAAAATTAAAACAGGGGATGTAGAGGTTGAAGTTTTTAATATAAATATAGAAAATCCTTCAAAACCCCTTCCCTTTAATTTATGGGACAATAAAGAGATAGATGAAAATGTAAGACTTAAGTATAGATATTTAGATTTAAGAAGAGAAAAAATGCAACAAAACTTCTTAATTCGCCATAAATTATTTTTAGCGATTAGAAAATTTTTGGATAATAAGGGATTCTTAGAAATTGAAACCCCTAACCTTATTGTTAGTACTCCTGAAGGAGCAAGAGATTTTATTATCCCAAGCAGGCTCCAAAAAGGCAAATTTTATGCCCTTCCTCAATCTCCTCAGCTTTTTAAACAACTTTTAATGGTAGCTGGATTTGATAAATATTTTCAAATAGCTCGTTGCTTCCGAGATGAAGATTTGAGAGCTGATAGACAACCTGAATTTACTCAGTTAGATTTAGAAATGTCCTTTATAGATCAAGAAGACATTTTTAATCTCATAGAAGAGCTTTTCTATCATGTTTTAAAAGAAGTACTATCTATAGAAATAAAAGTACCTTTCCCCAGAATAACTTATGAAGAAGCACAAGAAACTTATGGAACTGATAAGCCTGATTTAAGATATGATTTCAAGATAATCGATCTTACTGAAGTTTTTAAATTATTACCTCTAAATTTCTTACAGAAAATTATTGACGAAGGTGGACATGTGAAGGGAATATTACTTAAAAATATTCAGCCTTCAAGAAAAGATTGGGAAACAATAGAAGAAAAGGCAAAAAGCTATGGTGCAGGTGGAATTCTTTGGTTCAACTACTTATCTAATGAACTTCGTTCTCCTATAAGCAAATTTTTTAATGAGGATGTTAAAAATAAACTTGTTAATTCAATCCCCTTGATAAATGGTGATTCATTAATTGTATTAGCTGGGGAAGGAAAGGAAATTTTGAGAATCTTAGGAAGACTTAGGTTAGATCTTTGTGAAATATTTAAAATAAAGCCAAAAGATGGATTGCATTTTCTGTGGATAACAGATTTTCCTCTTTTTGAAATAGATAAAGAGACAGGTAGAATTGTTGCAGAACATCATCCTTTTACCTCACCTAAAAAAGAGGATTTAGAATTATTAGAAATTGATCCTTTAAAAGTTCGTGCTCAGTGTTATGATTTAGTCCTTAATGGTGCAGAATTAGGAAGTGGAAGTATAAGAATTCATAAAAGAGAGATTCAAGAAAAGATCTTTAAGATTTTAAATCTTTCGGAGGAGGAAATAGAAAAAAGATTTGGATTTCTCTTAGAGGCTTTTGAATATGGAGCTCCACCTCACGGAGGTATTGCTTTAGGATTGGACAGAATTGTAGCAATATTAACCAATTCTAATTCTTTAAGAGAAGTTATTGCCTTTCCAAAAACACAAAGTGGAACTTGTCCTTTAACAGGAGCGCCATCAGAGGTAGATCCTCAACAACTTAAAGAAGTACACATTTGTATATCTAATGATTAAAGGAGGACATATGGATATAAATAAAGAAGCTATAGAACTTCATAAAAAATTTAAAGGCAAATTAGAAATTCAAAGCAAAGTCGCTTTAGAAAGTAAAAAGGATTTGTCCCTTGCATATACACCAGGAGTGGCTGAAGTGTGTGCTGAAATATATAAAAATCCAGAAGAAGTATATGAGTTAACAATTAAATCAAATTCTGTAGCAGTAGTAAGTGATGGCTCTGCGGTATTAGGTTTAGGAAATATTGGTCCTTTAGCAGCCCTCCCAGTAATGGAAGGAAAGGCAATACTATTCAAAAAGTTTGCTGGAATAGATGCTTTTCCTATATGTTTAAACACTCAAGATCCTGATAAAATCATTGAAATTGTTTATTCTTTAGCTCCAAGCTTTGGAGGAATAAATCTTGAAGACATTTCTGCACCTCGATGCTTTTATATCGAAAGGGAATTAAAAAAAATTTTAGATATTCCTGTGTTTCATGATGATCAACATGGAACTGCTATAGTCACTTTAGCAGCACTAATAAATGCTCTAAAGATTAAAGGGGTAAAAATTAAAGATGTAGGTATTGTAATCCTTGGAGCGGGAGCTGCAGGTTTGGCTATAGCAGAAATTTTACTCCATGCGGGAGCGAAAGAAATAAAAATTGTAGATAAACATGGAATAATATATCCTGGAAGAAAAGAAGGAATGAATGAGGAAAAAGAAAGATTGGCTCAAATAACAAATCCGGAAGGAAAATCGGGAAATTTAGAAGACGCACTTATAGGGAAGGATGTATTTATTGGAGTATCTCAAGGTAAACTTTTAACAAAGGACATGATTAAAAAAATGAATAAAAACCCTATAATTTTTGCTATGGCAAATCCTATACCAGAAATTATGCCTGAAGAGGCAAAGGAGGCAGGAGCAAGAATTATTGGAACAGGAAGATCCGATTATCCGAATCAGATAAATAATCTTCTTGCCTTTCCTGGAGTTTTTAGAGGAGCTTTAACAGTAAGAGCAAGAGAAATCAATTTAGAAATGAAATTATCTGCGTCTTATGCTATAGCAGAATTAGTAGAAACTCCAGAAGAGGAGTATCTTGTTCCTTCTCCTTTAGATAAAAGAGTAGTACCTGTGGTAGCGTTAAAAGTAGCAGAGACTGCTATTAACACAAAGACTGCAAGAATTATAAAACCAAAAGAGGAACTCAAAAAAGATATATTAGAAGCCATAGGAGGTAGAGATGGAAAGATATAATACTTTAGTAATTGTAGGGGCTCAATGGGGAGATGAAGGGAAAGGAAAGATTATTGATTGGGTAGCCCAAAAGGCAGATGTAGTAGTGAGATTTAATGGGGGAAATAATGCGGGACATACAGTAGTTGTAGATGGAAAAACCTTCAAATTTAGGCTTCTTCCTTCAGGAGTTATTTCTCAGAAAACTTTAAATATAATTGCCAATGGAGTAGTAGTCAATCTTTCTGCATTATTAGAAGAGATCCAAGAAATAGAGAATTTAGGGATAGAAATTAAAAAATTATATATAAGTGATCAAGCATCATTAATTCTTCCGTACCATCTTCTTTTAGACAAGTTTATAGAAGAAAAAAGAGGGAATAAGAAGATAGGAACAACTGCAAGAGGAATAGGTCCTGCGTATACAGATAAAATCTCAAGAGAAGCCATATTTGTGGGAGATCTTTTAGACAAAAAAGTTTTTGAGGAAAAGCTTAAAAATATATATTCTCTTAAAGAAAACACTTTATCTCAAGATTTTTCTCTTCCACCTATGGAGGAAGTTCTTAAATCTCAATATAAAGCATTAGAAGAAATTTTAAAAAGAAATATAGTCATCACCAATACACCTTTGCTAATAAATAATCTTATCTTAAAAGGGGCTAAAGTATTATTTGAAGGGGCTCAAGGAACCTTACTAGATATAAATTTTGGCACCTATCCTTATGTTACTTCTTCTCATACTATTTCTGGAGGAGTATGCATTGGAGCAGGGGTAAGTCCTAATAAAATAAACAAAATTATTGGAGTAGTAAAAGCCTATACTTCAAGAGTTGGGGAGGGACCTTTCCCCAGCGAGATATTTGGAGAATTAGCAGATTATATAAGAGAAAAGGGACAAGAATTTGGAACAGTCACAAGACGTCCTCGACGAGTTGGATGGTTAGATCTTCCTGCATTGAGATATGCTCATATGATAAATGGGTTCTCCAGCTTAGCCTTGACAAAAATTGATGTTCTTTCAGGGTTAGAAGAAGTCAAAGTAGTTAGAGGATATAGATATAAAGGGAAAATTTTAGAAGAATTCCCTACACTTCCTTACCAACTTTTTGAATGTGAACCTATATTAGAAACTCTTCCTGGCTGGAAAGATTCTTTTAAAAACATAACGGAATTCTCTCAACTTCCATTAAATGCTCAAAAATATATTGAATTTATTGAAAAAGAACTAAATATTAAAATATTTATTATAGGAACAGGATGCGAAAGAGAAGAAATAGTTATTATAAAAGATCCATGGGAATGAAAATGACATTTATATCACATTCTGCCTTAGAAACAATGGAGTTAGGGAAAAAATTTGGAGAGAGAGCAAAACCAGGAGATTTTTATATACTTATAGGGGATTTAGGTACAGGGAAAACCACTTTTTTGAAAGGATTTGCCCAAGGACTAAATATTGAAAAGCCTATTATTAGTCCTTCATTTTTGATTATTAGAGAATATGAAGGGAAATATCCCTTTGTACATATAGATGCATATCGGCTTAATTCTTTTGTTGAACTTTTAGATTTAGGTTGGGAAGAATATTTAGATGGAGAAAAAATAATTGCTATAGAATGGGGAGAAAAGATAAAAGAATTATGGCCTGAAGAATACCTCAAAATATCTTTCTTCCACAGATCTTTAAATACTCGAGAATTACTCTTTAAGCCAAAAGGTGAAAGATTTAAACTTCTTCTTGAAGAGTTAAATATATGAAAATATTAGCTATTAATACTGCGGTAAGACAAAGTAGTATAACCCTCTGGGAAAATAATAAAGAAATATGGGAATTTTTCTATGCTACAAATTCTAAAACTTATGGTGAAACTATTTTTATAAATTTAGATCTTCTTCTTAAAAGAAGTAATTGGTCCTTAGAAGATATAGATTTATATGTAGTTTCAAAAGGACCTGGCTCCTTTACAGGACTTCGAATAGGAGTGATGGTAATAAAAACCTTAGCCCAAGTCTTTGATAAACCTGTAGTTGCTCCCTCTTACTTAGATGTATTGGCTTATCAAAACAAATTTCCTGGAGTTATTTTTAGTATTCTCCCTGCAAGAAAAGGAGAAATTCATGTAGCTTCTTATAAAAATTGGAATAATTTTCAAAAAATTGAGACAGAAAGGGTATACTTAATTAAAGAATTTTTAGATAAACTCAAAGAATTTAATGAGGAGGTCTTATTAGTAGGAGAAATTCCAGAAAGCTTGAGAAAAGTTATTCCTCAAAATATAAAATTTACTTCTGAATCTTTAGCATTTGCAAGAGGGTCTGCTTTAGCAGAATTAGGATTTTTAATGTTTCAAAGAGGAGAATATTTAAATTCCTTAGAGTTAAAACCGTATTATGGGCAAAAATCTAGTGCAGAGATAAATTGGGAGAAGATCCATGGAAGAGGAGAAGAAAGATTTTGAGATAAGAACAATGAATGAAAAGGATATAGATGAAGTTTATGAAATCAATAGATTATCTTTTTCTTCTCCATGGAGTAAGGAGAGTTTTGAAAGAGAACTTTTCAATAACAAAATTGCTCATTACTTTGTTGCAGTAAAGGATAATAAAATAGTTGGATATATAGGATTTTGGCAGATTTTCCAAGAAGCTCAAATCACTGCTATAGCAGTGCATCCTGATTTTAGAAGAAAGGGTATTGGAGAAGCCCTTTTAGACTATGTTATAAATCTTTGTAAGAAAAATTCTATTAAAGAAATAGTTTTGGAAGTAAGAGTTTCTAACACTATAGCTCAAAATCTTTATTTTAAAAAAGGATTTAAAAAAGTAGGCATAAGAAAGTGGTATTATAAAGATGGGGAAGACGCATTGGTTATGATAAAAAAACTTTATTAAGGAGTAGAAAGATGTATATATTAGGAATTGAAACATCTTGCGATGAGACCAGTGTCGCGATAGTCAAAGATGGCAAAGAAATATTATCTAATTTAATTTCTTCTCAGGTAGAAACCCATAGGATTTTTGGAGGAGTAGTTCCAGAAATTGCATCAAGACTTCATGTAGAAACATTAAATCCTCTTGTCAAATTAGTCTTAGAAGAGGCAAATTTATCTTTTAAAGACTTAAATTTGGTTGCTGTAACTTATGGTCCTGGACTTGTGGGAGCATTATGGGTGGGAATAACTCTTGCAAAAACTCTCTCCTATGCCCTTAAAAAACCATTAGTAGGAGTCAATCACTTAGTTGCTCATATATTTGCTAATTTCTTAAGAGAAGACCCTCCAACTTTCCCTTTTATTGCTCTTATTATTTCTGGGGGACATACAGAGTTAGTCTTAGTAGAAGATTATGACAAGTATAAATTACTGGGACAAACCTTAGATGATGCTGCAGGAGAAGCCTTTGACAAAGTTGCAAGATTATTGGGCTTAGGATATCCAGGGGGTCCTGCTATTGAGAAGGAAGCAAAAAAAGGTAAATTAACCTTTGATCTTCCAAGAGTAAAATGTGAAAGAGACCTTGATATCAGTTTTAGTGGTTTAAAAACTTCTATGCTATATCTCATAAAAAATTTAGGAAAAGATAAGAGAGATTTACCTATACCTGATTTAGCTTATTCTTTTCAATATAGAGTTGTAGAAGAACTTTTGGAAAGAGCCCTTATAGCGCTAAATAAATTTCAAATTTCTACACTGGTCTTAGCGGGAGGAGTAGTAGCCAATAGGTATCTTCAGGGAAAATTTTTAGAAGCATCTCAAAAAGAAAATTTCAAATTATACATGCCACCACCTATATTGTGTACTGATAATGCTGCTATGGTGGCTTGTGCAGGATATTATTTATATAAAAAAGGAAAGGTTGATGGATTAGAACTTTCTGCAGATCCGTCATTATCCTTAGGGGTTACTTAAGATGGAAAGATTAAATAAAACCTTAAAAAATGGGTTAAAATATTCAGTTATGTTAAGTATTTTAGTAATTATTGGAATTCTCGTGTTTACTACTAATGAAAAAACCTTAGATGCTCTTCTTAAACTTAACCTTTCTACTTTTGTTTATGCTTTATTATTAAATATTTTAAGCTGGATTTGGGCGGGTTTAAGATATATGTCCCTAATAAATAGTGTAGAGAAAAAGTTAAGTTTTATAGAAGCATTACAAATTCACTTATCTTATTATTTTGCTTCAGGAATTACGCCTACTTCAGCTGGAGGAGAACCCTTAGAGATTTACCTCCTTTCCAAGAAAAATATAAAAATAGGACAAACTACTGCTTTTAGTCTTTTAAGATATATAATAAATACTTTAACTTTTGCGATTGCTGCCCCAATAATTCTTTATTTTTATTCTTATTTATTTCCCAGTAAAATTATGAAGGATTTGATAAAATACAGCTCTCTTTTATTGGCGCTTATTGTGGGTATTTTTTTAATTAGTTTATATAAACCAAGACCTGTAAAAAGATTTATAGCTGGACTATTATTAAAAATTAGTCATCTCCCATTTCTCAAAAATATTCATCCATATAGGATTATACGAACAGTATATAAAACAGTTGATGACTTTCACTCCACTTTATGGATGTTTATGAAAGATAAAAAATTTGTTCTCTTAAAATTTTCTATTTTAAACATATTATCTTGGATAACCTATTTTCTTATTGCTCCCACTATACTAAAAGGATTCGGTTTAAAAGTTTCATGGCTAAATTTGGTATTAATTCAGATTCCCGTCTTCTTTCTTCTTTTTTATGTTCCCACACCAGGAGGAAGTGGTGCTTCCGAGCTTCTTTTTTCATTGGCGTTTGCTCCTTATGTTCCTAAGTATATTTTAGGTATTTTTATCATAATTTGGAGATTCTTAACTCATTATTTTACATTAATTGTTGGAGGTTTTGTCCTTCTTTATATATTAGGTCTAAAAAATTGGGGAGATCAGTAATTAATTTTGATTTCTCTAAGAAAAAGAGTATAATATTTTAAGGTAAATTTTGGTTTTTTTGGAGGTGAAATAATGTATAAATTAACCAAATTAAAGATGTATATGGCAAGTTGGACTTTTGAGCAAGCATTCAAGTACGTTGCTAAGGATTATAGAAAAAGAATTCCTCAGCTTATAAACCTTGTAAAAAGGTTTAGCCCTGACAAAGGGACAGATAAAATAATTGAAGTAGTAGAAGAAAATTTCTACAAAAATCCTGATGTTCAGAGACTAATCCATAAGGTATTTACTGATTATGATCCTGAATATGCCAGTAGAATTTTTGCCTTAGTTATTTTAAATGTTGGTTTCTTCTGGATTTACTTTGATAAATTTAATAGAGCAAGATTTGATATATCAACTCCCTATACTATTTTAATAAGCCCTACAATGAGATGTAATTTGAGATGTGTAGGATGCTATGCTGGGAATTATTCAAGAGATGATGACTTACCTCCAGAGATAGTAGAAAAGATTATTAAAGAAGGCGAAGATATTGGATGTTTCTTCTATACTATTTTAGGAGGAGAACCCTTTGTATATCCTAAGCTTTTAGATATTGTAAATAGACATCCTCATTCGGTATTTCAAATATTTACTAATGCAACCCTTGTGAATGAAAAAACCATTGAAAAATTCTGGAAAAGTAAAAATGTGGTTTTAGTATTATCTATAGAAGGAGACGAAGAAGAAACTGATAAAAGAAGAGGAAAAGGGGTATTTAGCAAAGTAGTAGAAGTAATGGATATGCTAAAGAAAGAGGGAATTCCCTTTGGATATTCAATAACATTAACTAGGAATAATTTTGATGCGGTAACAAGGCCAGAATTTTATCAATGGCTTTCAGATAAGGGAGCCTTCTTCGGATGGACCTTTCTCTACATGCCTGTAGGAAGGGACGATGATCCCTCCTTAATGCCAACTCCAGATCAAAGAGCAGAATATGGGAAGTTTATAAGACAAATAAGAGGAAAACTTCCAATTTATCCTATGGACTTCTGGAATGATGCTCCATATGTAGGAGGATGTATTGCGGGAGGAAGGAGATATATTCATATAAATCATAAAGGTGAGGTAGAACCTTGCATATTTGCTCATTTTGCTGTGGATAATATTAAAGAAAAATCTCTTATAGAAGCTCTTAATTCTCCTTTCTTTAGAGAAATTAGAGCTCGCCAGCCTTTTCATGAAAACTTACTTCTTCCTTGTATGATTATAGATTCTCCTTGGATACTAAGAGAAATTGTAGCAAAAACTGGAGCTCATCCTACTCATCCTGGGGCTGATGATATATTCTATAAGTTTGATAAGGATTTAGAAGAATATGCAAGGGGAGTTAGAAAGGCTCTAAATCCTATCTGGATAGAAGAGTTTGGTGGAAAACTAACTAAAGAAATAGAAGAACCAAATGAAAAAGAGGTGACAGTGTAGATATGGCGATAACAGAAAGAAGGAGACAGTTTTTAGACACTCTTAGAGAACTTTATAAGGAGAAAAAACGACCAATTCACTATTATGAGATTGCAAAAAGAGTAAATGTAAGTCCTGCAACTGCATATGATATTCTGCAACTTCTATATAAGGAAGGATATGTTGAAACAGTATATGAAGAAGCCTTAAGAAAAAGAGGAAGGAAAAAAGTATTTTTTAAACCAAAGGAAGAAAAAGATAATATAAATGAATTAACCAATATAGATAAAGCAAATCCTTTTCTTCTTTGTATCTCTTTTCTTCTCTTTCTTCTTAAAAAAATAAAATGGAGTGAGGACTTAAAAAACTATCTTTTGTTTATTCTTGGAAGCTTAAGAATAAATACTGAAGTAATCCTTCTAATAATTCCGTTATTAATTTTAGGATATATTGGAAAAAATATTTTTCAAGGATTAAATAAAGAAAAAATAAAGAGTAGTTTAGAGGATTATTGGAAGGCTCTTTCAAATTTAGCAGAAGAAGAAAAGAAAGCTTTGTATAATTTAGTTTTTTCAACAATTAAAAGTATCTGAAAATGGGGGAGTTTTCTCCCCCTCTTAATCTTTAACTCTTGAAACCCTAATTAGTCCGGAGATATTAATTATTTCAATTCCTTCTCTTTCTAAATTATCAAGAAGTATATTCATCCCCAAGGAATCTGACGCCATATGTCCCGCTATTACTACATTAATATGATGCTTCTCTGCTTCTTTCCTATGCTCCTCGCTCATATGCATTCCTACTATGGTTCCTATCCCAGCTTGCGCCATTTTTTCTATAAGCTCTACCGCCCCTTCTGTTCCTCCTGTCATATCTACAAAAACCTTTCCTGCCCTATTTTTCTGATTTCCTACTAGAATTTTAGGAGGATTATTTCTTCGTATCGCTTCTCTATATTCAGGAATTTCTTCTAATATCTCCAAAACATTTCCCACAGTATAGGGATTGTTCTCATCAAAAATTTTTTGTAAATAAGTAGCTACACAATTATCTGCAGGCGTATGACAACATATGAAGGGAATATCTAATAGTCTTGCTGCATCCACAGCTTTATAATGATTTATTGGAAGAACTCTTCTTTCTACTTCAGAAATTCTTGGCGATAATAATCCTTCTGCAACATTAATAGGAATTCCCCATTTATATAAAAGATCCTCTTGGAGATGCATTACCTCATAGAAATTTGCATAAGCTTTTCCTTGAGGATGGTGGGAAATAACAAGATCAATCTTCTTCCCTTGCCTCTCTAATTCTTTTGCTAAAAGTAATTCCGAGGTATCAATATCTATACCTGACAAAACCCTTTTTACCTCTTTATCTGGATCTCCATAAAGTATCCTCGTATCAGAATAAGGATTTGATAGCTTTTCCAAATCAAATCTTTCCTTTTCTTTTTCACTTAATTTCTCATATTCTTTTTTAGTTCTTTCTAAAATCCTTTGGACCTCATCCCATCCTCGAGGATCATTCTTCATTCCTAATTCCACAAAAAGATTATATATTTCTTTCACATTCATAATCTTTAACTCCTCCTTTTCTGTAAAGTTTCTTAACAATTATATCACAAAAAATTCAGGGTATCCTCAGGATGCCCTTTTATTTCCGCCAACTTAAAGGGTTTTTATTTCAAAAAGGGACTTTCATCTTTATATAGAGGCTGTTCAAAAAAACAAGAGAAGTTGAAATAAATGGAAAGAATACCATTTAAAGACTTAAGGAAGATAGTAAAAAAGTTTTTAAATAGTAAAAGAATAGATGAACTTATTCTTTCATCTCTTCTTTTAAAGTTATCGAGGGGACTATCTTTCAGAGATTTGACAATTTTTAAAAAGGACCTGTTGTCTCACATAATTTTCTATTTCCTTCTTAACAAGCTTTACTACTAAAACTCATTTAGAAATTTTAATTCTTTCTCTGTATTATACCTAAAATATCCTACAGTCCTTCTCACTACACTATAATTCTTCTGCTCTACAAAACAATTATCATTTTTCCTATAAGACCTTGTCCTTGTAAAACTTATCCTTTCAGCCTTACAATACCTTAAAAGATGAGCATTGATAAATTCAGAGCCATTATCAGAATCTATACCTAAAAGAGGAAAGAGGAGAATTTTTCCTATCTCCTTTAATATTACCTCCATCATGATCTACAAAATCTATCTCTAAGAATCCAGGTCTTTTGGGTATCTTATTCTTTAATAAAGTTCCAGGTTTTGTTTTTGCTCTGCTTTTAAGTTCAAGTTTCTTCAACGCTGTAAATTTCCCTTGATCTTTAGAGATAAGAGTCTTGGAGTAATTTCTTAAGACAAAACCTGATTTTATTGTTTCTTCCATTTAAAAAATTCCTCCTTTTTATTTTAAAATTTTTAAGTAGATTTTTATATG
>JBNARO010000023.1:0-31702 GCA_049718665.1 Dictyoglomaceae bacterium | reverse complement strand
AGAAAAGAAGACTTGTCCTAATATTTGAGGGGTGATAAAAGTGATTACAGGTCAGTCTCAATTTCATCTTGACAATCTACACATTTTTATGTAGAATGAAAACAAATGAAAATATAAAATAATCAAAGGTGAAAATATTTGTTAGGGAAGGAGGTATAAAATTACTAATCTTTAATCAATTGTAGGTTTGTGACTTAAAATCTTATTTTAGGAGGGGATCTATATGAAAAAATTTTTGATTGTTTTGCTTCTTTTTTTGTTAGTTGTACTAGGAACAGAAAGTCTTGCTCAGAAGAAATATGTGATTGGATTAGTAACTAAAACAGCGGGTAATCCATTCTTTGAAGCAGTAAACAAAGGGGCACAAGAAGCAGCAAAAGAATTAGGAATTACTGTGATACATCAAGCTCCTGTAGCATCTAGTGTACAAGGACAAATTGATATAATTAATTCAATGATTGCTCAAAAAGTTAGTGCAATTTGTGTTTCTGCGAATGATCCTGATGCTTTAGTACCAGTATGCAGAAAGGCACAACTTAGAGGAATTATAGTGGTAACCTTTGATTCAGCAGTGAAACCACAGGGAAGAAAGCTGTTTGTAAACCAAGCAGATATGGAACAGATAGGAAGAATTCAGGTACAACTCCTAGCAAAGATGATCAACTATGAAGGTGAAATTGCTATAGTTAGTGCTGCATCTACAATGGCTAATCAAAATACATGGATTGCTTGGATGAAGGAAGAGTTAAAGAAACCAGAGTATAGTAAGATGAAATTAGTGGCCATAGTTTATGGCGATGATATAAGGGAAAAAAGCTACAACGAAGCAATGGGATTATTTAAGTCTTATCCTAACTTAAAGGGTATAATTTCTCCTACGACTGTCGGTATTGCTGCGACTGCTCGTGCCATTGAAGATGCTGGTTTATCTGGTAAAGTTCAGCTTACAGGACTTGGTTTACCAAGCGAAATGGCAGAATATGTAAAAAGAGGTACTTGTAAGGCCTTTGCTTTATGGAATCCTATAGACTTAGGTTATGCAACAATTTATGCTACTTATCGTTTATTAACAAAAGAAATTAAAGGGAATGTTGGAGAAAAAGTTGATTTAGGAAGACTTGGAAAAAGAACAATTGTAGATGAAGGAAATGGTGGAAGAATGATAATTCTTGGGCCTCCCTTTGTATTTGATGCTTCCAACATAGATTATTGGTCAAAAGTCTACTAATAGAAAAATTTTAGGGGGAGGATATTTTATCCTCCCCTTTTTATTTGTTAGGAGGAGTTTTTTCTGAATATGGAAGATTATATTTTAGAGGTTAGAAATATATATAAATCCTTCACAGGAATAAAACCAGTCTTAGAAGGAGTAAATTTCAATCTAAAAAAGGGTGAGATCCATGCTTTACTTGGCGAAAACGGTGCGGGAAAGTCTACATTGATAAAAATTATAAGTGGAGTTCTACAGCCTGATCATGGAAATATTTTATTGAGGGGTAAAAAAGTATACTTTAATAATCCAATGGATGCTCAAAAACATGGAATTGCGGCAGTTTTTCAAGAACTTGCTTTATTTCCTGAACTAAGTGTAGCAGAAAACATATTTATTGGTCATTATAAGTATAGGTCTTCCTTTAGAAGTATTGATTGGAAAAATTTATATAAAGAGGCGAAGGCTTTTCTAAATTCCTTAGGTATTGAAATAGATCCTAAGGTTCCTGTTAAAAATTTAAGTATTGCAGAAAGGCAAATCGTGGAAATTGCAAGGGTTTTGTCCATAGATCCCGAAATTTTGATTATGGATGAGCCTACATCTTCACTAACCTTGGAAGAGACGCAAAGGCTTTTTAATATTATCCAGAATTTAAAAGAAAAAGGAAAATCCATAATTTTTATTTCTCACAGGCTTGAAGAAGTTTTTGAAATAGCTGATAGAGTAACAGTGTTAAGAGACGGACAGTATGTAGGGACAAAAGAGGTGTCAGAGACTAATGTGGATGAACTCATTCAGATGATGGTAGGAAGGAAGTTGGAGGATATGTATCCAAAGGTAGAGACAAAAAGAGGAAAACCTTTGTTGAGGGTTGATGGGTTAACAAGGAATGGGGAGTTTTATGATGTTTCTTTTGAGCTTTTTGAGGGAGAGGTTTTAGGTATTGGTGGTCTCGTTGGTTCTGGTAGGACTGAAGTTGCTCAGACTATATTTGGTATAAGAAATAAAGATAAAGGAGAGATATATGTAAGAGGGGAAAAAGTAGATATAAAAAATCCTAAAGATGCTATTAGTCTTGGAATAGTTTATGTTCCTGAAGACAGGCATCAACATGGTTTGCTTTTGCCTATGGATATAGTTTGTAATATTACACTTCCTATCTTAGAAAATTTGGCAAATACAGGAGTAATAAATAAAAAAGAGGAGGAAGTACTTACAAAAAGGTACTTTGAACTTCTTGATATTAGAGCTTCTGGAATAAGACAAAAAGTAATGAGTCTTTCGGGAGGAAATCAGCAGAGGGTCGTACTTGCAAAATGGCTCGCCACTAAACCAAAGATACTTATTCTTGATGAACCTACAAGAGGTGTAGATGTAGGGGCAAAAGTGGCCATATATCAGTTAATAAATAAGCTTGCTCAGGAGGGTTATGGGATAATTCTAATTTCTTCTGAAATGCCAGAGATTATTGGAATGAGTGATAGGATACTTGTGATGCACGAAGGAAGGATAGTTGGTGTTATCCCAAGGAGAGAAGCAACTCAGGAAAAGATTTTATCTATGGCTTTAGGAAGAAAAGGATATACAAAAAGTTTGTAATTTTGGGGGGATAAGATGGCAAAATTGGGGTTTATAAATGAACTAAAAGAAGAGGGTTATGATATTTCAAAGTTAAGGGAAATCGGAATAATTTTCCCTCTCTTTCTATTTGGATTAATTATAGCATTGAGGAATCTCTATTTTGTGAGTTGGGAGAATCTTCGTTATATTTTTCTTGATGCATCCATATTAACCATTGTCGCTATAGGAGAGATGATGGTTATACTTACGGGTGGCATAGATCTTTCTGTAGGTTCTAACCTTGCCTTGACAGGAATGATTGTGTCAATGCTTTATAGAGATTTTCCTAATTTCCCTATAGTATTAGCTCCTCTAATTGGAATTTTGATCGGAGGAATATGTGGAGTTATCAATGGTCTTTTTGTAGCGAAGGGAAAGGTTATCCCTATAATTGCCACTCTCTCAACTATGTACATATTTAGGGGGATTGTATACCTAATTAGTAAAGGGAGATGGGTTAATGCTCATGAGATGCCTGAAGGGTACAAACTCCTCACCCGAGTTGAAATATTAGGCGTTCCTATATTAGTAGTCTATGCTCTTATTGTTTTTTTGTTTTTTTATTATCTTTTGAATTATAAGGTTATTGGAAGAAGTATTTATGCTGTTGGAAATAATCCTCAATCTGCAGTCTATATTGGTATCAATAGGGTAAGAGTATTATTTTTAGTCTATTTTATTTCAGGAATTCTTGCAGGACTTAGTGGAGTCTTATATACTTCTCGTTTTGCTTCTGCAGAAAGTAGTGCTGCGATGGGATTTGAACTCTCTGCTATTTCTGCTGTGGTTATAGGAGGAGTAAAAACTACAGGTGGATCTGGAAAGATAGGTGGAGTAGTTTTAGGGGCATTGCTTTTGACAATGATTGTTAATGGTTTGAATGTTATGAAAATATCACCTTTTTATAAACTTTCACTTCAGGGTTTAATGTTCCTGATTGCTGTAATTGTGGATTCTTTAATTGCAGGAAGATATCAGAAAGGATATAGGAGGAGAGCATGAAAATAAGGTTAAAAATAACCTGGGAAATAATACTTCTCCTATTAATTTCTCTTGTCTTTTTAGCAAGTAGTTTTCTCTCGCCGTACTTTTTAGATATTATTAATCTATTGGATAACACTACAAACTTTATGGAGAAAGGGCTTATCTCTCTTGCAATGACTTATATTATTATAAGTGGCAACATAGACATCTCTGTAGCATCTAATATGGGAATGACTTCTGCATTCATGGGGGTTCTTCATAGAATGGGAATTAATATTTGGATTTGTGCTCTCATAGGAATTATAATTGCTACTATAGGTGGTTTTTTAAATGGATATTTGATTGTAAGGTTTAATCTTCTAGCTATTGCAGTAACCTTAGGTACCTATGCTCTATATAGGGGAATAGCTTATATGCTACTTCAAGATACCGTTGTGGGGATTGAATCAGAGAGTTTTATGTATTTGGGACAAGGTTATATTCCAGGAACCCCTATTCCTTTTTCTTTGGTTTTGTATGCCATCTTTGCAATAATTTTTGGTTTTGTTTTGCATAAAACTACCTTTGGGAGATATGTTTATTCCATTGGGAATAACGAACAGGCTTGTAAATTTTCGGGAATTCCGGTGGAGAGGATAAAGATAATTCTATTTACTATTACTGGTTTTATGTCTGGTTTAGGGGCTATTCTTCTTACTTCAAGATTGAGTAGTATAAGGCCAGATATTGGTATTGGTTTAGAGCTTGAAACTATTGCAATAGTGGTTCTTGGGGGAGTTAGTATTCTTGGGGGATCTGGAAATATGATTGGTGTTGTTCTCTCTTTGTTTTTAATTGGTTTTTTAACCTATAGTTTAAATTTATTAAACATACCAAGTCAAGTAATAACCATAATTATGGGTTTATTGCTTGTGGGAACAGTACTCATATCTAACTTATTAGAGCAGAGAAGAATAAGAACAATTAAACATAAATGAAAGGGTTGTGTGAAGAATATGGATAAAGAGATAGGAGCAAAGATTTGGCTTATTCCTGACGCCTATCTACCTGAAGTTGGCGATCCTAATTTGCCAAGCCATGAATCAACTTGTATTTTAAATGTTAATGATAAACCCGCTAAGGTTAAATTCACTTTTTATTTTGAAGATAGGGATCCCATAGAATCTAAAGAAATAATTGTACTTCCCGAAAGAACTTGGCATGTAAGACTGGATAAATCAGAGGAGATTCTTGGAGTTAAACTTGAAAGAAATGTGCCTTTTGCAATAAAGGTGGAGAGTGATGTAAAGATTGTAGTTCAACATTCAAGACTTGATACCCGTCAGCCTAATCTTTCATATATGACTGCTATAGCATGGAATGATGATTAATATTATTTTGAACAGGAGGTATTTAAGTTGCCAAAGGAAATACCTATATTACCAGAATTTGAACCAGGATATATTAAGGTAGGTGGAAAGGTACCTAAGTTTCGATATAAAAAATCTTTAAAAGAAGAATTAAAAGAAGGAAATATAAGTAGGGAAGAGAGCATAGATCTTTTTAAATGTATGCTTATTATTAGAAATTTTGAAGAGATGATCTATGTTAAGAGTTAATAAAGGTAAGTATGGAAACATTAGATATTTATATATTAGGTACCACCCATCTTTCTATTGGACAGGAAGCAGTCCCTACAGGTAGAATTTCGGTGATTCTTTAGAGGGCTTATACTACCATTGTAAGAAGGATATCCCGCAGCAATAAGTACATGAAAGGTTATGCCATAAGCCATATCTTTATCAATATTTGTTACTATATGGATATGGTACCTTTGACCAGTACCTGCTGATGTTTTATCTCCAAAAACTCCTTGGAATTTATAAACAAAGGCTAATCCACGCTGTAACCATGAAGGGACTTTACCGGGCTTAGAAGGGACTTCATTGGGCTCGAGGGTGAGATTCTGCAATGTTAGAGGTTTTTGAGCGAAGGAAGGACTAACAAAAGATATAAAAGGGAAAAATTAATAGGGATCTTATTATTTTCAAATCATTCTCCCCCTTCAGTTTAAATTCTGATATACTCTTAAAGGATCGTCAAAAGTATTACTGAAAGGAGGCTAAAAGGAAATGTTTGATGTACTAAAGGGGATCCTCTCAAAGATCTCTGCGGATTATGTAGATATCCGTTATGAAAAGATGAGGGAGACCAAAATTATCCTAAATAACCGAGAAATATTTCAGCTTGGTACTAACACTGGAGATGGATTTGTGGTAAGGGTACTTAAAGATGGGGGATTTTCCTCGGTAGCTTTTACCAGGATTGAAGATGCAGAAAAAGCTCTAAGGATCTGTCTTGAAAATGCGGAATTGATCTCGAAAAATTCTAAGAAAAAGGTCAAACTTGCAGAGGTAGAAGTTATTAAAGATACTTTTATTCCTCCTTTAAGAGAGGATCCAAGAGGAATCTCCATAGATGAAAAACTTGAGCTTTTGATGCACTATAACGAAATTCCTTTAAGCTTTGAGAATATCACTACCAATATGCAGTATACTGAGGTTATAAGGGAGAAATATTTTGTAAGCTCTGAGGGAACAGAGATAAGGGAAGACCTAATAACCACTGGAATAAGGGGTATGCTTATAAGTAGGGATGGATCTTTGGTGCAGAATGTGAGAGTGGGAATAGGAGGAAGTGATGGATTTTATAGATTAAGGAATAGGGAAGAGGAATTTGAAAAGAAGACCAAGATTGTTCTTGATCTTTTAAAGGCAGAGCCGGTAGAAGGAGGAGTTTACAATGTTATATTAAATCCTGACATGACAGGAGTTTTTACCCACGAAGCCTTTGGACATTTCTCTGAGGCAGATCTAATAGAGGACAATCCTTCTATGAGGGAGAAAATGAAGATAGGAGCAAAACTTGGTAACGATATTTTAACCATAATTGACGATCCCACCATGCCTAATCAACTCGGCTTTTATAAATATGATGATGAAGGTGTAAGAGCAAGAAAGACCTATCTGTTAAAGGATGGAGTGCTTTCTGGGAGACTTCATTCCAGAAGAACAGCAGCAGAGTTTGGGGAGCCTGTTTCAGGACATTGCGTGGCTGAAGATTATAGATATGCTCCTATTGTGAGGATGGGAAATGTATTTATCGAGCCTAAGAATAAATCTTTTGAGGAGCTTTTAGATCTTCTGGGGGATGGTCTTTACATATTGGACGCCAAAGGAGGACAAACATCGGGTGAGAATTTTACCTTTGGAGCCCAGTATGCCTTTGAGGTAAAAAACGGAAAGGTAGGAAAATTACTTAGGGATATAAATATCTCGGGTAATCTTTATAGAACTTTAATGGATATAGTAGCTATAGGGAAAGACTTTGAGCTTTCTGAGGTAGGAGGGTGTGGTAAAGGACAGCTTAACATAAGATCTTGTCATGGAGGTCCCCATATATTGGTTAAGAATGTAGTGATAGGAGGTGTTAAATAATGATTGAAAAATTGGTTGAGATAGGGAAAAAGTACGCAGATGAAGTTGAGGTATATCAGGTTAATAATTTCTCTTCAGATATCTCTTTTGAAAACGGAGTGTTAAAGGATATAGAAAGTTCTATTCAGTCAGGGATATCCTTGAGGATAATTAAAGATGGAAAGTTGGGTTTTTCTTATACTAAGAATCTTCTTGACCCTGAAGAATTTGTTAAGAATGCTGTTGAATCATTAAAAGGAGATATAAAGGTTGAATTTTCTCTTCCTACAAAAAATAATTTAAAAACTCTTAGTACCTATGACCCTGAAATAGAAAACCTTACTAATACAAAGATGGTGGAGGAAGGTCAAAGGGTATCGGATATATTATCCCAAGCTACTAATACCCAAATTAATGTGGGTATGGTTAAGTCGATTTCAGAGATAAGGATAATAAATAGCCATGGAGTGGATTATAGTACTAAATATTCTTTTTATATGTGTTATGCAGCAGCAATGTATTCTGGGTCCTATGCTTCAATTACAAGGGCAGTGGTGGACAAAAAATTTAAAGAATTTTCCAAAGAAGATCTTGATTATATTACCTTTCTTTATAACAGTTCAAGGAAGGAGGTAAAGCCTAAGGGTGGAAGGTTGAAGGTGATATTTCTACCTAATACTATGTATGTATTGATATGGAGGCTTAACTATGCTACCAATGGTAAAAATGTGTACGAAAGGACCAGTCCATTGATTGACAAGATAGGTAGCCAAATTTTTGATTCAGCTATCAATATATATGATGATCCCTTTGATGAATCTCTACCTGGAGCAAGACCCTTTGACGATGAAGGGGTAGAGACCAAGCTCCTTCCCATAGTAGAGAAAGGAGTTCTGAAGAATTTTTATTACGACCTCTATTATGGAAGTAAGATGAAGGTTGAATCCACAGGAAATGGATATAGGGTCTCCGATTGGAGCGGAGAGAGTATTAGGGTGAGACCTACGCCTGCCCTGGAACATCTTCATATACAGCCAGGGGACAAAGACTTTTATGATCTAATAAAATCCATGGACCAGGGAATAATAGTAGCGGGTGCTTTAGGAGCTCACAGTGGAAATATCCCTAATGGTGATTTTTCCATTGGACTTTCCCCAGGTTTATATGTGGAGAATGGAGAGATTGTGGGACATGTGAAAGATGCCATGGTAGCGGGAAATATTTATGAGGTAATGAAAAATGTAATAGGTATAGAAAACAGAGCTTATATTTCCAATATGGGTGTTTTTCCATCGGTCCTTTTCGATAATGTGAGTGTGGCTGTAAAGGATTAGTTTTTAGGGAGGTGATCCTATGACCTACTTAGCGGATCCTAAAAGGTATGAAAATATGGTCTATAGGCGTTGTGGGAAAAGTGGTCTCAAGCTTCCTGCAATATCCTTGGGCTTTTGGCACAATTTTGGCTACAATGAATCATTTGAAAATATGAGAAATATGGTTAAAACAGCCTTTGATCTTGGTATTACCCACTTTGATCTTGCCAATAATTATGGACCACCACCTGGTTCTGCTGAGGAAAATTTTGGAAGGATTTTGAAATTTGATCTCAAAAATTATAGAGACGAGATAATAATCTCCACAAAAGCGGGATATAAAATGTGGGATGGACCTTATGGAGATTGGGGAAGCAAGAAATATCTCATAGCAAGCCTGGACCAAAGTTTAAAAAGAATGAACTTAAATTATGTGGATATATTCTATCATCATAGACCTGATCCAGAAACCCCTATAGAAGAGACTATGGAAGCTCTATATCAGGTGGTAAGGCAGGGTAAAGCTTTATATGTGGGAATTTCCAATTATGGTCCCGAAGAGACAAAATTAGCTTATGAAACCTTATCAAAGATGAGAGTAAAGATCATTGTAAATCAAATCTTGTACAATATGTTCTTCCGAAAGCCTGAGGAAAAGCTCTTTGATGTTATGGAAGAGCTGGGCATAGGTGCTACCATCTTTTCTCCTCTTGCTCAGGGACTTCTTACGGAAAAATATCTAAATGGTATCCCTGAGGATTCAAGGGTAAAAAGATCGGGAGTTTTTCTAAAGGAAAGTGATATCACTCCAGATAAGGTGGAAAAGGTAAGAGAACTTTCCAAGATAGCAAAGGAGAGGGGACAAAGTGTGGCACAACTTGCCTTGTCCTGGATTTTAAGGAAGCAAGTAGTCTCTTCGGTTATCATAGGAGCAAGTAGGCCTGAGCAGATAAAAGAAAATGTAGATGCAATAAAGAACTTAAACTTCTCTGAAGACGAACTAAGAAAAATTGATGAGATTTTAAAAGGGTGAAAATTAAAAAGGGAGGCATCTTGCCTCCCGTGTGATCACTTTTCTCATATTCTTAAAATATTCTCTCCCTTCTCATTGAAGAAATAAAAATTATTAGGATCTAAATAAATATCCACATTATCTTTTAACTTCCAACGATTAGGATTTCTCCCTTTTATTCTTATAACTCCAATATCTGTTTCTACTTCTATCCATTCTTCAAGCCCTGGTGTGATTATCTCTCTTTGAACAACCTTTCCTTTTAATCTTAATGCTCCTTCTTTTTCATTTACAAGAATATCCTCAGGACGTATTCCTATGACTAATTTTTCGGGTAAATTTTTTAAAATCTTTATTTTTAAATTTTCAGAGAATATAATTTCTCCTTGATAATATAGGGCAGGGAAAAGATTTATAAAAGGAGTTCCCAAGAAAGAAGCGACAAATATATTTTTTGGTTTTTCATAAAGTTCTCTGTAAGTACCTACCTGTTCTATTATGCCATTGTTAATAATAGCAATTCTATCTGCAAGAGCTTGTGCCTCCTGCTGATCTGAAGTTACATAAATAGTAGTTATGTTCCAAGAAATTATTAATTTCTTCATTTCTAAACGAGTTTTTACTCTTATTTTTGCATCTAATTGAGAAAGGGGCTCGTCAAAGAGAAAAAGGGATGGTTTTTTTATAACCGCCTTTCCCAATGCAGTTCTTTGCTTATGTCCTGCAGAAAGTTCCTTTGGTTTAAAGCTTAAATATCTTTCTAAGGAAAAATCAATTTCCTCAACAGTTCTTTTTACTTCCTCCTCAATTACCTCTTCAGATAATCTTTTTATCCATAAGGGGAAAGATAAATTTCCTTTTATAGTGAAATGAGGGAAAAGGGCATAATTTTGAAAGACAAAAGATAGATTTCTCTTTGAGGGAGAAAGATTTGTAACATCTTTATCATCAAAATAAATCTTTCCATAATCTGGTTTTTCAAGCCCTGCAATGATTCTTAAGAGAGTAGTTTTTCCTGAGCCTGAGGGTCCAATGATTACAAAAAATTCTTTATCAAAAATTTCAAGGTCTATATCCCTGAGAGCAAAATCTCTTCCTATTCTTTTATAAATCTTTTTCAATATTATATTCATGCTATACCCCTAAGGAAAAAACTAATTATATAATATCACATAGAAAAACTAGTTAAAAATACTTTGGAATATCTAACCAGTAAAGAAGTTTTCCTATTGAATTTTTTAAGTCTCCATAGGAGAGAACTAAATGATGAGGAAAGCCTTCTCTTAATATTAACTCAAATAATTCTTTAGGAGATATGGGAAGATCGGTAACATAAGCATAGCTTCCTCTAAATTTGTCTTCAAAGGGATAAGAGATCTTCGCAGAAAGGGCTAAGTAATTTTTAAGGTCTTGATTGAAGGCAAATAAAGTAACTTCTCCTTCTTTAAATCTACCATCTAAAGTGGTTCCCATTCCAGGATGATTAAAGTGATAGTCTAAATTTAAGGGAGGTTTGGCTATAGAGGGAGGAGTATTTCCACAATGCCAGAGAATTATACCTTTATCATCATAGTAGACCAAGTCTAAAACAGATGTTGGTTTTTCTGAAATTTCTCTCAGCATATACATTCCTAAGGCACTCAGTATATCTCCCTCACAGGAAACAGGAATATTTTCTGAAGCAATTGCAAAGCTGAAACAAGGAAATATGGATAAATTTTCTCTGAAATCAGGCCAACATCGAGAGGCAATAACTTTTGCATTCTCTTTTTTAGCCAGCTCTTCCATTGTAAGGGCAATTTTTAATCCTTCATCTAACCATTTTTCCTCTATTGTAACATTTATGGTTTTTTTAATTTCTTCTTTTGCTTTTTCTATCTTATTTTTATCCAAGGAATTCATAATTTCTGTAAGAGCATCAAGGGAAGGATAATTTTTAATCTCAATTCCCAATTTAGATTTTAATAATTCATAAGGAATTTCTAAATTTAAAAAACCTGGAGCGGTTCCTATTAAGTGAATCATCTTTAAGCCTTTAATATCTTTAAGTATCTTCAATATTTTAAACATCTCTATAAGATCTTTATTCTCTTCTTCAGGAAAGGTATAAATCCAATCAAATTTTTTATTAGGATTAAATTTTTTAATTAGGCTTGCAAAGAAGTTTAAAGCACAAAGAGAATTCCATTTAAGATTTCCTTTTATCTCTGGCTCAGGAATAGCCCAGAAAATTACAGGGAAATCTGACTTAGCTATGATTTCTCCTAAAAATCCTCCCGCAAAAGTGGTGGTCTGAACTAAGAGGAAATCAATTTTATTCTGCCATTCTTCTAAGACCTTTTTTAATACTTCAGAATCTTCTATAAGGGATGGGGAAAATAGTATCTCAAAAGAAAGTTTTTTTGATAGTTTCAATAAAACTTCAATGGATTTATTATAAAGGTCTTCCTTTTGATTTTTAAAAGTCTTTTGAGTTACTCCTAAAAATCCTATTTTAAGCATTTTTTATCCTCTCCCTTTTAGCCTTCTATTAAAAATTTACTCTCTTCACCTAATTTAAGTAGTGTCCCATATGGGGTTAATTTAAACTTCGTCGATGGTTCTATGCTCTTTATTGATTTCAAACCTAAAATGTGAAGGTATATATTTGGGAAATCAGTGTTATTCTCTAAATTTATTTCTAAATAGTCTTCATAACTATAACTTACCGTTAGACTACCATGAACAAAATAAAAAATTTCTTCTTGTTTCTTCTTAGGGAACCATATTTCTATGATGAGATCTTTCAATTCCTCGGTATTCTTACCTATCTTTAGAAATCTAGATATAATACTCCCCTCTTTTACAAATATAGGTATCCTATTTAGAAGTGCAACAAGGTTATAAGCTTTACTTCCCTCAAAAGGTCTTTTCTCCCAAAAATCATACCAGATTCCAGGTGGAATATATATATTTCTTTCATTTTCTTCTGTAAATATTGGAGCTACAAGGATATTTTTTCCTAAGAGATATTCGTCTTCTATAAAGGAACTTAAATAATCTTGGGGAAATTCAAGGATTAAAGGGCGCATAATAGGAGAAGAAGAGTGCTTACCTAAAATTGCATTAGAGTAAATATAAGGTAGAAGGGAATATCTAAGATAGACAAATTTTTTAAATATCCTTTCTGCCTCTATTCCAAATTCCCACGGTTCTCTTGGAGTAGTTCCGTGAGCCCTGGTTAAAGGGTTGAGTAAAGCAAATTCAGCCCATCTTATATAGAGCTTACTATCTGGTTTTGCTCCATAAAAACCACCAAGGTCATGGGCCCATAAGATATTCCCTCCAGATAGCATGTAACTTAATCCCCCTCTTAAGGATGTAAACATTCCCTCGTAAGAGGTTTCTGTATCTCCTGCCCACTGTACAGGGATTTTATGAGACCCTATATACCCTGATCTTCCCCAGACAAGCCCTTCCCCTTTTTCCTCTTTTACCACTTCATATACTGTTTGGTTGTACAAAAAAGGATAATAGTTATGTAATTCTTCTCCTCTCATACCATTGTATGCAATTACATCTTCAGGAATTTCTTCTCCAAAGTCGGTCTTAAAGGTATCTATCCCCATTCTAAGGAGAGGTCTATGAAGGTCTTTATACCATTCTCTTGCTTTGGGATTCGTTAAGTCTACAATACCTGCCTCTGGAGGATTATGAAGTCCTTGAAATTCTTCAGGTACCCACTTTATTTTTCTTGTGTTTCCCTTTAAATCTTTTAGGAAAAAGTTATTCTCTTCTGCCTCTTTAAAGAGGGGAGATCTTTCAGATATATAGGGATTTTCCCATAAACAGATTTTGAATCCTAAATTTTTAAGCTCATGAATTAATCTTTGGGGATTAGGAAATCTTTCTAAATCCCATTGAAAATCCGTTTGATATCCATGCCTAAGCCATGCTCTTCCATCTAGGTTTATGACATCACAAGGTATATTTTTTTCTCTTAAGGTTTTTGCTACCTTTAATACCTCTTTTTCATCCCAGTAGTAGCAACGAGAGATCCAAAGCCCAAAGCTCCAAAAGGGCGGTATTTCGGGCTTTCCAGTAATTAAATGATATTTTTGAATTAACTCCTTAGGTTCCTCACCAAAAAATATAAAAAGGTCTAAATGGGGAGATAAATCTTCCCAGTAATAACCTACAATGTTCTTATCAGGATGAGCTATATAATGTCTTGTCTTATAATTAGTATTAAAGAAAATTCCCCAACCTCTTGTACTCCAAAGGAAAGGAAGAGGCTTATACGCCCTTTGAGTAAAGGTTCCATAGGCATCATTTACCCATACTTCTAAGGACTGAGAATGTTTTTCACAGGATGTAAAGAATTCGCCTAATCCAAAGATTCTTTCTTCAGCATTCAAAGAGAAGGTTCCACAGAAACCGCAATCCATTTTAGCTAAGGGAGGAGTCAGATAAAGTAATCCCACATTTCTATGGTTATCTAAGGAGAGTATTATTTTATTATTTCTTTTGAAACCAAAAAAGAAGGGTTCAGAAAGGATTATAAGTTCAGTATTTGTTCCAGGTAGTATTAAAAATTCATTGTCTTTTTCAATTCTAATTTTGATTGGCGCAAGATTGATATCCAGATCTTTAGGTTTATCACTATATATTTCTAATCTCCAAATGTCCTTTTCATACAAAGTTATCCTTGCCTCTAAAAATTTTTGATCTTCCAATTCTAAAATACCCAAGAACTTTCCATCTTCAATTTTGTATTCTATTAGTCTTTTTAATTTCGTACTCATGTTACCCTTTTATACCTCCTCCAGAAAGTCCCAGGATTATGTATCTTTGTAACGCTAGGGCAAGGATAAAAACAGGAAGAATTATTAAAATTCCAGCAGCGCTCATTTTTCCTACCTCAGGAGCATACATTCCCACAAAGGTTGTAACTAACATTGGGGCTGTTGTAGTTTTAACATTACTTAGAACTAAAGTATATATAAAGTCATTCCAGGATCCTAAAAAGCAGAATATTATCGCAACTATAATGCCTGAGGAGGCTAAAGGAAGAAATATCTTTGTAAATACTTTTATATATGAACAACCATCTATTAGAGCTGCTTCTTCGAATTCCTTAGGAACCTTTTGGAAGAAAGGTAAGAGGAGCCAAACCACATATGGAAGATTGAAGGTTGTATGGGCTAAAATCATTCCAGTGTAAGTATCTAAAAGCCCTATCTTTCTAAACATATAATAAATGGGAACTGCTAAGGCAATTTGAGGTATCATTCTAGTAAAGATTATTCCTAAGCTTATTTCTCTTTTTCTCTTTAAAGGAAATCTTGCTAAAGCGTAGGAGGCTAAAGCTCCTCCTAAAACTGATAAGAAAGTAGTCCAGAAAGCTATGTAAGTACTGTTAAAAATGTTTTTGACAAAAGTTGTCTCCCTAAATACTCCTATATATTGTTCCATGGTTGGTCTAAATGGATGGAATGGAGTAGGCGAAGTCCAAATGGCCATATTCGTTTTTATACTTGTGAGAGATAGCAATATTACAGGAATAAGTTCGATTATTACTATAATTAAAGCAAATGTGAATATTAAACTCTTGATTAATTTTTTTCTCACAATATCACCTCAATATTCGTAAATTTCTCTACTAAATATTTTTGTAAGTCCTATACCACTTACAATCATAGCTATAGTAGTTAACATGTAACCTGCAGCGTTTGCGTATCCCATATTGAAAAATCTGAAGGCATTCTTATAAATAAAGATAGATAAGAAAGTGGTAGCATTTCCTGGACCTCCCTCGGTCATCACATAAACTTCTGAGAAGATCCTCAATGCGTCGATTAACCTTAGAAAAACCGCAACTATGATCGCAGGAATAAGAAGGGGCAGAGTAATTCTAAAGAAGGTCTGAAATTTATTTGCTCCATCTATGGCAGCTGCTTCTTTGAGCTCTTGAGGGAAATTTGATAAGGCAGCATATAAAGTTATGAACATAAAGGGCCATGTTCTCCATATATCTTGAAGTATTACTGCAATAAAGGTTAGAGTTCCATTACTTAGCCAATCTACAGGTTCCTTTCCAAAGAATCTATAAATAGCACCAAAGACTCCATAAGTGGGATGGAGAATAAATCTCCAGGTTGTACCTGAAAGAGATGGTAGAATAAAGAATGGAAGAAGAAGTAAAGTTCTCATAAAGTTGTTACCTTTAAATTCTATTTGAAAGAATAATGCAACTAAAAGACCTATGATCAACTCTATAGGAATGGCAATACAAACGAAAATTATTTGAATTTTTAAAGCATTCCAAAAAAGAGGATCTTTAAAAAGATTTACGTAATTTTTAAAACCAATAAAGATAGGAGGAGTAGTTTGTATAAGTTCCCACTTATGAAGGGACATGTAAAAAGAATATACTAAAGGATAAATTAGCATGAGAATTAAGAATGTAATAGTGGGGCTAAGGAATATAACGTTATTTAATATCTGGCGGGGTTTTACCCCGCCAGATCTATCTCCTCTACCGAACATAGCCCCCCTCCTTTAGTATCTTATATATCTCGATGTACATGGAATCTATAGCTTGTTCTGGGGTAAGCTCACCACTTAAACCCTTTGTCCAATAAACTTGAATTACTTCTGATACTCTTGCGTAGTCTTTAAATCTTGGTCTACTTACTCCATATTTAAAGGCTTCCAGAGCAACTGGATACCATTTTCTTGTCTTTTGCAATTCTGGATCAGAAAGGAGATCTTTTCTTACAGGAGACATCCCTGCCTCTACCAGTTTCTTTCCTGCCTCTTTAGAACCCCACCAGTAGGCAAACTCTGCAGCTGCTGTTTTATTCTTAGATGCTTTAGGGATTCCGAGAATCCAACATCCTGTAACAGCAACTCTTCGAGCAGGACCTGCTGGAGGAACTATATACCCAATTTTCCCTGCTACTAAGGATTGCTTTGGATCTTCATGGTTTGGAATTAAAGCAGGCCATTGGAACATTACCGCAATTTGTCCCATATTGAATGCTTGGATCCTTTCGGTATGTCCAAAAGAGAGCTTGCCTGGAGGTGCTGTTTCCAAGAGTTCCTTGTAGAATTTAAGAGCATCTACAGCTTTCTTCTTGTCAAGTACCAACTTTACAGTTTTTCCACTTACTTTAAGAATATCTGTTCCAAAAGAGGACATCATAAATACTGCTTCTGCTGTTACTCCCTCTGCTTTTATGGTAAATGGTCCAAAGCCATACATGTTTGGCTTTTTAGCAAAGAATCTTGAAACGTCTAAGAGTTCTTTAAAGGTATTTGGTGGATTTAATTCATAACCATATTCTTTCTTAAATTCTTCTTTGTTCTTAGGATCTTCAAATAAATCTTTTCTGTATATATAGATATAAACATTACCGTTTATAGGTAGACCACGGGCGCTACCTTCCCAAAAAGCTGCATTAACTGCTCCTTCTGCAATGTCTTTTAGGTCTACTTTCTCAAAAACTTTACCTTTAGGCCATAAAGGATAGGGAACTAATAGTTCTCCGAATTGAGGAACAAAGGGTTCATCAATAGATACTAAGTCATAGTCTGTTCTATCCATGGATATACCTACAGCTGCTTTTTCAAGTACAGATCGAGTGGGAAGTGCTACAAAATTAACTTTGATACCTGTTACTTTCTCAAACTCTGGAATTAAGGTCTTGACAGCTTTAGTATGAGCATCATCCCAAACTAAGACATTGATGGTAGTTTTATATGGTGTTGTTTGAGCAAAAACAAGGCTCAAAATTAGGATTAGAGATACAGAAAGAAGAATTTTACCTCTCATATTTAGTCCCTCCTAGAATCTTTAGATTTCTAAAATCTTTAAAAAGGTAAAATTTAATTTCTCTCACCTCCCTTAGCTTTTCTTCAATGCGGGTACCAAGAAATTTCCACCATATAGTATTACTATTTCCCTGTCTTCTTTATTTATAGTACTGGAGAGGTTTTTACTTTTAATCTTGGTTATAAATTGAGATATATTCTGAGAAAAATCATAATCACTATACAGAAATAACTTGTATTTTTTTGATAATTCTAAAAAGAATAGGAGCTTATGTTTTCCCACTGAGAAGTTATTTCTGAGTTCTTCTATTGTTCTATCTACGTCAATTATTTTCTCGGTTATTTTTTTAAAGTCTTCGGATCCCCATCCTCTTGAACAAGGGGCGAAAACTATTATTTTCCCTCCTTCTTTTGTGATGTAACTTGCATGTCTAAAGGCCTTCTGAGTTTGGTACAAGTCTTGATCTTCAGGATATCCTCCTGGCGAAGTAATTACTACATCGTATTCTTTGTCTACTTCTACACAATATATTTCTTTTGATTTTTTTATTGCTTTTTCAAAGGAACTGACTATCTCTCCAGTTATTACATTTAGTACATTTTTTTCTACATCTTGAATCAGGTTGATAGAAAATATATTGGGAATTTTTTTACTAAAATTGATGACCCAATTTAAAACTATGTTATTTTCAATACCCGCTTTAAGCTCATGGAAAAGTACTTGCTTATGAGTTTTATTTATAGTTTCTCTATCAGAAAGTCCTGGAATTATACTTTTAGGAGGACCTGAAAATCCAAAAATTTGGTGAGGAACCACATCTCCTATTATAATTCTTGCATCTGCTTTTATGAATTCTCTATTGATTCCCACTTTTCCTAAATTTTCATCTTCTATAAAGACCAAATCGTTATCAGGGTTATGCTTTATTACTTCAACTGAGAAGTCATAACTTATATCAGAAAAATCATAAAGAGTTTTGTCATGATGAAGTCCTGTGGCTACTATAATTTTTATGCTCTTCTTCTTGATTCCTTTCTCTCTTAGATAGTTAAACAAAATTCTAAGGACTTCTTTGTTATTTATAGGCCTGGTGTCATCTTCTATACTTATGGCAATATTATTTTTATCTTCTAGAAACTCAGATAAAGAGTTATGATTCATAGGATTTTGTAAGGCCTCATAGAGCAATAAATCCAAGGGCTTCTTAACTTTAATCTTCTTAGGTTTAAGAAGATCAGCAGAGTAGGGTACTGTAATCTTTATTCTCTTTTTACCATACGGTAAGTAATAGTTAAACATTTTATTTAGGAACCTTTTCCCAATCTTTTAAAAATTGTTCTAAACCAAGTTCAGTCATAGGATGTTTAAAGAGAGACATGAGAATATCAAATCTCATAGTTGCTACATCCGCACCAATTAAGGCAGCTTTTACAACATGCATAGGATTTCTTATAGCGGAAACAATTATTTGAGTTTTAAAACCATAATTAGAATATATTTTCTTTATGTCCGCTACTAAATTCATTCCTTCTTCGCTAATATCATCGAGTCGCCCCACAAAAGGACTTACGTAAGTGGCTCCTACCTTTCCTGCTAAGAGAGCTTGTGACGGAGAAAAAACAAGGGTCATATTTGTTTTTATACCTTTTTCAGTCAAGATTTTTGTGGCTTTTATCCCCTCTTTTATAGCAGGGATTTTAATTACAATATTAGGCGATATCTTAGATAAATCTTCTGCTTCTTTAACTATATCTTCAGCCCTAAGACTTACTGCTTCTACACTTACTGGTCCGTCTACAATAGAGCAAATTTCTTCTACGAGCTCTCTAAATTTTCTATTTTCTTTTGAGATATGGGTAGGATTTGTAGTTACTCCATCAATAATTCCTAAACTCCACGCTTCTCTTATTTCTTGAACGTTGGCGGTATCAAGGAAGAGCTTCATTCTATCCCTCCTCTCAAATTGAAGCAGACAGTTTTAATTTCTGTCATCTCTTCTAAAGCATATTTAACTCCCTCTCTTCCAATACCACTTCCCTTAACTCCACCATATGGCATGAAGTCTGCTCTGTAAGAAGGAGCATCGTTTATCATTACTCCTCCTACTTCCAGCTTCTTGATGGCATAGAATGCTTCTTCAATATCGTTTGTGAATATTCCTGCCTGAAGACCGTATTCGGAATTATTAGCCATTTCGATAGCTTCGGAAAGTTTGTCAAAGGGATTTACAACCACGACGGGGCCAAAAACTTCCTTAGAAAATAATTTTGCTTCCACTGGAACATTTATTACTACTGTGGGTTCAAATAATGTTCTTTCTCTATTACCTCCGAAGACCACCTTTGCTCCCATGTTTTCTGCTTCTTTTATCCATTCTTCTATTCTTTTTGCAGCATCCTCATTAATTACTGGTCCCATATCGGTATCTTCCTTCATAGGATCTCCTACTTTGATTCTTTTCACTCCATCAATCAATTTTTCCAGATATTCATCAAATACTTCTCTTTGGACTAAAACTCTTTGAACTGATATACAAACTTGTCCCGCTACCGCATAACCCCCTCTAATGGTGGCAGAAACTGCAGAAGAAAGGTCTCCCTTTTTTGAAAGAATTAAGGCAGAGTTAGAACCAAGTTCTAAGCTAACTTTTTTCAACCCTGCATTTTTAAGTATTTCTATACCCACCTCTTTACTTCCTGTAAAGCTTATCATCCTTATTCTTGTATCCTTAATGATGGCATTTCCAACGGTGCTTCCAGGTCCAATAACCACATTAATAGCTTCTTCAGGAAGTCCCGCCTCTACTAAAGCTTTTGCCAATTTTATATCCGCTAAAGGAGTTATTGTGGAAGGTTTAAATACTATTGAGTTTCCTCCCGCTATAGCGGGAGCAATTTTATGGGATGCAAGTACTAAAGGCACATTAAAAGGTGTTATTGCAGCTATGATTCCTACAGGAACTCTTGTAAAATATCCCACTCTTTTTTCTCTATTTATAACACTGTCAAAGGGTAGAGTTTCTCCGTGAATTCTTTTAGCTTCCTCACTTGCCATCTTAAAAATTTCAACTGCTCTCCTTACTTCTACTCTTGCTTCTTTTATTGTTTTTCCTACCTCTTTAACCAAGGTTATAGCAAAATCTTCTTTGTTTTTTTCTATGATTTCTGCAGTTTTTCTAAGGATCTCAGATCTTTCAAAAAGACTTGTCTCAGCCATAATTTTTTTACCTTTTTCGGCTTTCTCTATTGCTCTTTCTACATCTTCAAGGGTAGATTCAGGAATAGTCTCTATAATGGTTCCATCATATGGATTATAAACATTTATTAAATTTGCCATTTTCATACCCCTCTTCATGTTTTTTCCTTTTTGTCAAAAATTCTACCAAAATAAATTTAAAATGTCAAATTGAAAATTTTAAATTTAAAATGTATAATTTAAGGTAAATCATAATTAAGAAAAGAGGGAGAGAAATGAAAAAGTTGAATCCTATAGAGGAGTCGCTTATATCTACGAAAGTCTATGAGAGGATTAGAGAAGCTATAATTTCAGGTCAATTTCGTCCGGGAACAAAACTCACAGTAGATATATTAAGTGAGGAGTTAAAAGTAAGTAGAACTCCTGTGAAAGAAGCTTTAGTAAGATTGGAAAGGGAGGGTTTAGTAGAAAGTATTCCCAGAAGAGGAATGTTTGTGACAAAAATAGATATTGAAGACGCTATTGAGATCTATGAATTAAGAGAAGTTTTAGAAGGATTTGCAGTGAGAAAATTTTGTGAAAACTTAGATTTGGATGTCCTTAATGAACTGAAGGAACTTTTAAAGGAAGGGGAAAGATATGTAATTCAAGGTAAGTTGGAAAAATATTCTGATATTGATGAGAAGTTCCATAAAACTATCTGGGATAAGAGTAAGAATAGGAGACTTTTTAAATTTCTTGAGAATATTAGAAGTCAAATAAGACTTCTAATGACAAGTTCTGTAAATATCCCTGGAAGAGCAGAGGAGTCTTTAAAAGAGCACAAGAATATAATTAAAGCCTTAGAGGAGAGAAATCCTGATCTTGCTGAAGAGTATATGAGGCTTCATATAAGAAAAACAAAAGAGGTAGCCTTGAAGACTTATCTTGAGAAAACTGGAGAGAGGGAGGTTAGATAGTCATGGATCATAAGTTTTTAGTGCATAACAAGAGAGATAATGTGGGAGTTGCAGTGGCGGATATAAAGAAGGGAGAAAAAGTAAAAGGATATTACCTGGAAGAAGGGGAATGGATAGAATTAGAAGCTCTGGATGATATTCCATTAGGGCATAAAATTGCTCTTCAAGATTTGGTACAGAGAGATCTGGTTATCAAATATGGAGAAGTGATAGGTGAAGCTGTAAAGGAGATTAAAAAAGGTGAACATGTGCATATTCATAATATAAAAAGTAGGAGGTGGTAGAAAGGTGAATAAAATTACTTTTAAAGGATATATTAGACCTGATGGAAGAGTTGGAGTTAGAAATTACGTGGCGGTAATATCAGTAGATGATATTTCCAATACTGCGGTAGAGGGGGTTTGTAAGTTAATCTCTGGTACTCTTCCTATTACTCATCCTTATGGAAGGCTTCAATTCGGGAAAGATTTAGATTTATTTTTTCGTACCATGATAGGTACCGGATCAAATCCTAATATTGCCTCTGCCATAGTTATTGGAATAGAGGAAAAGTGGACTACGAAAATAGCTGAGGGTATAGCTAAAACTAAAAAACCTGTTGAAGCTTTTTATATTGAAGGTTCGGGAGATTTAAAGACCATAGAAAAAGCATCTCGAGTTGCACAAAAATTAGTTCAAGATGCCTCAGAGATAGAGAGAGAAGAGGTAGAAATTTCAGAACTTGTTATGAGCATAAAATGTGGTGAGTCGGATACCACTTCGGGGCTTGCTGCGAATCCTACAGTGGGAAAGGTAGTTGAAAAATTAATTTCTTATGGAGGCACAGTTCTTTTTGGAGAAACATCAGAGTTAACGGGAGGAGAGCATATCATATTGGACAGAATAAAAAGCGAAAAAGAGAGAAATAAATTTTTAGAGATATTTAATGAATATCAAGAATTTATAAAGAGAGAGGGAGAAGACCTATTGGGATCTCAGCCTACAGAGGGGAATATAAAAGGAGGACTAAGCACTATTGAAGAAAAAGCATTGGGAAATATCCAAAAGATTGGCAAGGCTAAGATAGATGGTGTTCTTGAAATGGCAGAAACTCCTCCTGGGAAGGGTCTTTATTTTATGAATACCTCTTCTGCTGCAGCAGAGGCTATTACTCTATTTGCTGCGGGAGGAGCGGTGGTTCATCTTTTCCCCACAGGACAAGGGAATGTAGTGGGAAATCCCATTGTGCCTGTGATTAAAATATCTGGAAATTCTAAGACTGTAGCTCTTATGTCTGAACATATAGATATAGATGTAAGTAAAGTTTTAACATTAGAAGAAAGTTTAGAAGAAGCAGGAGAAAAACTGTGGAATTATCTTTTAAGAGTAATATCTGGAAGATTAACTTGTGCAGAGGTTTTGAATCATAGAGAATTTGTACTGACAAAATTATTTAGAAGTGCCTAAAAATGAATTTTCTGGAGGGGGAGAAAAATCTCCCCCTCTAGAAAATTCATTTTGCTGTAGAGATATTAAGCAATTTGTAGAGGGGACAGTATCTTATTACTGCTGTAAAGACTAAAATAACCCCTATAATATGTAAAATTACTATCCAGACTGTACCTGAAAGAATTCCCCATTCAGTGAAATGGGGTAAAATTATACCTACAATTACCCTAATGATGGCATCGGTTTTCCCAACGTTCATTTTCTCCACCTCCTAAATTTTAAGTTGATTTAATTATATCTTAAAATTTTAAAGTAAGCAAGTAATCAAATTACCTCATAAAAAATCAATATGGAAGTGAAATTTTATCTCATATAAAAAATCTAAAAATTTTAAAATAAAAGGGGGAAATTTTTAAGTGGAAGAAACAATAAAATTAAGGGGCAACATCATGGCTCTTAATCTAAAAGAAAGAAGGGCGGAAATTAGAGAAATCTATCAAAGATATCTAAAGAGTTCTAAAAGAGAAAGATCTCTAAAGGATGAAGAGAAGTCAGTATTATAGATTATTTTTGAACTTTTTTCTGCAGAAAAGCTTGTTAAGAGGGGGAAGGAGAAGGTGTGATGGGAGGCTCATAGATACAAGGAAGATGAGGTAAACAAGGACAGTATAAACTCTGACTTGTGACTACTTTTATCACTTCGAAAATTATGATTAATCTTTAAATAAACCAAAGTTTATTAAAGAGTTTCTCAATTTACATTAATTCGCAAGAAAAAGTCTCTACTACCTATAGGAACTGCAAAGGAAAGAACTTTTTAAACGAGCCAAGCTTACCTGAACATCAATAAAGTTCCATTTGTGATTATGAAGAAATCTTCTAATTCTGTTAACTAAAGACTATCCTTTCTTTACTCTTTTTTGACAGAGGTAAATAAGGAGGCATCTCTTTTTCAATACTGATTACAGGTCAGAAATATTAATATTTTTGCATTTGTGTAACTGATGTTATACTATGTTTGATTCATCTCTCTGGGAAGAAAAACTTCTGAGAGAAAGAAAAGAAAGAGAGCAAAAAAGGAAAAAGCTCTTAGAAGAGATTGTACCCAAACTCAAAGAATATTTTGAATGAGAAAAAAGTAGAAAAAGTTTATATTTTTGATTCCATACTTGAAGAAGATATGTTTTATGATTTTTCTGATGTAGATATTGCGGTTGAAGGATTAAAAGAAGACTACTTTAGAGTATTTTCAGATCTTGAGGATATAACAGGAAGAAACATTGATCTTGTAGAGCTTGAGCATTGTAAATTTAGAGAAGAGGTTTATAAGAGGGGATTGAGAATAAAATGAAAAAAGAAAGAATAAGTCTCCTTTTGGGATATATTTTATCTTTGGAAGAAGAATTAGAAAAAATATACAGCGAAATCAAAAGTGTCGAACCTGAATTTGTACAATGCCTTTGAAGATTTATTTTCAGAAATATCAAAAAGCTTTGAAAATAAAATTGAAGATGCAAGTTTCTTTCATAAAGAACTCCTAAGGAGAATGACCCTTGAGATTCCCGGAATAAGACCAAAAGTATTATCTAAAGAAAGTTTTATAATCTTGAATGAATTAAGAGGATTCAGACATATTTTTAGACATGCTTATACTTACGAAATTATCCCAGAGAAGGTAAAGAGGATTTGAATAATTTCAAAAAGTGGATAGAGGAGAATTTAAAATAGTAGGTTTAATTCTTAAGCTATTGTCTTTATCCTCATAAACAATGATAGCCTATTTGGGTTATTCAGAAAAAGAAAATTTAAATCCTGACGATGTTCTGGGGAAGGAATAATAGTAGAAGGAAAACTTTCCAAGCAGGGGATTGGCATTATCACTATTACAGGTAAAAACCTCAAAATAGAAAGCTTTTTAGAAGTAAAGAGTCCCTCCCAAAGAGACTATAGCTTAGGGGAAAATGTTGGGGAAAAGATTTTAAAAAAGGGATTTAAAAAGGGAACAGTATTATTATTTGTGGATTGCTTTAAGATAAACACTCAAGACTTTCTTCAAGGTTTATACGACACTTTAGGGCCAGAGTTTAACTTTCTTGGCTGTGGAGTAGGAAAAACCTTAAAGGAAAACAAAACAGTAGAATTTACAGAAAAGGGAATCACTGAAGGAGGAATATCTCTTGCTGTATTTGATGACTTTGATTTTAGCATTTCCTGTGGACATGGATGGAATGCAGAAGGAGATCCTTTAATTATTACCAATGCTAAGGGGATAGAAGTGGTCGAAATTGATGGTAAAAGTGCTTATCTTGCTTATAATGAGAGACTTAAAGGGATAAACCAAGAAAGATTTTTTGAATATACCATAAATAATCCTGAATTTGCCTTAGTCTTTGACTGTATATCTCGGTCTCATTATATGAAGGAAAAGTTTAAAAATGAGCTTAAAACAATTAAAAACATACTCCTCAACGTTCCCACCCTTGGAATTTTAAGCTTTGGAGAAATCAAGGGTTTTAGAGAAGTACCTCTATACCACAATAAAACTTTGGTTATAGGAGCCTACTCAATATCCATTACATGCAGAATTATCAATTCTCCATGAAATATCCTCCTTTACTTTACCTGAAACTGAAGATGAATTGTATAAAGAAATAAAGGAAAAAGCAGGAAGATTTTTTGATATTCAAATATTCTCATTACTTGTAAAGGATAAAGATGAGTATAAGCTTGTTTCTTCCTTAGGATGCAAAGACAAGAACAAAATTCTTTCCATGATAAGCGAAGAAAGACCCAATCAATATAAATATTTCCTAAGAGGAGACTTGGGAATTATCTTCATTCAACAAAAATATCCATTAACTGATAAGGAATTAAAAATATATACAATATTTTCAAGAAAAATTGAGGAATTACTAAACGTGCTTCAAAGTGTTAAAACTCAAAAAGAGTACGAGGAAAATTTAAGGAAATTATCCCTCACCGATGATATTACAGGACTTTATAATAGGAGGGGATTCACAACTCTCGTAGAACAGCAAATGAAGACCCTCGAAAGACTACAAATTGAAGGGGTCCTTATATACATAGATATTGATGACATGAAAACTATAAATGATAAACATGGTCACCTTGTAGGTGACGACTGCTTAGTAAATTTCTCTCTTCTCCTTAAGAAGACTTTTCGGAAGAGTGATATAATTGCAAGAGTTGGAGGGGACGAATTTGCAGTTTTTTGTCTAAGAACTTCCAAAGATCTTATAGAAAGTTTATTGTACAGGCTCAATAAAAATGTTGAGGAATTTAACACATTAGAAAACAAACCATATAAGATCTCTATAAGTTTAGGATATGCCATATACGAAAAAGATAAAAAATTAACCTTAAGAGAAGAAGAAAAAAACTCACTATTAATTACCCTAACTCTACAGCATAACTTAAAATTTCTCTAATAAAATTATTATTCCTTTCCATTTTTTTAATTTCCTCTTTTGTATAAACAACTATATTGACATCCAAGGGAATTTCTTTAAAATAATCCCAAAATTCATCAGCTCTAAGGATAAAGGGTTTTTCAGTGTTTTCTACTACAATCATTATATCCACATCACTTTCTGGTGTATAATCTCCCCTTGCAAAGGACTTCCCTCAGGAAACCCATTAGGATACCGAGTTTCCTTATAATACCTATCCAAAATCCTTGCCTTGTGATAAATCTCATCTTTACTATAGAGTGACCCCTTACCATTCTATTCAATTTATAATATAAGGCTTTTACTGCTTTTTCTGCAGATTGCTAAGCAGTAAAACAAGCCCACTCATAAAATGAATGTTCATAGTCAAGAAGAGCTTTCTCATAATCCCTCTTAGCCTGTTTTAACCAATCTTCACTTCTATTCATGGCTTCCTTGATTTAATTTTACCATAAAACTTAAAACCTAAATTCCCATTACTCCTTCTTGTGATATTATATAATCAAAACAAGTAACTCTTGATTTCGTTAAGGAGGGCAATCTATGAGATATAAAATGCCAGAAGGTCCTTTTGAACCTCAATGGGAGTCATTAAAAAAATATAAAATTCCAGAATGGTATAAGGATGCAAAATTTGGAATTTTTATCCATTTTGGAGTCTATTCCGTACCCGCCTTTGGAAATGAATGGTATCCACGAAATATTTATATTGAAGGAACCCTTGAATATGAGCACCATATAAGAACCTATGGAGAACATAAAAAATTTGGATACAAAGATTTTATACCTCTTTTTAAGGCAGAAAAATTTGACCCCTATGAATGGGCAGATTTATTCAAAAAGGCAGGTGCTAAATACGTGGTACCTGTAGCAGAACATCATGATGGCTTTGCCATGTATGATTGTACCTTTACCAGATGGTGTGCAAGTAAGATGGGACCAAAAAGAGATATTATTGGAGAGCTATCAAGAGCAGTAAGAGAAAATTTTCTAACCTTTGGCATCTCATATCACAGGGCAGAACATTGGTGGTTCTTTCATGAAGGAATGAAGTTTGACTCCGATGTAAGAGAGAAAGAATATTTTGATCTATACGGACCTGCCCAACCAGAATCTATGCAGCCTACTGAGGAATTTTTAGAAGATTGGTTTCTTCGTCTTTTGGAAATAGTAGATAAATATCAACCTCAACTGGTATATTTTGATTGGTGGATAGAACAGCCCGCCTTTGAACCTTACCTGAAAAAGTTCTTTGCCTACTACTACAATAGAGCCTATGAATGGGGAAAAGGTGTAGTGATAAATTATAAACTTAATGCAGTACCAAGAGAATGTGCAGTATTTGATGTGGAGAGAGGAAAGCTTGCAGATATTGATCCTATCTACTGGCAAACAGATACTTCCATATCTCGTATATCGTGGGGATATATTGAAAATGATGTATATAAACCTGCAAAAGAGCTTATTTGGGAGCTTGTTGATATTGTGAGTAAAAATGGAAATCTTCTTTTAAATGTGGGCCCGAAAGCAGATGGTACCATACCAGAGGAGGTAGAAAAAATTCTTCTTGAGATAGGAAACTGGCTTTTAATAAATGGGTCCGCTATTTATGGCACAAGACCTTGGAAAGTATATGGAGAGGGACCTACAAAAGGAAGTGCAGGATCTTTTAGTGAAAAGGAGATAAATTATACAGGAAGAGATTTTAGATTTACTACAAAAGGGGATATACTTTATGCTATTTTAATGGAGAAACCAGAAAAAGATGAAGTACTAATAAAATCCTTAAGTACAAATCTTACTCTATATCAGAAAGAGGTAGCAAAAGTAGAGCTTCTTGGAAAGAAAGGAGATCTTAACTTTGAAAGGAATGAAGAAGGATTGAAGGTAAGAATTCCTGACCATGACAAACTAAATTATCCTATAACCTTTAAAATTTTAGGAAGATAAAAGGAAACCCTTTATCTTAAAAAATTTTCCCTGGGTTCATTACTCCATGAGGATCAAATGCTTTTTTAAGTTCTTTCATTAATGAAAGTTCCTTTTTCTTAGAAAGGAAAAGAGTTTTCTTTTTTACATATCCAATTCCATGTTCTCCACTAACTGCTCCCCCTAACTCTCCCGCTATAAGAGAAATTTCATTCAAAATTTCCTCTTGAATAGGTTGCCATTCTTCGGGAGATAAATCCTGTGGCTTTATAGGTGCAGAATGGATATTTCCATCTCCCGCATGAGCGACATTATATATTTCTACTTTATACTTTTTCCCTATTTCTCTAATTCTTTTTAGCATTTCAGGGATTAAGGATGTGGGAACTACCGCATCACCTAAAACCACATAAGGATCTACCGCTTTTATGGCTTCTAAATAATTTCTTCTAATTCTCCAAAGTTTTTCACTAGCAAAGGGATTTTCTGCAACAAAAACCTCTAAAGCTCCTTCTTTTAAACATGTTTCTCCAGCGTTAATATATGCAGATTCTAACTGATTTTTATTATTTCCATCAAACTGAATAATAAGATAGGCGTCCGCTCTATCTTGATATTCCCACTTTTCCTTTGTATATATACTTGCAAGATGAACAGAACCTTGGTCTAAGAATTCTATAGCGCATGGAAGAACTTTACTTTCTGAGATAATCTTAGGGACAGTATAAATAGCAGATTCTATTGTAGGAAAGGGGACAAGAAGGTCCACAGTATATGGAGGAAGAGGAATAAGGTTTACAATAATTTTAGTAAAAACTCCCAAAGTTCCTTCGGAGCCTACAAAAAGATGCAAAAGATTATATCCAGAAGAATCCTTTCTTCTTTTCCCGCCAACATTTATCATTTCTCCTGATGGAAGAACTACTTCTAATCCAAGAACATGATGTCCTGTATTTCCATATTTTATGACTTTACTTCCTCCCGCATTTGTAGCAACATTTCCTCCTAAGAAACTTGTTTCTACGCTCATGGGATATCCTGGGTAAAATAAGCCTTCTTCTGCTACTTTTTTACAAAGATCATTTGTCACTACTCCTGGTTCGCAGGTTGCAGTAAGATTTACCTTATCTATCTCTAAAATTTGATTCATCTTTTCCATAGATAAAACAATTCCACCATAAAGAGGAATTGCGCCACCTACTAAACCACTTCCTGCTCCCCTTGGAGTTACAGGAATAAGATTTTCATTAGCAATCTTTAATATCATCGAAATCTCCTCTGAAGACTCAGGTCTTACTACTACCTCAGGAAGATGAGCATAGAGTTTTCCTGATTCATCTTGGGCATACCTTTCTAAATCTTCATAATTCATTAAAACATCATTTTCCCCACAAATATTTATTAATTCATCAATAATTTTCTCATCTACCTTTTTGAACATCTTTTTTCTTCCTTTCATAAAGTTTCTTCTTTAAAAGAGGGAGGATTTCCAAAGCATCTCCTACAATTCCCAAATCCGAGACTTGAAATATAGGGGCTTCAGGGTCTTTATTTATAGCAATGATATTTTCAGAATTTATCATTCCTGCGAGATGCTGAACCGCTCCTGAAATACCTACAGCAATATATACTTTGGGATTTACTGTCTTTCCACTTAATCCTACTTGATGAGAATATTCTATCCATCCCATATCCACAGCAGAACGAGAAGCTCCTACTGCTCCATTTAAGAGATAGGCAATATCAAAGAGAAGAGAAAAATTTTGGGGATTTTTTAAACCCTTTCCACCAGAGATCACAATTTCTGCATCACTTAGAGAAACTTCTTCCCCTCTTTTCTTAAAGCCTATTCTTTTAACCTTAGGAGAGAAAATCTCATTAATATTATGGATAATTATCTCTCCCTTTCTTTTTTCATCTCTTGGAAGAGGTTTTTTACTTTTTGGTCTTACTGTTGCCATCTGGGGTTTATGTTCTGGAGTTTTTATGGTAGCAAGAACATTTCCACCAATGGCTGGTCTTACCTGGAGAAGAAGTCCTGTATCCTCTTCTATATCTAAATAAGTACAATCCGCAGTAAGTCCTGTCTTTAGTTTCCCTGCAAGATAGGGCATAAGAGTTCTTCCTTGAGTAGTAGCAGATGCTAAAATAATCTCAGGATTTTTCTCTTTTATAAATGGAATTAGAATTTTTGTATAGTTTTCTACATTAAAGACTTCTAACTCTTTATGTTTAAAAAATTCTACCTTGTCTGCCCCATAGAAGATTATTTCCTTTAACTGCTCTTCTAAATTATTCCCTAAAACTAAAGCAGAAAGAGTTCCTTTTAATTTATCTACTAGCTCTCTTCCCCATGCCAATAATTCATAAGTTACAGAATGAATCTTTCCTTCTCTTACTTCAGAAATTATAAATACATCTTTCATAATATTCCTCTTTCTTCTAAAAAATTTATTATGGCATCTACTGCTTTTTCAGGGCTTTTTTCTTTAATTCTTATCCCTTCTCTTGAAAGCTTAGGATAAAATATTTTTACTACTCTTGTAGGTGAGCCTAAAAGTCCCACATCTTTCTCAGAAAGTCCTAAATCTTTAAGGGTTATAATTGGGATCTCTGTTTCTCTTGCCTTTAATTTTCCTCTTAGGGTAGGAAGTCTTGGCTCAGAAATTGCTTTTATTACTGAGATTACACAAGGTAAAGAAGATTTAAGAATTTCTGTTCCTTCTTCGGTCTCCCTTTCTACGATAATGTAATCTTTTCCTATCTCAACAATTTTGCTAACATAAGTTAAAATAGGAAGATCTAATTGAGCAGAAAGGCTTGGTCCTACCTGTCCTGTCTCTCCATCTGTTGCTCTTTCTCCAGTAAAAATAATAGAAAAATTTCCTAATTTTTTAATAAATGTTGAAAGGGTATAAGATGTTGCCCAAGTGTCTGCACCCGCAAAAGCTTTATCAGAAAGAAGATACCCCTTATCACATCCCATTGAAATTGCTTCTTCTACTATCTCTTTTGCTTTTGGTGGTCCCATGGAAATAACTAATATTTCTGTATCTTCTTTTATTCTTTCCTTAACTTGTAGACTTGCTTCTATAGCATACAAATCCAAGGGATTTATAACTGCTTCTACCTCTTCTCTTTTCATAGTTCCTGTTTTCTCATCTATTTTAACTTTATCTGTGGCAGGAACTTGTTTAATAAGAACTGCTATTCTCATATTTTTCTCCTAAACTTTTAAAATTATTTTCCTATAATTATACCAAAAAAAGGAAAAAATTACATAAAATACTTTATTCTTATTTTAGAAT
>JBNARO010000022.1:15712-32078 GCA_049718665.1 Dictyoglomaceae bacterium | reverse complement strand
CCTTAATTTTCTCCTGACAAATTTTCAAAATTAATGTATAATGCAAAAGATATGCTAACTTTGTTAGTGTTAGCAATAGCACCAGGTGTTGCTTTGGCTTGGTATGTTTATAATAAAGATAGGTGGGAAAAGGAACCACCAAAGTTACTTATCTTTTCTTTTATTCTTGGAGTCCTAATAGTTTTTCCTGCGGGACTTATAGAAGGAATAATAGACCTTTTAATCCCCTTTGATAAAGAAGATCTTCTCTCCCTTGTCATTTATTGCTTTTTAGGAATAGGAGTTGTAGAGGAAGGAGCTAAATTTTTTGTAATATACAAATATCTTTATCCCAGGGATGAGTTCAATACTCCCTTTGATGGAATAGTATACTCGGTTATGGTAGGATTAGGTTTTGCTACATTAGAAAATATTGGATATGTAATAATAGGAGGCATAGAAACTGCAATTTCCAGAGCACTCTTTGCAATTCCTGCCCATTTTCTTTTTTCCTTAATGATGGGATATTCCTTAGGATTGGCAAAATTTACATATAATTTCCCTACTCATGTTTTTAATGCTCTAATTTATCCCTCTATAATTCATGGTTTATATGATTTCCTTATTCTTTCTCGGAGATGGTGGCTTACAATTCTTATCATTCCCTTACTATATATCTTACTTGGGAGATATTGGGGAAAGGGGAAGAGATTGATTTAGAGGAGGTAGAAAAAGATGATAAAAAGTATATGGTTTGATCTTGATGGAACCCTTTTATTTAATGATATGGAAATTTTTTCTAAAGAGTATTTTAAACTTATAGCTGAAAAAATATCTTATTTGGGAAACCCAGAATTTATCATCCCTAATTTGCAGAAAGCAGTATATCATATGATGCAAAATAAAGGACCAGAGACTAACGAAGAAGTCTTTTGGGATAAATTCCTCTCCTTAACAAATATTGAGGAAGGAAAAATTAGGGCATTTTTTGATGAGTTTTATAAGAAAGATTTTCCAAGATTAAAATATCTTACAAAACCCCATCCTTATGCGAGAAAAGTAATAGAATTAGCCTTTACTCTGGGTTTAAAAGTAGTTATTGCTACTAATGCAGTTTTCCCTATGAATGCAATTAAAGAAAGGCTTTCTTGGGCGGGAATAGATGATTTTCCATATTATTTAATAACCTCTATGGAGATAATGCATTCCTGTAAACCTTATTTGGAATATTATAAAGAAATCTTAGATATTGTTAAAGAGGAACCTGAAAATTGTTTAATGGTAGGAAATGATGCACAAGAAGACATTTCTGCAAAAAAACTTTTAATCAATACTTATCTTGTTAGTGATGGTTTAGTAATTAATGAGTCAAAAGATAGTCCAATTCCAGATTTTAAAGCTCCTTTAAAAGAACTTCTTAATATTCTTCCTTCACTATCCAAAAGATAATTTATAGTTTATAATTAGATTAAACTCTTAAATGGAGGTGAAATGGGTGGCAAGTAAAATTCTCATCATCTTAGTAGGTTTAGTTTGTGTGGTTTTAGGGATTTGGGGATTAGTCTCTTGGTGGAGCTATTTTGTTAAAGCACTTATGGCAGGAGTTCCAGCATTTTTAATCCTCTTAGGAATTATCTTAGCAATTTTTGGATATTCAGAGTTAAAAAGTTTAATAGCAGAAAAAAAGGAGAAAAAGGAAGAAGCATAAACAAGGGGGAAAACTCCCCCCTTGTTTATTCAAATAATATTTTCATACTTTCTTCATGGTCCAAATCCATAATATAGGGAATTCCTGTAACTTTTGCTGCGGTCTCTGTTAAAGCAACAAGATCGTCCCTTGAAATATATTCTAACTTGAATTTTCTTGCTCCTGCCATAAACTGTTTCAAACCTACCGCAAGTCTATCAAAATATCCATAAACTCCTAAAGCGGAAGGTGGAATTTTCTTCCAGTCTTCTCCATATATTTTCTTAATCTCTGCTACTGCAGAAAAGATTTCCTCTATATCGTTTCCATAGTTCTTATATTCAGCAGGAATTTTCCCTGTTTTTACCATTTCCCCAATAGTTTTTCCCACCATGGCAGCAGTTAGGGTTGCTCTTCCCATAGCAACTAATTTTACATATGGTGCTCCCAGAGCTAATCCTTTAAATATGTGATCCTCCATAGTGAATCCACCTGCTATAGCTATTACGGGAACATATTTTCCTTTCTCTGCAAGCATTTTTGCATATTTATATGTTAGAGATTCTAGATATACTGTAGGAATTCCCCATTCATTCATCATTCTCCATGGGCTCATTCCTGTTCCGCCACCCGCTCCATCTACAATCAGGAGGTCAATCTTTCCTTCTGATGCAGCTCTTAGTGCCAATGCTAAATCTCTTGGTCTATATGCTCCTGTTTTTAGAGAAATATATTTTGCTCCCGCTTTTCTTAATTCTTCTACTCTCTTTAAGAATCCTTCTAACGAGGCCATTCCAAGACGAGAATGTCTTTCAAACTCTTTAATTCCACCCTTTTTAGCTATTTCTTGAATTATAGGGTCGTCAGGATCAGGATGAACAATATATCCTCTATCCTTTAATTGTTTTGCCCTTTCTAAGGATGGAAGTTTTATTTCTCCCCCAATATCTTTTGCACCTTGTCCCCATTTGATCTCCACAAATTGAACTCCTAACTTTTCAATTACATACTCTAAAACTTTTAATCTATTATCTTCTACATTTTCTTGAACAATTATTCCACCATACCTATCCCTTTGCCATTCTTTAAATAATTTTACTCTTCTTTCCATTTCAGGAGATCTTACTACTCTTCCATTTTTAATCTCTGCGTCTGGATCTACACCACATACATTTTCCCCAATTCCCACCATGGTTCCAAATATAGCAGAACCTATAGCTACACCTTCCCAATTATCTCTTGCGATAAAAGTAGAGCCCAAGCCTGTAGTAAACCAAGGAGCTCTAAGTTTTATATCCCCTATTTTTGTCTCAATATCTACTGTGGGAAAGGTTGCTTTATCAGGATCTGGCTCAACTCCCATTGCTCCTACACATGTCCCATTAATGTTTAGATGGGAAAAGTCAATGGGATAATCCTTTTGAGAACCAGAAGTTACTTTTCCATAAGGCTGAGGATAAATAAATTCTCTTCCTCTTATTGCAGATTTTGCAATCTCACAATACCCGATACATCCATCTAAACAAGTAACACACATTCCACTAAAAGGAGAATAATCCTTAAGACGAAGTCTTGTATTAGTTGCTTCCGAAAAATTAGGTCTTGAAAAAGACATATTAAGAACACCTCCCTTGAGAAATTTTTGCTCCCATAATCATGCACCATTGTCTAGAAGTTATTTAAACTAAATTTTAATTTAAAATAAAGAATATGTCAAAGGGTAAATGATTGCAGACAAATATCGGTAATATATTGCCGTAAGCCTTTTTAGAAATTAGTAGTTGACAAATTTTAATTTTAAAACTATAATTTTCTACTACATCTTCCCTAAAACAAGGGTGTTTGGGGAAAAGAAGGGAGGAAGATTATGCTTAGAGAAGGTCAAATAAAGATTCCATCAGCTTGTGGTCTTATAGGATATATTAACAGAAGATGGAAGACAACCTCAGGATACCATATTGTAAGTGCCATGTCTGTTATGAAGGAAAGAGGCAATGGACTTGGTGCAGGTTTTGCAGGCTATGGGATATATCCTGATAGAAGAGAATACTATGCTTTCCATCTTTTTTATGAGAATACAAAAGCAAAAGAAGAAACTTCTGAATTTCTTTATAAATATTTTGATGTGGTCCAAGAAGAGAAAATCCCCACAAGAAAGGTAAAGAGTATAAAAAATTCTCCTATTATATGGAGATATTTTGCAAAACCAAAAGAAGAATATTTATTTGAAGAAGAGATTTCAGAAGAGGACTTTGTAGTAGAGAAAGTTATGGAAATAAATACAAAAATTGATGGAGCATATGTTTTTTCCAGTGGGAAGAATATGGGGGTTTTTAAGGGGGTAGGTTATCCTGAGGATATAGGAGAATTTTACAGATTAGAGGAATATAAAGGATATATTTGGACCGCTCACACCCGTTTCCCCACAAATACACCAGGATGGTGGGGTGGAGCTCATCCTTTTGCTCTTTTAGATTGGAGTGTAGTGCATAATGGAGAGATTTCTTCTTATGGTACAAATGTAAGGTATGTGGAAATGTTTGGATATAAATGTACGTTAAAAACAGATACAGAGGTTATTACATATCTTATTGACCTTCTACTTAGAAAGCACAAATTGCCAGCAGATATTGCAGTTAAGGCTCTTGCGTCTCCTTTTTATAGTGTTATTGAAAGAATGGATGAAGAAGAAAAGGAAAAGATGAAAGCTATAAGAGCGGTATATCAAAGTTGTCTTCTTAATGGTCCTTTTGCTATTATTTTAGGATTTTCAAAAGGAATAATTGCTCTTAACGATCGTATTAAATTAAGACCCTTAGTTGCAGCAGAAAAAGGAGAAGTTCTATATGTTGCTTCTGAAGAATCTGCCATAAGAGAGCTTTGTAGTAACCCTGATAGAGTCTGGATGCCTAAGGGAGGAGAGCCAGTAATAGGACTTTTAGAGGAAGTGGGGGTTTTAGTATGAAGACATTATACGAAGCTGATTTTTTAGTTGTAAGAGATGAAACTAAATGTATCAGATGTAAAGTTTGTGTGAGGCAGTGTGCCAATGGTGTTCATGAGTATGATGAGGAAGAAGATAGAATAGTTTCTGATAATTCAAAGTGTGTAGGATGTCATAGATGTGTAGCCTTATGTCCCACAAAGGCAATAACTATAATGAGAAATCCGCTGGAATTTAGGGAAAATTATCAGTGGACGGAAAGAGTTATAAAGGATATATATAAGCAAGCAGAAACAGGAGGAATTCTTTTAACAGGCATGGGGAATGATAAGCCTTATCCTATATATTGGGATAGACTTCTGATAAATGCAAGTCAAGTAACAAATCCATCTATTGATCCTTTAAGAGAACCAATGGAGATAAAGACTTTTATAGGTAGAAAACCAGAAAAATTAGAGTTTGATGAGAATGGAAGATTAATAACAAAAATGCCTCCTCAATTGGAGTTAGAAGTTCCTGTTATGTTTTCCGCCATGTCTTTTGGATCTATTAGTTTAAATGCTTGTGAATCTTTGGCAAGAGCAGCGGTAGAGGTAGGGACCTATTGGAATACAGGAGAGGGTGGTCTTCATAAAAAGCTTTATCCATATAAACATAGAGCTATAGTTCAATGTGCATCTGGAAGATTTGGGGTAGATGTAGATTATTTATATGCGGGAGCTGCTATTGAGATAAAGATTGGGCAAGGAGCAAAGCCTGGGATAGGAGGACACCTCCCTGGGGAAAAGGTAGGAGAGGAGGTATCTGCCACCAGGATGATTCCTATTGGAACAGATGCTTTATCTCCTGCCCCCCAACATGATATTTATTCTATTGAGGACTTGAGACAACTTATTTTTGCATTAAAAGAGGCAGTTAATTATGAGAAGCCTGTAGGGGTAAAGATTGCAGCGGTTCATAATGTAGCAGCAATAGCTTCAGGAATTACAAGGGCAGGCGCTGATTTTATAGTTATTGATGGATTTAGAGGAGGGACAGGAGCTGCTCCTACAAGAATTAGAGATAATGTGGGAATCCCCATAGAACTTGCCTTAGCTGCAGTAGACTCTCGCTTGAGAGAAGAAGGTATAAGAAATCAGGTATCTATTATAATCGCAGGATCTATAAGAAATAGTGCGGATGTGATTAAAGCTATAGCTTTAGGAGCTGATGCTGTATATATTGCTACTGCTGCCTTAATTTCCTTAGGTTGCCACCTTTGTCAAAATTGCCATACAGGAAGATGCAATTGGGGAATTGCCACGCAGGATCCCAATTTAGTGAAAAGGTTAAATCCAGAGATAGGAGCAAGAAGAGCGGCAAATCTTTTGAGAGCATGGGCTCATGAGATAAAAGAGATGTTAGGAGGTATGGGAATTAATGCTATAGAAAGTTTAAGAGGAAATAGACTAATGTTAAGGGGTGTAGGTCTTACAGAAAAGGAATTAGAGATCCTTGGAGTAAAATATGCGGGGGAGGGAATGTAAAGAGATGTTAGTTAAGACAAAAAATAGGACGAAGAAAAGAATATATCCCAAGGAAGAAGTATGTATTGGATGTCATCTTTGTGAGATATACTGTATACTTGCTCATTCAGGGACAAAAGATCTAATTAAGGCTTTTAAAAGGAAAGATAGACCATCCCCGAGGGTTATTGTGGAAGAAAAAGAAGGATTTTATATAACTTTTGCCTTGCAATGTCGCCATTGTGATGATCCATTATGTACTAAGGCATGTATTACAGGGGCTATGCATAGAGATGAAAAAACAGGAGTTATTTTATGTGATGAAGATAAATGTGTAGGATGTTGGTCTTGCATTTTAGTATGTCCTTATGGAGCAATAAGAAGAGGAGAAAATAAGAAAGTAGCATCCAAGTGTGATCTTTGTATTGAAAAAGGAGAACCTGTTTGTGTCCAAAATTGTCCTAATTCCGCATTGGAACTTGTAGAAATTTAGGGAGGGATAAATTTGAGATATGTAATTATAGGAAATTCTATTTCTGCTTGCGGTTGTATAGAAGGGATAAGAAAAGTAGATGAAAAAAATGAAATAGTAGTAATTTCTCAAGAGCCATACCATGTGTATTCAAGACCTCTAATATCCTACTGGCTTTACAAAAAAATAGACGATGAGAAAATTTACTATCGTCCAAAAGATTATTATGAAAAATATAAAGTGAAGCCTATTTTAGGAAGAAGGGTTGAAAAAGTAGATTTTGAGAAAAAGAAACTATATTTAGATGATGGAGAAGAAGTTTATTATGACAAACTATTAATAGCTACAGGGGGAAAACCCTTTATACCCAATATTTCTGGCCTTAATAAAAGAAATGTTTTTACTTTTATAAAATTTGACGATGTAAAGGAAATAGATAAGGTAATTTATGAGGGGGTAAAAGCGGTAGTTGTGGGAGGAGGATTAAGTGGATTAAAGGCGGGAGAAGCATTAATAAAGAGAGGATGTCATGTAACTGTTATAGAACTTGCAGATAGAATTTTAGGATCTATTTTAGATAGCGAGGGAGCAAAATTAGTCCAAGAAGAGTTAGAAGAGCATGGAATAAAATTTATTTTGAAAAATTCTATAATTGAAATTATTGGAGAAGAAAAAGTTGAAGGAGTTAGACTTCAAACATTAGAAGAAATTCCAGTAGATTTAGTAATTTTTTCTATAGGAGTTGTTCCTAATGTAGATATTTTTGAGGGAACCTCTTTAAAAATTAATAAAGGAATAATTGTAAATGCAAGAATGGAGACAAATATACCTGATGTTTACGCAGCGGGAGATGTAGTTTCTACTTTTGACCTTATTTTAGAGCAAAATAGAGTAATTCCTATTTTACCTAATGCATATATTCAAGGAGAAATTGCGGGATTAAATATGGCAGGAGAAAATATAGAATATGAAGGAGGTTTCCCAATAAACTCTATAGGATTTTTTGATATTCACATGATGACAGGAGGGGTAGTAAATCCTCCTGAAAATTGTGAAATACTAAAAAGATTAGAGAAAGATAAAAAGATTTATAGGAAAATATATTTAAAAGATGGAAGAATCTTGGGATTTATGTTTATAAATTCCTTTGATAGGACAGGGATGATTGTGGATTTAATGAGAAACAAAGTAGATGTTTCAAGTTTTAAAAATCAACTTCTTTTAGATAATTTTGGATTTTTAGACCTTCCAAAGGAAATGAGGAAAGAGAAAATATGGAGGGTATAAGGATGAAGATAATAGAAGATACTATTACAATAGATGGGAAGGGGTTGCATTATAAAGTTCTTAACGAAAAAATAGAAGAAAAACTAAAGGAAGGTTATAAAAATATAAAGCTTATTAATGTGAATGGGCAAAGATATATTGGTGCGGGTCTTACTTTTCCCGATAGAACTATAGAGATTTATGGGACGCCTGGGAATGATTTAGGAGTTTTTATGAATGGGCTTAATATAAAAGTATATGGAAATGCTCAAGATGGTGTAGGAAATACTATGAATGATGGAGAGATAGTAATTTATGGATCCGCAGGAGATATTATGGGGTATGGAATGAGAGGAGGAAAAATTTTTGTAAAAGAAAATGTTGGATATAGAGTAGGAATACATATGAAGGAATATAAGGATAAGATTCCTGTTATTGTTATTGGAGGAACTACTGGGGATTTTTTGGGAGAGTACATGGCAGGAGGAAGAATCATCGTATTGGGATTGAATGAAGAAAAAGATGAAGATCTTTGTGGATATTTTTGTAGCACAGGAATTCATGGAGGAGTGATCTATTTTAGAGGGAAGGTTCCTGATTATAAATTGGGAAAAGAAGGAAAAATTTTGGATATAGAGGAAGAAGATAAAAAATTTATTGAGGAAAATGTGAGGAAATTTTCAGAATATTTTAATATTGATTTTGATTATATTATGGAAAAACCATTTTTAAAAGTTATTCCATATAATAAAAGACCTTATGGGAAATTATATGCATATTAAAGAAAATTAAAGGAGGGAGATTGCTCCCTCCTTATTTATAGTATGGGTAAATAGGTTTCTAATTCGTATGTAGTTACTTGTCTTCTATAATTATCCCACTCAATCTTTTTATTCTCTATAAAGTTTTTAAAAACATGGTCTCCTAAAGCTTTTCTTACCAATTCACTTTTTTCAGTAATTTCTATAGCTTCAATTAAACTTCCAGGAAGACTTTCTATCCCTCTCTTTTTCCTTTCTTCCTCTGTCATATGATAAACATTTTCTTCTACTGGATCAGGAAGAGGATATTTTTTCTCTATTCCTTCAAGACCTGCGGAAAGCATTACCGCAAAGGCAAGATAAGGATTACATGCAGGGTCAGGAGCTCTATATTCAATTCTTGTAGCTTCTTCCTTTCCAGGCTTATACATCGGAACCCTTATAAGGTCAGACCTATTTCTCAATGCCCAAGATATATAAACAGGAGCTTCATAGCCAGGAACTAATCTCTTATAAGAATTCACCCATTGATTGGTAATAAGAGTTATTTCCTTTGCATGTTTTAATAAGCCTGCAATGAAGTGTTTTGCGATAGGAGATAGATGATATTTATCGTTGGGATCGAAGAAGGCATTTCTTCCATCCTTAAATAAGCTCATATGAACGTGCATTCCAGAGCCATTTTGTCCAAAAAGTGGCTTGGGCATAAAAGTGGCGTATACTCCATTAAGATATGCAACTTCTTTTATTACTAATCTTGCAGTCATCACAATATCTGCCATAGTTAAAGCATCAGTATAACGAAAATCTATTTCATGTTGAGATGGAGCCACTTCATGGTGAGTAAATTCTACTTCAATCCCCATCTCTTCTAACATTGAAACTGTTTGATGTCTTAAATCTATAGCTTCATCCCGAGGAATTAGATCGAAGTATCCTCCCCAATCTAAAACCTCAGGATTAGGATTAGAAGATTTGAAATAAAAGTATTCTAACTCAGGACCAACATAATAGGTAAATCCCATCTCTTTTGCTCTTGCGAGTACTCTTTTTAAAACATTTCTTGGGTCTCCTTCAAAAGGCTTTCCATTTGGCTCTACAATTGTTGCAAACATTCTTGCGACTTTTTTGTCTTTTTGTCTCCAAGGAAGAATAGTAAAAGTCTCTGGTTCTGGAAAAGCGATCATATCACTTTCATCAATTCTTGTAAAACCCCTAACAGAAGAACCATCAAATCCCAGTCCTTCTTCAAAACCTTTCTCTAATTCGTGAGCTGTTATAGTGAAACTTTTCAGATAACCTAATATATCTGTAAACCAAATTTCTACAAAATAGATGCCATTTTCTTTTATATACTTTAATATTTCTTCTTTAGTTTTCGGAAAACTACCTGCCATTTTTTCTTCCTCCCTCTCTTATAAATTTATTTCTTTAAAAAGTTTATATTAAAAAATGTTTTTATTCTATCTCACCTCCCTGGAAACTAAAAGATTTTAAAGAAGCACCATTGCTTTATATAGCTCCATTGCATAAAAGCTTTTATATATTATTCTAAAACTAATTTTTTGTCAATAACTAATTTTTAAAAAGGTAAACGGTAATATATTGCCGTCTAAATAAGCATAGAGTTTTAAAATAATCTTTTGAAATTCTATATCTCTTTTGATATAATTCTAATTGCTATGGATTTATATCTTTATAATACCTTAACAAGAAAGAAAGAAGTTTTTAAGCCTATAAATCCTCCTTTTGTAGGTATGTATACTTGTGGGCCTACAGTCTATAACTATGCCCATATTGGAAATCTTAGAACTTATATTTTTGAAGATATTTTAAAAAGGGTTCTTCTATATAATGGGTATAGAGTAAAACATGTAATGAATATAACTGATGTGGGACATTTAACTTCTGATGCTGATGAAGGAGAAGATAAAATTGAGTTAGAAGCTAAAAAGGAAAGGAAAAATGCATGGCAAATAGCAGAATTCTATACAGAAGCTTTCAAAAGAGATATTAAAAAATTAAATATTTTGGAGCCTGATATCTGGTGCAAAGCGACAGAGCATATAGATGATTTTATAGCTCTTATAAAGGTATTAGAAGAAAAGGGATATACTTACAGAACTTCTGATGGAATTTATTTTGACACTTCTAAACTTCCAGACTATGGAAAATTAGCAGGACAAGATTTAGAAGGAATTCTTCCTGGGGCAAGAGTAGAAGTAAACCCTGAAAAGAAAAATCCATGGGATTTTGCTTTATGGAAATTCTCTCCTAAAAATGTAAAGAGACAAATGGAGTGGGATTCTCCTTGGGGAGTTGGCTTTCCTGGATGGCATATAGAGTGTTCTGCAATGTCTACTAAATATTTAGGACAACCCTTTGACATTCATTGTGGCGGAATAGATCATATACCTATTCATCATACTAATGAGATTGCTCAATCGGAGGCAGCCTATGATAAGCCCATGGCAAATTATTGGCTTCATGGAGAATTTTTAGTTCTTGGAGAAAAAAGGATGGGAAAATCTGAAGGAAATTTTATAACCTTAAGTGTTTTAGAAGAAAAAGGATATAATCCCTTAGCCTATAGATATTTCTGTTTTACTGCTCATTATAGATCGCCTTTAAAGTTCACGTGGTTTGCTATAGATTCTGCTCAGAGAGCATTAAATAGGCTTTATGAAAATATAAAGAGATATCCTAAGCAAGATGTGGAGTTTCACAAAGAATATGAAGAAAAATTCCATTTGGCTATAAATGATGATTTAGATATGCCAAAAGCTCTTTCTATTGTCTGGGAACTAATTAGAGATGATACTGTAGCTCCAGAAGTAAAAAGAGCAACTTTAATTCAATTTGATAAAGTATTAGGACTTTCCCTTGATAGTCCACCAGAGATTAAAATAGAAGTTCCTGAAGAGATTTGGAACTTATTAGAGGAAAGGGAAAGAGCAAGAAAAGAGAAAAATTGGGAGCTTGCAGATAAAATTAGAGAAGAGATAAAAAATAAGGGATATATAGTAGAAGATACTCCACAAGGTCCAAGAATAAGGAAATTAATTAATATATAATGGAAATCAGTGTAATCATACCTACCTATAATAGAAGAAAACTCTTAGAGATAGTACTTCCTCCTATTTTAAATCAAAATTTTGATAAAAATTATGAAGTTATTATCTCTGATGATGGATCTTCGGATGGAACTTACCAATTGATAGAAGAATATAAAAAAATTTTTGGAAATATTAAATACATCTCTTTCTCAGAAAGAAAGGGCCCTGCCCATGCAAGAAATAAAGCTCTTGAAATAGCACAGGGTAAATTAATAGTTTTTATAGATAGCGATATATATGTAAAAAAGGACTTTTTAAAAAATCATTATGAAATTCAAAAAGAAAATAATTTTAAAGTATTAGTTCAAGGAGCTGTAGTAAATACATATAATTGGAAAAATCCAGAGAGAGAAAAGTTTAAATTAAGGGATATTTCTTCTGCCTATTTTGATACTTGTAATGCCAGTATATCTAAGGAGTTGATCTTAAGGGCAGGGCTTTTTGATGAAAACTTCACCTTTTATGGTTGGGAAGATTTGGAACTTGGTCTAAGATTAAAAAAAATGGGGGTAAAATTAGTAAGGTCTGAGAAAATTATTGTTTGGCATCTTAAAGTGCCTCCTGATTTTAAAAATCTTCCATATCTTTTAAATAAAGAAAGGGAAAGGGCAAGATCCGCTATTTATTTTTATAAAAAGCATTCTACTTTAGAAGTTAAGATGATGATACAGATGGGGAAGATATATAGGTTTGCAAATTTTCTTCAAAGATTATTTGGATTAATAAATGAAAAGAATATTGAGAAATGGTGGAACTTTGCAGAAAAGAGAAATTTTCATACCCTCTCTCAGATTATTTTAACTTCTATTTTAAACAAGGTTTATTTAGAAGAACTTAAGAGAATTTCCTCATAGACTCTATCAGTTTTCTCTACCATTTTTTCCAAAGTAAATTCCTCAAGAAATCTTTTATATCCTTGCTCTGCTAATTTTATCCTTAAATTCTTATTATTAATCAGTCTCTCTATAGCTACCGCTAAAGCCTTTGAGTCCTTTGGGGGGACTAAAATACCACTATCTCCATTCTTTATAATCTCAGGAGTTCCCCCAACTCTTGTAGCAATAACAGGGACTTTTGAAGAAAGAGCCTCTAAAATAGAGATACTTAAGAATTCAAAAAGGGAAGGAAGGACAAATATTTGAAAATTCTTTATATAATATCTTGCATTAGGAATAGAGCCTAAAAAATAAACCTTATTTTCAACTTTCAATTTTTTTGCTAATCTTTCTAAGTTTTCCCTTTCCTCTCCATCTCCAATTATAACAAGTTTTATGTTATTATATTTTTTCTCCAATATGCTAAAGGCAGAGATTAAATAATTTATTCCTTTGCTTTTAGCAAGGCGGGCGATAGTTCCTATAATAAATCCGTTTATTTTAATAGGCAAATCTTTCACTTCTAAAACTTCTGATATTCCGTTATGAATTAAAACTATTTTCTTTTCCGAAAGTCCCATCTTTATTAAGAGTTTTTTATCGTAATCTGAAACACAAATTACTTTATCTCCCCATCTATTATTAATAAAAGCTGATAAGAAATAGTCTATAGAAGGAAGAGAAGTTGCATAACCATGACAAGTGAAAATAACAGGTATTTTAGAAGATATTTTTCTCACTATATATACTAACTCATGTGCGGAATGGACATGAATTATATTGGGTTTAAACTCTTTTATTATTGATCTTAATTTTTCTTTATATTCTTTAAAATTAAAAGGACTTAAAAAAGAAATCTCTTTATAAGGAATTTTATTCTCCCTTAATAATATTACTCCTTTTCCTTTTGGACTTACAATCAATACTTCATATTTGTCCCTTAAAGCCTTATTAAGCTCTACTACATGCATCTCTGTTCCTGCCAGATTAAAATAGGGAAGAAGATAAAGAATTTTAGCTTTCATAAAGATTTGCAAAGATTGCCCCTAAAAACCAAAATCCTAAACCTAAATGAAGAGACCACATAGTTCCATCAAAAAATTGATGAACCATATATGCGGTAAAGCCAGAAAGAAGTGATAAGATGGCAAGATCTCTTTGCCTTAAAAATACTTTTAGTCCTTTAATAAAGAAAGAGAAAGTTAAAATAGTGAAGGATAAAAACCCTAAGATGCCAGTCTCCGCTAAAAGATTCAAGGGTAAATTATGAGCAAAAGGGGTAGTTTCTATATGAGATTGAGGAAGTTTATAAGATGGGTATGCTAAGCCAAAAGTTCCAACCCCTATTCCTGTTATGGGATGATCTAAAAACATTTTCCATGCTGATTTCCAAATATAAATTCTTTCTGTCTTGGAAGAAGAATTCATATCTAACCGGGTTAAAAAGAATGAAAAAAGGTTATCTTTTACTAAGAAAGATCGTATAATAAAAATGCTTAAGAGTAAGAGACCTAAGAATGAAAGAAATAGTATGTTTTTTCTAATCTTTTTATCTCCAAGAATAAATAGCAAAATTTCTGCTAAGAGTAGTCCTATCCATGCTCCTTGAGACATGCATAAAATTAATCCTCCTGTTATTATTAATAAGCACAAAATATGCCAGAGTTTATCTTGGGAATTAAAAATTCTTAATTGAGCTAAGGGCAGAGAGGTAGCAAGTAATGTTCCGACTCCGTTTTTCCCCAAAAATGTTGTTTCTGCATAAGTTCCTTTGTAGAGGAATACAGTAATGCTTCCAAAGGAAAGCAAAGTGCTTCCTAAGATCCAATAATCTATTAAAGGATATAGATTTTCAATAGAGAAATTTTCGCTTCTTAAGAATAATAAATATGTAATATAGAGTAATAAAAGAACTAAAAAGCTCCTGAAGGCAAGATCTTTATAAGGAGAAAATAGGAAAGATAAAAAGAAAATAATAATTACAGAAAGCTCTATAATCTCAATTTTCTTAAATCTAATTCTTTTTATTGAGGAAATCCTATAAAAGAAATAAAGAAGAAAACTTATTAAGCCTCCTCCTATTCCAAAAAAGAAAGTAAAAAGTTTTAAGATTTCTCTACTTCTATTTTCTTTCTCCATTTTCTTTCATTTTATACATCTTTTCGTCCGCTTTTGCAAGAAGCTTATTTAAGTTCTCTCCATCTTCAGGGAATATTGCTATTCCATAGCTAAATCCTAAAATAATTCCTTTTAAAAAATCCTTCTCTAAGAATCTAAGATATAATCTTTTAATTACTTCTTCTGCCTTTTCTCTATCAACATCATGTAGAATTATACAGAATTCATCTCCCCCATATCTTATTATCTTATCCTCTCCTCTAAGATTTTTTCTAAACCACTCCGCAACTTCTCTTAAAACTTTATCTCCTGTTGTATGTCCTAAGAGATCATTTATGTTCTTAAAATTATCTAAATCTATAAATACAAGAGCAAAATTTCTCTTTTCATTTATTAAATATTCTGTGTAGCTATATAGAAACCTTCTATTGTGAATATTTGTTAGTTCATCTTTAAACGAAAATTCTTCTGCTAATTCCTTTGCTAAAATCAAAGACTTTTCCCTTTCTAATATTTTTTCTGTCATTCTATTAAAGCTTACTGCTAACTTTCCAATTTCATCATTTCTATTCATATCTAACTTTATCTCGTATTTTCCTTTAGATATTTCTTCTATGCTTTTTTGGAAAGTATCTAAGGGTTCGAATATTTTTGAGATTACAAAATTGCTCAAAAGAGTTGATAGAATTAATATAAAAATCAAGGAAATAAGAAAAGACCTTTGCAAAGAAAGAGATATTTTAGAAGGCATATCTTCATATTTAAGGATATAAAATTCTAAAGCTCCATTTTTAGTATTTACAGGAATAGAAAGGCAAAGATAATTATTTTTAAAAACGTATTTATAAGAAGTGTTGTGTTTATCTAGTGTTTTTACAACAATATTAAAACGAAGAATGTTTTCCCACTTCTTTAAAATAGATGTATCTATAATTTTCCCAAAGATTAAAAAAGCATGAAAGTATTTTTTTCCATAACCATCAAAAACTGGGGATACAGAATATATTAAAACTCCTTTTTTAGTTATGTAAAACCCTGAGTCTATTTTTAAACCTTTTGGTAATAAATCTTTTAATGATATTTCCTGAAAGGGACTTTTTGTTATAATCTCTCCGTCTTCTTTTAGAAGAGCTACCAAATCATACCCAAAGGTATCTCTTACCCATGGCTCTAAATTATCTTTAAGCCATTCTTTATCCTTTTTAATAACACCGAGTTCCCCCATGTCTTCCCAGTATGCGTAATCTTTGATGTGGACTTCAAGCTTTTCTTTTTCTTGTTCCAAAAAATATAAAAAGTTTTCTCTTAAATCTTTTGCTCTACTTTTTAAACTTTGATCTATAAGTACCTTAGAGATAAAAAAGGAAGAAATAAAAAGAAGAAAGGAAAAAAGTAAAAGAATTAGAAAGGAGCCTAAGGAAATTTTGCTTTTTAGTGTCATCTCTTTTTCCTTCCTTTTTATTAATTTTCTTTATAGTATATTTTATCACATGGTATAATTTTTTAATGGAGAGGTGGCCGAGTGGACGAAGGCGCTCGCCTCGAAAGCGAGTAGGCAAAATCTTGCCTCGTGGGTTCGAATCCCACCCTCTCCGCCATTCTCAAACATTTCTATCACACATGTATACATGTAACACCACAAT
>JBNARO010000022.1:0-15612 GCA_049718665.1 Dictyoglomaceae bacterium | reverse complement strand
TAACACCACAATAAAACGATTGCTTTTATAAAAACGTTATTATAAAATTAAGACAAAAGAAAGGAGGTCTTAATATGGGATTTGTGGATCATCGCTCTCAAAAGATTAGAAGAAATAAAGAGGAGCTCCTTAAACATCTTCAAACTTTTAAATTAGATTTGAAATTCTCAGTGGGAATTTGGTATTTTACTCCTTCTGGAGGAAGATTTCATGAACCCTATGGAGAACCTAAAAGCATTCCTGAAAGAATAGAAATGATTGCTGAAACTGCAAAATTTGGGGTAAAAGGGGTGGAAGCACATTATCCTAATGAAGTAAATGAAGAGAATCTTCATTTATACAAAAAATTAGAGAAAGAAACAGGAATAAGACTTGTTATGGTAGCACCTTATATTTTCTATGATAAGGTTTATGAGTTTGGATCTTTATCAAATCCTTATGAAAAATATAGAAAAATGGCTTATGAGCGCCTTTTGGGAGCATTGAAAATTGTAAAAGAAGCTGATGCAGATATTTGTGTGATTTGGCCTGGAATTGATGGCTATACTTATTCTTATGGACATCTCTACTATCATATGTGGGATACCTTTGAAGAGTTAATAGCACAAGCTATGGATGAAGTTCCAGGAGTTAGAGTAGCTATAGAGCCGAAACCTTATGAACCTGCCCCAAATAATATTTATAGAACTACTGCTGATGGAATCTTGGCAGCAAGGGACATTGAGGCAAGATTGAAAAATCCTGAAAATCTAAAACTTCTCTTAGAGGGACATGCATTAGTAGGACTTAATCCAGAGATCGGACATGTAAGGATGGGATTTGAGGATCTACCTTATGCCTATGCAAGAGTAGCAAGAGAAGGAAGGCTTTTCCATACTCATTGGAATAGCCAGCCTTTAGGAAATTATGATCAAGACTTGAATATAGGAGTAATAGACTGGGATAATACTGAAGCACTTCTTTATACTTTAAAGATGGTTGGATATCAAGGATATTTTGGAATTGATATAAATCCAGAAAGAATGCCTGTTTTGAAAGCTATTGAGATAAATACTAAAGTTTTAAATATTATGAATGAAAAAATCGAAAGACTTCCTCATGATAAGATTCTTGAATGCTACTTTGATCCTGAAAATCATAGGGGAGAACTGGAATTAATCTTAGCGGAACATCACAAATGAGAGTAGTGACTTTTTGAGACTTTTAGGGCGACCTTTAAAGGTCGCCTTATGTTTTTTATTTTCTCTTTTACATTTGGTCAAAATTTAAAGGAAAATAAAGAAAGATTGAAATTTTAGGTAAAAAAATCTAAGAAAGAACTCTTTTTGCTCTTTGACTCTATATATAGGGTATGTTATCTTGTAATTAATACTATATATAGTGGAGAAAAATATGAAATGTCCTTTCTGTGGGAATCCAGAAACCAATGTTTTAGATACCAGAGAGATTGAGGAACAAACAGTAGTTAGGAGAAGACGAGTTTGCCTTAAATGTGGAGGAAGATTTACCACCTATGAAAGAATAGAAGAGAAACCTATTTTGGTTATAAAAAAAGATGGAAGAAGAGAACCTTTCGATAGGAACAAACTTCTTCTTGGTCTTCAAAGAGCTACAGTAAAAAGAAATATAGATAATGAAAAGTTAGAAGAGATAATTGATGAAATCTTAGGAGATATAAGAAAACAGGGGTTAAGTGAGATAAAATCAAAAGATTTAGGAATGATGGTTTTAGAACGTCTTAGAAAATTAGATATGGTAGCATATATTAGATTTGCTTCTGTGTATCAAGAGTTTAGTTCTGTTGAGGAATTTTCAAGACTTCTTTCTCAACTGGAAAAAGAAAAAAATATTTGAGGAGGGCTGAAAATGGGGAAGGAAATAACTGAGTTAATAAAAGAATATATAGAGAGAAATGACTGGAGAGTAAACGAGAATTCAAATATGGCTTATTCCCTTCAGGGATTAAATTATTATCTTTACTCTACTTTAATTGCAAAATACTGGTTAGAAAATATTTATCCTAAGGATATTGCAAGAGCTCATCAGGAAGGAGATTTTCATATTCATGATTTAGGTTCCCTTTCAGTATATTGTGTGGGCTGGGATTTAGAGGACTTATTATTAAGAGGATTTGGAGGCGTAGAAGGAAAGATTGCAAGTAAACCTGCAAAACATTTTAGGACCGCATTGGGACAAATTGTTAACTTTATGTTTACTCTCCAGGGTGAAGCAGCAGGAGCTATAGCATTCTCCAATTTTGATACTTTCTTAGCCCCCTTTATTGCGTATGATGGTCTTACTTATAAAGAGGTAAAGCAAGCCCTCCAAGAATTTATATTTAACTTAAATATCCCTACAAGAACAGGCTTTCAAACACCCTTCACAAATTTAAGTTTTGATCTTATAGTTCCTCAAGATTTAAAGGATAAAAAGGTTATTATAGGGGGAGAGAGAAAAGAAGCTACATATGGAGAATTTCAAGAAGAGATGGATATGTTAAATGAAGCTTTTGCGGAAGTAATGATTGAGGGAGATGCTCATGGAAGGATTTTTACTTTTCCTATTCCTACTTATAATATAACTAAGGATTTTCCGTGGGAAAAATCTACTCTTACAAAAATTTGGGAAATGACTGCTAAGTATGGAACACCATACTTTTCCAACTTTGTAAATTCTGATATGGATCCTTCTGATGTGAGGTCAATGTGTTGTAGGCTTCGTCTTGACAATTCTGCAGTGAGACAAAGAGCGTTAAGTTTTACTCTCCAAAAACCTGGGAAATCTGTAGAAGAGTTAAAACATAGAGGTGGAGGATTATTTGGTGCAAATCCTCTTACAGGAAGTATTGGTGTGGTCACTATAAATCTTCCAAGACTTGGGTATCTTTCTAAGGATGAAGATGAATTCTTTGAGAGATTGGCATTTCTTATGGATTTGGCAAAGGAAAGTTTAGAGATAAAAAGAAAAGTCCTTGAAGATCTAACTCATAAGAATCTCTATCCCTATTCGAAGTATTATCTTTATGGAGTTTATGAACTTACGGGACAATATTGGGGAAATCACTTCTCTACTATTGGAATTGTAGGAATGCATGAAGCATGTGTAAACCTTTTAGGAGAGGGAATAGAGACTCCTTCGGGAAGGGAATTTGCTATTAAAGTTTTAGAATTTATGAGGGGAAGACTTCTAAAGTATCAAAAGGAGACAAATAATTTATATAACCTTGAAGCAACTCCTGCTGAAGGGACTTCTTATAGATTAGCTCGTATTGATAAAATGAAATTCAATGATATATATACCTCTGGAGAAACAGAGCCTTTCTATACTAATTCTACTCAACTTCCTGTAAACTATTCTGCTGATCCTTTCGAGGTCCTTGAACATCAGGATAAGCTTCAGAGTTTATATACTGGGGGAACAGTACTGCATATTTTCTTGGGAGAGGCTATAGAAGATATAAATCTGGTAAAAGAGGCGGTAAGATTAATTTCTTCTAACTATCACCTTCCATACTTTACTCTTACTCCTACTTTTAGTATATGTCCAGAACACGGATATATAAGAGGAGAAAAGAAAAATTGTCCTTATTGTGGGAAAGAGACAGAGATTTATTCAAGAGTTGTGGGATATTATAGACCGGTTAAAAGCTGGAATAAGGGGAAACAAGAGGAATTTAGATTGAGAAAGCCTTTTGTTTTAGCTTTAAAGGAGAGGAGAAATATTGAAAATCTCAGGCTTCCAGGGATTTAGTCTTCTCGATTATCCTAATAGGATATCTTTTGTCATATTTACACAGGGGTGTAATTTTAGGTGTCCTTTTTGCCATAACCCTGAATTAATATCTACAAGAAAGAAGGGGATATATTCTGAAGAATATATATTAGAGGAGCTAAATAGAAGAAGAAAATTAGTTAGTTCTGTAGTAATAACAGGGGGAGAGCCTACATTACAAAAGGATCTCCCTCAGTTTTTATTTAAATTAAAAAAAAGAAGGCTCTCTATAAAATTAGATACCAATGGAAGTAACCCACATATGTTAGTAGAACTAATACAAGCAAAGTTAGTAGATTATGTTGCTATAGATTTTAAAAATTCTAAAGAAAAATATGCAAAGACTATAGGTTTAAAGGAAAATTTAGCGGAGAAATATTACAAAAATCTTTTAGAATCCTTAAGAATACTTAAAAAATTTGATATAAAATTTGAAGTAAGAACTACATTAGTCCCAGAATTAGTGGAAGAAAGAGATTTAGCTATTATCAAAGAGATAATTGGAGATGTTCCATATTATTTACAACAATTTAATCCTGAAAAGGCATTAAGCCTTGAATATAGATTAAAAAAGCCATATTCCTTAGAAGAAGCTTTAGATCTTAAAGAAAAAGTTAATGGAAAATTAAGAGGTATTATTAATTCTTCTCAAAATAAGTAAAGCTAATATTGAGACTACTCCTCCTTGTAGAAAATTTATTTGATAGCTTCCATAATCAATAATTAATCCCGAAAGAAAGTAGGAAAGAACTTGAGAAGAAGAAATTACTAAGTTGTTTATTCCCACAAAACTTCCCGCTTTTTCCTTTGGAATATAGCTCAACAAGAGACTATAGGGAGCAATAGTTAATAAAGATAAGCTTATTCCGTAAAGAAGTAATGGAAGATAAACATGAATTAATCTATAACTTTGAGAAAAAAGAATACTACTTACTGCGAAGATTCCAAGCCCTATAGCGGTTAATTTTTCCTTAGAATATTTATCTGCAATAAAACCAATAGGGATAGATATTATCCAAGATAACACTCCAAAAATCCCAAGAGCGATGAAATAATCTTTTAAAGAAGCGAAAAGAGCATCGTGGAAAAAAAGAAGAATAAAAGAACTAACAGATGAGATTCCATACCAGATTAACCACTGAAGAGCAAAAAGTTTAATCCATAGTCTTCCTTTAAAATAATTAAAATCTATAGGATTGTTTATGTATTTTCTCTCCCTTTCAGGAATAAAAAGTATAGAGAATATAGATATAAAAGTTCCTAAATATATTAAAGAGAATCTTAATCTATTACTACGAAGAAGCAAAATAAGGATAATATATATTCCTTGGGCAAAGTATGAGGTGAAATTTGAAATTCCTGTAGTTTTGGCGAAAGAGTCTTTAGGAATAATATCAGGAACTAAGGTCTGAAAAGGGGCAAAACTTGCAAAAAAGAATATGGAGACCAAAGAAAGATTTATATAAAGGTCTTTTAAATTTCTTGTTCTTTCTAAGTTTGATAGGGATAAAATAAAAAGTAGTAAGCTAAAAATGATAATATATTTTCTTCCCTTTAGAACTTTCATTAATCTGTCAGATAATACACCAATTAAAGGAGGAATTACCATTCCTGCCAGGCTTATTATGGACATAAGGGTTCCTATTTGGGTTTTTGAGTCTGTAAATTTATTTAGAAAAAATATTAGATAAAAATTTCTAAATGCAGAAAATAGAGAGAAACCAATATTCCCAATTCCCAAAAGGATTATTAGCTTATATATATTTCTTTTTTCAATGGGCTCCTCCACTTTTGTAGCCTATTTTTTTCCCAAAAGGAAGATGTTTAAATTATAACACAAAAAGGATATAATTAATCAAGGTGGTAAACTAATTTGGAGGTGAAAGGATGATTAAAGTTGGAGTTATTGGGTATGGAACTATGGGAAGAGTTCACTCTAATGCCTACATGAATATTCCAGAAACAAAACTTATAGCTATCTGTGAAGAACATCAAGATATATCAATCCCTGGAGTGAAGGTTTATAAAAATCCTTACGATCTTATTAAGGATAAAGAAGTGGAATTAGTAGATATCTGTTATCCTACCCCCTATCATAAGGATCTTAGTATATATGCATTAAAAGAAGGAAAACATGTAATATGTGAAAAACCTTTAGCTCGAACTTTAAAAGAAGGGGAAGAAATTATTGAGACTGTAGAAAAGACAAAGGGGAAATTTTTTGTAGGGCATGTTTTAAGGTTTTTTCCCCAATATGAGATAGCATATTCCATGATTAAAAATGGAGATTTAGGAAAGGTAGGAGTAGCAAATTTTAGAAGGGCTGGGCCTTTCCCTATGGGAAGAAGAGATTGGTATGCTAATTTTGATATGAGTGGTGGTCTTGTTTTAGATATGATTATTCATGATTTTGATTTTGCAAGATGGGCTTTTGGAGATGTAGAAAGAATCTATGCAAAAGGATTGGCTTTTAAAGGTTATGATCATTTAGATTATGCATTAGTAGTTTTAAGGCATAACTCAGGTGTAATAAGCCATGTAGAAGGAAGCTGGGCTCATGTAGAGCCATTCTTTATGGCTTATGAAATTGCTGGAGAAAAGGGGATAATAGAGTTTGATAGTAGAAAAAGCATTCCGTTAAAAGTTAACATGAAGATTACTGAGGAGAAAAAAGAAGGAGTTGCTTATCCTGAAAGTCCTTTGAGAGAGGATCCTTATACAAAGGAGATAAAGCATTTTGTAGATTGTATATTAAATAATAAAGAACCAATAGTAAATGTATATGATGCATATAAGGCTTTAGAAATTTCTCTTAAAGTTTTGGAATCTATAGAAAAGGGGAAAGTTATTTCCCTAAGATAAGGAGGTCAAATAATGGTTAGGATAGGGATGGCAAGTTTTGCTCATATGCATGCCTTCAGTTATATAAATTGTGTATTGAATAATCCTTCTGCAAAACTTATTGGGATATGGGATGAGAATGAAGAAAGAGGAAGAATAGTAGCTCAAAATTATAATACAAAATTTTATCCATCTTATGAAGAGTTATTAAAGGAAATAGATGGAGTTATTATTTGCTCTTCTAATAAAAATCATATGCCATTAACTATAAAATCCGCAGAATTTGGGAAACATGTTTTATGTGAGAAACCCTTAGCAACATCTATAGAAGATGGGAAAAAGATGTTGGAATACGCTGAAAAGAATAAAATATTTTTAATGACAGCATTCCCAGTAAGGTTTGCTCCTCCCGCATATAGAGTAAAAGAGCTTATAGAAAGTAATGTATTAGGTAAAATTCTTGCTATAAAATCCAGTAATCATGGAAAAATGCCAGGAGGTTGGTTTATAGATAAAGAGGAAGCGGGGGGAGGAGCAGTGATGGATCACACTGTTCATGTGGTAGATTTAATAAGATGGTATACAGGGAAAGAATTTACCTCTGTATATGCAGAGATTGATTCAAGACTTCATCCTGATATAAATATAGATGATTGTGGAATATTACTTTTAACCTTAGAAGATGACACTTTTGTATCCTTAGATCCTTCTTGGTCAAGACCTAATATTTTCCCTACCTGGGGAGATGTAACTATGGAAATTATTGGGACAAAAGGAACCATCACCTTAGATGTTTTTGCTCAAAATATAGTATTTTATAATGAGACAGGGAAAGTAATAACTTATGAAAATTGGGGGAGCAATATGGATTATGGTTTAGTATCTGCTTTTATAGAGAGTATTAAGGAGAACAAATATCCACCTGTCACTGGATATGATGGATATAAAGCTATGGAGGTTGCTATTGCTGCTTATCTATCTTATGAGAGAAAAGAGCCTGTAAAACTACCTTTATAAGGAGGGAAAAATGGAATTAAAAGTATTTGAAGTTATAAAGGATTTGTATTTAATTCAAACTCCTGAGAAACCCTTTGTAGCCAATAGTTATTTATTAATTCTTTCCAATGAAGGGAATAAAGTTAATATTTTAATTGATCCTACTCCATTAATGTATTTTAATGATTTAATTTTGAGTTTAAAGGATTTAATAGGAGGAGCTGAAAATCTAAATATTGTATATGTAAATCATCAAGACCCTGATCTCACCTCCTCTGTTCCCGCGCTTATGAATATAAGCCCCAATTCCATCTTAATTACCTCTGAAGATACATGGAGATTAATAAGAAGCTATGGATTGGATCAGGAAAGATTTCAGGCAATAGAATATTTCCCGAATAAAAAATTAATATTAAGAACTGGACATTCTTTCCAATTTATTCCTACCCCATTCTGCCATTTTAGAGGAGCATGGATGCTTTATTATCCAACAAAAAGGGTTCTCTTTTCAGGAGATTTAATGGGAGGAGTTATAACAAAGAAAAAAGATGATATATATGCTAATGAAGATTCTTGGGAAGGTATAAAGATATTTCATCAGATATATATTCCCTCGAAAGAAGCATTAAAATTTGCAGTAGATAGAATAGGAAGATTAGATCCACTCCCTGAAATTATCCTTCCCCAGCATGGAGATTTAATAAAAGGAAACTTAATTTTAGAATTCTTGAAAAGATTAAATGATTTAGAGGTAGGCTTAGAACATATATTAAAACAGGAGAAAGAAGAAACTCTGTATCTTTATGCCTTTAATGAGATTCTTCAAAAGGAGAAAGCAAAATTTGGTGAAAATTTTGTTATGGGAAAATTGGAGAATATAAATACCTCTCCGTTCTTTCCTGAGATTATTCACTTTGAGAATGGAATAGCTTTAGAGTTTAGAATACCGCCTATTTCTGCTATAGGATTATTATATAAAAGTTTTACTGAAGATATGAATCCAAGGGATAAGGAAAGTATAAAATCTGATATTGTGGAGGTTTTAACAAAATATAATTTAGATCTACCTGAAGAAATTTTTGAAGAGAAGGTATCAGTATGGAATAATTTAAGAAAAATATTAGGGATATTTGGAAGGTGATAGTTTTTGAAAAATCTTATCTTTATTTCTCAACTTTTCCTTTAATTAAGTACCAAAGATACAAATCTGTTTCTCCTGGAGTTTTCCCAAACTCGTAGGAGAGTTCAGAAAAGATATTTTCAATATATAAATATTTTTTCTCTGTCCAATTTGTGGGAATCTCTTCTATTATTCCTTCACTATATAAAGTTCTCAATATGTGCTTATCTAAGATTGCTACATCCATTTTCCCTGTATTTCTTAGAAAATGACTTGCCTCTTTCCATCCTATTCCTTTTGCAGATTTAACTAATATCTCTCTTCCTTCATGAGAAGGGAGCTCCCATATGCTTCTTAATTTCCCAATAAGCTTCCTATTTTCTACAATATACTTGCTTCTTATCCTTGCATATCTATGACCCACTTTCAAAAGTTCCTCCTCTAACTTTTCTAACGATAAGTTAGCAAATTTTACTTTTCCAATAGCTTTTTGGGCCTTTATTCCTCCTTGGGCAGAAAAGTTAGCAGTTAAAACACAAAAAGAGAGTTCAGAAAATAAATCTAATTCTGTACCATAAAGTCCAAGACTTTCAAACTCTCTTATTCTTTCTTCTACTAAATTTCTTGCCTTATCTTCTATGCTCCTCAACTTTTCTAAGAGACTTCTATATTTTAACATCTATAAAATCCCCAAAGAATATTCCATAAGGATTAACCTCACATTTAAAAGCAAAAAAGGCTCCACCCATTTCCTTTAAATAATTAATACTTTTTAAAAAATTCTTGTCTATATCTCTGTGAGGCATAACTAATTTTGCATCATTTCTTTGAACTACAAAGACTACCCATTTCTCAAAATCCCATTTTGCCATTTCTTCCATATGTCTTGTTCCTCTTTTTGTAGGGGCATCTGGAAATAAACCTATATTTTCTTTCACTAAGGTTACAGATTTTACTTCTACCAATATTCTATCGTTTATTAAAAAGTCAAACCTGCTGTTATTAAAAATAAATTCTCTTTTTAGATCCTTTACTTTTACAGGGAAGAATCTAAGATTCTCATAAAATATTTTATTAGCTAAGGACGCATTCAAAGAAACATAAGTACTATTTTCGATTCCTAAAACCGCTTCCCATTTTGTTTTTCTTTTCACATTTATTTTATTCTCCATAAAAATCTTAGCGCCTGGAAAAATTATCTCCTCAAGTCTTCCTGGATTTGGAAGATAGACAAGCTCTTTTCTATTTTTATGAATAACGTATAGTCTAAATCTTTTTTCCCTTTTTATTACTTCCCCTTCTTCTAATTTTCCAAAGAACATTACCCTCTTAATAATTTCAGTGGTTTTTTAATTTGTTCCTTTGCCCATAAATACTGTTCATATATAAGGTTTGTTAGTTTTTCGTCAAACTCTTTTAACCGAGAAGGATCCTTTCCTTCCTCAAAAGATTGAAGGATTCTATCCAAAGTATAATAGTCTATTCCTATGGAATATTCATCAGTGATTCCTGGAAGAAGATCTGGAGATGGTGATTTTTCTATTATTCTTTTGGGAACCTCTAAAATTTTAGCAAGTTCTCTTACTTCTGTTTTATAAAGATGAGATATAGGAGCAATATCACAAGAATCATCTCCATATCTTACATAATAACCAATCAAGGCTTCAGTGAGGTTGGCACATCCTACAACTAAATAATTTTTCTTTTCTGCAAAAAAGTATAAAAGGGACATTCTCAATCTATGCTTTATTCTATGATATGCAATACCTTCATAAAACCAATTCAGCTTTACATTCAATTTCTCTTTTACTGCAAAGAATACTGGTTTTCCCAAAATTTTGCTATACTCAGTATATAGATATCTCACCGCTCTTCTTTTTAAAGGCTTAAATAAAAGAAGCCACAGAGGAATAATTTTATATACTCCTAATACCCATAAAGCCTTTGTTAATGAGAAAACTTTATATGGAATTCCAAGGGTTTGAACAATGAATAATGCATCTTTTGTAGAAGAAGATTCCGTATCCATCTCAGGCATGATAAGAGCAAAAACTTTCTCTCTTCCTACAGCTTCTTTTAAAAGATAAGATACTACACAGGAATCGATTCCTCCGCTTACTCCTACTATATATCCATCTTTTCCTTCTTCCTTTAACTTCTCTCTTAAAAAATTAACAATTCTTTCCCTTTCTTTAGTTATATCCATAACTTTACTCTTGAAACTTAAATCCTTTTTCTCTGAATAATTTTATGCAGATATCCACAACCTCTGGATCGTATAATATTCCCTTATTTTTATTAATTTCTTCCAAAGCAACTTCTATTCCAAAGGCAGGACGATATGGTCTATAAGAAGAAATTGCTTCAACTACATCTGCTACTGCTAATATTTTTGCTTCTATTAAAATTTTATCACCTTTTAATCCTTTAGGATATCCAGAACCATTTAATCTCTCATGATGCTGAAGGACAATTTCAGGAATTTTCCAAGGAAAATCTATGTTTTTAAGGATTTTGTATCCTGTTTCAGGATGAGATTTTATTAAATCAAACTCTATTTGTGAAAGCTTTCCAGGTTTATTTAAAATTTCTGAGGGAATAGCTATCTTTCCAATATCATGCAGTAGTCCTGCTATGTAAAGATTTCTCAATTCATCTTCTGAGAGCCCTATTTCTTTTGCAATAGCTAAAGCTAATTCTGTTACTCTTTTTTGATGTCCTGCAGTATACGGATCTTTTATTTCTACAATTGTGGAAAGAGTATTTACCATTTGGTCAAAAACCCTTTGAACTTTAGCAAGCTTATTTTCTATCTCTTTTTGTAGTTTCACCATTTCTGTAAGATCACAGAGAGAAACTATAATTTTCTCCCAATTTTCTTCGTATCCTGGAACAATATTCCATCTTGCCTCTACAATTACTGATCCTCCGTCAGGAGTAGAGTAGATACTTGTGAATTCTGATGATTTTTTACCTTCAAGGAGTTTAGTTAATATCTCCATGATAAATTGGGGGGGGACCTCTCCTAAGAGTTTATTAAAACTTAATCTTATAGCGTATGGATTAATATAAGTTGTTTCTACTAATTTTGTACACTTTATAGCTTCCTCTTTGTTATTTTCAAAATATTCTTTCAAATTTCTTATTCCTTTTTTCTTTAACTCCTCTATATATAGCTTAACCTTAGAAAAATTTAGTTCTTTAAGGGCGATAGGTGCATTATCAAGCATTTTCCTTAACTCAGTAATATCATAGAAAGAAGCAATGCTCTTCTTAGTTTTTGGAATCACATCTACCTTTAGCCATATGTTTTTAATATTTCCATATCTATCTTTAAACTTAAATTCATAGTTTTCAGGAGCAAGCTCTGGGCTGATTCTTCTTAATCTATGATATTCTTTCATTTTTTCTAATTCTTTCTCGTCAGCTACAAATTCTGTCCAACTCTTCTTTCCTTCTATCTCTTCTCTTCGATATCCTGATAAGTTTTCAAACTCTCTATTACAATAGGATATAGTTGTATCTTCTTCTATAATTATTATAGCTACCCCTATAGTTTGAAGAATTAGATTATATACCTCTTTTTTTAAATCCACTTCTTCCCTCTAAAAATTTTTTCTTTTAGAATTATATCATTTTTTACTGTATAATTATATAGTTATATTAATTAATGTATTAGGAGGAAGATATGGCGTATTTGGCAATTTGCGGTGGAAAACCTGTAAGAGAAAAACCTTATCCATCTTGGCCCATATTTGATGAGAAGGAAGAAAAAGCACTAATTGATGTTTTAAAGAGTGGGAAATGGGGAAGAGTTAATGGGAAAAAGAATGAAGAATTTGAAGAAAAATTTGCAAGGTATCATTCTGCAAAATATGGAATCACTTGTGTAAATGGAACCGCTGCCTTAGAGATTGCCTTAAAAGCTTTAGGAGTTGGTCCAGGAGATGAAGTTATTGTTCCCGCATATACCTTTATTGCTACCGCAAGTGCTGTGCTTATGGTAGGAGCAAAACCAGTTTTTGTAGATATAGATCCTAAGACCTATAATATTGACCCAGAAAAGATAGAATCTGCCATAACCCCAAAAACAAAAGCGGTAATTCCTGTCCATATAGGCGGTTGTCCCGCTAATATGGATAAGATTTTGGATATTGCAAAAAAATATAATCTTAGGGTCTTGGAAGATGCTGCTCAGGCTCATGGAGCTGAATGGAGAGGGAAAAAGGTTGGAGCATTAGGAGATATGGGTATATTTAGCTTTCAATCCTCAAAAAATATAAATGCAGGGGAAGGGGGAATTATCTTAACTAATGACGAAGAATTAGCAGAAAAAGCTTGGTCTTTAATGAATGTGGGAAGAGCCAAAAAAGGAGAATGGTATATGCATTATATTCTTTCTGGAAATTATAGAATGACAGAGTTTCAGGCAGGAATTTTATTAGCACAGATGGAAAGAATGGAAGAGCTAATGAAAAAGAGAGAGGAGAATGCAAAATATTTAACAGAAAGATTAAAAGAAATTGAGGGTATAGAACCTTTAACTCCTGATGATGGAGTAACAAGACATGCTTATCATCTTTACATCTTTAAGTATAAATCTTCTTATTTTAAAGGTTTATCAAAGATGAATTTTGTTAAGGCAATGAATGCAGAAGGAATACCATTAAAACCAGGATATACTTTCCCTCTTTACAGAATTCCCGCAATATATAATTCCCTTAAAGATGCACAATATGAAAATCTTTATCTTTCAGAAACAGAAAAAGCATGCACTGAAGAAGGGGTTTGGTTTTCTCAGAATGTTCTTTTAGGTACAAAGGAAGATATGGATGATATCATAACCGCTATAAAAAAGATTCAAGAACATGTGGATGAAATATTGTAATGAATTATTGGGATTTGTTTTTGGTATTTTTAAAAATTGGGTGGCTTACTCTTGGTGGGGGATATGTAATGATCCCCCTTTTCTTAGAGGAGATTGTCAGAAAGAGAAAATGGATAAATGAAAATGAATTTTTAGAAACCTTAACTTTAGCTCAGCTTTTTCCAGGGCCCATAGCTTTCAATTTTGCAATAGCGGTAGGTTATAGATTGAAAAAATTAAAAGGGGTTATAGTTAGTGCCTTAGGGGTTGTTCTTCCATCTTTTATCTCTATTCTTGTTATTGCTATCTTTTTTCTAAAATTTCAACATGAAAGATTCATTCAGGGTTTATTTTATGGGTTAAGACCCGCTATTGCGGGTCTTATGGTTTATAGTGTATATGAAATCTTAAAAAAGAATAGTTTTACGACTCTACGAATTCTTCTTATAATTTTCCTATGTTTTCTCTTAATAGCTTTGAAGATTAATCCTATGTACATAATCTTACTATCCTTAGGTGGCGCAATATTATGGGTATATTCTGGACATTAATTAGAGTTTTCTTTTTAATAGGTCTTTTTGGTTTTGGTGGTGGGTATGCTATTGTAGCTCTTATTAGATATTTTGTAGTAATACAAGAAAAATGGCTAACCAATCTTCAATTTATAGACGTTCTTGCTATATCTCAAGTTACCCCAGGTCCTATTGCTATAAACTCCGCTACTTTTATAGGATACAAAATGGGAGGAATTTTGGGATCCTTTGTAGCAACAATCTCTTCTGTCCTTGCCCCCTTTATTTTAGTTTATTCTTCTTCTTACCTTTTTCATAAATTAAATAATGAAAAAATATCAAGAGTTTTAGAATATTTAAGACCCATGACCTTTGCTCTTATTATCTCTGCTACTTATAGTATTGTTTTAGATTCTGTTATGGATTGGAAAGAAGTTTTTTTATTTTTTCTTTCCATATTTCTCTCTTATAAAAATAAAGGGAATATTTTAACTCGCCTTCTTTTTATGGCAATTTTGGGAGAAATTTTATACTTTTTAAAATTTTAGATAGTTAAAGACTCTTTCTTTGGTTTTCTTGCTAACTTCTTAGAAATTCTTTAACATATTCTTCTATCATAAATTTTGAATATCTTGTAGAAGGTTTGAAGAAGATTAATGTAGATCCAGAGATTTCCCAAAGGATAATTCATTTTATATCTTATTCTTTTTGTGTTTTCGTCTTGAAAAGTGAGCCTTGGGGTAAAGTGATTAATTTTTCAATCTTATCCCACGGTATTATGGTGAGAAAGGCTAAAGCAAAGCCCCTCTTTATAGTTAAAATACAGTCCATTTTCTATTTCCTCTTCAAAACTAAAGGGAACTTTATTAAAGTTTTTAAAGTAATCTACAAAAAATGGAGCCTTTGCGGTCTCGAACGTAATTTCAAATTCCTTAGAAGTCTCCTTATTTATATAATTTTTAGATCGCTGGGCCACGATAAATCTTCTAAAAGCCTCAACCACAATTAGTATTTGAAAGTTTAGCTCTCTTGATACATCTAAGATTATCTCATCAGTTTTTTCATCCGTATTTTCATTTAGAGCTAAGAGGATATAGTCTGCTGTGATGGTATTGTCTACCTCTTACAGGTATATCTTCTTTAATAGATTCCGGTCTTAATAATAGTATTTTAAATGTGATATTTTTATGGATAAAATACTGACTAATAGCTTCTACAGTTGAGAAGCCTTCAAAAGAGGTATCATCTATGAAATAGTTTCAATCCCTTATAGGTGAGCTACAAACTAGAAATCTCAGTCTTTCTTCAACTTCTTCTTTCGACAGTTTCAATCCCTTATAGGTGAGCTACAAACGCACTTGGGGGGATGGAGGTCCCTATGGAGAAGTAGTTTCAATCCCTTATAGGTGAGCTACAAACCTAATATCTTCTCTTTGCTCTTGTTCTCATAGAGAGGTTTCAATCCCTTATAGGTGAGCTACAAACGGGGAGGATTTTAGAAAACG